>NZ_JBFAPV010000006.1:48936-470434 GCF_040676925.1 Nonomuraea sp. NPDC049486
AACGACGGCGCGGCCATGTACGACGGCGCGGCCATGTACGACGGCGCGGCCATGTACGACGGCGCGGCCATGTACGACGGCGCGGCCATGTACGACGGCGCGGCCATGTACGACAGCGCGGTCACGAAGGTCATGCCGGCCGCCCGGCCGAGCACAGCTCGCGGCCGGTTCCCCTTCGACTCCCGCTCCGCTCGGGCAGGACGCGGACAAGGTCGCAGGTCCAGGTCCACCACGGCTAGCGAACCGCCCCCGTGCGCGTGGCCGGGCGGAGCGCCGGACGTCGCCAGCACCAGGAGGACGGACATGAATACGAGGTCGCCGATGTGAGGACCGGTGTCCGCACGGTGGGAGGAGTGCCGCAGAGCCAGCCGAGGGTCAGGGAGAATCTGACAAGATGATGGCAGATTCAGGCGGAAAACCTTCCGGGCGAAACCGGGCCCGGCCTAAGGTCGTCGGCATGACCATCGACGCCTTCATCGACGCCCTGCCCAAGGTCGAACTCCACGTCCACCTGGTCGGATCCGCCTCCGTGCCCACCGTGCTGGAGCTGGCCCGCCGCCACCCCGGCAACGGCGTGCCCACGAGCGAGGAGGAGCTGCGCGCGTTCTACACCTTCCGCGACTTCCCGCACTTCGCCCAGGTGTACGCGGCCGTCAACGCGCTGGTCCGCGAGCCGGAGGACATCGCCACCCTCGTCACCGGGCTGGCCCGCGACCTGGCGGGACAGGGCGGGCGCTATGCCGAGCTGCAGGTCACCCCGTACGCGCACCACATCACCGGGATCCCCAGAGGCGAGGTCACTCGGGCGCTCGACCTGGCCGCGCGGCGGTCGCTCGACGAGCACGGGGTCGAGATCGCGTACATCTTCGACATCCCCGGCGAGTTCGGCGAGGAGGCCGCGAAGATCACGCTCGATCACGCGCTCGAAGAACCTCCCGCGGCATTGGTAGGTTTCGGCCTGGGCGGGATCGAGCAGCGGCGGCCCCGCTACCGCGACGCCTTCCGCGACGCGTTCGCCGCCGCGCGGGCGGCGGGGCTGCACAGCGTCCCGCACGGCGGCGAGATGACCGGGCCCGAGACGGTCTGGGAGGTCATCGAGGGACTCGGCGCCGAGCGCGTCGGTCACGGCATCGCCTGCCTGGCCGATCCCCGGCTCGTCGCCCACCTGCGCGAGACGCAGCTCCCGCTGGACGTGTGCCCCACCTCCAACGTGTGCACCGGCCAGGTGGCGCGGATCGAGGACCACCCGCTGCCGCGCCTGCTGGAGGAGGGCCTGTTCGTCACGCTCAACAGCGACGACCCGCCCATGTTCGCCACCACCCTGGCCGGCGAGTACCGCGTGGCGGCCCGCGTCTTCGGCCTCGGCCGTACGGAGCTGGCCCAGCTCGCCCGCAACGCGGTGACGGCGTCCTACCTGGCTCGGGAGCGCAAGAAGGCACTCCTGGCCGAGATCGACGCCCTGGCCGCCTGACGATCCCGCGATTTGTCGGCGGGACACCCTAAGGTCCCGATCATGACGAACGCCTGGGAAGAGGTCAGGGCCGCCATCGAGGCGGTAGACACGCCCGCCGTGGTCAAGCTGGTGACGGGGCTCGACGACGAGCAGCGCCGCGAAGTGGCCGCCGCCCTGCCGGGACACCTGCCGGTCGCCCAGGAGGCCGGCCGGCGCAGGGAGCACGAGCGCGCCGAACAGCGCATGGCCGCGGTCCGTGAGCTCGCCGGCAGGAGGGGCCGGTCGATGTACGAGTTACCCGAGTACCACGAGCACGTCCGCTGGTCGCGGCATGACCTCTGGATCGAGCCGATGCGGGTCGCCGGGGCCGCCACCATCGTGGGCGCCGCCGCTGTCGCCACCTGGCTCAGCAGGCCAGACCTGCAGCGCCAGTGGGACGAGCCCGGGCGCGACGACGTGCCGTTCATCCTCGACGTCGTGTCGGCCCGGCCGGTCGCCTGGCAGCAGGACCTCGCCGTACGCTTCGCGCTGCGGCTGCGCGGTACCCGCCCCACCCGCGACCGGCGCGTCCAGCTCGCCCTGAGGCTGCTGCGCCACACGGGCGCCGTCCCGCCCGCGCACGACCCGCTCACCCTCGCCTGGATCGTCGGCACCCCGCCCGACCGGCTGTCCGGCGACCCGCTCCTGGACACGATGGTGCCCAGGCTGTTCGAGACCGAGGGCGCGGGCCGGCTGCTCACCGACGACGCCTGGCCCGCCGCACTCGCCGAGCTCGCCCGTACCGGCAGGATCGCCCGGCAGGTGCTGCTCGACGGCTGCCTCACCCGGTTCCTGCGCGGCGGCGAGGCCACCGGCCTGCGCTTCTTCGTCCGTCTCCACGAGCGGCTCGACCCCGCCCCCGAGGAGGTCGCCGACCGCCTGGGCGACTACCTGGCGCTGCTGCCCGCGTCCGCGGCCAACGTCGCCGACCTGGCGCTCAAGCAGGTCCAGCGGGGCGGTCCGGTGCCCGCCGCCGACGCCGGCGAGGCCGTCCAGGGTCTGCTGTTCCGCAAGGAGGGCAAGCTCGTACGGGCCGGCCTGGCCTGGCTCGACCGGCTGCTCAAGGACGGCGACGACGACCTCGACGCCTACGCGCCCGCGCTGGCCGCCGCCCTGCTCTGCGAGGCCGCCGGCGCCCGCGAGCGCGCGGTGAGGCTGGCCGTCAAGCACGCGGCCCGGTTCGGGCCGGCCGGAGCCGAGACACTGCGCGAGGCGGTGGCGACGCTCCCCGCCCACCAGGGAGCCGCGCTGGCCGCGGCCTTCGGAGGCGACGTGGCGGCGGAGCCGGAGCCGGAGACGTTCACGCCCGGCACGCTGCCGCCCGCGCCCCAGGCCGCCCCGATGCCGCCGCCGCTCCGCACTCCCGGTGAGCTGGGCAACTTCATGCCCAAGGAGTCCAGCTGGATCAGGACCGAGCGCTGGCTGGACGCCTTCGTCAGGCTCTTCGCGGGGCGGGAACGCGACCGGCTGCCCGCCGCGCTGACCCGGCACGCGACCCCCGACAACGAGTTCAGGGGAGCGCCGTGGTGGCACGCGAGCACGTGGGCCGGCGCGATGATCAGGGAGCTGACCGATCCGGGGGCCGAGAGCCGGATCCGGGACGCCGCCCCGGTGGCGAGGCGGATCCCGGAGATGACGCACGCCGCGGTCTGGAAGCTGATGCCGCTCATCCGGTACGCCGAGGTCTACCAGGCCCTGGTCGAGCGGCGGCTGCCGCCGTACCTGCTGGCCACGCCCACCCGGGTCAACGGGCTGCTCGACCCGGGGACGCTGGTGGAGCGGCTCGAAGGGTACGAGCGCGCCGGCGTCGAGGCGCTGCCCGTGGACCTGCGGCAGGCGCTGCTGCGGCTGGGGCGGTCCGTGGAGCCCGAGGTGGCCGCCCGCGCGGCGCGGCTGACCGGTGAGGCGGGACGCCGGGTCGCCCGCTGGCTCACCGACCGGCCCGCCGACCCCGTGGTGACGCTCCACAGGGGGGAGCACCTGGACAGGCCCCACACGTTCTCGGAGTTCTCGTCCGGGCCCGAGTATCAAGAGGTGCTGGGCGACCTGCTGGTGCACCGCTGGCACGAGGAGGAGCTCGGCCGGACCCTCGCCGTCTTCGCCGGGCACCGCGAGCTGGTCGCCGCCCGCTGCGTACGGTACCCGGCGACGTACGGGTACTTCGGCGCGTACAAACCCGCCGACGTCGCCCTGCTGGCCGACGGCGACGGCCCGGCGGGGCCCGGGATGTCGTTGATGCTGGCGTACTCGCTGGTCGACGACGGCCGGGACCTGGCGGTGGAGGCGTTCCTGCGACTGGCCGCGGGGGGCGGTGTGGCGGGGGAGGAGGCCGGCCGGAAGCTCGCCGAGGTGCTGCGGCACGGCGGGGAAGGGCCGAAGCGCGCTCTCGAGGCGCTCAGGGAGGCGGCGCTGAAGGGCGCGCACCGGGAGGTGTGGGAGGTGATGGCCGGCTGGCTGACCGCCTCTCTGCCGGGGCCGGGGGAGCGGGCCACCGCGGGGCACACCCGGATGGTGTCGCTCGCGGCCGACGTGGCCTCCTGGGTGGGTGCGCGGGGCGAGTTGCCGATGATCGCCGAACTGGCGAGCCGCCGACCCGGCAGCGAACTCGTCCGCCAGGCCCGCCGCCTGCACGCCTGCCTCACCACCCCGCCCGCCTGACGTCGTCACCAGGCGGCTCGTTCCTCCTGCCGCGGCGTTGATCGTTCTCAGGACGGCTCGCTAGGGTTGATCGCCTTTCGTTCACCCGTTCCCCTTCTCGGGAGATGTCCCGTGCGCCGTTACCGTTTCGGCTGGATCGCCGCCCCGATCGCCGTCGCCTTCGGGGGCGCCGCCGTGGTCGCCGGCGTCTTCGCGCTGGTCACCGGCGACGCCGCCGTGCTGCGGGCGCTCGTCGTGCACGGCTGGGGCACGGACATGGTGCCCTACACCTGGTGGGTGGAGGTCATCCTGGCCGGGGGCGGGATCCTGACCGGCTGGGCCCTGTGGCAGATCCTGCGCGGGCGGCGGGCCGGCGAGGCGCCTGTCCTGGCGCGGCCGGTGCGGCTGCTGCGGGCCGCGCTGTACGTGAGCCTTGCCTGCGCCCTGGCGTACGAGGCGCCGATCCCGTACCAGTGGTGGCTCGACCTGCCCGGCACATTGACCCAGTTCGCCATCGTCTGGCTGTTCTTGGTGGTCCTCGCCGGATCCATCCCCCGGTGGCTGCGGATCACGGCACTCGTGGCGGGCCTGGCCGACACCGCCGTGGAGCTGGTCGCCACCGTCGCCTACGGCCTGGGGCAGTACTGGGACCTGCCGCCGCTGGGCAACGTGCTCCACCTGCTGTGGCTGGTGCCGGTGCTGATCGGGCAGGCCCGGGACGGGCGCTGGAGCCGGGGCACCGTGCGGGCGGGCATGGTCGCGGCGGTGCTGGCGTCGCTGTCGTCCGGATCGTTCATGATCGTCGCGTACGGCGGCGTCGCGGACCACGGCACCGTGATCCTCATGGTCCGCGACATCCTGAGCGTCTTCCAGCTGATCTGGATGGCGCGGACGGCCCACGAACTGGCCGGGCCGCCACCGGAGCCGTCCACGCGCCGGGGCGAGCGGGCGGCGGTGCGCCCGTGGCCGCTCGCCGCCGTGGCCGTGGTGCTGCCGTCGGTCCCGGCCGCCGTCAACCTCGCCCAGGGGATGCCCTTCTGGATCGGCCCCAGGGGCGCGGTGGACATGTTCTTCCGCGAGTACTCCAGTTACCCGGCGGGCCTGGCCTGGGTCGCCGTGGACGTGCTCGTCGGGGTGGGCGCCCCGGCCGTGCTCGTCCTGGTGGCCGTCATCCGCAGGAGCAGGCGGCTGCTGACCGGCACGATCCTGTTCCTGGTCCTCGCCGCCGCGGCGGGCGTCGTGACGGCGCTCACGGCGCGGCCGGAGGAGGACTGGCAGGTCATTCCCGAGATGGCCGAGGTGCGGCTCGCCGTCTACCCGGACGGGCAGTTCGGCGGGGGCCTGGACGGTCAGCTCGTGTTCGGCCTCTCGCCGCTCTGGTACAGCGCGGCGCTCGCGGTCTCCGCCCTCGTCCTGTTCCTCCTGTACGCGGCCCCGCCCGCCGCCCGGCGGGGGCGCCGGGTGTTCGCGATGGCGCTCGCCACGGCCGTGGCGCTGATCTTCGTCCCGGCCGCCGACCGGTCGCAGGGCACGGTCACCACCGCCGCAGACTGTTCACCACCGGACCACCGGCATACGGAGGTGGAGCCCGCGCCGCTCACGGGCGAGGGCGCGTTCATCTGCGAGGTACGCACCGGCCAGGTCCTGGACATCCCCGCCACCATGCCCGACCAGGCGCTGCTCGCCTACGGCCGGAGCCTGTGCGGTGTCTACACCCGTGACGACCCGCGCGAGCTGGCCCGGGTCGAGTCCGTGGAAGGACTGCGGGTCCGGGACCTGTACTGGGCGATCGACGACATCTGCCCCGCCGCCGCGGCGAAGGTCAAGACCGAGCGGGAGGCGGACGACCAGGAGTTCGCCGCGTTCCATGCCGAGGAGCGGGCCAAGTGCGCCGCCACCCCGCGCCACCGTCCGCTCATCGAGCCCGTCAAGGCGGTCCGGCTCGATGACCCGGTGTGGCCGGAGACCGGACTGGAGATGCGGGACACGGCGGGCACCGGCGATTCCGGCGGCGGCCGGCACGACGACCTGGTCGAGTCCGGCCCCGGGCACCTGACGGTCTCGGTGGACTCCGAGTACCACCTCTGCGTCACCCTGGAGACGTACTCCCGCCGCCCGCCGGTGGAGACGAAGGGCTGGGACCACGTCACCGAGGCCGGCTACACCAGCACGGACGGCGAGCTGGTGTTCCATGACGTCCTGGCCGGCATCGTACTGCCCGACCTGTCGCCCGGCGGCCGCCGGGGCCGCTACCGCATCCGCGTCCACCACGCCTGGTTCCCGTGGAAGGGCGACGAGAGGGGCACCCAGCGGCTGCTGATCATGGCGTACCCGGGGAAGGACGACAGGCTCGTCACCTACCGCAAGCCCGCGGGGAGCCGGTGAGAGTCCCGCTCCCCGGCCAGGGCGGCCACGGCCCTTCCGGCGGGCAGGCTTCCACGTCCCCCGAACCGGCCGAAAGGGCGGGGCGCCCGAAGGCGGCCCCGCCCCGATCAGGCGGCGAATCGGTCGCTACCCGGCGTAGGTCTCGAACTCGGCGACCCTCGGCGTGCCGGACGACCCGGTGATCCGGAAGGTGATCTTCTTCAGCGTGGTGGGGGTGAAGGTGATGGCGCCCGCCCCGCTGCCGGATGCCAGCACGGCGGAATTGTCGTGGTTGACGAGCTGCCACGACCCGATCGAGGAGCCCGACGCCTCACGGATGACGACCCTGGACACCGTCTTGGCCGAACCCCACTTGACCGAGATGTCACCGGTCGAGCCGCTCGGCGACCAGTGGGTGCCCGCGTTGCCGTCGATCACGTTGCCGTAGCTCGTCCCGGAGGCCTTGCTGGAGCCGTCGGCGCCGGCCCCGATGCTGAGGTTGGTCCCGCCGCCCGTCGGCGTGGTCGTCGGCGTCGGGCTGACCGTCGGGGTGGGGCTGTTCGTGGGGGTCGGCCCCGGTGTCTGCGGCGTGCAGCTGCCGTTCGACACCCGCATGCCCTTGTTGGCGCCCGCCGTCTGGGCGACGACGTTCGGCACGCACGAGGCCCCGTCCATGCTGTAGCCGTACGGGACGCTCACGCTGGTGTTGGACTGCGGGTTGGGCCCGGCGGGGTTGTTGTCGCCGCTGCGGCTGGACCAGGTCACGTTGTCGAAGATGTTGCCGGCGACCTGCCAGTAGCCGGCCTCACTGGTGTAGAAGGTGCCCAGGACGTCCTTGGAGTTCCTGAAGTAGTTGTTCTCCACCTTGGCCCGCCCCCCGGCCCGGGAGTTGATGCCGGACTCGTGGATGCTCACGTACGAGTTGTTGTAGATGTGCGCGATGCCGCCGCGCAGCAGGGGCGTACGGGAGTCGATGTTCTCGTACAGGTTGTGGTGGAAGGTGACGAAGCCGTTCGAACGGTCGCTCTCACTGGACCCGATGAGCCCGCCGCGGCCGGAGTTGCGCAGGATGCTGTACGACAGCGTCACGTACTGGGTGTTGTCCTTCATGTCGAAGAGGCCGTCGAACCCCTCCGACTCGCCGCCCGAGGCCTCCAGGGTGACGTGGTCGACCCAGACGTTGCGTACGTCGCTCTCCATCCCGATGGCGTCGCCGCCGTTGGAGGTGGGCGAGCCCGACTTCTTGACGTTCCGTACGGTCACGTTCTGGATGATGATGTTGCTGGCCTCGCGGATGTGGATGCCGAGCTGGTCGAAGACGGCGCCGTTGCCGACCCCGATGATCGTGACGTTGCTGATCTGCTTGAGCTCGATCACCCCGGCGGCGGTGTTGCAGCTTCCGCCCGACACCTTGGTGGTGTTGCCGTGGTTGATGGTGCCCTCGACCTCGATGGTGATCGGGGTGCTGCTGCTGGCCCGGTTGCACAGGGCCGCGTGGATGGCGGTGCCCGTGGTGGCCCGCACCGTCTGTCCGCCCGCGCCGCCGGTGGTGCCGCCGTTGGCGGTCGCGTAGCCGGTGGCGCTGCCGACGGCCGCCGTGGCGTTCAGTGCCGGTAAGGCCACACCCAGCGCGGCCACCAGGGCCGCCGTGGACAGCGCGGCCGGGAGCCGCCATGCGCCTGCTCGTCTCATCCTTGTCTTACCTCTCTTCTCAGGCTGGTCTTCTCAGGCTGGTCTTCTCAGGCTGGTCTCGCTGTGGCTGGTGAGGTCGGTCAGAGGCGGGCGCCGACGTCCGCGCCGTTGGCGGGCCGCAGGAAGGACGAGGAGCGGATCGAGCCGTCCGCGGCGCGCGGGCCGGTGATCGTGCCGCTGTCGGTGCTCGCGAGCGTCCACGTGCCGCCGAGGTCCCAGGAGTTGCCGGAGCTCGACGACGAGCCCGGCGCGGCCTGCGTCCGGTTCGCCACCGACAGGTTCCTGGTCAGGACGGAGACGGAGTCGGCGTAGTCGAAGCCGGTGCCGCCGTTGCGCCAGGCGGTGCTGCGGTCGGTCACCAACCGGCCGGGGTTGCCGTTGTCGGTGAAGCCGTGCACCGCGTTGTCGAAGGCCATGGAGTTGCGCACGGCATGGCCGACCGCCGGGTCCGGGTCGCCGCCGCCGAGCTTGAAGCCGTTGCCGTCGCCGGTGTAGTCAGGCAGGTTCCACCGGTTGAACCCGTTGCCCCAGGCCACGGACGACTCCACGGTGACCTGCCCGAGGAACATCCAGAAGTCCAGGCCGTCGTCGGAGTTGTTCCACAGCCGGGCGCCGCGGATCACGTTGCCGCTGCCGGACCCCTCCTTGATCGCGACCCCGTCGGCGCTCTCGCCGTTCTTGCGCGGGTCGCGGTTGCCGTGGCTGTCGAGGTCGACGATCAGGTTGCCGCTCGACGCGCCCTGCAGGTGCAGGCCCGACTCGTAGTTGTCCCTGGTGACCAGGCGGTCGAAGACGTTGCCGCTGGCGTCCAGGCCGAAGATCCCGTACGGGCCGTTGATGATCTCCAGCCCGGCCAGCCGCCAGTGGTCGCCCTCGATGTGGACGGCGCCGCGCTCGGCGCGCGGGATGCTGGAGCCGACCGCGCCCGGCGTGTGCGGCATGTTCTCGCCGTCGATGATCACCCGCTCGCCGTCGTGGGCGGTCATGGTGATCGGCTGCGCGGGAGTGCCGTCCTTGAGTATCCGGATGTTCGTGCCCGGCGCGTACGTGCCGCCCCGGATGAGGATCGTGTGACCGGGCTGCGCCAGGTCCACCGCCCGCTGGATCGTGCGCAGCGGCGAGGCCAGGGTCCCGGGGCCGGCGTCGTCGCCGTTCGTCGCCACGTAGAGGGTGTTCGCCGGCTGCTCGCCGCCGGTCTCGGCGTCCAGGTAGTCCAGGTTGGGCAGGCCCGCGGAGGTCGTCGGGTTCAGCCGGACGGTGTTGGCGCCGGAGTTCACCGGGACGGTCACGGTCGCGGTCTGCCACGTGGACCAGGCGCCGGTGCCCTCGAAGGACAGGGTCCCCGCCGCGGCGCCGTTCACGGTCAGCCCGGCGGGCCGGGAGCCCGTGGTCCCGTTGGCGAAGCGGATCCGGAGCGTGGCGGCGCCGCCGGCCCCGGCGGTCACGGTGAACTGGGCGTGCGCGCCGGCGGCGTTGGCGCCGTTGCAGAAGCCGCTGCCGGAGTAGCCGGCCCAGTTGAACTCGATGGCGCCGGTGCAGACCGCCGGTGCGGATTCGGCCTCGTACCGGGTGGAGGCGGCGTGCGCGGGCGACACCGCCGCGAGGGTGCCGGCCACGAGGCCGGCGCAAGCGAGGAGCGTTCTGAGGCGCATCGTCCAACTCCCGGTAAGCGCTTTCCGAATGCTGCCGACTCAAGCACAGCACCGGGGTCACGGAAAGGCGGTCCCACCGCGACCCCCGGTCCCGACGCCGCTCACAGCCGGTCCGGCCACGCCTCGCCGGCCGTCATGACGCAGGTCGGCAGCGGTGCCCGGGGGAGACGGAAGGCGCTTACCCGGACGGGCCGAAGCGATGAAACTTTCATCACCGACGCCGGGCCGGGGGACGGGCACGTCAGACGAGGCCGGCCTCGTAGGCGGCGATGACCAGATGGACGCGGGTGCGCGCGCCGATCTTGAGCAGCAGGCTGCTGACGTGGGTCTTCACCGTGCTCAGGCTGACTGCAGGTGCTGGTGTCGGGTCTCGGGAGGTGAGCGGTGAACACCGTCGCCGCCGGATGGATCAAGCTCCGCACGCTCCGCTCGACCTGGTGGGTGATCGGCGCAGGGGTGCTCGGCACGGTCGCGGTCGCCGGATCGCTGCTCATCGCCGTTCCCGGCTACCTCTACGGGCGGCTGGTGGCGGCGGACTTCCGCCCGTCGCCGCTGCCCGCCGGGGCGTGGCAGGTGATCGGCGGCGGCACGCTCGTGATCGTGACCACCACGCTGCTCGGGCTGGCGCTCGGCGCGATCCTGCGCAACGGCGCGGCGGCGACGGCGATGCTGGTGGTGATCGTGCTGGTGCTGCCGTTCGCCGCCCTCGCACTGTCCCCGGCCGGGTGGGTCAACGGGCTCCCGCCGACGTATCCGGCCCTCCAGCCGACAGGGCAGGTACGGGACATCATGCCGGACCCGGCGGCGTTCGCGGTGCTCGCCGCGTGGGCGGTGGCGCCGCTGGCGATCTCGATGACGGTGCGGACATGACAGGGGCCGCCCCGGCGATCGCCGGTGGCGGCCCGGAGGGACAGATGGTCAGGGGGAGGCGATGCGGCCCAGGCCGGGCGGGATCTTGCTGGCCGCCGCGCGGTCCAGCAGGAACAGGGTGCGGCCGCGGGCACGCGCGCCCGCCGCCGGGACCTGCACCGGGCCCGACTCCTCCAGGGCCAGGCGGACGGCGCCGGACTTCTCCTCGCCGGCCGCCACCACCCACACCTCGCGCGAGCCCTGGATCACCGGCAGCGTCAGCGTGATCCGGGTCGGCGGCGGCTTCGGGGCGCCGTGCACCGCCACCGCGGGGCGGGTGTCGTAGAGCGCCGGCATCCCGGGGAACAGCGACGCGACGTGCGCGTCGGGGCCCATGCCCAGCAGCATCACGTCGAAGCTGGGCGCCGGCCCGTGGTCCTCGGGCCGGGCGGCCTTGGCCAGCTCGGTGGCGTAGGCGTCGGCCGACTCCTCCGCCGACAGGCCCGAGTCGGGCCCGGCCATCACATGGACCCGCGACGGGTCGACGTCGACGTGGTCGAGCAGCGCCTGCCGGGCGCCCGTCTCGTTGCGCTCGGGGTCGCCCGAGGGCAGGAACCGCTCGTCGCCCCACCAGATGTCGAGACGCCGCCAGTCGACGGCGTCTCTGGCGGGGGTGTCGCGGATGGCGGCCAGCGTGGCGATGCCGACGGTGCCGCCGGTCAGCACCAGGGACGCGGAGCCCTTCGCGGACTGCGCGTCGACCAGCCGGGTGATGATCCGCGCGGCCACGGCCTTGGCCAGCACGTCGGCGTCGCGGTGCACGACAACAGTGGGAACGCTCACCCGTATCACCTTAGTGTGCGTACGTCCGGGCCAGGCGCTTGACGGCCAGCTCGTAGGTCTCGTCGGAGTCGAGCCGGCGCAGCTCCTCGGCGAGCAGTTCGGAGAGGTGGCGCCGGGTCAGGGCCACGTTCCGGTCGGGCTGGCCGGGACGCGACAGGGTGGCCACCCGGGCGTCGTCACGCGTCACCGACAGCTCGCCGTCGTCGAGCGTGAGCCGCACCTCGGTGAGCCCGGGCCCGTCGGACTCGGCGGTGCCGACCGGCACGTCGAGCCGCTCCGCCAGCCAGGCGGCCAGCAGCGGCGCGCTCGGGTTGTCGGCGGAGGCCGCCACCTGCCCGCCGTACACCTTGCCCACCGGCTGGTCGAACGCGGCCGCCAGCAGGCTGCGCCACGGCGTCAGCCGCGCCCACGCCAGGTCGGTGTCGCCGGCCGAGTAGCCCTTGGCCCTGGCCACCAGGGCGGCGACCCCGTCCGGGGCGGACCTGGCGTCGGTGAGCCGCCGCTGGGCGAGCGTCCCGATCGAGTCCTCCGACGGCACGTCGGGCGCCCGGCCGGGCCACCAGGCGACCACCGGCGTGTCGGGCAGCAGCAGCGGGCTCACCACCGAGTCGGCGTGGTCGGTCAGCTCCCCGTACAGCCGCAGCACCACCGTCTCGCCCGGCGCGGACTCGCCGATGCGCAGCTCGGCGTCGAGCCGGTTGGCCTCCTCGGTCTCCCTGTTGATCACCACGATGATGCGGGACGGGTGCTCGCGCGCCGCCTCGGTGGCCGCGCGCACCGAGTCGTACTGGTCGCGCTCCTCGCACACCACCACCAGCGTCAGCACCATGCCGACCGCAGGCGCGCCCATCTGGTGGCGCAGCTGCGTGAGCTGGCTGGAGATCTTCCCCGCCGTCGTGTCGGCCAGCATGAAGGTAGTCACGACGCCTCCCGCGCCGGTCTCGTGCCGCGTCCAACGCCTGTCACTAGAGCCTCCTCCACACGCGCCCGTCGCGGGCCATCATCTCGTCGGCCGACGGCGGCCCCCACGACCCGGAGGGGTAGGGCTCCGGCTGCCCCTGGGTGGCCCAGAACTCCTCGATCGGGTCGAGGATCGTCCACGACAGCTCCACCTCGCGCTGGTGCGGGAAGAGCGGCGGGTCGCCGATCATCACGTCGAGCAGCAGCCGCTCGTACGCCTCGGGCGACGTCTCCAGGAACGACTCGCCGTAGGCGAAGTCCATGGACACGTCGCGCACCTCCATCGCGGTGCCCGGCACCTTCGAGCCGAACCGCACCGTGATGCCCTCGTCCGGCTGCACCCGCACCACCAGCGCGTTCTGCCCCAATATCTCGGTGTCGTCCTTGCTGAACGGCAGGTGCGGAGCCCGCTGGAACACCACCGCCACCTCGGTCACCCGGCGGCCCAGCCGCTTGCCGGTGCGCAGGTAGAACGGCACGCCGGCCCAGCGCCGGTTGGCGATCTCCAGCTTGACCGCGGCGTACGTCTCGGTCATCGAGTCGGACGAGATGCCGTCCTCCTGGAGGTAGCCGGCCACCTTCTGGCCGCCCTGCCAGCCCGCGGCGTACTGGCCGCGCGCCGTGTTGAGCGCCAGGTCGGACGGCAGCCGCACGGCCCTGAGCACCTTCTCCTTCTCACGGCGCAGCGCCTTGGCGTCGAAGGAGGTCGGATCCTCCATCGCCACCAGCGCCAGCAGCTGCAGCAGGTGGTTCTGGATCACGTCGCGGGCCGCGCCGATGCCGTCGTAGTAGCCGGCCCGGCCGCCGATGCCGATGTCCTCGGCCATCGTGATCTGCACGTGGTCGACGAAGCTGCGGTTCCAGATCGGTTCGTACAGGTTGTTGGCGAACCGCAGCGCCATGATGTTCTGGACGGTCTCCTTGCCCAGATAGTGGTCGATCCGGAAGATCGAGCTCTCCGGGAAGGCCGACGTGGTGATCTCGTTCAGCTCGTGCGCCGACTTCAGGTCGTGGCCGAACGGCTTCTCGATCACCACCCGCCGCCACGAGCCGTCGGGCGCCTGCGCCAGCCCCGTCCGCTTGAGCTGCTCCACCACCACGGGGAAGAACTTCGGCGGAACCGAGAGGTAGAACGCGTAGTTGCCGCCCGTGCCGCGCAGCTCGTCGATCTCCCGCAGCGCCATCGCCAGCGCGTCGAACGCGCCGTCGTCGGAGAACTCGCCCGGCACGAAATGGATGCCCTCGCGCAGCTGCCGCCAGACCTCCTCACGGAACGGGGTCCGGGCGTGCGTCTTCACCGCGTCATGCGTCAGCTGGGCGAAATCCTGGTCCTGCCAATCACGCCGGGCGAACCCGACCAGCGAGAAACCGGGCGGCAGCAGCCCTCGGTTGCCCAGGTCGTAGATGGCCGGCAGCAGCTTGCGTTTGGCCAGGTCACCCGTCACGCCGAACAGCACCATCACACACGGGCCCGCCACCCGCGGCAGCCGCTTGTCACGCGGGTCGCGCAGCGGGTTGGCGGCCGCCACCTCGATCGTGGTCGAGGTGGCGGCGACGGCGGCCGCGACCGCGAGCGCCTCCTCCGGGGGCCCTGCCGGGTCACTCATCTCAAACCTCCTGTGCGGGTGCGCCGCGGCGGAGGAGCCGGGCTCCTCGCCGCGGCGCCGGCGGTCTAGGGGACCAGGTTCTTGCGTACGCTGTCGAGCAGTTCGTTCCAGGACGCCTCGAACTTCTGCACACCCTCATCCTCCAGCACCCGCACCACGTCGTCGTAGTCGATGCCGGCGTCCTTGAGCTCGGCCATGGTGTTCCAGGCCTGCTCGTAGAAGGGACGCACACTGTCACCGCCGACGTCGCCGTGGTCGGCGGTCGCGTCGAGCGTCTTCTCCGGCATGGTGTTGACCGTGCCGGGCGCCACCAGCTGGTCGACGTACATGGTGTCGGCGTAGTCGGGGTTCTTGACGCCGGTCGAGGCCCACAGCGGGCGCTGCGGCCGGGCGCCGGCGGCGCGCAGGCGCTGCCAGCGGTCGGTGTTCATGATCTCCTCGAACGCGGCGTAGGCCAGGCGCGCGTTGGCGACGGCGGCCTTGCCCTTCAGCTCGGGCCTGCCGAGCTTGTCGAGCCGGCCGTCGATCTCGGTGTCGACGCGGCTGACGAAGAACGACGCCACCGACTCGATCGTCGCTAGGTTGAGCCCCTTGGCCTGGGCGGCCTCCAGACCGGCCAGCCAGGCGTCCATCACGGCGCGGTAGCGTTCCAGGGAGAAGATCAGCGTGACGTTGACGCTGATGCCCTCGCCGATCGCCTGCGTGATCGCCGGCAGGCCTTCGAGGGTCGCCGGGATCTTGATGAACAGGTTGGGCCGGTCGACCAGCCACCACAGCGCCCTCGCCTCGGCGACCGTCTTCTCGGTGTCGCGCGCCAGGCGCGGGTCGACCTCCAGCGACACCCGGCCGTCGACGCCCGAGGTGGAGTCGTACACCGGGCGCAGCACGTCGGCGGCCCACCGGATGTCGTAGGTGGTGATGGCGCGCACCGCCTCGCCGATGTCGACGCCGCGCACCGCCAGGTCGTGCATCTGCGTGTCGTACGCGTCGCCCTTGCTCAGCGCGCTGGCGAAGATCGTCGGGTTGGACGTCACCCCGACGACGTTCTTCTCGCGGATCAGCTGCTCCAGGTTGCCCGTGCGCAGGCGCTCGCGGCTGATGTCGTCGAGCCAGATGGCCACGCCCTGGCCCGACAGCTTCTTCAGGATCTCGCTCATGTCACTCAGTTTCCCGTCGTCTCGCCCTTGTCCTGGCCCAGCTTGGCCAGTGACGCCCTGGCCGCCGCGGCCACGCGCTCCGCCGTCAGCCCGAACTGCTCGTACAACGTCCTGTACGGCGCGGAGGCGCCGAAGTGTTCGAGGCTCACGACCTCGCCGCACTCTCCGACGAACTCGTGCCAGCCGAGGGCGATGCCCGCCTCGACCGCGACCCGAGCCCGGATCGACGACGGCAGGACGGTCTGCCTGTATGCGGAGTCCTGCCCCTTGAACCACTCGACACACGGCATCGACACGACCCGTGCCGGAATGCCCTGCGACTCCAGCAGCTCGCGGCCGTGGATCGCGATCTCCACCTCGCTGCCCGTCGCGATCAGGATGACCTTGGGCTGGCCGTCGGAGGCCTCGCGCAGGACGTAGCCGCCGTGGGCCACGCCGTCGGCGCTGGTGCCCTCCAGGACCGGCAGGTTCTGCCGGGTCAGCGCGAGCGCCGCGGGCCGGTCGGTGTGCTCCAGCACCGCCTTCCAGGCCGCGGCCGTCTCGTTGGCGTCGGCCGGGCGCACCACGTCCAGGCCGGGGATGGCGCGCAGCGACCACAGGTGCTCGATCGGCTGGTGGGTCGGGCCGTCCTCGCCCAGGCCGATGGAGTCGTGCGTCCACACGTACACGACCGGCAGCTTCATCAGCGCGGCCAGCCGCACCGACGGGCGCATGTAGTCGGAGAACACCAGGAACGTGCCGCCGTAGGGGCGGGTGCCGCCGTGCAGCGCGATGCCGTTGAGAATGGCGCCCATGGCGTGCTCGCGGATGCCGAAGTGGAGCGTGCGGCCGTAGCGGTTGCCGGGGAACTCCTTGGTCTGGAACTCCTCGGGGATGAAGGACGGCTCGCCCTTCATCGTGGTGTTGTTGGACTCGGCCAGGTCGGCCGAGCCGCCCCACAGCTCGGGCAGCACCGGCGCGAGCGCGCTCAGCACCTCGCCGGAGGCCTTGCGGGTGGAGATCGAGCCGCCCACGTCGAACGACGGCAGCGCGCCCGCCCAGCCGGCGGGCAGCTCGCGGTGGGAGATGCGGTCGAGCTCCGCGGCCCGCTCCGGGTGGGCCGAGCGCCAGCGCCGGTAGCCGTGCTCCCACTCGGCGTGCTCGTGACGGCCGCGGGCGGCCACCTCGCGGGCGTGCTGGAGCACCTCGGCGGGCACGTCGAAGGTCTTGGCGGGGTCCATGCCGAGCACCTGCTTGGTGGCGGCGACCTCCTCGGCGCCGAGCGCCGAGCCGTGGATCTTGCCGGTGTTCTGCTTGTTGGGTGAGGGCCAGCCGATGATCGTGCGCAGCCGGACGAACGAGGGACGGTCGGTCTCGGCCTTGGCCGCCTCCAGCGCCTCGTGCAGCGCCTGCACGTCCTCGGCGTAGTCGCCGGACTGGGTCCAGTCGACGCTCAGGGTGTGCCAGCCGTACGCCTCGTAGCGCTTGACCACGTCCTCGGACTTGGCGATGAGGGTGTCGTCCTCGATGGAGATGCGGTTGTCGTCCCAGATGACGATGAGGTTGCCCAGCTTCTGGTGGCCGGCGAGCGAGCTGGCCTCGTGGCTGATGCCCTCCTCGATGTCGCCGTCGCTGACGACGCACCAGATGTGGTGGTCGAACGGCGACCGGCCCGGCTCGGCGTCCGGGTCGAACAGGCCGCGCTCGCGGCGGGCCGCCATCGCCATGCCCACGGCGTTGCCCAGGCCCTGGCCCAGCGGACCCGTCGTGGTCTCCACGCCGGCGGTGTGGCCGTGCTCCGGGTGACCGGGCGTGAGGCTGTCCCACTGGCGCAGCCGCCGCAGGTCGTCCAGCGTGAGCCCGTAGCCCGACAGGTAGAGCTGGATGTACAGCGTCAGGCTGGTGTGCCCGGCGGAGAGTACGAAGCGGTCGCGGCCGATCCAGTTGGGGTCGGTCGGGTCATGCCGCATCGCACGCTGGAAGAGCAGGTATGCGGCGGGAGCCAGACTCATCGCGGTGCCTGGGTGTCCCGAGCCCGCCTTCTCCACTGCGTCCATCGCCAGCGCTCGGACCACGTCGACAGCCTGCTTGTCGAGGTCGGTCCACTCAAGGGCTGGCACGAGTTCGGTGCTCAAGCTCGATCTCCGGAATCTATTCGTCTGCTGATGGTGCCTGTTGGCAAAATCCCGCCCACACGGGACCCTAACCGAGTGGAGACGGCCATCGATTCCCTATCCACCCGAGCGTGTCCGCGAACAGGCCCACGCACCCCCTTGGCCGGACCGCCCATCCCTGCGACTACAGTTTGCTTGTTCCCAGGGACGCCCCGGCTGCCCTCACGAATCCGCTTCAATCCGAGGTTACGCGTTGACTCCGCACGTGCTGGAAGCGCCTTGACGGTGCTGACGAACAGGCAGGCGAGCAGGCCGCACGACGCCCCCGGCCACCGGGAGACCACCCCGGCGCATCCCGCGCCGCGGTCGATCGGTGAGGTCGTCATGGCCTACGTAGCCCTCACCAAGCCGCGCGTCATCGAGCTGCTGCTGATCTCGACGCTGCCCGTGATGTTCCTGGCGGCCGGCGGCCTGCCGCCGCTGTGGACGGCGGTGTCGGTCATGGTGTTCGGCACGCTCTCGGCGGGCAGCGCCAACGCGCTCAACTGCTACATCGACCGCGACATCGACCAGAAGATGCGCCGCACCCGGCGCCGGCCGCTGGCCAGGCACCAGGTGTCGCCGCGGGCCGCGCTGGTCTTCGGCATCGTGCTGGGCGTGCTGTCCACCGCGGGGCTGTGGCTGACGACCAACTGGCTCGCGGCCGCGCTGTCGACCGCCGCGATCCTCTACTACGTGCTGGTCTACTCGCTGATCCTCAAGCGGCGCACCGCGCAGAACATCGTGTGGGGCGGCATCGCGGGCTGCATGCCGGTGCTGATCGGCTGGGCGGGCATCACCGAGCGGCTCGACTGGGCGCCGCTGGTGCTCTTCGGCGTGGTGTTCTTCTGGACACCGCCGCACACCTGGACCCTGGCCATGCGCTACAAGGAGGACTACGCGGCGGCCAAGGTCCCGATGCTGCCCGTGGTCGCCACCGAGCGCCGGGTGATCCTTGAGTCGATCGCCTACACCTGGGCGACCGTGCTGTGCTCGCTGGCCCTGTGGCCGGTCGCCGGCACCACGCTGTTCTACCCGGCGGTGGCCGCCGTGCTGGGGGCGCTGTGCCTGTGGGAGGTGCACGCCCTGCTGACCCGGCTCAACGCCGGCAAGACCGGGGTCGACCTGCGGCCGATGCGGTTCTTCCACTGGTCGAACGCCTACCTGGCGCTGCTGTTCCTGGCCGTCGCCATCGACCCGCTGCTGTCCTGATCCCTTGCCGCCTGTAACCGAATCGCAGGTAGGACATCACATTCCTGATCGGTTACAGTCACCGTATGCCGTCCCATGATCCACGCTGGGTGTTCAAGGACCGCCCGTCGTCAGCGTTGATCATCGGGCTGGTCCTCACCGGCATCTGCACGCTCGTGTCGTTCTCCTTCGACGTGCTCAACGGCGAGCCGGTGCAGTTCTTCATCGCGCTGGCCCTGGCTCTGGCGCCGGTGCCGCTGCTGCTGGCCGCCGTGCTCGCGCTCGACCGGATGGAGCCGGAGCCGCGCAGCAACCTGATCTTCGCCTTCGCCTGGGGGGCGGGCGTGGCCGTGCTGGTCGCGGGCGTGGTCAACTCGCTCAACCTGCACTACATCATGGACACCGTCAACCTGTCGGAGGCCAGCGCCCGCAACATCGCGGCCACCTTCGGCGCCCCCGTCGTCGAGGAGACGATGAAAGGGCTCGTCCTGCTCGGGATGCTGCGCTTCCGCAGGTTCGAGCTCGACGGGCTCACCGACGGCATCATCTACGCCAGCATGGTCGGGCTCGGCTTCGCCATGAGCGAGAACGTCAGCTACTACCTGGCCGCGCTCAACTCCGAGGCCGGCGGGGTGGGGCTGGCCGTCACCGTGGTGCTGCGCGGCATCCTGTCTCCGTTCGCGCATCCGCTGTTCACCTCGATGATCGGGGTGGCGGTCGCCTTCGCGGCGCAGCGGCACGGGCCGGAGCGGACCTTCTCCATCATGGCCGGCTGGTCGGGCGCGATGATCCTGCACGGCCTCTGGAACGGGCTCGTCTCGTACGGCGGCTTCCCCGGGCTGGTCGTC
Organism: Nonomuraea sp. NPDC049486; assembly: GCF_040676925.1. Lineage (NCBI taxonomy): Bacteria > Bacillati > Actinomycetota > Actinomycetes > Streptosporangiales > Streptosporangiaceae > Nonomuraea > Nonomuraea sp. NPDC049486. The sequence continues at coordinate 68,361 of NZ_JBFAPV010000006.1, forward strand.
GCCTACCTGGTGCTGATGGTGGTGCTCGTGGTGCTGATCGGCGTCGTGGTCCGCGACCGGCGCCGCATCGTCGCGCTGATCCAGCTCTACCTGCCGCCGTACGAGCCGACCAAGCTGGTGACCAGGGACGACATCCACATGCTCTCGGCGCTGCCCCGGCGCAGGCACGCCCGCCAGTGGGCCCGCATGTACGGCGGCAGGAAAGGGCTGCGCGCGATGAGCGACTACCAACTCGCCGCGACCGAGCTGGGGCTGCTGCACGAGCGCGCCGCCCGGCGCATGGTGGACGAGCAGACCTTCCACGAGGAGCAGCGGGCCCTGCTGGAGTGCATGAGCACCGCCCGCGCCGAGTTCCCGGTGCCGCCCGCGCCCGCCGGCACGGCCGGTTACGCGCCCGGCTGAGCTCCGGGAGGGGCGGACGAATGCCGCGAAAGGCGCCTCGCGGCGGTGGGGGAGTGGCGGACTTCTCACCCCAAAGCCTGACAGACAGGCACGGGTCGCGGAGGGCGACCGGGTGGGGGAGTGGCCGGGGCCCGGTCAGGCGGGGGCGGCGGCCTCGGCGACGGGCCGGGCGGCGGGCTCGTCCAGCGGGTCGTGCGTGCGCAGCGCGGTGACCACCCGGAGCGCGCAGATCCACACCAGGGTCGAGCCGAGCACGTGCAGGGTCACCAGGGCGGCGGGCACGCCCAGGAAGTACTGGACGTAGCCGATCACGCCCTGCAGCAGCTCCACCGCCAGCAGCGTCCACGCCGCCCGTCGGGCCCGCAGGGGCGCGCCGGTCACGCGCAGCGCGAACGCCAGCGCGAACGTCAGTCCGACCACCAGGTAGGCGACGTCGGCGTGCAGCCGCGCCACGGTCTCGATGTCGAAGCCGAACCGCGAGGCCACCACGTCACCCGAGTGCGGCCCCGTACCCGTCACCACCACGCCCGCGACCACCAGCACGAACACCGCCGCCACCAGGACCTGCCCGAGCCGCCGGAGGTCGCGGTGGACCACCGGGCGGGCCGGCGCGTCACCCTCGCCGGCGCGCGCGTAGAGCGCCCAGCAGGCGGCGGTCAGGCCGATCGACAGCAGGAAGTGCATGCTCACCGTGATCGGGTTGAGCATGGTGCCGACCACCACGCCGCCCCACAGCGCCTGCGCGGCGATGCCCACCGGCTGCAGCCAGGCCAGCCGCACCAGCGACTCGCGCCGCGGCGACAGCCGCATCGCCGCGACGACGCAGGCCAGGCCCACCACCAGCACCAGGAACGTCACCAGCCGGTTGCCGAACTCGATGGCCATGTTGAGGGGGTCGACCTCGGGGTGCGCGACCGGGACGAAGCTGTCGGGGGTGCAGCGCGGCCAGGTCGGGCAGCCCAGGCCCGAGCCGGTGACGCGCACCACCGCGCCGCTCACGGTGATGCCGGCGTTGACCACCACGGAAGCCAGCGCCCAGCCCCGCATGGCCGCGGGTGTCGGCGCCCAGAAGGAGAACAGGCGCCGTACGAGGGGGGAGTGATGGTCCGTGGGTAGCTTCACGTCATCGATGGTACGGGCCCCATGGGCCGGTCCTTTCACCGCCTTTTCAACCTCCGGCGTATGTGACATATTACTGAAGGGAGGTGGGCGATGTCCGACGTCATCGTGGTCGGCGCGGGGGTCGTCGGAGCCGCGTGCGCCTACTACGCCGCCCGCGCCGGGCTCGACGTGACCGTCCTCGACCGCGGCCCCGTGGCCGGCGGCACCACCGGGGCGGGCGAGGGCAACGTGCTCGTCTCCGACAAGGAGCCAGGCCCCGAGCTGGAGCTCGCCCTGCTGTCCAGCCGCCTGTGGCGGGAGCTGGCCGCGACGGGCGGCGGCTTCGAGTACGAGCCCAAGGGCGGCCTGGTCGTCGCCGAGACGCCCGAGGTCCAGGAACGGCTGGTGGAACTGGCCGCCGAGCAGGACGTGCCGCACGAGGTCGTGCCCGCGGACGGGCTGCGCGCGCTGGAGCCCGAGCTGGCCGGCGGGCTGGCCGGCGGCGTCCACTACCCGCAGGACGCGCAGGTCCAGCCCATGCTGGCCGCCGCCCGGCTGCTCCGGCACGGCGCCGCCAGCTTCGGCCGCGGCGCGCTGAAGGTGCGGCTCGGCGTCACCGTCACCGGCTTCACCCGCTCCGGCGACCGCGTCACCGGCGTGCGCACCAGCGAGGGCGACATGCTGGCCGGGGCCGTGGTCAACGCCGCCGGCACCTGGGGCGGCGAGCTGGCCGCCCGCGCCGGGGTGACGCTGCCCGTCCTGCCCAGGCGCGGGTTCATCCTCGTCACCGAACCGCTGCCCCGGCCGCTCATCCGGCACAAGGTCTACACCGCCGCGTACGTCACCAACGTCGCCAGCGACTCCGCCGGGCTGGAGACCTCGGCCGTCGTCGAGGGCACCCCGGCGGGCACCGTGCTCATCGGGGCCAGCAGGGAGCGGGTCGGGTTCGACCGGACCACGTCGCTGCCGGTGCTGTCGCGGTTGGCCGCCCAGGCCGTCGCCCTGTTCCCGGCGCTGCGTGAGGTGCGCGCCATCCGGTCCTACTGCGGGTTCCGCCCGTACTGCCCCGACCACCTGCCCGTGATCGGCGCCGACCCGCGCGCGCCCGGGCTGCACCACGCCTGCGGCCACGAGGGCGCCGGCATCGGCCTGGCGCCCGCCACCGGCCACCTGCTCGCCCAGGTGCTCACCGGCCGCCGGCCCGACCTGGACCTGTGGCCGTTCCGTCCTGACCGCTTCCGCTCCGGGGAGGACCGTTGACCTTCGAGATCACCGTCGACGGGCGGCCCGTGCCGGCGCGGGCCGGCCAGACGATCGGCGCGGCCCTGCACGCGGCGGGCATCCGCGCCTGGCGCACCACCCGCGTGGGCGGCCGGCCGCGGGGTCTCTTCTGCGGGATCGGGGTCTGCTTCGACTGCCTGATCAGCGTCAACGGCGGGCCCGTGGAGCGCGCCTGCCTGGCCGAGGCCCGTCCGGGGGACGAGGTGACCACCTCATGACCGTCTACGATCTCGCCGTCGTCGGCGGCGGGCCCGCCGGGGTGGCGGGGGCGCTGACGGCGGCGCTGCGGGGGCTGCGGGTGGCGCTCGTCGACTCCGGGGTACGGCCCGGGGGCCAGTATTTCCGGCACCGGGACGTACCGGACGAGCCCGCGACCAAGGGCTTCGAGCGGTTCGCCCGCCAGGTGCGGGCGCTGGAGGACCGCGCCGACGTCATGACGCGACGGCAGGTGTGGGCCGTCACCCGTGAGGACGACGGGTTCACCGTCCACTGCCTGGGCGGGGCCGCCGTCCGGAGCCGTCGGCTGCTGATCGCCACCGGGGCGCACGACCGGCCGCTGCCGTTCCCCGGGTGGGACCTGCCCGGGGTGCTCACGGCGGGCGGGGCGCAGGCGCTGCTCAAAGGGCACGGAGTGGTGGCGGGCAGGCGGGTCGTGGTGGCGGGGACCGGGCCGTTCCTGCTGCCCGTCGCGGCGGGACTGGCCGCGGCGGGGGCCGAGGTTCCCGGCGTGTACGAGGCCAACGGCGGGCTCGGCCTGGCCCGGCACCCCCTGCTCGCCCTGGACAAGGCCGGCGAGGCCGCCGGATACCTGGCGGCGCTGGCCCGTCGCCGCGTCCCGTACCGGACCCGCCACGCGGTGGTGGCCGCCCACGGTGACCGGGAGCTGGAGGCCGTCACCGTCGCCCGCCTGGACCGCGACTGGAACGTGCTGTCGGCCCGCCGCGTCCCCTGCGACACGCTCGCCACCGGCTACGGGTTCGTCCCCCAGCTCGACCTCGGGATCCAGCTCGGCTGCGCCACCCGCCCGGACGCCGACGGCACCCCGGTGCTCTCCGTCGACGCCGCCCAGCGCACCACCGTCCCCGGCGTCTGGGCCGCGGGCGAGCCCACCGGCGTCGGCGGCCGCCACCTGGCCGAGCTCGAAGGCCGCGTCGCGGGCCTGTCCATCGCGGCAGCCCGCGAGACCGCCCCGGCGACACGCGCCGCCGGCGTGCCGGACGTCCTGCTGAGGAGACGGACGCGGATGCGCGCGTTCGCCGCCGCGCTGCTGGCCGCCTACCCCGTCAAGGACGGATGGCGCGGCTGGCTGCGGGACGACACGATCGTCTGCCGGTGCGAGGAGGTGCCGCTGGCCGGGATCCGCGAGGCGCGCGAGCTGGGGGCCACCGACGCGCGCTCCGCCAAGCTGCTGTCCCGGGCCGGCATGGGCTGGTGCCAGGGACGCGTCTGCGCCTACCCCGTCGCCTGCCTCGTCGGCGGCGGCCAGGCCGCGCCCCGCCGCCCCATCGCCCAGCCCGTCACCCTGGCCGCCCTCGCCGAACTCACCCTGGAGGAACCCCATGACTGAACGCACCCGCCCCTGGCACGGCATCATGGTCGCCACCACGCTCCCGCTGCACGACGACCTGTCCGTCGACTACGACGGCTACGCCGCGCACTGCCGCTGGCTGGTGGAGAGCGGCTGCGACGGCGTCGTCCCCAACGGCTCGCTCGGCGAGTACCAGACCCTCACCCCCGAGGAGCGCGCCAAGGTCCTGGAAACCGCCGTCGAGGCGGTCGGCGGCGACCGCGTGATGGCCGGCGTCGGCGCGTACGGCGCGGCCGAGTCGCGGCGGTGGGCCGAGAAGGCCGCCGAGCTGGGCTGCGGGTCGGTGCTGCTGCTGCCGCCGAACGCCTACCGGGCCGAGGAGCGGGCCGTCTTCGCGCACTATCGTGAGGTGGCCGGAGCCGGGGTGCCCGTCGTCGCGTACAACAACCCCTACGACACCAAGGTCGACCTGACCCCGGCGCTGCTGGCCAGGCTGCACGAGGAGGGGCTGATCGTGGCGGTCAAGGAGTTCACCGGCGACCCTCGGCGCGCCTACGAGCTGGCCGAGCTGGCCCCGGGCCTCGACCTGCTCATCGGCTCCGACGACGTGCTGCTGGAGCTGGCGCTGGCCGGGGCCAAGGGCTGGATCGCGGGCTACCCGAACGCGCTGCCCGTCTCCAACGTCGCCCTCTACCAGGCCGCCACGGCGCACGACCTGGCGACGGCGCTGCCGCTCTACAAGCAGCTGCACGCGCTGCTGCGCTGGGACTCCAAGACCGAGTTCGTCCAGGCCATCAAGCTCTCCATGGACCTCGCCGGCCGCCGCGGCGGCCCGTGCCGCCAGCCCCGGCAGCCGCTCACCGCCGAGCAGGAGGCGGCCGTCCGCGCTGTCACCGAGAAGGCGCTCGCGGAGGGCCTGCGATGAGGACCAGGCGGGTCTTCCACGCCGTCGACTCGCACACCGAGGGCATGCCGACCCGGGTCATCACCGGCGGCGTCGGGGTCGTCCCCGGCGCCACCATGGCCGAGCGGCGGGTCCACTTCCGCGACCACCTCGACCACGTGCGCAAGCTGCTGATGAACGAGCCGCGCGGCCACGCCGCCATGAGCGGCGCCATCCTGCAGCCGCCCACCCGGCCCGACGCCGACTGGGGCGTGCTGTTCATCGAGGTGTCCGGGCTGCTGCCGATGTGCGGCCACGGCACCATCGGCGTGGCCACCGTGCTCGTCGAGACCGGCATGGTCGAGGTCACCGAGCCCGTCACCACCGTCCGGCTGGAGGTCCCGGCCGGGCTGGTGGAGGTGGACGTGGCGGTCCAGGACGGCATGGCGATGTCCGTGACGCTGCGCAACGTCCCGTCCTACGCCGACCGGCTCGACGCCGTCGTGGAAGTCCCCGGGTACGGGGAGATCCGCTACGACCTGGCGTACGGCGGCAACTTCTACGCCATCGCCGACCTCGACGCGTACGGGCTGCCGTTCGACCGCAAGGCCGGCGGCGAGATCCTCGCCGCCGGGCTGGCCACCATGGAGGCGATCAACGCCGCCGCCGAGCCGGTGCACCCGGAGGACGACCGCATCCGCGGCTGCCACCACGTCTACTTCGCCGCCCCCGGCTCCGACGCCCGCCACTCGCGGCACGCCATGGCCATCCACCCCGGCTGGTTCGACCGCTCGCCGTGCGGCACCGGCACCAGCGCCCGGATGGCCCAGCTGCACGCCCGCGGCGAGCTGCCGATCGGCCGCGACTTCGTCAACGAGTCGTTCATCGGCACCCGGTTCGTGGGCAGGCTGCTGGAGGAGACCAGCGTCGGCGGCAGGACCGCCGTGGTGCCGTCCATCACCGGTCGCGCCTGGATCACCGGCACCGCCCAGTACTTCCTGGACCCGCGTGACCCCTTCCCGGAGGGCTTCGAGCTGTGACCATCCCCACGACCATCCCCACGACCGTCACCACGGTCGACTACCACACGGCCGGCGAGCCGTTCCGGATCGTCACCGGCGGCGTCCCCGACATCCCGGGCGCCACCGTGCTGGAACGCCGCGCCAACGCCGCGTCCGCCGCCGCGTCCGCCGACCACGTCCGCAGGCTGCTCTGCCACGAGCCGCGCGGCCACGCCGACATGTACGGCTGCTTCCTCGTACCGCCCGACGACCCCGGCGCGCACCTCGGCGTGCTGTTCTGGCACAAGGACGGCTACTCCACCGCGTGCGGCCACGGCACGATCGCGCTCGGCGTGCACGCCGTGCGCGAGGGCCTGGTCGAGGCCGCCCCCGACGGAGAGACGGACGTGGTCATCGACGTGCCCTCCGGCCGCGTCACGGCGCGGGTGCGCCGCGCCGGCGGCCGCGTCACCGCCGTCACCTTCGTCAACGTCCCCTCGTACGTGGTCGCGCGCGGCGTCGAGGCCGCCGGCGTGAAGGTCGACGTCGCGTACGGGGGAGCGATCTACGCCTCGGTGCCGGCCGCGGCCGTGGGGCTGAAGGTCGGGCCGGAGCACCTGACCGAGCTGATCGCCTGGGGACGGCGCATCAAGGCGGACCTGGCCGGGCACCCGGCGGCCCGCCACCCGGGCGACGACCGGCTGTCCGGCGTGTACGGGGTCATCTTCCACGAGGAGCTGGACGGGGAGCCCGGGTACGCGCGCCAGCGCAACGTGACGGTGTTCGCCGACGGGGAGGTCGACCGGTCGCCGTGCGGGTCGGGCACCGCCGCCCGGCTGGCGCTGCTGCACGAGGACGGGCTGCGCGACCCGCTCGTGCACGAGAGCGTCGTCGGCACGACGTTCCTGGGACGGGTGACCGGCGTGACCGATGCCGGGGTGATCCCCGAGATCGAGGGCATGGCCTACCGCACCGGGCGGCACTCCTTCGAGCTCGACCCCGACGATCCGCTCGGCACCGGGTTCACGCTGCGATGAGCGGGCTGCCCTACCTCGACGCGGCCGCCGTGGCGCGGCTGGTGCCCGCCGCGCGTGCCGTACAGCTGCTGGAGGACGCGCTGCGCGCCGGGCTCGACCCCGACGAGACGCCGCAGCGGCCCGTGGTCGAGCTGCCCGCCGGGCAGCTCCTGCTCATGCCCGCCGCCTTCGGGCGCTACGCCGGCGTGAAGGCGGCCACCGTCGCGCCCGGCAACGCCGCCCGCGGGCTGCCCCGCATCCAGGGCACCTACCTGCTGTACGACGGCGAGACCCTGACGCCGCTGGCCGCCATGGACGGCATCGCGCTCACCTCCCTGCGCACCCCGGCCGTCTCCGCGCTGGCGGTCCGCCACCTGGCCGCCCCCGGCGCGGGTGACCTGGTGGTGTTCGGCACCGGCCCGCAGGCGTGGGGCCACGTCCTGGCGTTCGGCGAGGTACGCCCGCTGCGCCGGGTGACCGTCGTGGGCCGCGACCCGGCGCGCGCGGAGGCCTTCGCGGCCCGCTGCGCGGCCCTCGGCCTGGAAACGGCCGCACTCACCGCCCGCCCGCAGGAGCCGGGCTCCCCGGCACGGGTGACGGACGAGGTGGCGGAGGCTGTCCGGGAGGCCGATCTCATCGCCTGCTGCACGACCGCCAGGGAGCCGCTGTTCCCCGGCGGGCTGGTCCGCGATGGCGCCACCGTCGTCGCCATCGGCTCGCACGAGCCGGACGCGCGGGAGCTCGACGGCGACCTGGTGGCCCGCTCCACGGTGGTCGTGGAGGCCAGGACCGCCGCGCTCGCCGAAGCCGGCGATGTCGTCATCCCGATCAGCCACGGTACGATCACCACCCACCATCTCGCCGGCGACCTCGCCGACCTGGTCGCCGGCCGGGTGGCCGCCGGGGCCGGGCCGCGCGTGTTCAAGGGCACCGGCATGGCATGGGAGGACCTGGTGGTCGCGGCCGCCGCGTACGAAGCCTGGCATGGTGAGACCTGAGCGAAGGGAAGGGCGATGGCTGCCGAGGACCGGCTCGACCTGCCGATGGTGGGCGAGCGGCAGAGCCTGCGCGAGCAGGTGGCGCAGGCGCTCAGGGCGGCGCTGATCACCGGCGAGATGCGGCCGGGGGTGGTCTACTCGGCGCCGGTGCTGGCGGCCCAGTTCGGCGTCTCCGCCACGCCGGTCCGCGAGGCCATGCTCGACCTGGCCAAGGCGGGCCTGGTGGAGGCCGTGCGCAACAAGGGCTTCCGGGTGACCGAGCTGTCCGAGCGCGACCTGGACGAGCTGACCGAGATCCGCGAGCTCATCGAGGTGCCGACGGTCGCCCGGATGGCCGACTCCGGCCGGGCCGCCGACTTCGAGCGGCTGCGCCCGGCCGCCGAGGAGATTCTCGCCGCCGCCCAGCGGGGCGACCTGCTCGCCTACGTCGACGCCGACCTGCGCTTCCACCTGGAGCTGCTCGGCCTGTCCGGCAACGGCCACCTGGTCGAGGTGGTCAAGGACCTGCGCACCCGCGCCCGCCTCTACGGCCTGTCACAGCTGTCGGAGCGCGGCATGCTGGCCGACTCCGCCAGGGAGCACCTGGCGCTGCTCGACGCGCTCAAGGGCGGCGACGAGCGAGCCGCCGAGCACATCATGAGCGAGCACATCCGGCACGTCAGGGGCATCTGGGCGGCCCGCGAGGGCTAGCGCCGCCGCACCGCCCTGGTGGTGCCGAGGCTGGCCGCGACGATGCACACCACGGCCACCCACTGCTGGACGTGCAGCACCTCGCTGAGCACCAGCACGCCGATCAGCGCGGCCGCGGCGGGCTCCAGGCTCATCAGGATGCCGAACACGTGCTTCGGCATCCGGCGCAGAGCGTTCAGCTCCAGCGAGTACGGGATCACCGACGACAGCAGCCCCACGCCCAGCCCGATCATCAGCAGCTCGGGCTGGAGCAGGTCGGCCCCGCCGGAGACGACCCCCACCGGCGCGACGACCACGGCCGAGACCACCATCGCGAACGCCAGCCCGGTCGTGCCGGGGAACCGGCTCCCGGCCGCCGCCGACAGCAGGATGTAGGCCGCCCAGCAGGCGCCCGCCGCCAGCGCGAACGCGATGCCCACCCAGCTCGCCGACGCCGACTCGCCCCAGGGCGCGAGCAGCACCACTCCGGTCCCGGCCAGCCCCACCCAGACCAGGTCGAGCCGCCGCCGGGAGGCGGCCACCGCCACGCCCAGCGGGCCGAGGAACTCGATGGCGACCGCGACCCCCATCGGCAGCCGCGCCAGGGCCTCGTAGAAGGTCAGGTTCATCAGCGCGAGCGTCACGCCGAACCCGATCCCCACGGCCCAGTCGCGCCACGCCATGCCCTTCAGCCTCGGCCGCGCCACCGCGCCGATGATCAGCGCGCCCATGGCGATGCGCAGGAACACCACCGCGCTCGGCGGCAGCGCCGTGAACAGCTGCTTGGCGAACCCGGCCCCGAGCTGCACCGAGAAGATCGCCAGCAGCACCAGCCCGGACGGCGGGATGGAGTCGGCGGCGGTGCGCAGCAGGTTCCCCGGCCGGGGCAGGCCGCGGTCGACCGGGTCGTCAAGGGTGAAGGCGGGCACGGAACTCCTCGTATCGGACACAACGCCCTGAAGCGTACCGACCTCGCCCGACATTCCTGTCAGAGGGTGTTTTACTGATCAATATCCCCTCAAACGGATGCAGGAGCACATGAGCGCCTCAGCCCCGCCCGTCACCCTCACCCGGCCGCCGGCCGCGCTCGCCGCCGCCTCGTTCGTCAGCAGTTTCGACCGCCTGGTCGTGACGCCGCTCCTGGTGCTGATCGCGGCCGAGCTGGAGGTCCCGCTGGCCACCGCGGTGGCCGTGGCCAGCGGCTACTACCTCGCCTACGGGGTGTCGCAGCCGGTCTGGGGGGTGCTGTCGGACCGGTTCGGGCGGGTGCGGGTGATGCGGCTGGCCCTGCTCGGCGCCGGGCTCGCGGGCCTGGCCTCGGCTGCCATGCCGGCGCTGCCCGCGCTCATCGTCGCCCGGGTCGCCGCGGGCGCCTGCTTCGGCGCGGTCATCCCCACGTCGCTGACGTACGTGGGGGACACGTTCCAGGTGTCGGTACGGCAGCGCGCCCTGTCCGACCTGATGGGCCTGATGGCGCTGGGCACCGCGCTGGCCACCGGGCTCGGCGGCGTGCTGGGCGACCTGGCCGGCTGGCGGGCGGCGTTCACCGTGCCCGCGGTGTGCGCGCTGGCCTGCGCCGTGGCGCTGCGGACGCTGCCCGAGCCGCCGCGCGCCGAGATCGGCGGCCTGGGCAGGCACGTCGGCGCGGTGCTGCGCCGCCCGTGGGCCCTGCTGGTGTTCGCGCTGGCGTTCGTCGAGGGCGCCGTGCTGCTCGGCATGCTGACGTTCCTGGCCACGGTCCTGCAGCACCAGGGCGTCTCCTCCGCCCTGGCCGGCCTGGCCGCGGCCGCCTACGGCCTGGGCGTCTACCTGTTCTCCCAGGTGGTCAAGCGGCTGGCGGGAGGCCGGCCGGTGTGGTCGCTCATCCTGATCGGCGGGGCCCAGATGTGCGCCGGGTACGCGATCGTGGCCGTGGAGGCGAACCTCGGCACGGTCGCGCTGACCGCGCTGCTGCTCGGGGGAGGCTGGTCGTTCATGCACTCGTCGTTGCAGACCTGGGCCACCTCGGTGGTGCCGCAGGCGCGCGGCACGACGGTCGCGTTCTTCGCGTCGTGCCTGTTCATGGGCAGCGCCGTCGCCTCGTGGGCGGCCGGTCCGCTGGCCGGGAGCGGATCGTACGGGCTGCTGTTCGGCCTGGCCGCGGCCGTCGCCGCGCCGCTCACGGTGGTCGCCGCGGTCAGCCGCCGCCGTTACGGCGCGCGCGCTCCCGAGGAGGACGCCGCGCCCCGCCCCGAATGATCACTCCCAGCGGAAGGTCCTGGCGGCCAGCACGAGGGAGACGACGGCCCACGCGGCCAGCACCGCCACCGCGGCCACCGGCAGCGCGCCGCCGCCGAGCACGGTGCGCAGGCCGCCTGTCAGCGCCGAGATCGGCAGCAGCTCCAGCACGGGCCGCACCGACTCGGGGAACTTCGCCAGCGGGAACACCACCCCGCCCGCCGCCAGCAGCAGCAGGTAGACCAGGTTGGCCGCGGCCAGCGTCGCCTCGGCCCGCAGCAGACCGGCCATGAGCAGCCCGAGCCCGCTGAAGGCGGCGGTGCCCAGCAGCACCAGCAGCGCGCAGCCCAGCACCGCGGCCACCGGCGAGCCCTGCGGGCTCCAGCCCAGCGACAGCGCCACCGCGACGAGCACCACCACCTGGACGGCCTCCACCGCGAGCACCGCCACCGTCTTGGCCAGCATCAGCCCGCCCCTGGACAGCGGGGTCGCGCCCAGTCGCTTCAGCACCCCGTAGCGCCGCTCGAACCCGGTCGCGATCGCCTGGCCGGTGAACGCGGTCGACATCACCGCCAGCGCCAGCACGCCCGGCGCCAGGAAGTCGACCCGGCTGCCGCCGCCCACGTCGATCAGCGGCGCCACCGAGAAGCCGACCAGCAGCAGCACCGGGATGATCATGGTGAGCAGGAGCTGCTCGCCGTTGCGCAGCATGCCGCGGATCTCGGCCCCCGCCTGCGCCAGCACCATCCGCGGGAACGGCGCCGCCCCCGGTGCGGGCGTGAAGTCGAGTGTGGGTGTCGTCACCGCAGCTCCCTGCCCGTCAGCTCCAGGAACACGTCTTCCAGCGTGCGCCGCTCGATGCGCAGGTCGTCGGCCGTCACGCCCTCCGCCGCGCACCACGCGGTCACGGTGGCCAGCAGCCCGGGGTCGACCTGCCCCTCGACGATGTAGTGGCCGGACGGCGACTCCTTGGCCGCGCTGCCGATCGGCAGCGCGTTGAGCAGCTCCTCCAGCGCCAGCCCCGGGCGGGCGCGGAACCGGAGCTGCCGCTCGGCCCCCGTCAGCGCGGCAGGGCTGCCCTCGGCCACCACCTGGCCCCTGTCGATGATCACCACGTGGTCGGCCAGCCGCTCCGCCTCGTCCATGTGATGGGTGGTCAGCACCACCGACACCCCGGCGGCGCGCAGCTCGCCCACCAGCTCCCAGCAGGCGTGCCGGGCCTGCGGGTCGAGCCCCGCCGTGGGCTCGTCGAGGAACACCAGCTCGGGCCTGCCGATGACGGCCGCGGCCAGCGACAGCCGCTGCTGCTGCCCGCCCGACAGGCGCCGGAACGGGGTCCGTACGTGATCGGAGAGGCCCAGCCTGGACAGCAGGGCGCCCGGATCCAGCGGCCGGGCGTGGAAGCGCGAGACCAGCCGGAGCCACTCGCCGCAGCGCGCGGCGGGCGGCACGCCGCCCGACTGCGGCATGACGCCGACCCGGGGGCGTAGCGCGGCCGAGTCGGGCGGCAGGCCCAGCACCCGCACCGTGCCGCCGTCGGCCGTGCGGAACCCCTCGCAGATCTCCACCGTCGAGGTCTTGCCCGCGCCGTTGGGGCCGAGGACGGCCGTCACCGCGCCGCGGGCGGCGCTCAGCGTGAGCCCGTCGATCGCGGCGGTGCTTCCGTACCGCTTCACGAGGTCGACGATCTCGACGGCTGGGGATGTCATGAGCACGAGTCTAGGGACCGCCGGGGGTGGTTCGCCGGTCAGCCCCGCGTCGGCTTGTCAGGGAGGTTTCACCTACGAACGATACGTTTACCGGAAATTTCCGGAAACCGGGAATGAGTATTACCAGAAAAGGGTTTAGTCCTCTCGGTTCATGTCCGCATCTCACATTTTGGCCCGCATGGAGAGGTAAACGCGCATGTCCGTGGCAGAAGCCGCGCAACCGGTCGTCCAGGAGAGCCGCCGCCGCGCGGGGCTCCTGCTCTTCATCCTCGGGGCGCTCTCCGCGATCGGGCCCCTGTCCATCGACATGTACCTGCCCGCGCTGCCGGCCATCACCGAGGAGATGCTCAGCGTCCCCGCCCAGGTCCAGCTCACGCTGACGGCCTGCCTCGTCGGCGTGTCCGTCGGTCAGGTGGTGGCCGGGCCGCTCAGCGACGTGCGCGGCCGGCGGGTGCCGCTGATCGTCGGCGTGGGCGGGTTCATGGTGGCGTCGCTCCTGTGCGCGTTCGCCCCGTCCGTGCCCGTGCTCATCGCGCTGCGGCTGGTGCAGGGCATGCTCGGCGGCGCGGCCCTGGTCATCGTGCGCGCCGTGGTGCGCGACCTGTACGACGGCGCCGCCATCGCCCGCATCTTCGCCAGCCTCATGCTGGTCAGCGGCCTGGCGCCGATCCTGGCGCCGATCGCCGGGGCACAGCTGCTGGAGTTCACCTCGTGGCGGGGCGTGTTCGTGGCGCTGAGCCTGGCCGGGCTCGTGCTGATGCTGGCCGTGCTGGCGGGGGTGCGCGAGACGCTCCCGGCCGACCAGCGGGAGAGCGGCGGGTTCAGGCACACCCTGCGCAGCTTCCGGCGCCTGCTGGGCGACCGGCCGTTCATGGGCTGCGCGCTGAGCGCCGGGCTCGCGTTCGGCGCCATGTTCGCCTACATCTCGGGCTCGCCGTTCGTCCTCCAGGACGTGTACGGGGCCTCGCCGCAGCAGTACTCGCTCATCTTCGGGCTCAACGCGTTCGGCCTGATCGCCATGTCGCAGGTCGGCGGGCGCCTGGCCGGGCGGGTGCCGCAGGTCCGGCTCATCCTCGCCGGTCTGGGCGTCGCCCTGGCCGGCGGGGCGCTCCTGCTGCTGGCCGTCGTCATCGGGCTCGGGCTGACCGGGGTCGTGGCCGGGCTGTTCGTCATCATGTGCGGCCAGGGCCTGATCCTGCCGGGCACCGGCGCGCTGGCCCTGGCCGGCCAGCCGCCGCAGGTGGCCGGAGCGGCCTCCGCGCTGCTCGGCGTGCTGCAGTTCGCGCTGGGCGCGGTCGCGGCTCCGTTCGTCGGGCTGTTCGGCGCGGACACGGCGCTGCCCATGGCCGTCGTCATGACCGGCCTGTTCGCCTGTTCCGCCGTGGTTTTCGCGATCATGGCCCCGAAGTCTGTTAGGTAAGCCTTACCTGAGTGAGAAATTGCATTGACCCGCTGCTCGGAACCGTTTGTGGACCGGGAAGGAATTAGGGCACACTGATGTTGTGAAAAACGTGCCCTTGATAGAGCCAGGCAGCGAGCGCAGCACCCGTGCGCGCGTCGCCCGGCTCATTCTGGAGCACGGGCCCATCGCCGCGTCGGCGCTGGGCGAGCGGCTCGGGCTCACGCCCGCGGCCGTCCGCCGCCACCTCGACGCGCTGCTCGCCGACGGGATGATCGAACCCCGTACGGTGCGGCCGCGCGGTCAGCGGGGGCGCGGGCGTCCGGCCAAGCTGTTCGCCATCACCGACGCGGGGCGCAGCGCCTTCGAGCACGCCTATGACGACCTGGCCGGGAGCGCGCTGCGTTTCCTGGCCGCGCGTCTGGGGGAGGAGGCGGTGGCCGACTTCGCCCGCACACAGGTCTCAGGCCTGCTGCGGCGGCTGGAGCCGGTCATGCGGCAGGTGCCACCCGACCAGCGCGTCCAGGTGCTGGCCCAGGCTCTGTCCGCGGAGGGCTACGCCGCCTCGGCCACCAAGGCCAAGTCGGGCGGCGACCAGCTCTGCCAGCACCACTGCCCGGTGGCCCACGCGGCCGCGGAGTTCCCGCAGCTGTGCGAGGCCGAGACGGAGGCGTTCGCGCAGCTGCTCGGCACCCCCGTGCAGCGGCTGGCCACGATCGCGCACGGCGACGGGGTCTGCACCACGCACGTGAGCCCCCAGACGCTGGGGGTCCCACATAGAGCAACTGCCGAGAAAAGCACTCGCGAGAAGAGCAAGGAGACCGGAGGGTGACTGTCACCGACCGCCCGGAGCTGGAAGGCCTCGGGAATTACAAGTTCGGCTGGGCCGACCCCGACGCCGCCGGCGCGGCGGCCAAGCGAGGCCTGTCCGAGGAGGTCGTACGCGACATCTCCACGCTGAAGAACGAGCCGGAATGGATGCTCGACCTTCGCCTGAAGGGCCTCCGCCTGTTCGACAGGAAGCCGCTGCCGACATGGGGCTCCGACCTCACCAGCATCGACTTCGACAACATCAAGTACTTCGTGCGTTCGACGGAGAAGCAGGCGACGTCCTGGGACGAGCTGCCCGCCGACATCAAGAACACCTACGACAAGCTCGGCATCCCCGAGGCGGAGAAGCAGCGCCTCATCGCCGGCGTCGCCGCCCAGTACGAATCCGAGGTCGTCTACCACAAGATCCGTGAGGACCTCGAGGAGAAGGGCGTCATCTTCGTCGACACCGACACGGGCCTGAAGGAGCACGAGGAGCTCTTCAAGGAGTACTTCGGCTCCGTCATCCCGGTCGGCGACAACAAGTTCGCCGCGCTCAACACCTCCGTGTGGTCCGGTGGCTCGTTCATCTACGTGCCGCCGAACGTCGAGGTCGAGATCCCGCTGCAGGCCTACTTCCGGATCAACACCGAGAACATGGGCCAGTTCGAGCGGACCCTGATCATCGTCGACGAGAACAGCTACGTCCACTACGTCGAGGGCTGCACCGCGCCGATCTACTCGTCCGACTCGCTCCACTCCGCGGTCGTCGAGATCATCGTGAAGAAGAACGCCCGCTGCCGTTACACGACCATCCAGAACTGGTCCAACAACGTCTACAACCTGGTCACCAAGCGCGCCGTCGCCTACGAGGGCGCGACCATGGAGTGGATCGACGGCAACATCGGCTCCAAGGTCACGATGAAGTACCCCGCCGTCTACCTCATGGGCGAGCACGCCAAGGGCGAGACCCTGAGCGTCGCGTTCGCGGGCGAGGGCCAGCACCAGGACGCCGGGTCCAAGATGGTCCACCTCGCCCCGCACACCAGCTCCACCGTCATCTCCAAGTCGGTGGCGCGCGGCGGCGGACGCACCTCCTACCGCGGTCTCGTGCAGATCGAGGAGGGCGCCCACGGCAGCGCCAGCACCGTCAAGTGCGACGCCCTGCTCGTCGACCAGATCAGCCGCTCCGACACCTACCCGTACGTCGACGTCCGCGAGGACGACGTCTCGATGGGCCACGAGGCCACGGTCTCCAAGGTCAGCGAGGACCAGCTGTTCTACCTCATGAGCCGCGGGCTCGACGAGGACGAGGCGATGGCGATGATCGTGCGCGGCTTCGTCGAGCCGATCGCGCGCGAGCTGCCCATGGAGTACGCGCTCGAGCTCAACCGGCTGATCGAGCTGCAGATGGAAGGAGCCGTCGGCTGATGGGCCTGAACGAGAAGCCCCTGTCGACCCTGCACGAGAAGGCGTCGTACGACCTGGCCGACTTCGAGGTGCCGGCCGGGCGCGAGGAGGCGTGGCGCTTCACCCCGCTCTCGCGCCTGAAGGGCCTGCACGACGGCAAGGCCGTCGCGGAGGGCCACGTCAAGGTCGACGTGGACGCCGCGCCCGAGGTCACCGTCGAGACCGTGGGTCGCGACGACCCGCGGCTCGGCAAGGTCTACGTGCCCGCCGACCGGGTCAGCGCGCAGGCGTTCAACGCCTTCGAGAAGGCGACCGTGCTCACGGTGGCGCGCGAGGCCGTCACGTCCAAGCCGACCGTCGTCACGCTCACCGGCGCCGGCGACGGCGCCGCGTACGGTCACCTGCTGGTCCAGGTCGAGCCGATGGCCGAGGCCGTGATCGTGCTCGACCACCAGGGCAGCGCGGTCTACGCCGACAACGTGGAGTTCGCCGTCGGCGACGGCGCCACGCTGCGCGTGGTCAGCCTGCAGGACTGGCAGGACGACGCCGTCCACGTCAGCCACCACCACGCCAGGCTCGGCAGGGACGCCACCTTCCGCAGCTTCGTGGTGACGCTCGGCGGCGACCTGGTCCGGCTGTCGCCCAGCGTGTCCTACGACGGGCCCGGCGGCGACGCCGACCTGACCGGCGTCTACTTCGTCGACGCCGGTCAGCACCTGGAGCACCGCCTCCTGGTCGACCACTCGCAGCCCAACTGCAAGAGCAACGTCGACTACCGCGGCGCACTCCAGGGCGAGGACGCGCACGCCGTCTGGATCGGCGACGTGATCATCCGGGTCGCGGCCGAGGGCACCGACACCTACGAGCTCAACCGCAACCTCATCCTCACCGACGGCGCCCGCGCCGACTCGGTGCCCAACCTGGAGATCCTCACCGGCGAGGTGGCCGGCGCGGGGCACGCCTCCACGTCCGGCCGGCTCGACGACGAGCACCTGTTCTACCTCCAGGCTCGGGGCATCCCGTACGACGAGGCGCGCCGCCTGGTCATCAGGGGCTTCCTCGGCCAGCTCGTCGAGAAGATCCAGATCCAGGAGATCCGCGACCGCGTCATGGCGGCGCTGGAGGCGGAGCTCGCCCGATGAGTTTCGAGAAGGTCTGCCAGATCGGCGACATCCCCGACGGTGGCGTCATCGCCGTCGAGCTCGGCGAGACGCCGGTGGCGCTGGTGCGCAAGGGCGGCGACGTGTTCGCCCTGCACGATGTCTGCTCCCACGCCGAGGTGCGGCTCAGCGAGGGTGACGTCTACGACGGCACGCTCGAGTGCTGGCTGCACGGCTCGTGCTTCGACATCCGCACCGGCAAGCCCACCGGCCCGCCCGCCACCAAGCCCGTGAACGTCTACACAGTCAAGATCGACGGCGACGACGTGCTCGTCTCGCTCTCGAAGGAGTCCTAAGCAATGTCCACCCTTGAGATCCGTGACCTGCAGGTCGCCGTCGAGGACAAGGAAATCCTGCGCGGCGTCAACCTGACCGTGAAGTCGGGCGAGACCCACGCCATCATGGGCCCCAACGGCTCCGGCAAGTCCACGCTCGCCTACGCGATCGCCGGTCATCCCAAGTACACGATCACCGGCGGTCAGGTGCTGCTCGACGGCGTCGACCTGCTGGAGCTGTCGGTCGACGAGCGGGCCCGCGCGGGCCTGTTCCTGGCCATGCAGTATCCCGTCGAGGTCCCCGGCGTGTCGGTGTCCAACTTCCTGCGCTCGGCCGTCACCTCCGTCCGCGGCGAGGCGCCCAAGCTGCGCCAGTTCGCCAAGGACCTGAAGAACGGCATGGACGCGCTCGCCATCGACGGCTCCTTCGCCCAGCGCAACCTCAACGAGGGCTTCTCCGGCGGCGAGAAGAAGCGCCACGAGATCCTCCAGCTGGAGCTGCTCAAGCCGAAGATCGCGGTGCTCGACGAGACCGACTCCGGGCTCGACGTCGACGCGCTGCGCGTGGTGTCGGAGGGCATCAACCGCTTCCGCGAGTCCGGCGAGACCGGCGTCCTGCTGATCACGCACTACACTCGCATCCTGCGCTATGTGAAGCCCGACTTCGTGCACGTCTTCGCCAACGGCAAGATCGTCGAGGAGGGCGGGCCGGAGCTGGCGGACAAGCTCGAGTCCGAGGGCTACGAGCAGTACACGAAGGCATCTGCATGACTCAGACCAGCTTTGACGTGGAGAGGATCAGGAAGGACTTCCCGGTTCTCTCCCGCGAGCTGCCCGGCGGGCGCCCGCTCGTCTATCTCGACTCGGGCAACTCTTCCCAGAAGCCCACACAGGTCATCGAGACCATGCGCGAGCACCTGGCGCTGCACTACAGCAACGTGGGGCGTGCCATGCACGCCCTGGGCGCCGAGTCCACCGAGGCCTACGAGAGCGCCCGCGACAAGATCGCCGCTTTCGTCGGCGCTCCCTCGCGTGACGAGGTCGTCTTCACCAAGAACGCCTCCGAGGCGCTCAACCTGGTCGCCTACTCCTTCGGCAACCCGGCCAACACCGACGACCGCTTCAGGCTCGGCCCCGGTGACGAGATCGTCATCTCCGAGATGGAGCACCACTCCAACATCGTGCCGTGGCAGCTGCTCGCGCAGCGCACCGGCGCGACGCTGAGGTGGTTCGGCGTCACCGACGAGGGCCGGCTCGACCTGTCCGGGCTCGACGACCTGGTCACCGAGCGGACGAAGATCATTTCGATCGCTCACCAGTCGAACGTCCTCGGCACCGTCAACCCGGTCGGCGACGTGCTGGCCCGCGCCCGGCAGGCCGGCGCGCTGGTGATGCTCGACGCCTCCCAGTCGGTGCCCCACCACCCGGTGGACGTGGCCGCGCTGGGCGTCGACTTCGTCGCCTTCACGGGCCACAAGATGGTCGGCCCCTCCGGCATCGGCGTGCTGTGGGGCCGGGGCGAGCTGCTCGAGGCCATGCCCCCGTTCCTGGGCGGCGGGGAGATGATCGAGGCGGTCTGGATGGACCGCTCGACCTACGCCCCCATCCCGCACAAGTTCGAGGCCGGCACGCCGCCGATCGTCGAGGCCATCGGCCTCGGCGCGGCCGTCGACTACCTCAGCGGGGTCGGCATGGCGGCCGTCGAGGCCCACGAGCGCGAGCTCGCCGCGTACGGCCTCGACGCGCTGCGCGAGCTGCCGGGGCTGCGGCTGATCGGCCCCGACTCGCTGGAGATGCGCGGCGGCACGCTCGCGTTCACGCTGGACGGCATACACCCGCACGACGTGGGGCAGATCCTCGACGACGCGTTCGGCGTCGCGGTGCGCGTCGGCCACCACTGCGCGCGCCCGCTGCACCTGCGGTTCGGAATACCGGCGACCACGCGGGCGTCGTTCTATCTGTACAACACCACGGGCGAGATCGACGCCCTGGTGCGCGGCCTCCACCACGTCCAGAAAGTGTTCGCATAGCGATGATCGGCGAGTCGATGTACCAGGAGCTGATCCTGGAGCACTACAAGCACCCGCAGGGGCGGGGGCTGCGCGAGCCGTACGACGCCGAGGTTCACCACGTGAACCCGACGTGCGGCGACGAGATCACGCTGCGGGTCAGGGTGGGCGAGGCCGGCAAGATCGAAGACGTCTCCTACGACGGTCAGGGCTGCTCCATCAGCCAGGCCGCGGCCTCGGTGCTGCACGAGCTGACGACCGGCTCGACCGTACGGGAGACCCTGTCCGTGGTGGACGAGTTCACCCGCCTCATGCAGGGCAGGGGGCAGGTGGAGCCCGACGAGGACGTGCTCGGCGACGCGGTGGCGTTCGCCGGGGTGGCCAAATTCCCCGCGCGCGTCAAGTGCGCGCTGCTGTCATGGATGGCCTACAAGGACGCTGTGGTGAGGAGTGCTGCACAATGAGCAAGCCTGTCGAGACCCCGACCGGCTTCGACGGTGACGCGACCGTCGAGGAATTGATGGAGGCGCTCAAGGACGTCGTCGACCCCGAGCTCGGCATCAACGTCGTCGACCTCGGCCTGATCTACGGCCTCAACCTCGACCCGGGCCAGGACGGCAAGCCCGTCGCCACCATCGACATGACCCTGACCAGCGCGGCCTGCCCGCTGACCGACGTCATCGAGGACCAGGCGCACTCCGCGCTCGACGGCATGGTCTCCGATGTGAAGATCAACTGGGTCTGGCTGCCGCCGTGGGGCCCTGACAAGATCACCGACGAGGGCCGCGACCAGCTTCGTATGCTAGGCTTCAACGTCTGATCTTTTCTGCTGGAGGCTGGCGCCTCGGCGCCGGCCGCTTCAGCATGCCGGAGGTCCCCGGAAAGTCCGGAGATCCTCCTCGGGAATAAGCGTGATCTCTCCCGTGTTGGCACCCAAGGACACCTGACGCCTCATCGCGCGTCCCGCGCCGCCTGCGGCCGGCGCCCTCAGGTGCGCCTTCCCCCAAGCTCCGCCCCGATGGCGGGCGCACTGCAATGTGTACGGCAATGTCGCCGTACGTCCTGGCTCGTCCTTTCGCAGAAGTGACGTGCCACTTCGACTGAAAGGCACGAATTTCGTGACCATGCTTGACGCTGTCCTGCCCGAGACGACCCCCGAGCAGGGCCCGTCCGAGTTCGAGCTGCTCGGCCTGCCCAAGCCGCTCGTGAACGGCCTGGCCAGGCAGGGCATCGGCTCCCCGTTCCCCATCCAGAGCGCGGCCATCCCGGACGTGCTCGCCGGCGCCGACGTGCTCGGCCGTGGCCAGACCGGCTCCGGCAAGACCCTCGCCTTCGGCCTCCCCATGATGGCCCGCATCTCCGGCGTCAAGCCGGCCCCCGGACGCCCCCGCGCGATGGTCCTCGTCCCCACCCGTGAGCTCGCCCTCCAGGTGCACGACGCCCTCGAACCCCTCGGCCGCGGCCTCGGCCTGCGCATGAAGGTCGTCGTCGGCGGCATGTCCATGGGCAAGCAGATCGAGGCGCTGCGCCGCGGCGTCGACGTCGTCATCGCCACCCCCGGCCGGCTCGGCGACCTGATCCGGCAGGGCGAGTGCTCGCTGGAGGACATCGAGATCAGCGTCCTTGACGAGGCCGACCACATGTGCGACCTCGGCTTCTTCCCGGTGGTGACGGAGCTGCTCGCGCAGACCCCGCCCGGCGGGCAGCGGCTGCTGTTCTCCGCCACCCTCGACGGCGACGTCGACAAGCTCGTCCAGCGCTTCCTCAAGGACCCCATCAGCCACTCCGTCGCACCGGCCACCTCGCCCGTCGACACGATGGAGCACCACGTGCTGCAGGTGACCCGCGACGACAAGTTCGACATCACCGCCGAGATCGCCAACCGTGAGGGCCGCACGATCATCTTCGTGCGCACCCAGCACGGCGTCGACCGCCTCTGCAAGCAGCTGGCCAGGGTCGGCGTCAAGGCTGGCGGCCTGCACGGCGGCAAGCGCCAGAACCAGCGCACCCGCATCCTGGCCGAGTTCCGCGAGGGCTCCGTCAACGTGCTCGTCTGCACCGACGTCGCCGCCCGCGGCATCCACGTCGACAACATCAGCCTGGTGCTGCACGTCGACCCGCCCCAGGACAGCAAGAGCTACCTGCACCGGGGCGGCCGCACGGCCCGCGCCGGCGAGAAAGGCACCGTCGTCACGCTGGTGCTGCCGAACGAGCGCCGCTCCACCGAGTCGCTGACCCGGCGGGCCGGCATCCACCCGTTCCGCCTCAAGGCGACCCCCGGCCACCCCCGGGTGGCGGAGGTCACCGGCGCTCGCATGCCGAGCGGCGAGTCGATCCCCGTGTGGGAGCCGGACGTCCGCAAGCCCCTGCGCCCGCGCCGCGACAACCACAACGGCCGCTCCCGCCGTCCCCGTCGCGACTTCGACGGCGAGCGTCGTCCCCGGCGTCACGAGGACGGTTTCTCCGGCCCTCGCCGTCACGAGGACGGCTTCTCGGGTCAGCGCCGCCACGAGGGCGAGCGGCCGTTCGGCGGCCCGCGCCGCCACGACGGCGGAGACGCGCAGCCGCGCAGCTTCGGTGAGGACCGCCGCGACCGCCCCTTCCGCGAGGGCGACCGTCCCCGTGGCGGTGGCTACCGTGACGACCGTCCCAGCGGTGGTTACCGCGACGACCGTCCCGCCCGCGACGGTGACCGTCCACGTGGCGGCGGTTACCGTGACGACCGCGGGACGCGAGGCGGCGGGTTCCGTCCCGACGACCGCGGCAACCGCTACTCCGCCGACCGCGGCCGCCCCTCCACGGGTGACCGCGACCGCGGCGGGTACCGCTCCGACGACCGTCCCCGCGACGGCTACCGTCCCGGCAACTTCCGCTCGGACGACCGCGGCACCAGGGGCGGCGGCTACCGCCGCGGCAGCTCCGGCCGCAGCTTCGACCGCTGACCCACACCGCCCGTGACGGGTTCCGTCCATCCGACGGGGCACGCAAGGCCAGGCCATACGAACACCCCTGTTCCGTTCACCCGAACGGTGCGGGGGTGTTCGCGTGTGCGAGGGTGTTACGGCGGATCGTGGGTGATGATTGCACTCCATCCGGCAGGGCACGCAAGGCCGGCAGGCCATACGAACACCCCCGCTCCGTTCAGCCGAACGGCGCGGGGGTGTTCGTGTGTGCGGAGGTGTTGGTCAGTGGTGTGTACGGCGGGTCCTGGGGTGATGTGTTCGGCGAGGCGCGCACGACCGCAAGTCATGCGAGCGCCCCCGTTTCCGTTCAGTCGAACGGTGCGGGGGTGTTCGTGGGTGTGGGTCAGTGGCGTGTACGGCGAGGCTTGCACGACGGGGGCCTGCAGGAGCGGCATCCGAGTTCCCGCTCCGTTCGTCCGAAGGGGGTGCTCGCAGGTGCGGACGGTGGTCATGCCGGTCCGGCGTCGGCGGTGCGGGGGTGGGGGAGGCGAGACGGCGGGCCGTGAGGGCGATCGCGGGCTGGGGCGCCGGTGTGGGTGCGGAGCGGGTGCCGCTTGTTCGCGGGTACTGGTCGGAGGGGGCGCGGGGCGGCTGGTCGGCTGGGCAGGGGTGTTATGGCCTGGGTAGGAGGCGGTGGGGCGTGTTGATCGCGCTCGCGCGCTGCGGACCGGGTGTTGTGGCTGGGGTGTGGGGTGGTGGGTTGTGTTGATCGCGCTCGCGCGCTGCGGACCGGGTGTTGTGGCTGGGGTGTGGGGCGGTGGGGGGTGTTGTTCGCGCTCGCGCGCTGCGGACCGGGTGTCATGGCCGGGGGGTGGGGCGGCGGGCTTGGTTGGCTTCGCGGACGATGGCCCAGGCGTCCGCGACCGGGCCTAGGTGGCGGAGCTTGTCGGGGTTGATCACTGCGCGGATCGTCTGGACGCGGCCGGAGAGGATGTCGAGGGTCAGGGTGTTGACGATCCTGCCGTCCCGGTCGCGGAAGATCGCGCCCGGCTGGCCGTTGACCTCGTGCGGCTGCACCACGCCGCCGATGCGGACGAACGGCCCGGCGATCCCGGCCAGGACCCTGGCCACCTTGCCGGCGCCGAAGACGCCCGTGCCCCACAGCGGGGCGTTGCCGCCGCTGTCGCCGACCATCCGCACGTCGGCGGCGAGCAGGTCGCGCAGCCCGTCGACGTCCCCGTCACGGAAGGCGTCGAAGAACCGTCCGGCGAGCTCGTCCCGCTCGCGGCGGTCGGTCTCGAACCGGGCGCGTCCCGCCTCCATGTGACGGCGCGCCCGCACGGCGAGCTGACGGCACGCCGCCTCCGAGCGCCCCACCGCCGCGGCGACCTCGCCGAAGCCGAACCCGAACACCTCCCGCAGCACGAAGACCGCCCGCTCCAGCGGGCTGAGCCGCTCCAGCAGCAGCAGGGCCGCCATCGACAGCGAGTCGGCCAGCTCCGCCGACCGCTCCGGATCCTCGTAGGGGTCGGCCAGCAGCGGCTCGGGGAACCACCGGCCGGTGTACTGCTCCCGCCGGACGCGGGCCGAGCGCAGCACGTCGATCGCGATCCTGGACACCGTGGCCGCCAGGAACGCCTTGGCCGACGCCGGACGCCCGGGGTAGGCGTCGTAGCGCAGCCAGGCCTCCTGGACCGCGTCCTCGGCCTCGCCCACGCTGCCCAGGATCCGGTAGGCGATCGAGAACAGCAGCGGCCGCAGCTCCTGGAACTCCTCCGCCCTGGTCACGCCAGCTCCTCCTTGAAGCCCTGACGCCAGGAGGGGTGGCGCAGCCGCCAGCCGAGCTCCCGCTTGGCCTTGGCGTTGGAGAAGCCGCGCCCCTCGGTCATCATCGCCACCGCGGTCCTCCCGGCCAGCGGCCTGGCCAGCCAGACCGGGATCCGCATCGGCGGCCTGGCCCCCGCGCACGCGGCCAGGTGGGGCAGCCACTCGCGCGCCGGGGCCGGCTCGTCGTCGACGATGTTGAACACGCCCCTCGCCCGCTGTTCCACGGCCAGGACGGTGGCCTCGGCCGCGTCGTCGAGATGCACCCACGAACTGTAGCCGCCGCCGTCGCCGATGACCGGATACTGCCGCTTGCGCACCAGCTCGACCTGGGCGTCGGTGGCCCCGGGCCCGTAGAAGGCGCCGTAGCGCAGGACCGCGCCCCCGGCCGCGGCGACCACCTGTTCGAGGTGGCGGATCGCCGCCGCCCCCTGGCCCGTGCTCGTCGGGTCCAGCGGATCCTCTTCCGTCTTCACCCATCCGCCCGTACGGATGCCGTTCCACGAGGCGTAGCTCTGCGCGACGACATGGGAGACGCCGGTCGCCTCGGCGGCGGCCAGCAGGTGGTCCGTCCCCTCGGTGCGCAGCCGGTTGGTGGTGGCGAACCAGCGGTCGAAGTGCTTGATGTCGGGCTTGCCGCCGATGGCGGTCATCTGGTGCACGATCACGTCCGGCCGGGCCCTGGCCACCGCCTCGCCGACCGCTTCCGCGTCCAGCCCGTCCATTACGACCGCCTCGGCGCCGAGGCGCTCCAGGAGGCCCAGCTTGCCCGCGCCCGTCGTCGTCGCCGTCACCTGGTGGCCGCGCGCCACGAGCCGCCGCACCAGCCGCCGTCCCAGCACCCCGGCCCCGCCGGCCACGAACACCCGCATGACCATCACCTTTCCCACGTCACTGGCTGTTTCCGCCACCCGGGACGAGACAGCACAGCCGTCTGTGACATCGGCCGTCCATGTCACAGCGCGGCCGGCCTGTCTCGTCCCGGGGCGGACAGACTCACTGAGACAGGAGCTTGGCCATGGACGAGTGGAACACACACCGGAAGATCGCCCTGATCACCGGGGCGAACAAGGGGATCGGCCGGGCGACCGCGGAGCGACTCGCCGAACTGGGCGTGACGGTCCTGATCGGCGCCAGGAACGCGCGGCGCGGCGAGGAGGCCGCGGCGGCGGTGCGCGCGGGAGGCGGCGACGCGCACGCCGTCACCCTCGACGTCACCGACCTCGCCACCGTCGAGGCGGCCGCCGGATGGGTCGAGGAGCGGTTCGGCCGCCTCGACGTGCTGGTCAACAATGCCGCCATCACCGGCTCCGACCAGGTCCCGCCCGAGGACGCCGTCGACCAGATCCCCAGCGGCGTCGACCTGGACATGGTCCGGTCGGTGTTCGAGACCAACGTCTTCGGGGTGATCGCGGTCACCAACGCCATGCTGCCGCTGCTGCGGCGGTCGCCGGCGCCGCGGATCGTCAACCTCAGCAGCGGCGGCGGGTCGCTGGCCCTCAACAGCGAGCCGGGCGGCCCGCTGAGCGGGCTGCCGCAGTCGGCCGCGTACTCGCCCTCCAAGACCGCGCTGAACGCGCTGACCGTGCAGTACGCCAACGAGCTGCGGAAGGACGGCATCCTGGTCAACGCCGCGGCCCCCGGCTACGTCGCCACGGACATCAACGACCACCGCGGGTTCCTCACCCCCGCGCAGGGCGCGACGGTCGTGGTACGACTGGCGACGCTGGACGCGGACGGGCCGACCGGTGGGTTCTTCAGCGAGGACGGCCCCGTGCCCTGGTGACTGCCGGTTGAACGGACCACCCCACCCGAGAGGCCGGGCGCGACGCGCCAGGGAACGCGCCCGGCCGCGGGTGAGTCCGGTGCCTGGCGCAGACTAGGCTTGAGTAGCATTCCTGCCGAACGACGAGAGAGATCATGAAGACCTTCGAAGAGCTGTTCGCCGAGCTGTCCGAGAAGGCGCAGACCCGGCCCGCGGGCTCGGGCACCGTGGCCGCGCTCGACGCCGGCGTCCATGCCATCGGCAAGAAGGTCGTCGAGGAGGCCGCCGAGAGCTGGATGGCCGCCGAGCACGAGTCGAACGACCGGGCCGCCGAGGAGATCTCGCAGCTCCTCTACCACGTGCAGGTGCTGATGATCGCGAAGGGCATCGGGCTCGACGAGGTGTACAAGCATCTCTAGGGCGCCCCGCGCCCGCCTCCGCCCGTCCCGCACGTTTCGCGACCCATCCGAGGACCACTGACATGCTACGTCTGGCCGTACCCAACAAGGGCGCTCTCAGCGAGGCCGCCCAGACCATGCTCAAGGAGGCCGGCTACCGGCCCCGCAGAGACAGCAAGGAGCTGTTCGTCGTCGACGAGGCGAACGGCTGCGAGCTGTTCTTCCTGCGCCCCCGCGACATCGCCGTCTACGTCGGCGAGGGCACGCTCGACGCCGGCATCACCGGCAGGGACATGCTCATCGACTCCGGCGCGCCCGTCGAGGAGATCATGCCGCTCGGCTTCGGCGCCTCCACCTTCCGGCTGGCCGCCAAGGCCGGCACCCTGACCAGCGTGCACGACCTGCAAGGGCTGCGGGTGGCCACCTCCTACACCGGGCTGCTCGAGAAGTACCTGTCCGACCAGGGCGTCGACGCCCGCGTGATCAAGCTCGACGGCGCCGTCGAGACCGCCATAAGGCTGGGCGTCGCCGACGCGGTGGCCGACGTGGTCGAGACCGGCACCACCCTGCGCAACGTCGGGCTGGAGGTGTTCGGCGAGCCGATCATGCGCTCCGAAGGCGTGCTGATCAAGCGGAACGGCACCCCCGACTCGCCCGCCATGCAGCAGATCGTCCGCCGCATCCAGGGCGTGGTGCACGCCCGCGACTTCGTCATGATGGACTACGACATCCGCGCCGAGCGGATCGAGGAGGCCATCGCGCTCACGCCCGGCATGGAGGGGCCGACGGTCTCGCCGCTGCACCGCGAGGGCTGGGTGGCCGTCCGCGCGATGGTCCGCCGCCAGGGCCACCAGCAGGTCATGGACAAACTGTGGGACCTCGGCGCCCGCGCCATCCTCGTCACCGACATCTACGCCTGCCGCCTCTAGTAGCGCAACCCGTAGTCGAAGCGGCGGGCCGGCGAAACGCGTGCCCGAGGCGGGAACCCTCACGGGAGGACGTCAGGCGAGTCCTTTCACCGCTTCGACGGCGTGGTCGACCTGCTCGGGCGTGGTGACGATGCTGGTGCCGAAACGCAGCAGCGACGGCACGTACGGGGTGGTGGAGGCGATGACCTTGCGCCCGTGCAGGCGGGACACCGCCTGGGCCGCGTCCATGCCGTCGATCGAGCAGCACACGAGCCCCGCCGAGAGGCCGGGGGAGTCGGGGGTGGCCAGCCGGACGTGCGGGAGCGCGCTCAGGCCGGCCTTGAGCCGGGTGGCCAGCTCCTGGGTGCGCCGCTGGATGCGATCCTTGCCGATCGCCTTCTGGAAGTTGAACGCCTGCGTCATCGCCCACCGGTGCTCGAACGCCTTGTAGCCGCCCGGCGTGGCCAGGTCGGCCGTGGTCTCGGCCGGCCCCTCGCCGCGCTGCCAGGCCACGAACGAGGACCGCCCGAAGCCGGGGATGACCGGGGCGAGCGCGTCCCAGGCCCGGCCCCACAGGATGCCGGTGCCGCGCGGCCCGAACAGCCACTTGTGCGTGCCGCTGGCCATGAAGTCGCAGCCCAGGTCGCCCATCTCGTCGGCCATCGCGCCGAACCCGTGCACGCCGTCGACGCACAGCAGCGCCCTGTCGGCCTCGTCGCGGCCCCGGTTGGCCTCGGCCAGCATGTCGGCGATGGCCCGGATCGGCAGCCGCACCCCCGTGCTGGAGTGCACCCACGTCACCGCCACCACGCGGGTGCGCGGCCCCAGGCCGTCCTTGATCGCCTCGACGATCCGGGCCTCCGACGCCTGGGCGGGGTCGTCGTACAGCCTGACCCTGCGCACCTTCGCGCCGGTGCGGTCGGCGAGCAGCCGCACCCCCTCGTGGGTGGCCAGGAAGTCGTGCTCGGTGGTGAGCACGTCCTGGCCGTCCTTGAGACGCATGCCGGAGTAGAGCAGGCCCAGGCCCATCGTGGTGCTGTCGGTGAGCGCGAGCTGCCGGGCGTCGGCGCCGACGAAGCGCGCGGCCGTCTCCCGTACGGTGGCGTCAGGAGAGGCGTTGCCGGCGGGCAGGTAGTGCGGGTCGGCGTCCAGGCCCGCGCGGTGCCGCTCGATCGCCGCCCGCACCGGGGCCGGCGCGGGGGCCAGCACGAACGCCGCGAACTGCCCGTACGCCGGATCGAGCGTGAACTGCGCGCGCACCGACTCCCAGTCGTCCGCGTCGAAGGCCGGAGACGGCTCGGGGGCGGGGGAGGAGGTGCAGGCCGCCATCCCGGCGAGCATCCCCGCGCCGAGCACCGCCCGTCTGTTCAGCTGCCGCGTCACGCTCCCTTCCTATCCCGGGACGCGCCGATCTGCCCAGAGCGCCGGGCGAGTCGTTACCTGCCTGATCAGGTCCGAGATCCGGACGATGCCCAGGCAGCGGTTGACCTCGTCGGTGACCACCAGGTCGTCGTAGACGCGGCCGGTGTCCCGGCCGGCCGCCTGCATCGCCGCCACCGCCGGAGTGGTCCGCGGCACCGTGCGGGGCGGATCGGCCAGCCGCCGCGCCGGTTTCGACCCGTACAGCGCGTGCCCGTACCGGGAGGCGATCGAGAGCAGGAACCGGCCGCGGTCCAGGCTGCCCAGCGGACGCTGGTACTCGTCCACCAGGACCACGCTGGTGATCGTCGGCTCGCGCCCGAACGCCTCCACCGCCTGCTCCGCCTTCGCCGCCTCGGGCAGCGTCACCGCCGGCAGCAGCAGCTCCTGCACGCGGGGGCCGAGCGTCGCCTCCGGCTGGTCGTCGGCCGTGCCCAGCGGCACCCGTACCAGCCCGTCGGGGCCGGGCGACAGCAGCGGCCCGGTCGCCATCCGCGCGCCCCACGAGCGCGCCGCGGCCAGCTGCGCCTCGTCCTCGATCGCGGGCGCCAGCACGTGCGCGCCCACGCCGCGCGCCAGCGTCACCACCGCGCGCGCCGCCGCCACCGCCCGGTGGTCGCGGGGCGCCCGCGCGATCAGCTCCGGCGCGATCCCCACCAGGTACGGGGACGCGTCCGCGATCAAATCGAGCGGCACGTGCTCGGTCCCGGCGCCGCCGAATCCGAGCAGGTAGCCGTGGGCCCGCAGCCCGTCGAGCGCCACCCTGAGCAGCCTTCGCTCCTGCGGCGCGCACGGGCCGCTCAGCAGCAGGATCAGCTCGCGCGGATGCCGGCCGGCGCGGCGCAGCGCCTCGTGCAGCGGGGCCATCGCCCCCGCGCCCGACAGCACCACCTGGACCGGGACGTCCAGGACCATCGGCAGCGGGGCGGCCCGCAGATTCCCCGACGGGTCGAGCATCGCCGGCCGGGCGATCACCGAACCCGTGTCGAGATCCACAAGAGGGCCTGTGAGCAGGGAGGACACGTAGCGATGATGGGCTGGTCCGGGACCCCGCGACAGTCTCCCGCGGTGGAATTCACCGACATTTCCCCGGAGATTCCCCGGCCGGTGAACGCGCGCCGCCGGTCGGTTAGCCTTCCGGCATGAACGCGCGACCGGCGAAGGGCGGCGGCCGGTGGGTCTCCGTGCCGCCTGAGCGGCTGAATCCGTGGATCGACGGGTTCGCCGCCCGCCACGGGCCCTTCGAGGCCGCCGGCGACGACCGCCTGGTGCGGCTGACGGCGCGCGACGGGGCGGTGGCCGAGCTGCACGTGCCCTTCCCGCCGATGCGTCCGGGCCCGCCGCACGTCACCCGGCTCGTCGAGCACTCCCGCGCCGCCCGTCGGGTGGGGGTCGTGCTGGTGCGGCTCGGAGGATACGCGGCCGGGGTGTTCGACGGGACCGCGCTGGTCGCGTCCAAGGTCGGGTCGCGGCTGGTGCAGGGCCGCACGGCGGCGGGCGGCTGGTCGCAGCAGCGCTTCGCCCGCCGCAGGTCCAACCAGGCGGGCAAGGCCTTCGAGGCGGCCGCAGAGACGGCCCTGCGGGTTCTGACGCCGCACGAGCTGGACGCCGTCGTGCTGGGCGGCGACCGCAGAGCGGTGGACGCCCTGCGCGCCGACCCGCGCCTGGCGCCGCTGCTGGCCCTGGAGACAGAGCCGTTCCTGACGGTCCCCGACCCGAAGCTGGCGGTGCTCAAGGAGACCCCGGCCCAGTTCCGGGCCGTCCGCGTGCGCGTCACCGACCCCGCGTGACCGCGCCCGGTGGAGGAGGTCAGGCGCCGAAGGCGTGGGCGTGGTCGGCGAGGAAGGCCGTCAGGGGGCGCGGCGGGCGGCCGGTGAGGTCCTCGACCGCGGAGGTGACCGAGGCCCAGTCCTCCGTCTCCATCTCCCGCATCATCGTGGCCACCTCCGTGGCGGCGCCCTGCGGCACGCCCTGGGCGGCCAGGTGGGCGGCCATGGCGGGGACCGGGAGGTCGACGTAGGTCACCGGCCGGCCGATCGCCGCCGTGACCGCCGCGGCGATCTCGTCGTGGGTGTGCGCCTCGGGCCCGGTGAGCGTGTACGTGGCGCTCGGGCCCACCGGCGCGGTCAGCAGGGCGGCCGCCGCCGCGGCGATGTCCCGGGCGTCGATGTAGCTGACCTTGGCCGCGCCGTACGAGCCGTGGATGCGGCCGTCGCGCACCTCGCCCGGCAGGTTCTGCATGAACCCGCCGGGCCGCAGGATCGCGTGCGGCAGGCCGGACGCGCGCAGGTGCTCGTCGATGCGGCCGTGCGGGTCCTGACCGAGCCTGCCGCCCGGCCTGGCGTGGCGTACGGAGACCGTCACCACCTGCGCCACCCCGGCCTCCCGCGCCAGGTCGACGACCGCGCGGTGGGCGTCCACGACGCCGGGCCAGAGCGAGCTGTTGAGGAACAGCCGGTCGCCGGGTGACAGGTGCGCGCCGATCGACTCGGGCCGTTCCAGGTCGCCCGGCACGTACGGACCGCCGAGACCGGCGGGCTCGCGGGTGACGGCGGCGACCTCGCCGGGCGGGAGCAGGGCGACGAGCGCCCGGCCTATGGAGCCGGTGGCGCCGGTGACCACGATCATGGACTTCCCCTAAGTGGATGACATCATTCCGGTTAGGGGGACCGTACAGGAAGCGGAATCTCGTCGTCCACTTATTCGGGGCGGTACGATTTCCTCCGTGCGGGCGGACGCCAGGCGGAACCTGGGCAAGATCGTGGAGGCCGCGGCGGCCGTCATGGCCGAGCGGGGCCCCGCCGCGCCCATGGAGCTCATCGCCCGCCACGCGGGCGTCGGCGTCGGCACGCTCTACCGGCGCTTCCCTGATCGGGCCGCGCTGCTCGCCGCCATGGGGGAGCACTACGTGCACTCGCTGGGCGAGGCCCTCGACCGCGCCGTGGCCGAGGAGCGCGACGCCTGGAGCGCGCTGCGGGCGTTCGTGCTGTGGGCGGGCGACTCGGGGCGGGGCGTGCTCGCCGCCGTGCTGGCCGGGGTGCCCGAGGAGGCGACGGTCGGGCCGGGGTTCGAGGAGACCCGTCCGCGCTGGCTGGAACGTTTCACCGCGCTCGTCCGGCAGGCCCAGGCCGACGGCCGGATGCGCGCCGACGTGGGGGTGGACGACGTGGTGGCGCTGCTCAACCTGTTCGCCTGCCATCCCGGCTCGCTGCCCGCGCACGTCGCGGCCCGGCCCACCTGGTTCCTCGGGCTGATGCTGGACGGGATGGCGGCCGGGGCCGCGCGAGTCTGATCACGGGATCGCCACGTCTTTGAGACGATTCAAAAAAATCTTCAAGGCCGCTATGATGAACCCATTAACAGCGGCACGGCCTCGTGAGGATCAATGGGGACCAGGAGCATCAAGGAGGTCGCGCAGCTGGCGCGGGTCTCGGTCGGCACCGTGAGCAACGTGCTCAACCGCCCCGAGATCGTCTCGCCCGCCACGCGTGAGCGGGTCTTCGAGGCCATCCGCGAGCTGGGGTTCGTCCGCAACGAGGTGGCCCGTCACCTGCGGGTCGGGCGCAGCCGCACGGTGGGGCTGGTCGTCCTCGACGTCTCCAACCCGTTCTTCGCCGACGTCGCCCAGGGCGCCGAGGCGGTGGCCGACGAGCACGACACGATGATGATGCTCTGCAACAGCGCCGCCGACCCCGACCGCGAGCGCCGCCACCTCGACCAGCTGGAGCAGCAGCGGGTGCTGGGCGTCCTGATCACCCCGGTCGACGCCGCCAGCCCGCGCCTGGCCCAGCTCACCGCCAGGGGCACGCCCGTGGTGCTGGTCGACAGCGCCGCCACCGGCATGCAGTGCTCGGTCGCCGTCGACGACCGGCTCGGCGGCCAGGTGGCCGCCGCCCACCTGATCGAGCGCGGCCACCGGCGCATCGCGTTCGTCGGCGGGCCGCTGTCGATCAAACAGGTCGCCGACCGCCACGCCGGGGCCTCCGCCGCCGTGTCCGCCGCTGTGTCCGCGTCCGCCGGGGAAGGCGCCGAGCTCGTCGACTTCGAGACCACGGCGCTGGGCGTGGCCGCAGGGCGGGCCGCCGGGGAGCGCCTGGCCGCGCTGCCGGGGGCCGAGCGGCCGACCGCCGCCTTCTGCGCCAACG
Organism: Nonomuraea sp. NPDC049486; assembly: GCF_040676925.1. Taxonomy (NCBI): domain Bacteria; kingdom Bacillati; phylum Actinomycetota; class Actinomycetes; order Streptosporangiales; family Streptosporangiaceae; genus Nonomuraea; species Nonomuraea sp. NPDC049486. The sequence continues at coordinate 101,591 of NZ_JBFAPV010000006.1, forward strand.
ACCTGCTCGCCCTCGGGTTCCTGCAGGCCATGTCGTTGCGAGGGCTCAAGGTGCCCGACGACGTGGCGATCGTCGGCTACGACGACATCGACTTCGCCGCCGCCGCGGCGGTGCCGCTGTCGTCGGTGCGCCAGCCGCGTGAGCTGCTCGGCCGTACCGCCATCGAGCTGCTGCTGGAGGAGGTCTCCTCACCGGACGAGCACCGTCACAGGCAGGTGATCTTCCAGCCCGACCTGGTCGTCCGCGAGTCGAGCAAGGCGATCCGCAGAGACGCCTGAGCGGCGCTCCACCGTCCGGGAAGCGGACGCGTGCCTGGAGTGTGCGTCTGGGCAGGATGCGGCTGGAGAGCTGCCGTCCGACGGCCTGGTGTTCCGGTGCCTGGCCGGCGTGCGGATGGACGATCCGAGCCGGCGATCGGGAAAGATCGTTGCACAGCTGCAATCCGCGCGAGAGTCATGGCTTCCACCTGGTCGCGCAGGGGTGGACCCGCTGACGGCGGTGCTCGACGCGGTGGGCGTGCAGGCGGCGGGGTGACCTTCTCGGTCCTCGTTCCGCTGGACCGGCGGCGCGGACGGGTGGGGTTCAGGGAGGTGGCGGAATCCGGGGGTGGCGACGCATTGACTTTGAGTCGATTCAACACTACTTTCGCAGCAACCGACCGCCGTTCACCCCCGCGTAACGGGACGGGAACCAGCATGCAACGGCTCCCGTCCCCGGGTCCGCGCACACGCCACGAGAAGGTGCTGCCGGATGAGCCATCCCGCCATGTCAATCAGGTTGCAGGCCGCCTGTTCCGAGGTGGTCTGGGCGGCCCGGCTGAACGTGCTGTGGATCGTCTTCACGCTACTCGGCGGCGTCGTGCTCGGGCTCGGGCCCGCCACCGTGGCCGCGTACACGCTGGCCCGGAGGCACGCTCGTGGTGAATCGATTCATGCGCTGCCCGAGTTCTGGCGCGTCTACCGGCGCGAGTTCGTCCGCGCGTCCCTGCTCGTCCTGCCCCTGGCGGTGGTCGCCACCGTCCTCGTCGGCAACCTCCTCTACTTCGCCGCACTCGGGCCCGGCGCCAGGGCGTGGCAGGTGGCCACCCTCGTGGCCCTCGTGGCGCTCGCCTGCGTCGGGTCCTACCTGGGGCCGCTCTACGCGCACTACGACCTGCCGCTGCCGGCCTACCTGCCGAAGGCCTCACTGCTGGCGCTCACCCGGCCGGCCTCGTCCGTGCTCCTGCTGTTCGTGCTCGCCGCGATCGTCTTCGCGACGGTGGCGGCCCCCCTCCTCGCGCTCCTCCTCAGCGTCGGCGCGTGGATCTGCCTCAACACGTGGCTGTGCCTGCGGTTCTTCGAGGAGAACGAGGCGCGCCTGCACTCGAAAGGGAACCGATGACCGCATCCCGTCGTCGCCGGCTGGCCGCCGGTGCGTTAACGCTAACAGCAGCTCTCGTGGCGTCCGCCTGCTCCAGCGGCGCCGGTGAGGGGGCGGCGGAAAGCGACACGCTGACCATGATGGTCCCGCTGTTCCAGACCGCTCCCGACCCCAAGGGCGAGATCCAGCAGGCCGTCGAGAAGCTCGTGGGCAAGAAGCTGCAGATCACCTGGGTGCCCAACGCCGAGTACAACGACAAGACCAACGTCATGCTGGCCTCCAACGCCATCCCGGACGTGGTGGTCATCCAGGACAACAAGGGCGCGTCGTTCGTCCAGGCCGCGAAGGCGGGGGCGTTCTGGGACCTGACCGACAAGCTCGACAAGTACCCGAACCTCAAGCCGAAGTCGCAGCAGGCCTGGATCAACTCCAAGACCGACGGCCGCAACTACGGCATCTACCGGGTCCGCCCGCTGCTGCGCTCGGCGGTCGTGCTCCGCAAGGACTGGCTGGAGAAGCTGGACCTGGAGCCGCCCAAGACCACCGACGACCTGTACGAGATCGCCAAGGCGTTCACCGAGAAGGACCCCGACGGCAACGGCAAGAAGGACACCTACGGCCTCATCCTGCCGAAGTGGCCCGCCCCCGTGTTCTCCGCGTCCAGCCCGTACAACGCCATCGACGTCTGGTTCGGCACCCCGAACAACTACGGCATGCGCGACGGCAAGCTCGTCCCCGAGTTCGACGTGCCGGAGTTCTGGGAGGCGCAGAAGTACACCAAGAAGTTCATCGACGAGGGCCTGGTCAACCCCGACTGGGCCACCCTGGACACCGGCAAGTGGAACGACCCGTTCCTCCAGGGCAAGGGCGGCATCATCATCGACGTCAACGTCCGGGCCGGCGAGCTCTTCGACAAGTTCAAGGAGCTGGACCCCGAGACCTACGACCAGAAGGTCGCGATGGCGGGCAACCTGACCCGGCCGGACGGGCAGAAGTTCTCCCTGCCGTTCACCGGCTACAACGGCATCGTGGCGATCTCCAAGCAGCGCGTCCAGACCGAGGAACAGCTCGACGACGTGCTGACCACGCTGGACAAGCTGGCCGGCAAGGAAGGCTCGATCCTGCTGAACAACGGCATCGAGGGCCGCAACTTCAAGGTCGAGGACGGCTACGCCGTGAAGATCAACGAAGACGACCCGGCGGTCAAGGTCATCAACAACGACGTGCAGTTCGGCTTCATCCAGCTCGGCACGACCGCCAGCGTCGGCGTCGCCGGTGACGCGTACGAGTGGATGCGCCCCAGCCAGGCCGAGCAGGACTGGCTCAAGCAGCGCGACGAGCTCATGGAGCTGGACCTGCAGACCGCCGTGCACGACCCGTCGCTGCCGGTCATCTCGCAGACCGCGGTCGAGAAGGGCGCCACGCTCGGCCCGATCCCGACCGACGCCCGCATCAAGTATCTGGCGGGCGCGCTGACCGAGGACGAGTTCAAGGCCGAGATCAAGCGCTGGTACGACAGCGGCGGCACCCAGATCCTCGCCGAGCTCCAGGACGGGATCTCCAAGATAGGCGGCTGACCGGCTCGACCGAGAGGCCCGGGGGCCACCCGGGCCTCTCCTTTCGAAAGGAGGCCGCCGTGGCCACCGATCTGGCGTCGCCCGTCACCGAGGCGGCCCCCAAGAACAACCGGGACGGATCCGGCAGGGTGTCGGTCCGCGCGGCGCTGACGCGCTACCGCTGGCTGTACGTGATGCTCATCCCCGGCCTGGCCTACTTCGCGATCTTCAGATATCTGCCGTTGTACGGCCTGACCATCGCCTTCCAGGACTTCGTGCCGTTCCTTGGCTACTCCGGCAGCCCCTGGGTCGGCCTCAAGCACTTCGAGGCGCTGTTCACCGGGCCGGACTTCGCGCGCCTGCTCTTCAACACCCTGTTCCTCGCCCTGCTGACCGCGATCTTCGTCTTCCCGGCGCCGATCATCCTGGCGTTGCTGCTGAACGAGCTGCGGGTCAGCGTCTACAAGCGGTACGTGCAGTCGCTCATCTACATCCCGCACTTCCTGTCCTGGACGATCGTCTTCTCGCTGACGTACCTGCTGTTCGCGGTGGACTTCGGCGTGATCGCGGGCTGGATCCACAGTCTGACCGGCGGCGGCCCCAAGGTCGACTACATGGCCCAGCCGGAGTGGTTCAGGCCGCTGGTCATCCTGCAGCTGCTGTGGAAGACGTCAGGCTGGGGGACGATCATCTACCTGGCCGCGCTGGCCAGCGTGGACACCCAGCTGTACGAGGCGGCGCGGATGGACGGCGCCGGCCGCTTCCGGCAGTTCTGGCACGTCACGCTGCCGGCGATCCGGCCCACCATCGTGGTCATGGCGATCCTGACCTCCGGCAACCTCCTCGACCAGAGCTTCGAGCAGATCTGGCTGCTCACCAACTCGCTGAACCGCTCGACGGCGGAGGTGTTCGACACCTTCGTCTACTACGTCGGCATCGCCGGGGGCGGCTACAGCTACGCCACGGCGGTCGGCCTGTTCAAGGGCATCGCCGGCGTCATCCTGATCTTCGGCGCCAACTGGCTGGCCAAGCGCATGGGCCAGCGCGGACTTTTCTGAGGAGCGCGCGGCCGTGTCCGACAAGAAACCTGCCAACACGCCGATCAAGCACTACAGCTCGCTCGGCAGCCGCGTGTTCGACACGCTCAACGTCGTCGTGCTCGGCGCGGTGGCGCTGGTCACCGTGCTCCCGTTGTTCTACGTGCTCGCCGGGTCGTTCGCGACCGAGGCGGAGATCTCCACCCGGCCGTTCTTCCTGTGGCCGGAGAAGTTCGTCACGAGCACGTACGAGTACATCTTCGCCAACGACACCATGCTGCGGGCGCTGCTCACCACCATCGCGGTGACCGCCGTGGGGACGGTGCTGCAGGTCGCGCTGACCTTCACCATGGCCTACCCGCTGTCGAAGCGTTACCTGCCGGGCCGCACCCTGGTGCTCAACCTGGTCGTCTTCACGCTGGTCTTCGGCGGCGGGATCGTGCCGACCTACCTGGTGGTGCGCGACCTGGGGATGCTGGACAGCTACTGGGCGCTGATCCTGCCGCTGGCGATCAACCCCTTCTACCTGATCATCGTGAAGTCGTTCTTCCAGGAACTGCCGCAGGCCCTGGAGGAGGCGGCGCGGATCGACGGCTGCAACGAGCTCGGCGTCTTCTTCAAGATCGTCATGCCGCTGTCGAAGCCGATCATCGCCACGTTCTCGCTGTTCTACGCGGTGGGCATCTGGAACGACTACATGTCGCCGCTGCTCTACATCAACGACAACGACAAATGGACCCTGCAGGTGCTGGTCCGGCAGCTCACCAGCCCCGACGCGGCCAACGCCATCAGCGCGCTGGACACGGTGTTCTTCCCCGCGAGGGGCCTGATGTTCGCGGTCGTGGTGATCGCCACGCTGCCGATCCTGTTCTTCTACCCGTTCCTGCAGAAGCACTTCGCCAAGGGCGTGCTGATCGGGTCGGTGAAGGAGTGACCGGAGTGGAGACCTCGCTGCGCTGGCTGGACCGTCCGGGTGGCGGGCAGGGGGTGACCTGGGGCGTGCCGTGGCCGCGCGGCGCCGTCGCCCCCGGCGTGCCCTTCGCCCTGACCGGCGCCGGCGGGGGAGAGGTGCCGGTGCAGAGCTGGGTGACCGCCACCTGGCCGGACGGCTCGGTCAAGTGGTCCGCCCACGCCGCGGCGGCCGCCGGGGAGGACGCGTACGTCCTCGTACCGGGAAGGGAGCCCGCGGCGCCGCGCGTGCCCGTCACCGTCACCCGCGAGGGCGGCCTGATCAGGGTGAGCACCGGGACTGTCGTCTGGACGATCGAGCCGTCGGGGGACACGCTGGTCCGCTCCGCCGGGCGGGACGGCAGGGAGATCCTCCGCGACGTCCGCCTCGTCAGCCTGCGCCAGGACGGGCCCACGCCCGACGACGGGGGCGCGGTCCGACGGGAGAGCGCCACGGGACGGATCGAGCGGGTCACCGTGGAACAGGACGGGCCGGTGCGCGCGGTGATCAGGGCGGAGGGCCGGCACGGCGACTGGCTGCCCTTCACCGTCCGCCTCTACTTCTACGCGGGCGCCGAGGACGTGCGGATCGCGCACACGTTCGTCTGGGACGGCGACCCCGGCCGCGACTTCCTCGCCGGGCTGGGCCTGCGGGCCGGCGTCGTGATGCGGGACGAGCTCCACGACCGGCACATCCGGCTGGCCGGCCGCGACGGCTTCCTCACCGAGGCCGTGCGCGGCCTGACCGGCCTGCGCCGCGACCCCGGCGAGCGGGTGCGGCGCGCCCAGGTCGAGGGCCGCCCGTGCGGGCCCGTCGGCGACCCCGAGGTGGCCGGCCGCCTGCACCTCGTCCCCGCCTGGAACGACTACACGCTCGACCAGAACTCCGCCGACGGCTACCTGATGCGCAAGCGCACCGCCGAAGGCCACGCGTGGGTGACGATCCCGTCCGGGACCCGCTCGGCCGGGTACGGCTACGCCGGCGGCACGAGCGGCGGCCTCGGCTTCGGCCTGCGCGACTTCTGGCGCCTCCACCCGGCCAGGCTCGACGTCCGCGACGCCGCCACCGGCCTGGCCACCGCCACGGTCTGGCTCTGGTCGCCGTCCGCGCCCGCCATGGACCTGCGGTTCTGGCACGACGGCCTGGGCCAGGACACCTTCGCCGAGCAGCTCGAAGGCCTGGAGATCACGTACGAGGACCACGAACCCGGCTTCGGCGACCCGTACGGCATCGCCCGCACCCACGAGCTGACCCTGCGCGTGTACGGGGCCACGCCCGCGCACCCGGACCTGGCCGCGCACGCGGCCGCGATGAACGAGCCGCCGCTGCTGGTCGCGAGCCCCGAGCGGATCAGGGCGGCGGGCGTGTTCGGCGACTGGGCGCCGCCCGACCGCGCCACCCCCGCCCGCGCCGCGATCGAGGACCGCCTGGACTTCCTGTTCGACCTGTACGCGCGCGAGCGCGAGCAGCGCCGCTGGTACGGGTTCTGGGACTACGGCGACGTCATGCACACCTACGACGCCGACCGGCACACCTGGCGCTACGACGTCGGCGGCTACGCCTGGGACAACTCCGAGCTGTCGCCCGACCTGTGGCTGTGGTACCAGTTCCTGCGCACCGGGCGGGCCGACGTGTTCCGCTTCGCCGAGGCCATGACCCGCCACACCGGCGAGGTCGACGTCTACCATCTGGGCCGGTGGAAGGGCCTGGGCAGCCGGCACAACGTGCAGCACTGGGGGTGCAGCTGCAAGCAGTTGCGGATCTCCAGCGCCGCCTACCGCCGTTTCCTCTACTACCTGACCGCCGACGAGCGCACCGGCGACCTGCTCGACGAGGTGGCCGAAGCTGAGGAGGCGTACGCGGCGCTCGACCCGCTGCGCAAGGTCCGTGAGGACGACTACACGCCGGACCCGTCGGCGCTGTCGGTCGGGCTCGGCGCCGACTGGAGCGCGCTCGCCGCCGCCTGGCTGACCCGCTGGGAGCGCTACGGCGACGGGCGGGCCAGGGACAAGCTGCTGCGCACCATGGCCGGCATCGGCGCGCTGCCCAACGGGTTCCTCACCGGCGAGGCCCGCCTCGACCTGGCCACCGGCCGGTTCGACACCTCGCGCGACACCGTCTCGGTCTCCCACCTGTCGGCGGTCTTCGGCCTGCCCGAGGTGTGCTCCGAACTGCTCTCGCTCGGCCTGGACGTGCCCGGATTCGAACGGGCGTGGCTCGACTACTGCCGCCTCTACCTCGCCACGCCCGAGGCGCAGGCCGCCGAGACCGGCCGCCCGCTGACCGGGATCTCCCTGATCCAGGCGCACAGCCGCCTGGCCGCCTACGCCGCCGCCCGCCTCGACGACGCGGACCTGGCCGCGCTGGCCTGGCGCAGGTTCTTCCACGACGAGGGCGACCAGCTCAACAGCAACCCCTTGCAACGGGAACCGGACTGGCGGCTGACCCGGGTCGAGGGGCCGCACGTGCCCGCCGCCCTCTGGGACGCGCCGTTCGTCAGCACCAACGACGCCGCCCAGTACGGCCTCGCCGCGATCCAGAACCTGGCCCTGATCGCCCGGCACCTGCCGGAATCGAACGACGGTCCCCCGGCGTTCCCCGCTATGTGACGCTTCGAGCGAAGGCGGAGCTCCAGGCACGGGCCCTACACTGATCCGTATGCACACTCCCGATTGACCGGCGTCGCTCGCCCTCATCCCTCGTTTCCTAGCTCGGGAGTGCTTCGTCAATCATGATCATTGCCACTGACATCGAACTGCGTGCGGGCTCGCGCCTCCTCATCGAGAACGCCTCCTTCCGGGTCAACCCCGGCGACAAGATCGGGCTCGTCGGGCGCAACGGCGCCGGCAAGACGACGCTGACCAAGGTGGTGGCAGGCGAGGCGCTGCCCGCCGCCGGCACCGTCACCCGCACCGGCAGCGTCGGCTACCTGCCGCAGGACCCCCGCACGGGCGACCTGGAGGTGCTGGCCCGCGACCGCGTCCTGTCGGCCAGGGGCCTGGACGAGGTGCTGCGCAAGCTGCGCGAGGCCGAGGCCGGCATGTCCTCCGCCGACGAGCGCACCCGCGAGAAGGCCGTCAGGCAGTACGGCCGCCTGGAGGACCAGATGCACGTGCTCGGCGGCTACGCCGCGGAGTCGGAGGCGGCCTCCATCGCCTCCAGCCTCGGCCTGGCCGACCGGGTGCTCGGGCAGCCGCTGAAAACGCTTTCTGGCGGCCAGCGCAGGCGGGTGGAATTGGCGAGAATTCTTTTCAGCGGGGCGGAAACTCTCCTTCTCGACGAGCCGACAAACCACCTAGATGCGGACTCAATCGGGTGGCTTCGTGATTTTTTGCGCTCTCATCAGGGCGGCTTGGTGATCATCAGCCACGACGTCCAGCTTCTTGAAGCCACGGTCAACAAGGTGCTCCACCTCGACGCCAACCGGTGCGTCGTCGATCACTACAACGTCGGCTGGAAGGCCTACCTCGCCCAGCGCGAGACCGACGAGAAGCGCCGCAAGCGCGAGCGCGCCAACGCCGAGAAGCAGGCCGGCGCGCTCCTCTCGCAGGCCGACAAGATGCGCGCCAAGGCCACCAAGGCGAAGGCCGCGCAGGACATGATGCGCCGCGCGCACCGCCTGCTGGCCTCCACCGAGGAGGAGCGCGTGAGCGACAAGGTCGCCCGGCTGCGCTTCCCCGATCCCCAGCCGTGCGGCCGCACCCCGCTGATGGCGGAGGGCCTGTCCAAGTCCTACGGGTCCCTGGAGGTCTTCACCGACGTCGACGTGGCCATCGACCGAGGTCACCGGGTGGTCATCCTCGGGCTCAACGGCGCCGGCAAGACCACGCTGCTGCGCCTGCTGGGCGGGGTGGAGCGGCCCGACACGGGGGAGATCCGGCCCGGCCACGGGCTGAAGATCGGCTATTACGCCCAGGAGCACGAGACGCTCGACAGTGACAGAACCGTCCTGGAGAACATGCGTTCGGCAGGCGGAACGTTCACTGACACCGAGCTGCGCAAGGTCCTCGGCTCGTTCCTGTTCACCGGGGACGACGCCGACAAGCCCGCCGGAGTCCTGTCCGGAGGCGAGAAGACCCGCCTGGCGCTGGCCACGCTGGTGCTGTCGAGCGCGAATGTCCTGCTGCTCGACGAGCCGACGAACAACCTCGATCCGGTCAGTCGTGAGCAGGTTCTCAACGCTCTGAGGTCGTATTCAGGAGCGATCGTGCTGGTGACCCATGACGAGGGTGCCGTTGACGCCCTGTCACCGGATAGGGTGATCTTGCTGCCAGACGGAACTGAAGACGCGTGGAGCGAGGAATTTTCCGATCTTGTGGCACTTGCCTGATCTTAATTTGGGTGGGTACGGATCTTTTCCCGTGGAGTAGGTAGCCGATCCCGCTGAAATGACTGATCATGGCGGAGTAACGCTGCGGAAGTCCGGCACTACAGGAGGTACTCGTGGCCGAGACACTGAAGAAGGGCACCCGGGTGACGGGGGCCGATCGCGAGAAACTGGCCGGCGATCTGAAGAAGCGCTATGCCGCGGGCGAGAGCATCCGCGCCCTGGCGGCTTCGACCGGCCGGTCCTACGGGTTCATCCACCGCATCCTCAGCGAGTCCGGGGTGACTCTGCGCGGACGCGGAGGGGCGACCCGGGGCAAGTCCAAGCGCTGACGGCCGCCTCGGAACGCGCGACCGCAGCCGCTCGTCCCTAGTCAGCCTGCCGTCGCGCCCGGGCCAGAATCTCATTCTGTAAGCTCGGGCGCGACGGTACAGCGAGGAGGGCAGCGGTGATGGGCGACGCGAAGGCGCCACAGCAGCGCGGGGGGTACGCGGAGGAGGTTTCCGCCGAGGAGCTGGCGGAGATCGGCCTGCGCTACGAGGTGGACGGTGAGATAGCCACGGTCACTCTGAACCGGCCGGACAAGCGGAACGCGCAGACGTCCGCGACCTGGTCGGCTCTTGCACGCATCGGCGCCGGCCTGCCGGAGCAGGTGCGCGTGGTCGTGGTGAAAGGTGAGGGACCGTCCTTCTCGGCAGGCATCGACCTGCGGATGTTCACGAAAGAAGGGGTGCCGGGGCAGGGCTCGTTCGGCTCGGCCAGCAGGCAGGACGACAGCTCGCTCCAGCGACTGGTCGACCAGGCTCAGCAGGGTTTCCTGTGGCTGCGCCGCCCCGAGATCGTCTCCATCGCGGCCGTGCAGGGTCACGCGATCGGTGCGGGCTTCCAGCTCGCGCTCTCCTGCGACCTGCGGATCGTGGCCGACGATGTCAAGTTCTGCATGAAAGAGCCCGCGCTCGGGCTGGTGCCCGATCTGACCGGCACCAAGCCCCTGGTGGAGCTGGTGGGCCTGGCCAAGGCGATCGACATCTGCCTGACGGCCAGGATCGTGGAAGCCGACGAAGCCTTCCGCATCGGCCTGGCCGAACACGTGGTCGCGGGGGGCGACCTCGACAAGGCCGTGGCCGACAAGGCCGCGCAACTGCTGTCGACCAACCGGGACGCGGCGGCAGCGACCAAGCGGCTCCTTCAGGGCGCGTCCGCGCGCACCCTGGAGGAGCAGAGAGCCGCGGAGGGCGCCGAGCAGGCCGAACGCCTCAGGGCCCTCTTCAACGCCCAGTCATGACGGGGCGGAGCGGTTTCGCCAGAAGCTGATAAGGGAATCGACGGACGGCCCCGCGACGCTTAGCTGGGGGAGTGAGAGGATTTCCCCTGGATGGCGATGATGGGAGGGGGTTTCGGCCCCCAAGTGTGGGCGTCGCTGCGGCGGGACGGCTCGGTGACCAAGCAGCGGCTCGCGCCCGGCACGGTGCGGCGGATCGCCGGCTACGCCCGCCCCTACCGGCGGCAGATCGCGGCGTTCCTGTTGCTGGTGGTGGCGGGCGCGGTCGTCGTCGTGGCCAACCCGCTGCTCATGAAGGCCATCATCGACGACGGCATCCTGCCGAAGCGGACCGGCGTGGTGATCGGCCTGGCGGTGGCGATCGCCACGCTGGCGGTCGTCGACGCCGGGCTGACCCTGGCACAACGGTGGTTCTCCGCCCGCATCGGCGAGGGCCTGATCTACGACCTGCGCACCGAGGTCTTCGACCACGTGCAGCGGATGCCGGTGGCGTTCTTCACCCGGGCCCAGACCGGCGCGCTGGTGTCACGCCTCAACACCGACGTGATCGGTGCCCAGCGGGCGCTGACCAGCACGCTGTCGTCCGTGGTGTCCAACATCGTCAGCCTCGTCCTGGTGCTCGCCGCCATGCTCGTGCTGTCGTGGCAGGTGACGCTGGTCGCCCTGGTGCTGCTGCCGATCTTCATCGTGCCCGCCAAGTGGGTCGGCCGCCGCATGTCGGCGCTGACCCGCGAGCAGATGCAGCTCGACGCCGAGATGAGCAGCGTCACCACCGAACGGTTCAACGTGGCCGGCGCGATGGTGGCCAAGCTCTACGGCCGGCCCGAGGACGACGCCGCCGTCTTCGGTGAGCGCGCCGCCAGGGTGCGCGACATCGGGGTGCGGGTCGGCATGTACGCCGCCGTCTTCCGGGTCGCGCTCGGCCTGGTCGCCGCCCTGGCGACGGCCCTGGTGTACGGGATCGGCGGCGTGCTGGCCGTGGGCGACGTGTTCGAGCTGGGCACGCTCGTCGCCCTCGCCGCGCTGCTCATGCGTCTGTACGGGCCGCTCACGTCGCTGTCGAACGTGCACGTCGACGTGATGACGGCCCTGGTGAGCTTCGACCGGGTCTTCGAGATCCTCGACCTGAAGCCGATGGTGGCCGAGCGGCCCGGCGCCCGTCCGGTGCCGGGCGGCCCGGTCACGATCGAGTTCGACGACGTGAGCTTCCGCTACCCGTCGGCGGATGAGGTGTCGCTGGCGTCCCTGGAGTCGGTCGCCAAGCAGGACACCGGCCCGTCGGCGCAGGTGCTCGACGGCGTGACCTTCACCGCCGAGCCCGGCAGGCTCATCGCCCTGGTCGGCCACTCCGGCGCGGGCAAGACCACGATCACCTCGCTCGTCTCCCGGCTCTACGACGTCACCGGCGGAGCCGTCCGGATCAACGGCCTGGACGTGCGCGACGCCACGCTCGCCTCGCTGCGCGACACCGTGGGCGTGGTCATGCAGGACCCCCACCTGTTCCACGACACGATCGGGGCCAACCTGCTCTACGCCCGCCCCGGCGCGAGCGAGGAGGAGATGTGGGCGGCGCTGCGGGCCGCGCAGATCGGCGAGCTGGTCGAGGCGCTGCCCGACCAGCTGGAGACCGTGGTCGGCGAGCGCGGTTACCGGCTGTCCGGCGGCGAGAAGCAGCGCCTGGCGCTGGCCCGGCTGCTGCTCAAGGCGCCGCGCGTGGTCGTGCTCGACGAGGCGACCGCCCACCTGGACTCGGAGTCGGAGGCGGCCGTGCAGCAGGCGCTCAAGACCGCGCTGACGGGCCGCACCTCGCTGGTGATCGCGCACCGGCTCTCCACGATCAGGGAGGCCGACGAGATCCTGGTCGTGAACGCCGGCCGCGTCGCCGAGCGCGGCCGCCACGAGGAGCTGCTGGCCCGCGGCGGGCTGTACGCCGAGCTCTACCGCACCCAGTTCAGCTCGTCAGGTAGCCCAGCCGGGTGAGCTCCTGGCGGGCCACCTTCTCCACCAGCTCGGCGTCCTCCGCCCGCAGGCGGGCGCGCCAGCCGCCCACCCGGGGCGCGGGCCCGTACAGGGCGACCTTCGGCACCCGGGTGTCCAGGAACTCCGACAGCCTGGCCGCCTCCTGCGCGGGTCTGAGCGCCAGGTCCTCGTAGCGGACCGTGATGAGCTGGTCCTCCGGCAGCTCCTGGCGGAGGGTCGCGTTCAGCCGCACCGCGCTGCGCCAGCGCAGCGCGCTCTTGCCGGCCACCGGCATGGTCTTCCAGCGGTCGCGGTGCTCGTCGCGGTTGACGCCGAGGAACTCGTTGGGGAACTCGGTGTCCTCCGGCAGCATCACGGGCTTGAACCAGGCCAGGCAGGCCGGGTCGTCGAGCATGTCGGCGGTGACGTCCCGGCCGTCGCGGATGAGCTGCACGAACCGCGCGTCGGGGAAGGCGCGCCGCAGTACGGGCACGGCGTAGAGCAGGTCGGGGCTGGCGTCGCCGAACCTGGTGACCTCGCCGGTCGCCACGCACGGGCCGGTGCTGGTCACGCCGCCCGCCTCCCGGCAGGCGTCGGAGCACAGCCCGCACGAGCCGTTCAGCACCTGCCACGACTCGGCCAGCGCGTCGCGCAGCACCCGCACCGCGCCGGAGGTGCGGCCGATCGACGGCCGGCGGGCGAAGGCGTACACCACGTGCGCCACGCACGCGCGGCCCGTCGTCAGGTGGAACCCGGGCGCCCGTTTGAGGGCGCGGGCCAGCAGGTCCGTGCCCGAGTGCGGGGCGCCGACCAGGAACACCGGCCTGCGGACCTTGATGCCGTTGACCACGAGGATGTGGGGCGGAAGTCGCATACGAGAGGTAAGTGTGACACCGTTTTCCGGGTGATAGAGACAACCGGATTCTTGCACCATGACGCCACCGTCGCCGTCGTGTCCCCGTCGGGCCCGGCGGACGCCGCCGTGCTGAAGCGGGGGGTCGAGCGCCTGGAGGGGCTCGGCATGAAAGTCATCGTCGGCGCGCACGCGCTCGACCGCCAGGATCTGCCCTACCTGGCCGGTGAGGACGCGGCGCGGGCGGCCGACCTGCAGGCGGCGTGGTGCGATCCGGCGGTGTCCGCGGTGTACTGCGCCAGGGGCGGCTACGGCGCGGCCCGGCTGCTCGGCCTGATCGACTGGGACGCGATGCGGGCCGCCGGGCCGAAGGTGCTCATCGGCTCCAGCGACATCACCGCGCTGCACCAGGCGTTCGCCGTGGAGCTGGGCGTGCCCACGCTGCACGGCCCGATGCCCGGCAACGTGCTGATCGGCGGCGAGCAGGGCCCCGAGCCGGTCACCTGGGACGCGATGCTCGCGGCCCTGTCCGGCGCCGCCGCGCCGGTTACGGGCGACCGGGTGCTGGTGCCCGGCCGGGCCGAGGGGGTGCTGACCGGCGGTAACCTGTCGCTGCTGGCCTCGCTGTGCGGCACGCGCCACCAGCCGTCGTTCGACGGCCGGATCGCGTTCCTCGAAGACATCGGCGAGGAGCCCTACCGCGTCGACCGCATGCTCACCCAGCTCCTGCAGGCCGGCGCGTTCGCGGGCGTGCGGGGGATCGCGCTCGGGTCCTGGGTCGACTGCGGCGATCCCTACCCGGTGCTCCGTGACCGCCTGGAGCCGCTCGGGGTGCCGGTCGTCGCGGGGCTTCCCGTAGGGCATGGATCGCCCCAGATGAGTGTGTGGCTTGGGGCTCTTGGGGCTATTGATACCGAATCGTGCTCCCTGACCGGCCCCTACTGGAACGAGGACCAGGCAAGGTAGGACAAGAAGGGGACAAAACCGACAGAAAGGGACACGGCGCGTGCCATCCTTCCCACAGGAGCCCTCGCGACGATCGGTGGAGGACGTCGACCTCGACTCGCTGCTCGCCCTCGTCACCGAGTCCCTCGGCTACACCTGCGTGTTCGCGGCCGACGGCGCCTCCCTGACCATGCGCGGCCCCCGGGAGATCCGGGTCAGGCTGACCGGGTTGCGCAGGGAGGCGGTCCGCCGGGCCCGCGAGGACTGGCCGACGCTCGTCTCCGAGCACCTGGCGCACGCCGTGGCGGGCGGCCCGCTCGACTACTGCGACCTGGAACAGGTCCGGCCGCTGCTGACCACCCGCGTGGAGCCGGCCGGTGAGGTGGCCGACCCCGCCCGGGTGGTGGGCCGCCACCTCAACGGCGACCTGGTCGAACTGCTCGCCGTCGGCGACCGCCCGGTACGGCCCGAGGAGGCCGGCTGCTGGCCGGTGCCGGCCGCGCGGGCGCTGGAGCTGGCCGTGTCCAACGTGCGGCTCGGCGTGCGGCTGACGACCGAGTCCGTCGAGCTGTCCGGCACCCCGGTCACCCGGCTCACCGCGGCCACCCCGGCCGCCGCGACCCACCTGCGCTGGCTGGAGGAGTATCTCCCGGTGCCCGCCGACGGGGCGCTGGTCGTCCTGCCCGACCCGTACACCCTGCTCGTCCACCCGGTCGACGGGATCGGCGTGGTGCGCGCGATCGAGCGGCTGCGCGTGCACGCCGCCCGCACCGGCGGGCTCAGCTCGCAGGTCTACTGGTGGCACGGCGGCCGGCTCGCGCTCATCAGGGCCGACATCGAGCTGCGGCAGGGCCAGACGAGGCTGGTCGTGGCCCCGCCGCCGGAGTTCGCCGAAGTGCTCGCCAGGCTGGCCGTCTAGGGCTCACATGAGCTTCGACAGCGCCCGCGCCGCGTGGATCAGCGGGACGTGCGAGAACGCCTGCGGGAAGTTGCCCACCAGCCTGTCGTAGCGCGGGTCGTACTCCTCGGCCAGCAACCCGACGTCGTTGCGCAGCGCCAGCAGCCGGTCGAACAGCTCGGCCGCCTCCTCCTTGCGCCCCTGCATGGCCATGACCTCGACCAGCCAGAAGCTGCACGCCAGGAACGCGCCCTCGCCGCCGGGCAGCCCGTCGACGTCGTTGTCCTCGGCCACCGGGTAACGCAGCACGAAACCGTCGGCCATCAGCTCCTTCTCGATGGCCGCGACCGTGCCCGTCACCCGGGGGTCGTCGATCGGCAGGAACCCGAGCATGGGGATGAGCAGCAGCGCCGCGTCCAGCTCGTGGGAGCCGTAGGACTGGGTGAAGGTGTTGCGGTGCGGGTCGTAGCCCTTGTCGCAGATCTCGGCGTGCATCTTGTCGCGCGCCGCGCGCCAGCGGTCGGCCGGGCCGGTGCGGTCGAACCGCTCGACGTACTTGACCGCCCGGTCGAGGGCCACCCAGCACATCACCTTCGAGTGCACGAAGTGGCGGCGCGGGCCGCGCACCTCCCACAGGCCCTCGTCCGGCTCGTCCCAGTGTTCCTCGACGTAGTCGAGCAGCTTCCGCTGGATCGACCAGGCCCGCTGGTCCGGCCCCAGACCGGAGGTACGGGCGAGGTACAGCGAGCTCATCACCTCGCCGTACACGTCGAGCTGGAGCTGGTCGACCGCCTGGTTGCCGATCCTGACCGGCCGGGAGCGCTCGTAGCCGTCGAGCCAGCCGAGCTCCAGCTCCGGCAGCCGGCGCTCGCCCGCGACCCCGTACATGATCTGCAGGTCCTGCGGCCGGCCCGCGATGGCGCGCAGCAGCCACGCCCGCCACGCGGCGGCCTCCTCCAGGTAGCCGGAGCCGATGAGCGCGTCCAGCGTCATGGTGGCGTCGCGCAGCCAGCAGTAGCGGTAGTCCCAGTTGCGCACGCCGCCGATGTCCTCGGGCAGGGAGGTGGTGGGCGCGGCGACGATGCCGCCCGTGGGGGCGTAGGTGAGCGCCTTGAGCGTGATCAGGGAGCGGATCACGGCGTCGCGCCACCTGTCCGGCCCCTGGTAGAAGCAGGCGTCCACCCAGTCGCGCCACATGACCTCGGTCTGGACGAGCTGGTCCTCGCACTCGATCTGGGGCGGCATCGGCTCGTGTGACGGGTGCCAGGTGAACACGAACGGCAGCCGGTCGCCCGCCTTCACCTCGAAGGTCGCGGTGTGCGCGTAGTCGCCGCCGCGCAGCGGGATCGGGGAGTGGAGCCAGGCCGAGTCGGGGCCGCCGACGGCCTGCAGGTGGCCGCCGTTGCGGCGCATCCACGGCACGATCCGGCCGTAGTCGAAGCGGACCCGCAGCTGGGTGGACATCTCGACGGTGCCCGACACCCCCTCCACGATGCGGACCACGTCGGGGTTGACGTCGCGCGGCGGCATGAAGTCGATCACCCGGACGGTGCCGGTGGGGGTGTCCCACTCGCTCTCCAGGATCAGCGTGTCAGGCCGGTAGCGGCGCCGGTCGGCCGGCCGCCTGCCGGTCGGGCCGAGCCACCAGTGTCCGTTGCGGTCGTTGCCCAGCAGGGCGGCGAAGCAGGCTGGGGAGTCGAACCTGGGCAGGCAGAGCCAGTCGATGGAGCCGTCCCTGCCGACCAGAGCCGCCGACTGCATGTCACCGATGAGCGCGTAGTCCTCGATCCGCATGCCCCGACACTAACCTCAATCGAGCGGGAACCAGCGGGTGAAGAGCTGGGTGAGCGGTCCGATGGCGAGCGCGAAGGCCAGGGTGCCGAGCCCCGCCGTGCCGCCGAGCAGCCATCCGGCGGCCAGCACGGTGATCTCGATGAGGAACCGGCTCAGCCGCACCGAGAGACCGAGCTTGGTCAGGCCGGTCATGATGCCGTCACGCGGGCCCGCGCCCATCCTGGCGCTGATGTACAGGACCGTGGCCAGCGCGACGGACGTCACGCCGAGCGCGACGTAGAGCCAGCCGACGACCGGGTGCCCGGGGGAGGGCAGCAGGTGGAGCGCGGCGTCGGCGAACAGGCCGATGAAGATCACGTTGCTGATCGTGCCGAAGCCGGGCCGCTGCCGCAGCGGTATCCAGAACAGCATGACCACCGCGCCCACTATGATGATCATGGTTCCGATGGAGAGGCCGGTCCACAGCGCGGTCCCCTGATGGAAGACGTCCCAGGGGCCGTTGCCGAGGCCGGATTCGATCTGGAGCCCGATGCCGCCCCCGTAGAGCGCCAGGCCGCCGTAGAGGCGGAGCAGGCGTCCGGGCAGGGAACCGGCATGCGGGATGGTCGCTTCGCTCATGATGACCTCACCGTGGCACACGGCCGGTTTGCCAAGACAGGGCCAATCCTGAAAAGTGGCCTTATGCGGTTTCTTTCGGCAGGTCAGGTGGCCCGGCTCGTCGACGCCGGTCCACACGCGCGGCCCTACTACCGGGCGCTCGCCGACGCCATGCGCGCCGCCGTCATGGGCGGGCAGATCCCGGTCCGGGTACGCATGCCCGCCGAACGCGACCTGGCCAGGACGCTCGGCGTCAGCCGCACCACCGTGACCGCCGCCTACGACCTGCTGCGCGAGCGCGGCTTCCTGGAGAGCAGGCAGGGCTCGGGAAGCTGGACCGCGCTGCCCGACCCGGCCGTCACCGCCGACAACCCGTGGCTCGCCGTCGACGGCGAGGGCCTCATCCAGCTGCACGCCGCCGCCCCGCCCGCGCCGTCCGCGCTGCGCGCGGCCATGGCGCAGGCCGTCGAGGAGGTGCCCAGGTACGGCATGGGCAACGGCTACCACCCGCTCGGGCTGCCCGTGCTGCGCGAGTGGATCGCCGCCCGCTACACCGAGCGCGGCCTGGCCACCCGCCCGGAGCAGATACTCGTCACCACCGGCTCGCAGCACGCCATCATGGTGGTGCTCGGCGTGCTGGCCGGCGCCGGCGACGCGATCATCGTGGAGTCGCCCACCTACCCGCACGCCATCGACGCCGCCCGCCGGCTCGGCGCCCGGGTCACGTCCGTCGGCGTCTCCTCAGGCGGCTGGCCGGAGGACCTGGTCTCCGGCGCGATGCGGCAGGCCGCCGCCCGGCTCGCCTACCTCATGCCCGACTTCCAGAACCCGACCGGCGCCCTCATGGACGACGCCACCAGGTCCGCCGTCGTGGGCGCCGCCAGGCGGACCGGCACCTTCCTGCTCGTCGACGAGACCTGGTCGGAGCTGGCCCTGGACGAGGTGCCCCGCACCGCGCCGATGGCCGCGTTCGACACCGGCGGCACCGTGATCAGCATCGGCTCGGCGTCCAAGCTGTGGTGGGGCGGGCTGCGCATCGGCTGGATCCGCACCACGGCCGCGCTCGCCCGCCGGATGGCGCAGCACCGGGCGTCGGTCGACATCGCCAGCCCGGTGCTGGAGCAGCTCGTCGTGGCCGCGCTGTTCGAGCGCCTGGCGCAGACCAGGGCCGAGCGCCGCCGCACGCTGCGCGCCTCACGCGACGCGCTCGTCACCGAGCTGCGCGCACGGCTGCCGGGCTGGGAGTTCGCGGTGCCGCCGGGCGGCGGCACGCTCTGGATCCGGCTCGACTCCGGCTCGGCCGTCTCCCTCGCCGAGGCCGCTGCCTGTCATGGCGTACGGATCGCGCCCGGCCCCTGGTTCGGCCTGGAGGGGACGCTGGACGGCTACCTGCGGCTGCCCTTCACCCAGCCGCCCCAGGTGCTGAAGGAGGCGGTCACCCGGCTGCACACGGCCAGGCGCCTCGGCCTGACCGGGGCGGTGCGCCGGCCGGACGCGCTCAGTCCCATGGTGTGAGGGCTCATTCGCCGACGCCGCGGGCCAGGGGGGCGCGCCAGTTGTACCGCATCGCGGCGATGCGCAGCCCGAAGGTCAGCACCGCCGCCCCCAGCGCCACCGGCCAGCCGTTCAGCCCGGCCCACGACATCCCGGCCATCGCCGCCGAGCCGATGAGCGCGGGGACCGCGTACAGCTGCCTGTCGTACAGCAGCGTGGGGATCTCGCCCGCGAGCACGTCGCGCAGCATGCCGCCGCCCACGCCGGTGGTGACGCCGAGCAGGGTGGCGTGCAGCGGGCTGAGCCCGTACTCCATCGCCTTGGCGGTGCCGACGGCGCAGAACAGGCCGAGCCCGGCCGCGTCCAGCACCAGGATGAGCGGCATCACCCGGGTCACGTGCGGATGCCAGAAGAACACCACGGTCGCCGCAGCCAGCGGCACCAGCACGTAGCCGAGACTCTGGAAGGCCACCGGGGAGACGTTCAGCACCAGGTCGCGCATGATGCCGCCGCCGAGCGCGGTGATCTCCGCCAGCACCGCCATGCCCACCACGTCCAGACGCTTGCGCACCCCCATCAGCGCGCCGGTGAGCGCGAAGACGAAGATGCCGACGAGATCGAAGAGTTCTGCCACGCTGGACTGTCTACCGGACCGGCGGCATCGCGGGCGGCGCGTGGTGCTCGGCCATCATGGCGCGCAGCTTGCGGTTGAACGCGAACAGCCCCAGCCCCGCGACGATCGCCATCGCGGCCAGCACCAGGTAGTAGGCCGGTTCGGACATCACGTCGCCGAGCCGCCCGGTCTGGCCGCCGACCGCGTCGCCCACCGACACCGCGATGAACCAGACCCCCAGCATCTGGCCCTTGAACGCCCGCGGCGCCAGCTTGGTCGTCACCGACAGCCCCACCGGGCTGAGCGCCAGCTCGCCGAACACCTGCACCAGGTAGACCAGCACCAGCCACCACACCGACACCCGGCCGCTCTCCGCCAGGTTCGCCGCCATCGCCATGACGACGAAGCTCAGCCCGACCATGACAAGCGCGAAGCCGAACTTCTGCGCCGTGCTCACCCGGTCGCCGAGCTTCACCCACAGCGCCGCGAACACCGGCACGAAGATCATGATGAAGAGCGGGTTGAACGACTGGGTGGTGGCCGCGTGGATCGGGATGCCGAACAGCGACAGGTCGGTGTTGTTCTCGGCGAAGAACAGCAGCTTGCTGGGCGCCAGGTCGTAGATCATCCAGAAGATCGAGGCGGCGGCGAACAGCCAGATGTAGGCCTTCATCCTGGACCGCTCGTCCTCGCTCAGGTCGTGCGCGCCCAGCATGATGTAGCCGAAGTAGGCGATCGGCACGGCGATGATCACCGCCGTCATCACCGCGGTGAACCGGCCGAGCGTGAACGTGCCCGTCGCCGCCCAGGAGCCCAGCGCGATCGCCACCGCCACCGCCACCCCCGCCGCCGTCAGCCCGACCCGCCGCAGCTCGTGCGGGTGCAGCGGGACCTCCGGCCGGTCGCCGACACCGCGCAGGCTGACCCGGCCGCCGATCGTGTACTGCAGCAGGCCGAACGCCATGCCGACGGCCGCCGCGCCGAAGCCCAGATGCCACCGGTCGCCGGCCGCCAGCGAGCCGACCACGATCGGCGCGAAGAACGCGCCCAGGTTGATGCCCAGGTAGAACAGCGAGAATCCGGCGTCCCTGCGCGCGTCGTCGTCCTCCGGGTACAGCTTGCCCACCATGACGGAGATGTTGGGCTTCAGCAGCCCGGTGCCCAGGACGATCAGCAGCAGGCCGAGCCAGACGTAGGCCGGCGAAGGAACCGGGACGGCCATGCTGATGTGGCCGCACATGATGACGAACCCGCCCCAGAACACCGACCGGCGCGCGCCCAGGATCCGGTCCGCGATCCACCCGCCGGGCAGCGCCACCAGGTAGATCAGCGCGCCGTAGATGCCCACCACGGCCTGCGCGGTCTCCTGCGACAGGCCCAGCCCCTGATGGGCGGGGGAGGCGACCATGAACGTCGCCAGGATGGCGCGCAGCCCGTACCAGCTGAACCGCTCCCACATCTCCGTGCCGAACAGAGTCGCAAGCGCCCACGGGTGACCGAAGAACGTCTTGCCGTCGTTACCCATCCGGACCCTCCGGTCACAGGAAGCACGTGAATAATCACTGTACGTGACGGCTTCTCCAGATACTTGCCGCTACTCGCGCCGTATGGTGCGATGCATCCCAGCTGCGCAAGTGATTACTGACTGAAGGCGGGTGTCATGGCCGACGTCCTCGAGGTGCGGGCGGAGATCGAACGTTCCATCGCCGGGCTCACCCTGTGCGAGCAGTTGAGAAAGACCGCCGAACAATACCCCGACGCCCCCGCCTACTCCGATCCGGACGGCGACGGCTGGTCCACCCTCACCTACGGCCAGGCCAGGGAGCGGGTCCTGGAGATCGCGGCCGGCTTCGCGGCCCTGGGGCTGGAGCCCGGCGACGCGGTCGCGCTCATGATGGTCAACCGGAGCGAGCACGTGCTCGCCGACCTCGGCGCGGTGCACGCCGGAGGCGTCGGCTGCACCATCTACGGCACGTTCGCGCCGGACCAGGTCGCCTTCGTGGCGGGCGACGTGGCGGCCAAGATCGCGGTGATCGGCGGGCCCGCCGAGCTGGCCCGCTGGGAGCCGTCGCTCGACCGGCTGCCGGACCTGCGCAAGATCATCATGCTGGAGGGGGCGCCGGAGGGCGACCGCTTCATGTCCTGGCAGGACTTCCTCGACCTGGGCCGGGCCCGGCTGGCGGAGGACCCCGCCGCGGTCGAGGCCCGCTGGCAGGCCGTCACCGCCGGCGACCCCGTCACCGTCCTCTACACCTCGGGCACCACCGGCCAGCCGAAGGGCGTCCCGCTCAGCCACGCCAACGTCTTCTACGAGGTGGCCTGCACCGACCGGATGGCGAACCTGCCGCTGGAAGGCACCCAGATCTCCTACCTGACGTACGCGCACATCGCCGAGCGGGTGCTGAGCCTGTACCTGCCGCTGGTCAAGGTCTCCCACGTCTACTTCTGCACCGACCTGGCCAACCTCGGCGCGACGCTCGGGCAGGTCAGGCCCGTGCTGTTCTTCGGCGTGCCGCGCGTGTGGGAGAAGATGATGGCCCGGCTGCTCGCGGTCATGTCCACCCAGCCGGAGGAGCAGCAGGCCGCCGTGCGCCAGGCCATGGCCGCCGGCGTCGCCTGGGTGGAGGCCGGACAGTACGGCCACACCATGACGCCGGAGATCGAGGCCGCGTACGAGAAGGCCGACAGCTCGCTGCTGTCGATCGTCCGCGGCATGATCGGGTTCGACCGCGCGGAGTGGACCGCCACCGGCGCCGCGCCGCTCCCCGGCGAGGTGCAGCGCTTCTATGCAGGGCTCGGGCTGAAGGTCATCGACGTGTACGGGATGACCGAGACGACCGGGGCGTTCACCGGCAACGCCCCCGACTGCTACCGCCTGGGCACCGTGGGCAGGGCCGAGCCGGGCGCCGAGGTCCGCATCGCCGAGGACGGCGAGATCCTCACCCGGAGCCCGCTCAACACCAGCGGCTACCTCAACCGGCCGGAGGCCACGGCCGAGCTCATCGACGCCGACGGCTGGGTGCACACCGGCGACATCGGCACCGTCGACGAGGACGGCTTCTACCGGGTGGTCGACCGCAAGAAGGAGCTCATCATCACGGCCGGCGGGGAGAACATCTCGCCCGCCGAGATCGAGAACCACCTCAAGGAGCACCCGCTGATCGGCCAGGCGCTCGCGTACGGCGACCGCCGCCCCTACCCGGTGGCCATCCTCACCCTCGACGGCGAGATCGCCCCCGGCTGGGCGCAGTCGCGCGGCATCTCCTACACCACGCTCGCCGACCTGGCCGAGCACCCGGACGTGCTCAAAGAGGTGGGCGGCGCGGTGGAGACGGCCAACGCGAAGCTGGCCCGGGTGCAGCAGATCAAGAAGTGGGCGCTGCTGGGCACCGAGTGGACGCCCGAGAGCGAGGAGCTGACGCCCAGCCTCAAGCTCAAGCGGCGGGTGGTGCACAGCAAGTACGGCGATCTGATCGAGAGCCTCTACACCGACTGAGCCGGTTTTGCCATCAGGGGCGTGTGTCGTGGCCCCGGTCATGGCCGAGCGGTTCCTACCGTCTTGCGCATGATCAGATGCCTACTTCTCGCCTCGTTCGCGGCGGCGGCGCTGAGCGTGCCCGCTCCGGCGTCCGCCGCCGAGGACGAGCCCGTCATCAGGGAGATCGACGTACGGCCCGCCGCGCCGGTCGTCGGAGCCGAGGACTCCGTCCGTCTGGTGATCGACGTGGTCGCCAGGGGAGTGAGCGGGCGGCACGGGGTCGTCGTCGAGGTCGAGCCGGGTGCCCCGCCGGGGCCGGTGCTCGACAGCCGCCGGCCCGTCCGGCCGCCCGCCGCGGACGAGCGCGAGGAAGGCCGGTTCCCCCAGGAAGGCCCCGGCGAGCCCAAGTCGAGCGGGTCCATCGCGGCCACGATGGCCTCGCGCCTGGTCACCGACGGCTGGCAGACTTGGCGGTTCCTGCCCGACAAGCGGCTCAACCGCTTCTATCCGGCCGGCACCTGGACCGTGACCGTGACCGCCAGGGGCGAAGGGGGAGCGGAGCGGACCGAGTACGCCTCGTTCCAGCTCAGGCGGGAGACCAGGCTGGCGGCCGTGAAGGCGGAGCGCGACGGTGCGGGCGTGCGGGTGAGCGGCCGCCTGAAGAGGCTGGATCCGCGTGGCTACGCCGGATTCCTGCCGTTCCGCGAGCAGCGGGTCGAGATCCTGTGGCGGCGGGACGCGTCGGACGGCTGGGAACGCGCGGCCGAGGCCGTCACCGACGGCCAGGGCGCCTTCTCACGCACCGTGCCCGGCCGGGAGGGCGGCGAGTGGCGGGTCCGCTACCCCGGGAACGGTCAGCAGGCCGAGGACGACTCGAAGATCCACCAGTTGTAGGGACAGCCGGCGGCGTTGCGGAATCGTGATCGGCTTTACCGCAACTTTTCCTTACCCTTACGCGTCATTGGCGTTGACGCGCCCTGTCGTGGGGCGCGTCCTCCTACGGGGAAGGAAGTCACTTTCATGATGCGACGACTCGCCGCCGGAGTGGCGGCGGCCGCCATGGGCGCCGCGGTGCTCGCCGGCACGGCCACCCCGGCGATGGCCGACGACGGGGGCCGCACGCGCCTGCAGATCGACGTCAACCCCGAGCCCGCGTGGCGCGGTCAGCCGCTGTCGGTCAAGGGCAAGCTCTCGGTGAAGTGCGACGAGGACTACATCGACGGCTTCGTGTCGGTCCACCACGCCGACCACTGCGACGAGACGGGCACCTGGCACCACCTCGGCTGGAAGCGGATCGTCATCCTCTTCAAGCCGGCCGGCAGCGGCAGGTGGGAGCACGTCGACACGGTCAAGACCTACCGTGACGGCTCCTTCCACACCAAGGTCAGGGCCCGCACGTCCGGCACCTGGCGCGGGGTCTTCGAAGGCTCCCGCCACCTGGCGCCCTCCGAGGGCGCCGACTGGGTGAAGGTCCTCGGCCACCGTCACCGCCACTGAGAAACGCACGATGTCGCCCGGTCCCCCCTCGCGGGGCGACCGGGCGATCTACTTTGTAAAGGCGAAGCTCCGGTCGGCCCGGTTGCGGCGGAACCTGCCCAGCCGCTCGAAGTCCAGCTCGTACGCGGCGACGGCGGCCGACGGCTGGGCGGTGAAGAACCCTGCTCCGTCAGCCGGCGACGGGTTCGCCAGGCCGGTCACCCCCGCGCAGGGCTGCCCGTGGTACCCGGCCTCGTGATGCCAGTCGCTGACCGCCACATACGTCATGAACTCGTACGCCCGCGCCACGCTCATGTGCTCCCACAGGCTGCGCGCCGGGCCGGGCGTGGGCCACTGCGTCACCGAGAACGCGGGCACCACCACCACGTCGGCCGGCGGGCCCGCCAGGCTCCCCGAGTACCACAGGTCGGCGCAGAGCAGCACCCGCACCCGGCGGCCGGCCACCTCGAAGCCGTCCCCGATCGGCGCGGGCACGACCCCGTCGTCCCGCTCGACCCCGTACGGGTGGGACTTGCCGTACCCGGCGAGCACCTCGCCGGCCGCGGAGACCGCCAGACCCTGGTTGACCTTGCCGGCGCCGGCGGGCGCGTAGTGGGAGCCGCCCACGACGGCGGCGCGGGCCCGTGCCGCCAGGCCGCGCAGCCGCTCCAGATACTCCCGCCGCGGCAGCTCGGAGCCGGCCAGTTCGGGGAGCACCACCAGGTCGGCGGGCGGGGCGCCGGCCAGCAGCGTCTCGACGGCGGTGAGGTTCGCGTGGCCGTCGGGGGACCAGCGGGCGGGCTGGACGAGGAGGATCCGCACGAATCCGCTCCTTCGGGGGTTTTCCTCGCATCATGCCAGGCGGCCCCGAGGCGGCCTCGGGCCGTCCCCCCGCTGAACCCGGGTCTGCCCTCGCGCGTACCTTCTCACGTTCTGTTCAGGTGCCATGGAGGTGTCGTGGAGCTCAGCCTTTTGCGTGCCCAGGCGCACAGCCCTTCGTACTTCTCGTTGCTGCGCGGCTCCGACGGCCAGCGCCCGCCGGTGGACTTCTGCATCCCGTGCAACCCGTACTTCCCCACGCCGGAGATCTTCGAGCACCTGGGGAGGAACCTGGAGACGATCCTGAAGTTCTACCCGAGCGGCGCCGACACCATCACCGCCGAACTGGCGGCCACGATGGGGCTTCATCCCAAGACCGTGGCCATGGGCAACGGCTCCACCGAGCTGATCACCTGGATCGACCACCTGCTGGTGCGGGAGAGCCTGGCGATCCCCATCCCCACCTTCGGCCGCTGGACCGACCAGCCGATGGAGACCGGCAAGCGGGTCGACATGTATCCGCTGCTGGAGAGCCGGGGCTTCGCGCTCAACGTCAACGACTACGTGTCGTTCATCCGTACCCGCGGCTCCCGCGTCGCGGTCATCTGCAACCCGAACAACCCCGACGGCGGCTACCTGCCCAAGCACGAGGTGCTGCACCTGCTCGACCAGCTCATCGACCTCGACCTGGTGATCGTGGACGAGTCGTTCGGCGACTTCGTGGACGCCGAGCCCTACCCCGGGGTGGCGGCGGAGGCGGCGGTGCGGCCGAACGTGATCGTGCTGCGCAGCCTCGGCAAGAACTTCGGGCTGCACGGCATCCGCTTCGGCTACCTGGTCGCCAACCCGGCGCTGGCCGGGAAGATCGCGGACGCGCTGCCCAAGTGGAACCTGAACTCGTTCGCCGAGGTGGTCGTGTTCATGATGAAGCAGTGCATGGGCGAGTACCAGGAGAGCCTGCGGCGGCTCGCCCAGGACCGGCGCGCCATGTACCACCAGCTGTCGTGCATGCCGGAGCTGACGGTGTTCCCGTCGCAGGGCAACTTCCTGCTGGTGAAGCTGCCGTCCGGCTTCGACGGGGTGCCGCTGCGCGACCACCTGCTCGCCGAGCACGGCGTGTACGTCCGCGAGTGCGGCAACAAGCTGGGCACCACCAGCCAGTTCCTGCGCCTGGTGGTGCGCCCTCAGGAGGACGTGCGGCGGCTGCTGGTCGGCATGACCCAGTTCCTCTACTCGGGGAGTCTGCACGAGGTGCCGGTGATCGGGGTGCACCACCGTCACCCGAACTCGCTGTCGGCCTGACAGGCCTGGTAGATCTGGGGGCGCGGCGGCTGACATGCCGCGGCGCCCCGCGGTGGGAGTCGCGAGGCGCCGCGGTCTCCTCCACACGCCGCGTGAGGAGAAGCTCAGCAGGCTGTCAGCGGGCGGCGAAGTTCTGGGTCCAGTAGATCTGGCCCGAGGAGTTCTTCACGGCGCCGACGCCGATCAGGTTGTACGAGCAGTTCATGATGTTGGCCCGGTGACCTGAGCTGTTCATCCAGGTTTTGACCACGTCGGCCGGCGTGCGCTGGCCCATGGCGATGTTCTCGGCCCAGCCGCGGCCGCCGGTGAAGCCGGCCTGCCGGATGCGGTCCATGAACGAGCGGCCGTCCTGCGAGGTGTGGCTGAAGTAGCCGTTCCTGGCCATGTCCGAGGAGTGCCCGGCGGCGGCCTTGTTCAGCTGCGCGTCGTGCTTGAGCGCCTGGCAGCCGCCCTTGGCGCGCTCGGCGTTGGTGAGGCGGACGACCTCGTTCTCCTCGGCCGTGCCCACCGTGCCCGGCGACGAGGTCGTCGTGGGCTGGGGAGCCTGGGTGGCGGTGCGGGTGGGGGTGGGCCTGGGCGTCTGCGTCGCCGTGCGGGTCTGGGTGGGGGTCGGCCTCGGCGCCTGCGTAGCGGTGCGGGTGGCCGTCGGAGCGGGCTGGGGAGTCCTCGTCGCGGTGGGGACCGGCGTGGCGGCCAGGTCGCACTCCTTCACGCGGACCGCCCGGGACTTGCCCGCGTGGCCGCGGTAGTCGGTGGCGACGGCGTAGTACGTGCCCGGCGCGCACGCCATCGCGACGGTGACGCGAGGGCTGCGGCCCCGGTCAGCGCCGCTCTTGAGTATCCGGTCCTTGCCCGGCACCGCTCGCAGGATGCGCACTCGTACCGTGCCGTAGGTGTAGCAGCCGCGCAGGGCGGCGGTCGCCCGGATCTTGCCGTCGTCGGCGAGACGCGGCTTGGTCACGGAGACGCGGCAGGCCGACTGGGGCACCGTCGCGGCGTTCGCCGTGGCGACGGGTGCCGAGAGCGCGGCCGCGCCCACGAGGCAAGCGAGTACCCCTAAGGGTCTACGCATGGGGGGATTCCTTCCAGTTTGCGGTAGAGAGGCTGGATGGATTCCGCATTCTGCCGAGTCCGTCTCGCCTTTGTCACCAAAAACCGGATATTTGTGTAAACCAAAGGGGCCTCTCAGGCGTCTGGGACGCCTGCGAGAGGCCCCTTCTCATGGGGATACGCGGACAGGTGGGACTCGGTTCACCACTGCCGCCGTCGAACGCGCGGCCACCGGCCCGCGCGGAGGCCGGTCAGCCGAGCCCGAAGGCGTCCAGGAGCCCGGCGATCCTGAGCTGGTCGAAGACCCGGGGGGTCGGGTTGACCACCCTGAACCCGGCCTCGACCTCCCACGCCGACTTCATGGCGTCGACCAGCACGCCGACGCCGGAGGAGTCGAGGAACGTCACCTCGCCCATCTCGACCCGCACCGCGCGGGGCCGCCGCGCCGTCACCGCGGAGGAGATCGTCTCCCGCACCCGCGCGGCGTTCGTGAAGTCGATGTCGCCGCGCAGCACCACGGTCAGCGTCCCGTCCGTGACCTCGCCCACCGAAACCACGTCCATGTCGCGTTCGCCTCCTCGGAGCCTGGGCGAGCCCTCGCCTGCTTGCCCGTACGCTGCCATACTCGGCCGCGTCCGGTCGAACCGGTCCGGCGCGGCGTCCGCGCCGGGCTTCCCCCACCGCTGTCTATCATCGGGACCTCCGCACCGCTACGGCGGGCTGCCGGTCGATCGTGCGGAGGGACGCCGCCGCCCCCGCCCGGCGAGGTGCGGGCGGGGGCGGCGGCGTGTGCGGGGACGGCCGGACGGCCGGTCAGCGGGCGCCGAGCAGGTGGTCCATCGCCAGCTGGTCCAGCCGCTCGAACGCCATGCCGCGGCCGCCCGCCGCGTCCGCGTCGAACTCCTCGAAGGCGGTGCGGTCGGCCAGCAGGTCCGCCAGCGACTCCCCGTCCGCCAGCGTCGGGCGGGCCAGGTCGTCCAGCCGGGCCGCCCGCAGCGCCTCCTGCACCTCCGGGTCCGCGCGGAACGCCGCCGCTCGCTCCTTCAGCAGCAGGTACGTCCGCATGTTCCCGGCCGCCGAGGCCCACACGCCGTCGATGTCCTCGGTGCGCGGCGGCTTGAAGTCGAAGTGCCGCGGGCCGGTGTATCCGCCGGTCTCCAGCAGGTCCACCACCCAGAACGCGTCACGCAGGTTGCCGGCGCCGAACCGCAGGTCCTGGTCGTACTTGACGCCGGTCTGGCCGTTCAGGTCGATGTGGAAGAGCTTGCCGTGCCACAGCGCCTGGGCGATGCCGTGGGTGAAGTTGAGCCCGGCCATCTGCTCGTGGCCGGTCTCGGGGTTGACGCCGACCAGCTCGGGATGGGCGAGCTCCTCGATGAACGCCAGCGCGTGGCCGACGGTGGGCAGCAGGATGTCGCCGCGCGGCTCGTTCGGCTTGGGCTCGACCGCGAAGCGCAGATCGTACCCCTGGCCGAGCACGTACTCGCCGAGCAGGTCGAACGCCTCCTTGAGCCGGTCCAGGGCCACCCGCACGTCCTTGGCCGCGCCGGACTCGGCGCCCTCGCGCCCGCCCCACGCCACGTACACCTTGGCGCCCAGCTCGACGGCGAGGTCGATGTTGCGGATGGTCTTGCGCAGCGCGTAGCGGCGCACGTCGCGGTCGTTCGCGGTGAACGCGCCGTCCTTGAAGACCGGGTGCGTGAACAGGTTGGTGGTCGCCATCGGCACCACGAGGCCGGCCGCGTCCAGCGCCTGGCGGAAGCGCTTGACGTGGCCCTCGCGCTCGGCGTCGGTCGAACCGAACGGGATGAGGTCGTCGTCGTGGAAGGTCACGCCGTACGCGCCCAGCTCGGCGAGGCGGTTGACGCTCTCCACCGGGTCCAGCGGGGGGCGGGTGGCGTCGCCGAACGGGTCGCGGCCCTGCCATCCGACGGTCCACAGGCCGAACGAGAACTTGTGCTCCGGGCGGGGAGTGAGGCTGTCAGTCATCGGACTCCTATTCGTAAGGGCAAAAAACAAATTAATATGCGGGAGCGCGGTAGGGAAGCCCACAACCGGGAGGCACCATGTCGGCACAGCGCGTCGTCATCGGCATCGACAGCTCCACCCAGTCGGCGAAGGCCGTCGCCGTGGACGTGGACACCGGCGCGATCGTGGGAGAAGGCCGAGCCCCGCACAGCGTGACCTCGGGCGCGGGCCGCGAGAGCGACCCGGAGCAGTGGTGGCGGGCGCTGTGCGCGGCCGTCGAGCAGACCGGCTGGGCCGGCCGGGCCGGCGCGGTCTCCGTCGGCGGCCAGCAGCACGGCCTGGTCACCCTCGACGAGTCCGGCGCGCCCGTCCGGCCCGCCCTGCTCTGGAACGACGTCCGCTCCGCCGGGCAGGCGGCCGCGCTGGCCGACAAGTACGGCCCCGAGACGCTCGCCCGGCGCACCGGCAGCGTGCCGACGGCAGCGTTCACCATCTCCAAGTGGCTGTGGCTGCGCGAGAACGAGCCGCACCACGCCGCGCGGGCCGCGGCCGTCCGGCTGCCGCACGACTACCTCACCGAGCGCCTGACCGGCGAGGGCGTCACCGACCGCGGCGACGCCTCCGGCACCGGCTGGTGGACGCCCCGGGGGTACGACACGGACCTGCTGCGCGACATCGGGCTCGATCCCGCGCTGCTGCCCAGGGTCGTCTCGGGACGGGCGGGCACCGTACGGGCGGGCGGGCCGCTGCCCGAGGGCACCCTCGTCGCCTCGGGCACCGGCGACAACATGGCCGCCGCGCTCGGCCTCGGCCTCGAACCCGGCACCCCCGTGCTCAGCCTCGGCACCTCCGGCACCGTCTACGCCGTCACCCGGCAGCACCCCGAGGACCCGACCGGCATCGTCGCCGGGTTCGCCGACGCGCTGGACAACTGGCTGCCGCTGGCCTGCACGCTCAACTGCACCCAGGCCATCGACAAGATCGCCGCCCTGCTCGGCCGGGACCGGGAGGCGGTCGAGCCGGGCGGCGACGCCGTCGTGCTGCCGTTCCTCGACGGCGAGCGGACCCCCAACCTGCCGCACGCCGCCGGGCTCGTGTACGGGCTGCGTCACGACACCACCGCCGGGCAGGTGCTGCAGGCCGCCTACGACGGCGCCGCCGCGGCCCTGCTGGCGGCGCTCGACGACGTGCTGCGCGCCGGCGGCGAGCGGCCCGACCCGGCCACGCCGCTGCTGCTCATCGGCGGCGGCGCCAGGGGCGCCGCCTGGCGGCAGACGATCCTGCGCCTGTCCGGGCGGCCGGTGCTGGTGCCGGCGGCGGCCGAGCTCGTCGCCCTCGGCGCCGCCGCCCAGGCCGCGGCCCTCCTCACGGGCGAGGCCCCGGACGCGGTCGCCCGCCGCTGGGGCACGGCCCGCGGCGAGCTCCTGGAGCCGGTGCCCCGGGACGTCGCGGCGGTGGAACGAATCGCCGGCACCCTGCCCCGCGCCGGCCAGCTCTTCACCCGGCTCTGATGTCGGAAGAACCGCCATGCGCCCCTACTGGCTCTGACCCGGAAGAACCGCCATGCGCCCGCACCGGCTCCGATCCGAGAGAACCGCCATACGTCCCGCCGGCTCTGATCCGAGAGAACCGCCATGCGCCCTTTCCTCCGGCCCCACGCCACCGGCCCCACTGCCCGCCCAACCCTCCACCCCCGCCCCTCGTACCCGACCCCCGCACCCTCCCTGGTCCGTCTTCCCTCCTGTACCGGCGCGGAGACCTGCTGACCACGCCGGGAGCTCTCGGCGGGCTGTCCCTGGCCGCGGCGCGAACGCTCTCTGGTCCGGCTTTTCCGCCTGTACCGCGTACCCTCTCTGGTCCGGCTCTCTTGTCCGGACCGCGTACGCTCCCTGCTCTGGTCCTCTGGTCAGGACTGCGTGCACTGCCTGCTTCGGTTCTTGGGTCCGTGCGATGGGGGTGGCTGCGCAGGTGCCCGCTGCTCCGGCTTCTGGCATGTGCGGGGGCGGCAGGCCGGATACTCCCCACTTGGGCTTTCCCGCCCGCACTTGCGCACACTCGTCACTCCGGCTCTTCGGCCCGTGTGCCCGTCCAAGCCGGCCAGCCCTCCACCACCCGCCCCTCGTACCCACATCCCGAACGCTCTCTGGCCCGGCTTCCCCTCCTGTACCGCGAACACTCCCTGGTCCGGGCCGCGTACGCTCCCTGCTTCGGTTCTACGGTCTGTGCGTTGGGGGGTGGCGCGCGGTGACTGTTGGTTTGGGTTTTTGGTGGGCGGGCCCGGCTGTTTGGTTGGCGCTTCGGTACGGTTTGCGCCGTTGGGGGTGGTCGGTCAGGTGAGGGCGTTGTTCGGGGGAGGTCCGGGGTGAGAGGCGGGACGCGGCCCGCGTCGCAGCGGAGCATGCGGCAGCACAACCTGGCCCTGGTGATGGGCACTGTCGCCGAACGCGGCCCGGTGTCCAGGGCGGCCGTCGCCGGGCACACCGGGCTGACCAGGGCTGCCGTGTCGAGCCTGGTCGACGAGCTCCTCGCCGCCGGGCTGCTGACCGAGCTGGGACCGGCCGCCAATGGGCGGGTCGGGCGACCGGGCAGCGCGCTCATGGTCAGCGACCGGGGCCCCGCCGGGCTCGGGCTGGAGGTCGGCGTCGAGCACCTGGGCGTGTGCGTGACCGACCTGCGCGGCCAGGTACGCGCCTGGACGGTGGTGGACAGCCCGAACGCCGCCCTGCCGCCCGCCGAGGTGCTCGCCCGGCTGTCCGCGCTCGCCGACGACGCGACGGCAGACGTTGCCGGGCTGGGGTTGCGGCCGGTGGCGGCGGTGATGGCCGTGCCCGGCCTGGTCGCCGACGCCTCCGGCACCGTCGGGAGCGCCCCCAACCTGGGCTGGCATGACGTCCCGGTGGCGGACCTGTGGCCGGGCGCGCTGACGCCGCGGGTCGAGAACGAGGCCAACCTGGGGGCGCTCGCCGAGCTCTGGGCGCACCCGGTGGCGTCCGACTTCATCCACGTCTCGGCGGAGAGCGGCATCGGCGCCGCCCTGGTGGTGGGCGGCCGCCTCTTCACCGGCGCACGCGGCCTTGCTGGCGAACTGGGCCACATGCCGGTCCACCCCGACGGCCCGCCCTGCTCCTGCGGCGCCCGCGGCTGCCTGGAACAGTACGCCGCCAAGGCCGCCGTCCTCCGCACCGCCGGCCTCCCTTCCCCCTCCGCCCCCACCACCCCTGGGGTAGAACCTCGGATGACGGCCCTTTCACCTGACCTGGGTGCCGCGCCGGCGAGGCAGCAAGCGGCTCCTTCCGGTTCCGGGGACCCTCCGGCGACGTCTTCCGGGAGCGGGGGCACTCCGGCGGATCCTCTCTACGATTCAGGCGCCCCCGGGCGGCAGGCGGCTCTGCCTTACGGCGTGGCTGCCGGTGAGGCTGGGCACCGCGAGGCGGCTCCTTCCTCCGGTTCCAGAGGCTTGGGGGCAGGGCTCCCGGCGGCTCTTCCGTACGGACCCAAGGGCGTCTCGGCAGAGGGCCGTGCGACGGTTCCCGATGCGCACGAGGCGGGGCTTCCGGCGGTTTCCTCTGATCCCGGAATACCTGTGGCCGGCCTCCTGGGGGATCCCGATGCGCCCGAGGCAGGGAGCCAAGTGGGGCCTCGCGGATCGGGGGGACGGATGCCCGGTCCCGATGGGATCGGGTTGCTGGCGGCGCGGGCGCGGGAGGGGGACGCGCGGGTGGTGGCGGCGCTGGAGGAGGCTGGGAGGGCGCTGGGGACGGCGCTGGCCGGGGCGGTGAATCTGCTCGACCCGGCCGCCGTGGTGCTCGGCGGGGCCTATGCGGAGCTGGGGGAGTGGCTGGTGCCGCCGATACGGCGGGAGCTGGCCGCGCGGGTGACCGTACGGGAGTGGGACCCGGAGGCGCTGACCGTGTCGGAGCTGGGGAGGCGGGGGCCGCTGCTGGGAGCGGCGCTGGCCACGGTGCGCTCGGTGCTGGAGGACCCGGCCGCGCTCTGGGCCTGAACCCCGAGGGTGCTCTCCCGGGCGATCAGCGTGTGGGAGGCGCACACCTCCTGGGGGCGCCGGTCGGGGGCCGGGCCGGCCAGGAGGCCGGCGAGCAGGTCGACGGCCGTCTGGGCGATGCCCGCGCGGTCGGGCGCGATGGTCGACAGCGACGGGGTGGAGAACCGCCCGTCCTCGATGTCGTCGAAGCCGAACAGCGCGATGTCGTCCGGCACCCGCACCCCGCGCGACAGCAGCGTGCGCAGCGCGCCCAGGGCGAGCGTGTCGTTGAAGCAGAAGACCGCGTCCGGCCCGGCCCCGGAGTCCAGCAGATCGGCCATCGCCCGGGCCCCGTCCGCGCGGTGGAAGGCGTCGACGGGCACGACCAGCGCGGGGTCCTCCGCGAGCCCGGCGGCGGCCAGCGCCTGCCGGTAGCCGCGCAGCCGCAGCCGCGCCGTCGCCCCGGACGCGGCCTGGCGTGCGCCTATCGCCGCGATGCGGCGCCTGCCCAGCCCGGTCAGGTGCGAGGTGGCCTCTTCCGCCGCGGCCACGTTGTCGATGCAGACATGGTCGTACGCGGTGCGCCGCCGGCCGATCCGCTCGCCGAGCAGCACCATCGGCGTGTGGTCGGCGCGCTGGGCGAGGTCGGCGGCGGTGAGCGCGAGCGGGCTGAACAGCAGGCCGTCGATGAGGTGGGCCCGGATGCCCGACACGACCAGGCGCTCCTTGGCCCGGTCGCCCTGCGTCTGGTCGATGAGCACGGTCCAGCCGTGCCGGTCCGCGGCGGTGATCACGTTGGTGGCCAGCTCGGCGAAGTAGGGGATGTCCAGGTCGGGCACCGCCAGCGCGATCACCCCCGACCGGCCCTGCCGCAGGTTGCGCGCGGTCAGGTTGGGCCGGTAGTTCAGCTCGGCGATGGCCCGCTCCACCCGCTCCCGGGTCTCCGGCTTGACGAACGGATAGCCGTTGACGACGTTGGAGACCGTCTTGATCGACACTCCGGCGAGCTCGGCGACGTCCTTCAGTCGTGGCTGCACAGAGGCACTATAGCCGGGTTTCCAACGATGTAACACTTCAGTCTCCTCCTGTTTACAACGTTGGATTCATCGATGTAGAAATGCGGTCATCTCACCACCGTTGGGGAAGTGATCGTGATGACCGAGACGTCTACCCACACCCTCACCCGCCGCGGCCTGCTCGGCCTCGGCGCCGGCGCCGGCACCGCCCTGCTCCTCGCGGCCTGCGGCGGAGGCGGCGGTCCCGCCGGCCCCGCGGCCCGCCGATCCGGCCCCGCCTCCGCCGCCCCGACCGCCTACACGGGCCCGAACGTGACCCTGTCCTTCTGGAACGGCTTCACCGGCGGCGACGGCCCGTACATGAAGAAGCTCGTGGACCAGTTCAACGGCGAGCACCCCAACATCAAGGTGACGATGAACGTCTACCAGTGGGCGGACTACTACGCGAAGGTGCCCGCCGCGGTCACCGCGGGACAGGGGCCAGACCTGGGCATCATGCACGTCGACAGCGTGGCGACCAACGCCGCCCGCCAGATCGTGCTGCCGCTGGACGACCTGGCCGCCTCGCTCCAGCTCGCCGAGGCCGACTTCTCCCCGCCGGTCTGGCAGGCCGGCACCTACAAGGGCGGCAGGTACGCGATCCCGCTGGACGTGCACCCGCTCGGCATGTTCTACAACAAGACCGTCATGCGGGAGGCCGGCCTCGACCCGGAGAAGCCGCCGCAGAACGCCGCCGACTACCTGGCCGCGCTGGAGGAGCTGAAGAAGGCCGGCGTGCAGGGCCACTGGGCGACCCCGTTCCCGTTCACCGGCACGTTCCAGTTCACCAGCCTGCTCTACCAGCACGGCGGCACGCTCTTCAACGACGACGCCTCCAAGGCCATGTTCGGCGGGGACGCCGGCGTGCAGGCCCTGACCTGGCTCGTCGACCTGGTCAAGAAGGGCTACAGCCCGAAGAACGTGGGCCAGGACGCCGACGTCATCGCGCTGAAGAACGGCAAGGCCGCCTTCAACTGGAACGGCATCTGGACCATCAACACCCTCAACGAGGTCGAGGGCCTGGAGTGGGGCGTCGCGCCGCTGCCGCAGATCGGCTCCCAGCCGGCGGCGTGGGCGGGCTCGCACCAGTTCGTGGTGTTCAAGCAGCGCAGCCAGGACGACGACAAGCTCACCGCGGCCAAGGTGTTCATCAACTGGATCAGCCGCCACTCCCTGGAGTGGGCCAAGGGCGGCCAGGTCCCCGCCCGCAAGGCGATCAGGGAGAGCGCCGAGTTCCAGGCGCTGAAGGAGCAGGCGACCATCGGCTCCCAGATCGACCACCTGTTCTTCCCGCCGCCGGTGGCGGGCGTCGCCGACGTCAGCCCGCTCATCGACACCGCCGTCAACAGCGCGATCCTGCTCAAGAAGGAGCCGGCGGCCGCCCTGTCGGACGCCGTGACCAAGGCCGACAAGCTCCTGGAGCAGAACCGCAAGAAGTACGGCGGCTGATCCCGTGGTGGACGTACGCATCCGGCGGCCCGCACCGGTCGGGGGAGGCATGACGGCGCCCCCCGTGCGCAGGCGCGGGCGGCTCACGCCGCTGTTCTTCCTGAGCCCGTACCTGCTGCTGTTCTGCCTGTTCGTGGCCGTGCCGGCGGTGTACGGCCTCTACATCAGCCTGCACGAGTGGGACTACCTGCTGCCCGGCAAGCCGTTCGTCGGGCTGGACAACTACGCGGCGCTGTTCGACCCGGACTCGCCGGTGCACGACAACTTCTGGACCTCGATGAAGGCCACCGGCGTCTTCACCCTCGGCAGCGTGCCGCCGCTGGTGGTGCTGCCGCTCGGGGTGGCGATGATCCTGAACCGGCGCTTCCCCGGCCGCACGTTCTTCCGCGCGGTGTTCTTCCTGCCGTTCGTGCTCGGCGTCGCGGTCATCGGCGTCATGTGGCGCATCCTGCTCGACCCGAACCTAGGGTTCGTCAACCACCTGTTCGGCCTGGACATCCCGTGGACGACCGACCTGCCGTGGGCGTGGGTGTCGCTGATCGGCATCACGGTGTGGTGGACGCTCGGCTTCAACGCCGTCATCTACCTGGCCGGGCTGCAGGACATCCCGCGCGAGCTGTACGACGCCGCGTCCGTGGACGGGGCGGGCGCCTGGCAGAGGTTCTTGCACGTCACCCTGCCAGGGCTGCGGCCGGTGGCGGTGTTCGTCACCACCGTGACGATCCTGGCCTCGGCCAACATGTTCGGCCAGGCGCTGCTGGTCACCCAGGGCGCGCCCGGGATCGAGACC
This sequence comes from Nonomuraea sp. NPDC049486, assembly GCF_040676925.1. Taxonomy (NCBI): domain Bacteria; kingdom Bacillati; phylum Actinomycetota; class Actinomycetes; order Streptosporangiales; family Streptosporangiaceae; genus Nonomuraea; species Nonomuraea sp. NPDC049486. The sequence goes on from NZ_JBFAPV010000006.1 coordinate 138,623, forward strand.
CGCACCGCGATCATGTACATCGCCCAGGAGGGTCTCGTCGACTACCGGATGGGCAGCGCCGCCGCCATGAGCTACGTGCTCACCCTCGCCCTCATCGTGGTCAGCGTGATCAACTTCCGGATCTTCAGGAGCAGGTCATGAAGACGCTGAAGGCGTCCGCCTGGTACGTCATGCTCGTCGGCTTCGCCGCGATCGTGATCGTGCCGCTGCTGTGGATGCTGCTCACCTCGCTCAAGACCAACGTCGAGGCGACCCGGATCCCGCCCACGTTCGTGCCCGAGGAGTGGAGCACCGGCGCCTACCGGACGCTCGCCGAGGGCACCAGCGAGACGCCGGTGCTGCGCTGGTTCCTCAACAGCATGGTCGCCGCCACCGGGCAGACCGTGCTCGTGCTGGTGGTCGCCTCCACCGCCGCCTACGCCCTGGCCCGGCTGGAGTTCCGCGGCCGCGGCCTGCTGTTCGGGATCATCGTGGGCACGCTGCTGGTGCCGAGCTTCACGCTGCTCATCCCGAACTTCCTCGTCGTGGACCAGCTCGGCTGGCTCGACAGCCCGTGGGCGCTCATCGTGCCCGGCGCTGCCAGCGCGTTCGGGGTGTTCTTCCTGCGCCAGTTCTTCCTGTCGCTGCCGCCCGAGCTGGAGGAGGCCGCCACCCTGGAGGGAGCCAACCACCTGCAGATCTTCCTGCGCATCGTGCTGCCGCTGGCCCGGCCCGCGCTGGCCACGCTGGCGGTGCTCACCTTCCTGAGCAACTGGAACGAGTTCATCTGGCCCATCTACGTGCTGTTCAGCCCGGACCAGTTCACGCTGCCGCCGGGGCTGTCCATCCTGCAGGGCGCCTACACCATCGACTATCCGGTGATCATGGCGGGCGCGGTGCTCGCCAGCGTCCCCGTCCTCGTCCTGTTCGTCATCGCCCAGCGCTACGTCATCGAGGGCGTGTCCCGGTCGGGCCTCAAGGGCTGACCCGTCCGCATCACAAGGAGCTGTTTACGTGGAGACCGCACGGCTGACCCTGGACCGCGACTTCACCATCGCCCCGGTCGGCAGGCGCCTGTTCGGCTCGTTCGTCGAACACATGGGCCGCTGCGTCTACACCGGGATCTTCGAACCCGGCCATCCGACCGCCGACGAGCACGGCTTCCGCGCCGACGTGCTGGAGCTGACCCGCGAGCTGGGGGTGAGCGTCGTACGGTACCCCGGCGGCAACTTCGTCTCCGGCTACCGCTGGGAGGACGGCGTCGGCCCGGTCGCCGACCGGCCCACCCGGCTGGACCTGGCCTGGCGGCAGATCGAGACCAACCGGTTCGGCCTCGACGAGTTCATGACCTGGACGCGGGCCGCCGGGGTGGAGCCGATGATGGCGGTCAACCTCGGCACCCGCGGCATCCAGGAGGCGTGCGACCTGCTGGAGTACGCCAACCACCCCGGCGGCACCCGCCTGTCCGACCTGCGGGCCGAGCACGGCAGGCCCGACCCGTACGGGATCCGGCTGTGGTGCCTGGGCAACGAGATGGACGGGCCGTGGCAGGTCGGCCACAAGACCGCGGACGAGTACGGCCGGCTCGCCAACGAGACGGCGCGGGCCATGCGGCTCGTCGACCCGGACGTGCGCCTGGTGCTCTGCGGCAGCTCCAACAGCCGGATGCCGACGTTCGGCGGCTGGGAGGCGACCGTGCTGGAGCACGCCTACGACGCCGTCGACTACCTGTCGCTGCACGCGTACTACGAGGAGGACGGCGACCTGCCAGGCTTCCTGGCCAGCGCGGCCGACATGGACCGGTTCATCTCCTCGGTGGTCGCCACCGCCGACCACGTCGCCGCCAGGCAGCGCACCCGCAAGCGGATCGACCTGTCCTTCGACGAGTGGAACGTGTGGAACCAGGCCGGCTACCACGGCCGCGAGCGGGAGCCGTTCGAGGAGGCGCCGCGCCTCATCGAGGACACCTACACCGCCGCCGACGCCGTCGTCGTCGGCGACCTCCTCATCACGCTGCTGCGGCACGCCGACCGGGTGGCGGTCGCCTGCCAGGCGCAGCTCGCCAACATCATCGCGCCCATCCGCACCGATCCCGGCGGCCCCGCCTGGCGGCAGAGCATCTTCCACCCGTTCGCGCTGACCGCCCGGCACGCGCGCGGCGAGGTGCTGCGCGTCGAGCCGGTGTCGCCGTCGCTCGACACCGGGCGGCACGGCGAGGTGCCGCAGCTGTCCGCGGTGGCCACGCTCGACGAGGACGGGGTGACGCTGTTCGCCGTCAACCGGTCGCCGGACCGGCCGCTGGAGATGACCGCCGACCTGCGGGACGTGCACGCGGACCGCGTCGTCGAGGCGTGCACCCTCGCCGAGGACGACCCGCACCGGGTGGGCGGCCCGGCCGAGGAGGTGCGGCCCCGGCCGCTCGACGGCGTGAAGGCCGACGGCGGGACGCTCACCGCGGTGCTTCCCCCGGCCTCCTGGACAATGGTCAGACTGGGGCGCCGGGCATGAACCCCCGCGTCCTGGCGGGCGCGCTCCTGTGCCTGCTGGCCGCCTGTTCGACGGCAACCCCCACGGGAGAGAGCATGACCTTCACCAACCCGGTCCACGACGCGAACTTCCCCGACCCGGGCGCCCTGCGGGTGGGCGCGACGTGGTACGCGTACGGGACCAACGGGGGCGGCGCGAACGTGCCCCTGCTCACCTCGCCCGACCTGGTGACCTGGACGCCCCGCGGCGACGTGCTGCCCGAGCTCGGCTCGTGGGCCGAGCCGGGCCACACCTGGGCGCCGGAGGCGATCCAGGTGACCGGCGACCGGTTCGCCCTCTACTACACGGCCCGCGCCGCCGGGACCGGCCGTCAGTGCGTCGGCGTCGCCACCGCCGCCCGCCCGGAGGGGCCGTTCAGGGACGACTCCGACACCCCGCTCGTCTGCCAGGCCGACGAGGGCGGCTCCATCGACGCCAGCCCGTTCCGCGACGCCGACGGCGCGCTCTACCTCTACTGGAAGAACGACGGCAACGCGATCGGGGAGACCACCTGGCTGTACGGGCAGCGCCTCACCCCCAACGGGCTCGGCCTCGAAGGGGAGCGGGTGCGGCTGCTGGCGAACACCGCAGCCTGGCACGGCAAGGTCGTCGAGGCGCCCCAGCTCGTCCGCCACGAGGGCCGCTACTACCTGTTCTACTCGGCCAACGCCTTCGACGCCGCCGCGTACGCGGTCGGGTACGCCACCTGCGACACCCCGCTCGGCCCCTGCCACGACGCCCCCGAGAACCCGATCCTGTCCAGCGGCGAGGGGGCGGAAGGCCCCGGCCACAGCTACCTGGTGACCACGCCGGCCGGGCAGACCTGGCTGCTCTACCACGCCTGGCCGCCGGACGCGATCGGCAGCGTGGAGCCGGGGCGGCGGCTCTGGCTGGACCGGGTCGACTGGGAAGACGGCAAGCCGATCGTGCGCGGCCCCACCGCGACCCCCCAGCCCCACCCCGCGTAGGAGGGCCGGCCTAGCGTCTCCTGTCCTGGCGGCGGGCCAGCAGCGCCAGCCCGCCCGCCAGCGCGAGCAGGCCGCCGCCCGCCAGCCAGGGCAGGCCGCCGGCCCCGTCCGGCGGCTTCGCGGCGATCGTGAACACCACGTCCGAGCACGAGTAGTACGTGTCCGGAGTGTCGGTGTTGCGCCACACCGTGTAGATCAGGTGACGCCCCGTCTTGCCCGCGGGCAGGCGGCCCTCCATGACGTATGAGCCGTCCCGCATCGGCGGGTCGGTCGCCTCCACGAACGGGCGCGGCTCCAGGTCGTCCCAGCCGAGCGGCCGGGCGGGGTCGTAACCGTCAGCCGTCACGTACAGGTGGAAACTGCCCCGGTGCGGGATCGTGCCCCGGTACCTGAAGGTGAAGGCGCCGCCCCGCACGAGCGTGGTGGCGGGCCAGTCGGCGCGCGGCAGGTCCAGGCCCCGGTAGGCGTCGAGCCCGCCGCTGCACAGCCTGCCGTCGGGGATCACCTCGCGATCCCGCCCGCCGACGTCCGCCACCCGCAGGTCGTCCCACGCGTCCGGCAGGCCGCCGCCGCTCGCCGCCGCCGCGGCGGCGCACGCCGGCTCCCGCGGCGCCCCCTCCGCCCCGCAGGCCGCCGCCCGGCTGACGGGCTCCTCCAGCGCCCCGTGGGAGCCGGTCGCCCACAATCCCAGCACCGCGACGGCCACTCCGGCGATCCGCTGACGCACCTCGGCCGACCTCCTCCTCCGGCGACACTCTGCGCTCAGAGGTACGCCGCCGGGCCCCGGGCAGTTCAGGCCCATGGCGCAAAGGGGACATTGAGCAGTTAATGAGCGTAGAACGACCTGTTGAGTGAGCAATGCCCCGGCGCATGCTCGCCGGGTGAACAGGGGGCGGGACAAGGCGTACGAGAGCCGGCACCGCAAGGCGGACCGGCTGTACGAACTCGACGGGTTACGGCTGGCGGCGGCGCTGTGCGTGGTGCTCTTCCACTACACGTTCTCCGGGCCGGTGGGCGGCACGACGACGATCACGTATCCGGAGATCTCCGGTCTGACCCAGTACGGCTACCTGGGTGTGGACCTGTTCTTCCTCATCAGCGGGTTCGTGGTGCTGATGAGCGCCTGGGGCAAGAGCCCGCGCGCGTTCGCCGCCTCCCGGCTGGCCCGGCTCTACCCGGCCTACTGGCTGGGCGTGGCCGTGACCGCGCTGGTGACGGTGACGCTCGGCCAGGGCATGTTCGAGGTCTCGCCGGTCCAGGTGCTGGCCAACCTGACCATGTTCCAGTCGGTGGCCGACGTGCCGAACGTGGACGTCGTCTACTGGACGCTCTGGGCCGAGATGCGGTTCTACTTCCTCATCCTGGCGTTCGCCTGGGTGGGGATGACCAGGGGCCGGGTCATGGCCATGCTGTGGGGGTGGCTGGCCATGACCGCCCTGGTCCAGGCCGGGGTGCTGCCGGGGGTCGCCGACCTGGTCGTGCAGTCGGAGTTCGCGCACTACTTCGTCGCCGGCATGGCGCTGTTCATGGTGTACCGGTTCGGGGTCACCTGGCAGACGCTGCTCCTCGTGCCGCTCTGCCTGGCCAACGCGGTGTACCGCGGCATCGGGTACGCCGACGCCGTCGGGCGGCGGTACGGGGCCGAGTACGACCCGTGGGTGATCGCGATCGTGATCACGGCGGCCTTCCTGGTCATGACGCTGGTCGCGGTGCGCGCGCTGCGGCCGCTCGCCCGGCCCTGGCTGGTGACGGCGGGAGCGCTCACCTACCCGCTCTACCTGCTGCACGGTCACATCGGCTTCGTCGTCATCGAGCGGACCGGCGGCGTCGTGGACCGGTGGGTGCTGCTGGCGGCGCTGGTCGCGGTCATGTGCCTGGCCGCCCACGCCGTGCACCGCTGGGTGGAGCGGCCCGCCGCCCCGCTGGTCAGGCGTCTGGCCGGGCCCCGAACACCTCCTGGTGCCACAGGATCTCCGCCACCCGTTCCAGCCCGGCCGCCAGATGCCGCCGGTAGGTACTGAACGGCAGCCCCAGCCTCTCGGCCGCGGCCTCCTGCGTGGGGACGCGGCCGAAGTACGTGGTGGCCAGCGCCCGGTGGAAGCGGTCCGCGCGCGGGTCCTGCCGCACCTGCTCGACCGCCTGCTCCAGCAGGTCGCGCACGGCCCGCGCGGGGTCGCGCTCGGGGTGCACCGCGACCAGCCGGCAGCGGGCCAGCGCGTTGCCCGCCAGCGCGTCCGGCCGCGACACGTTCCGCAGCGCGTCGCGCACCGCCGCGTCGAAGTCCGTACGCGCCAGCACCGCGAGCTCCTTGCCCTGCGGGGACGCGGGCCTGCGCAGGCCCAGCCCGCGCGTGCTCATCCGCTCCAGCCAGGCCTCCGGCGTGATGGTGCGCCAGTCGTGCGCGAACAGGCCGAACGTCTCGCGTCCCAGCGGGATGCGGGCGCCCAGGTCGTGCATGTCGTAGTGGCCCAGGTAGCGCCGCCACGAGTCCGGGTCCCGCATGACCAGGAACGTCCAGGCCAGCCGGTCGGAGCGCAGGCACTCGCCCACCGCGCGCCACTGCACCAGGTCCATGACCGGCGACCTGCCGTGGAAGGGGGGCAGCACCCAGGCGCGGGCCAGCGCGATGTGCTCGCCGGGCCGCGGCGGCGCGGTCTCCTCCACGTGCCGCCACGCCGCCGCGATGAGCGGGCAGTCGGCGTCCGGCTCGGCCGGGCCGCTGACCCGCACCCACGACATGAGCGCGACCGGCTCGCCGGTCTCGGTGCGCCGGTGCACCCAGAACCCCTCCGGCTGCCGGTCGATCCAGTAAGCGGCGTCCGAGGCCGACGCCTCGCCCTCGGCCTCCGCCGCCATCCGCAGGACCTCGTCGCGGTCCTCGGGGTTGAAGGCCTCCTCGTGCACCTCGCCGTCGCCCCGCCAGTTCTGGAACTTCGAGGTCACCCCGTCGTGGCGGTGCAGGAAGAACAGCGAGCCCATGGCCGTCAGCGTGTCCTGCCCTGCGGCGGCCCGCACCTGCGCGGCCAGGTGGGCGTGGATGCGGTGGTGCATGTCCGCGTACCCCTCGGGGTCGCGCCAGCGCAGGTCCGCCTCCAGCGCGTCGCGCACCACGTCGTGCGGGAACAGGCCGTGCCGGCCCGACTCGATGAACGGCAGCCGCCGCAGCCAGTCGAACAGCGGCTTCGGATGGTCGGGCAGCACCGCGCGCAGCAGCTCCTCGGTGGTGGCGTGGGCGTGGGCGCACACCTCCAGGGCATGGCGGTGGGCCGCCGAGGGCACCTCGCCGACGAGCTGGTCCAGCAGCGTCTCGGCGAGCTCCTCCGGGATGTCCTTGTCCAGGGTCCAGCGGACCGAGGCCCGCTCGTCCTTGGCGGCGACGGCCGCGCCCAGGCACAGCGCCAGCGGGTGGCCTCCCGCGAAGGCCAGCAGGGGCTCGCGCAGGTCCGCCGCCACCCCGCGGGCGTCGATCAGCGCCATCGCCTCCTGCGGCGCGAGCGTGCGCAGCCGGATCACCCGCAGCACCTCGGCCCAGCCGGGGTCGGCCTGCCAGCGCAGGTCGGGCGGGTTGCGCCCGGCGACCACGACGAGGGCTCCCGCCGGCACCCGCGGCAGGAACCTCTCGCGCAGCCAGCCCTCCAGGCCCTGGCACCGCTCGAACGTGTCGACCAGGAGCACCCCGCGCTCCACGGTCAGCACCTGCCCGGCCTCGGCCTCGAAGCCGCCGGGCGACGGGTCGACGGTGTGCCCGTCCACCGTCACCACCGGACGGCCCGCCGCGGCCGCCTCGGCGCCGAACCGGCGCAACAGTGCCGACTTGCCGATGCCGCCCGAGCCGTGCACGAACAGGACCATGAACGAGCGGTCCGTGCCGAGCGCGGATCGGAAGAGGGCCTGCTCCTCCTCCCGCCCCACGAACGCGCGGTCACGGGCGGCCTCCAGGCGCTGCCCCAGTGACGAGAAATCCGCCTCAGGACCCGATAACATGCGGGCCACGATAGCTGTGTGATCTTGACAAGGTCCGGCTAATGCAGATCGTCAAACGTGAAAAATTCAACAGAATTTGCTCGCGAGTCATGTTGGCCGAGCACGCGCGGGGCCGTGCTAGGCTTAGAGACGTTGCAGTTCTGGTACCCATGACTTCGTGTGCGCCTAACGGTATGTAACCGTCGGGCGCATTTTGTTTTACCGGTCATTTCCGGATGGGTCCGGACACTCCGGCTCTGTACTCATCAAAGGAGAAATGACATGGCCACAGGCACCGTGAAGTGGTTCAACGCCGAAAAGGGCTTCGGCTTCATCGAGCAGGACGGCGGCGGCGCCGACGTCTTCGCCCACTACTCCAACATCGCCGCTCAGGGCTACCGCGAGCTGCGTGAGGGCCAGAAGGTGAGCTTCGACATCACCCAGGGCCAGAAGGGCCCGCAGGCGGAGAACATCGTCCCCGCCTGACGCTCCACGGCCGAGGGCCCGCATCCCGTTCCGGGGTGCGGGCCCTCGCTCGTTCCCCGGCAGCTCCCCGGCCGCGCCCGCGCGCCGCCAGGCCATGGCGCTGCGGGTCCCTCGACGTGCTAGACGGGACGCGCCGGAGGCTGCCAGTCGTCGCCGGGGACGGGCGGCTCGTCGCGCTTGCGGATGAGGTAGGGCGGCAGGGCCAGCGCGTGCAGGCCGGTCTTGCGCAGGGTGCCGACCGCGTGCTCCGGCGTCTCGGTGAGCGGGTCGCCCGGCCCGTTCAGCGAGGTGTTGACGAGCACCGGGCAGCCGGTCCTCTCGTGCCAGCGGGTCAGCAGCTCGTGCAGGAACGGCGTGCGGCCCGGCTCCACCGTCTGCGGCCGGGCGGTGCCGTCCACGTGCGTGACGCAGGGCAGCTCCTCGCGGTGCTCGGGCCGCACCTCGGCCGCGTACTGCATGAACGGCGCCGGCCGGTCCACGTCGAAGAGCCGCCCCGCGTGCTCGGCCAGCACCAGCGGAGCCAGCGGCCGGAACCACTCGCGGCCCTTGACCTCGACGTTGACGTAGTCGCGCAGCTCGGGCACCCGCGGGTCGCCGAGGATGCTCCGGTTGCCCAGCGCGCGCGGCCCCGACTCGGAGCGCCCCCGGTGCAGGCCCACCGTCCGGCCGCCCGCCAGCAGCTCGACGATCGCGCCCGCCAGGTCGGCGGGCCGCTCGGCCGTCAGATCCTCCGGCAGCGCCCGCACCGCCGCGTCGATCTCGGCCGGGTCGGGTTCGGGCCCGAGGAAGTCGTCGGCCCACCGGAAGCCGCTCTCGGCGCCCAGGCACTCGATCATCCCGTACAGGGCGCAGCCCACGGCGGTGCCGCCGTCGTGCGGGCTCGGCGGGATGAACACCTCGCGGAACGGCGACCCGCGAATCAGCCGGCCGTTGGCCGTGCAGTTCAGCGCCGTGCCGCCCGCGAACACCAGGTCCGCCAAACCCGTCCGCTCGTGCAGCCAGGCCGCGAGCCGGTCGAGCGCCCGCTCGAACGCGCGCTGACCGGCGGCGGCCAGGTTGGCCGACCGCTTGAACGTGCTCGCGCCGTTGGTCACGTAGCGGAACGCCGCGCCCTGGTCGAACGTGTCCAGCCACGCCCGCGGGATGAACACCTCGTGCCCGCGCACGTCCAGCTCCGGCAGCCCGAGCGCGTCCGGGTCGCCGAACGGGGCCAGGTCCATCACCTTGCCCTCGTCGCCCCCGCCGCTCGGCCAGAGCATCCGCGTCAGCAGCGCGTAGAAGCAGCCCAGCCCCGCGGGCCTGGCCCAGTCGCCGTCCCAGAGCTGCTTGGCCAGGCACTCGACCCGGCCGCGCGAGCAGCGGTAGAAGGACGACACCTCCAGCAGGTCGCCCGGCGTGCCGCGGGGCAGCTCCACCCGCTCGGTGAAGTCCCGCACCCGGCTGCCCTGCGTGTCCACGACCAGCCCCGCGGCCTCCTCGAACGGCGACGGCGGGAAGGCGCTGTAGAGGTGGCTCAGGTGGTGCGAGACGAGCACGACCGGCGTGTCCCCGGTCAGGCCGAGGGTCTCGCGCAACTCCGCACGGTAGGCGGCCAGGTTGCCGATCTCGGTGTCGGACGAGTAGCCCTCCACCACGAGGTCCACCGGCCCGGCGAGCTGGGGCAGCCGGGGCAGGTAGTGGTCCGGCAGGTCGCCGAGCCGGCCCCGGTGGTGCTCGCGGCGGGTCATCCGCTCCTTCTGCAGGCTGTGGACCGAGGTCCGGCCACGGGCGACCGCGATCGACCCGTCCCGGGTACGGTTGACGCCGATCACGACAGGACTTCCGGTCATCTTCGAACCCCCCGAACGAGCGACGAACCAGGAGTCCCGTACCCCGATATCACGATATGTCACAGTATGGTGACGCGGTGCTCATGAGGGCCCGGCCTGATCCTCTTCCGGCAGCGACCGCACCCGCTCGATGATCGCCGTCGTGGACCGGTCCGAGACGTAGTCCAGCACCCGCACCTCGCCGCCCATGGCCCGCACCAGCGGAGCCTCCTGCAGCATCTCGGGCGTGTAGTCGCCGCCCTTCACGTACAGGTCGGGGCGGACCATCCGCAGCAGCCGCTCGGGCGTGTCCTCCTCGAAGGAGATCACGTAGTCGACGTAACCGAGCGCCGCCAGCACCGACATGCGGTCCTCGCACGAGTTGATGGGCCGCCCCGGCCCCTTCAGCCGCGCCGTGCTCGCGTCGCTGTTGACCGCCACCACCAGCACGTCGCCGAGCCGGGCGGCCCGTTCCAGGTACGTCACGTGCCCCCGGTGCAGCACGTCGAAGCAGCCGTTGGTGAACACGATCCGCTGCCCGCGCCGCCGGTGCTCGTCCAGCCGGGCCGCCAGCCGCTCCGGCGTCTGCGCCCGCCCGTCCTCCCGGTGCAACGCCCGCAGCAGCTCCTGCCTGGTGCAGGTGGCGGTGCCCGGCCTGCGCACCACCACCCCGGCGGCGGCCTGCGCGGCCTGCGCCGCCTGCTCCGGGGTCGCCCCGCCGGCCAGCCACAGCGCGAACGCCGCCGTGTAGGTGTCGCCCGCCCCGGTCGTCATGTGGTCCGGCGCCGGCTCGGCGTAGGTCCGGTACGGCGGCCGTCCCTCCTGGTGCAGCAGGGTGCCCTCGCCGTCCAGCGTGGTCACCACCATCCGCGCGCCCGACTCCGCCAGCAGCCGGCCGGAACGCTCGGTCAGGAAGCGCACCCGGTCGTCGTGGCCGCCGTCCTCACCCAGCAGTTGCAGGACCTCGCCGTAGTTCGGCAGCACCACCGCGGGGGCGCAGGTCCGCCACGGCGTGATCGCGTGCGCGTCCACCACCAGCAGGGGCAGCCCGGCCAGCGCCCGCCGCACCGCGTCCGTGCACCCGCCCGCCCCGTAGTCGCAGGCGATCACCACGTCGGCGCCGGGCAGCGACTCCCGCAGCTCCTCGATCACGCGGGCCTCGGCCGCGGCCGGGATCGGGTCGCGGTCCTCCTCGTCGTAGCGGGCGATGAGCTGCTCGCCGACCATGAGCCGCTGCTTGTGCGGGGTGCGCCTGCCGGGCACGGTCACCATGCGGGCGTCCACGCCCAGCAGGCTGAGCGCCGTGGCGAGCTGCTCGGCGCAGGCGTCGTCGCCGACCGGCCCGATCAGCCGCACGCGCGCGCCCAGCGCGGCCAGGTTGGCCGCCGTGTTGCCCGCCCCGCCCGGCGCGTCCTCGGTGGCCTCGACACTCACCACGGGGACCGGCGCCTCCTGGGCGATGCGCTTGACCGGCCCGCGCAGCCACGAGTCGAGCATCACGTCACCGACGACCACGGCCTGGATGTCCCTATCCATAGAAGGGCGACTACCAGGAGGAACGGTTCTCAAACGGTCGCGCTGATCTCACGACCCGGCAGGTCCCCGGACGGCGGCGGCGCACCCCGTGATCCGCGCGGTTCTCCCGCTCTATACAGTCGCCCCATGACGACCGTCCGCTCCCTGATCCTGTTCGCGCTGGCCGCCGTCGCGGAGATCGGCGGGGCCTGGCTCGTGTGGCAGGGGGTGCGGGAGCAGCGCGGGCTCCTCTGGATCGCCGCCGGCGTGCTCGCGCTCGGCGCCTACGGTTTCGTCGCCGCCTTCCAGCCGGACCCGCACTTCGGGCGCATCCTCGCCGCGTACGGCGGCGTGTTCGTGGCCGGGTCGCTGCTGTGGGGAGTGCTGGTCGACGGCTTCCGGCCCGACCGCTGGGACCTCTCGGGCGCGGCGATCTGCCTGGTCGGCGTGGCGGTCATCATGTACGCGCCGCGCGCCTAGTCGCAGAGCCGGGCGTCCGGCAGGGGGCGGCCCATCACCACGTCGGCGGCCGTCGGGAAGGCGCCGACGCACTGCTCGTTGATGCGGTAGAGGCTGGACGTGCCCTGACGCTCCACCAGCACGAAGCCGACGTCGGCGAGGATCTTCAGATGGTGGGACACGGTCGACTGGCCCACCCCGGACGCCGCCACGACCTCCCCGACGCTCATCGGCCCCCGGCGCCGGGCGAGCAGCGACACGATCTGGATGCGGGTGGCGTCGGCCAGCGCCCGGAACCAGCTCGCGTACTCTTCCGCCGCTGCGCGGTCCAGCGGCTGCGTCGACTCGTTCATCGGCCACCCACGATAGCCGTCAGGCGTCCCGCCGCAGCACCACGAGCGCCACGTCGTCCTCGCGCGACCCGAAGGCGGCCAGCATCCGGTCGCAGAAATGCTCCAGGTCGTCCTCGACCGTCTCCGCCAGCTCCCTGGCCCGCTCCAGGCTGACGTCCAGCAGCACGTCGCGGTCTTCGAGCAGCCCGTCGGTGAACAGGACGATGGTGCCGCCCGGCGGGAGCATCAGGTGGTCCACCTTGTACTCCTCCTCCGCCACCCCGAGCAGCAGATTGCCCATCCCGTGGTAACGCGCCCCGTCGCCGACCAGCAGGGGAGGGATGTGACCGGCGTTGGCGAGCTGGACCTCGCCGGTGCCGGGGTGCAGCAGCAGCATGCAGACCGTGGCCGTCATGCCCGGGTGGTAACGGCGCAGGACCTTGTTCAGCAGGCTCATCGAGGCCGCCAGGTCCACCTGGTCCATCACCGCGGCGCGCAGCGCGTGCCGCAGCTCGGCCATGACGGTGGCGGCGTGCAGGGAGTGGCCCATCACGTCGCCGATCGCCACCAGCACCCGGTCGTCGGCCTCCAGCACCTCGTAGAAGTCGCCGCCGACCTCCACGCTGTCGATCGCGGGCCGGTAACGCAGCCCCACCGACAGCCCCGGCACCTCGGGCACCCGCGTCGGCAGCAGGCTGCGCTGCAGGGTGAGCGAGATCGTGTGTTCCTGGGTGTAGGCGCGCAGCGCCTCCACGGCGAGCGCCAGCTCCTGGGCGAGCTGCCGCAGCAGGTTGATCTCGTTGCCGTCGAGTATGGGATCGGCCTCCACGCCCAGGAACACCGGCGGCCTGCTCTTCTTGGTGCGGCACAGCACACCCACGACGGGCCGCGTGACCTCCGAGCCGGGCATCAGCGTGGCCCAGTCGGCGGGGGAGATGGTGACCAGCTCGGCGCCGGCGCTCGGGCCCAGGACCATCTCGCACAACCGGTCGAGCAGGTCGGGCGCGACGTCCCTGGTGACGGCGCGCTCGCCCGGCTGGCCGAGGTAGCGGCGCAGCCGCCCGTCGGCCGGCACCGCCAGCGCCCTCGCCTGGCGGCCCAGGATCGAGGCGGTGCCCTGGACGGCCACCTCCTGCAGGCGTTCGAACGAGTCGGACCGGTTGATCCGCAGCGTCACCTCGGCCAGCTCGGCCAGCCGGTCGGCCATCACCTCCGCCCGCCGCCGCGCGCGCGAGTAGCGCAGCGTCGCCTCCACGGTCGCGATGAACTCACTCGGCTCGATCGGCTCCGCCAGGTAGGCGTCGGCCCCCCGCTCCAGACCCTCGGTACGGTCCTGCACGGTGACGGCGTTCCCCGACACCTGGATGACCGGGATGGACGCCGTCGCCGGATCGGCCTTGATGCGCTCGCACACCTCGAAGCCGCTCATGTCGGGCAGCCAGACGTCCAGGACCACCAGGTCGGGATGGTGCGCGTGCAGCACCGCCATCGCTTCCTCGCCGCCGCCCGCCTCGATCACGCTGTGACCGGCCCGGCGCAGCCAGCTGGACAGGATGTAGCGCTTGGCCGGCGTGTCGTCGACCACCAGCACGCTGGCCGGGCCGGAGTCAGGCACCGCGCCCCCTGGCCGCCTCGCGCACCGCCTCCAGCAGGTCGTGACGGCGCATCCCCTGCTTCGACAGCACGGGATGGCCCTCCGCCGCCTTGCCGGGCGCCACTGTCACCACGACCACCGAGACCTCCCCCAGGTTCTCGTCCTCCGACATCCGCTGCAGGAGCGCGTTGCCGTCAAGCCTGGGCATCAGCATGTCCAGCACGAGGACGTCCGGGGGCCGCGCCGTCATCAGCTCCAGCGCCTCGATGCCGTCGGCGGCCTCCTCGATCTCGCTCGCGACCCCGTACAGCATCCTACGGGCCAGCTCGCGGAAGCCCTGGTCGTCGTCGGCGATGAGCAGCCGCCCGATCTCGGGAGGCCCGTGGCGGCGGGGGAGCCGCAGGGTGGCGGTCGTGCCGGAGCCGGGCGCGCTGGTCAGCTCCAGCTGACCGTCGAGCGCCTCGGCCAGCCTGCGCGCGTACGGCAGGCCGAGGCCGGTGCCCTTGGTCTTGACCTGCAGCGCGTTGGGCACCTGGAAGAACTCCTCGAACACGCGGCTCAGGTGTTCCTCGGAGATGCCGATGCCGGTGTCGGACACCGTGATCACCACCTGGCCGGCCTCCTCGTCGAGGTGGGCGCTCAGCCGCACCTCGCCCTCCTGGGTGTACTTCAGCGCGTTCGCCACCAGGTTGCGCAGCACCCGGGTGAGCATGCCCTCGTCGGTGTAGATCTCGCCCACCTCCGGCGCCACCTCGGTGTGCAGGGCGACGTCGCTGGTGGGCTGCATGGTGGCTCTGAGCTGGTGCACGAGCCTGACGAGGTTCACGGACCCGAGCTGGGGATGCAGCGGGCCCGACTCGGCCTTGGCCATGTCGAGCAGCTCGCCGACGAGCGCCAGCAGCGTCTCCGCCGAGCTGCCGATGAACCCGATCTGCTGCTCCTGCTCCCCGGAGAGCGGCTCGCCGCCCGGGCCGGTCAGCAGCCGCACCAGGCCGATGATGGAGTTGAGCGGGGTGCGCAGCTCGTGGCTGACCGTGGCCCAGAACCGGTTCCTGGTCTCGGCCACCTCACGCAGCTGGCTGGACTTCTCGTCCAGCTCGGCGTAGAGGGCGACCACGCCCCTGTTGGTCTCCTCCAGCTCCGTGGACAGCTCGTTGTACAGGGCCAGCACGCCCGCATTGGTCTCCTGCAGCTCGGCGTTGAGCCGCAGCACGTCGTCCAGGGTCGCGGCCAGCTCCCTGTTCTGCTGGCGCAGCTCCTCCAACGCGGTGGTGGGGGCCACACGGGCCAGCTGCTCGCGGATCCGCGCGGCCGGCATCGAGGGCTTGCGCCCCGGCAGCCGCTTGACGAGGGTGAACCGCCCGTCGTCCGCGGTGACCCTGTCCACCAGGCGGCGGGCCAGCGCCACACCGTCGGATCCGGCCGGGTCGGCGTCCGCGGCGTGCTCGATCGTGATGATCAGTTCGCCGTCCTCCAGCGTGGAACGTACGAGGGCGCCCGAACCGATCACCTCCCGGCCCACCTCGCTGAGCGCGGTGGCGATCCGGATCTGGTCCTGCGCCTCCAGCCCGGCCAGCTCGGCGGCGGCACGGCCGAGCCGGCGCAGCACGAACACGTCCCGGTCCTCGGCCAGGCGCATCCTGAAAAGCTCAAGCGCGGTCACGTCGCGGCCTCACGATCACTACGCAGGCGTCGTCCCGCCGGCTGCCCGCGTCGCGGAGCAGCCCGGCGGCGATCACGGCGGGGGAGCGGGAGAACAGGCCCGGCATGGTGGTGGGCGACCACCGGTCCGTGAGCCCGTCGGAGTGCAGCACGACCGTCGCGTGCTCGTCCAGTTCGTACTCGTACTGCCTGAGGCGCCGCCGCTGGTGGCCGGTGATGCCGGGCACCGACACCATGCCCTGGCGGTCGTCGGCGTGCGTGATCCAGCCGGAGATGTTGCCCAGCCCGGCGTAGCTCACCCGCGCGGGGGTGACCCGCGCGACCGCGGCCGCGCCGCCGCGGGTGTGCGCCAGCCCGTCGTGCAGGCGGCGCAGGATGGCCAGCGGCTCGTCGGCCGGCCTCTCCAGGAAGAGCTCGACCGCCTCCCTGGAGGCGTGGGCGGCGGCCGGTCCGTGGCCCAGCCCGTCGAACACCAGGACGGTGATGTCCTGCTCGCCGGTGGACACGGCGAAGGCGTCACCCGAGACGACCTCCTCGCCGATGGGGCGGACGAGGCCGCTGGCCGGCGGCGGCTCGATCGTTCCCTTCGCGGCGAACTGGACGGCGAGCAGCGTTCCCCGGCCCGGCAGCGAGTGCACGTCGTACGAGGACGCCATGCGGGTGATGGCGCCCAGTCCGATGCCGAGCGTGCCGGAGGTCGAGTAGCCGTCGCGCAGCGCCCGCGCCACGTCCGGCATGCCCGGCCCCCGGTCCAGCGTGATCAGTTCGACCACCTGCGGCGCGACGGGGCAGGGGCGGACCAGGGCCACACCCTGCACGGCATGCTTGACCAGGTTGGAGACGGCCTCGGTGACCGCCACCGCCACCTGGCCGACGCGCTCGTCGCCGAACCCGGCCGTCTTGGCCAGGTCGACGGCCAGCCTGCGCACCGCCCCCACCGCGCTGGGCTCCTCGGCGCGGATCCAGGCGTCGTCGCGGACCTGGTCGGCTTCGATCATCCTCGGGCCCACTTCGTCACGACGATCGTGGTGCCCTCACCGGGGGCGGAGGTCAGGTCGAACTGGTCGACCAGCCGCCGCGAGCCGCCGAGGCCGAGGCCCAGCCCGGCGCCGGTGGTGTAGCCGTCGACCAGCGCCTGTTCGACGTCGGCGATGCCGGGGCCCTCGTCGCTGAAGGCCAGACGCAGCCCGCGACGCCGGCCGTCCTCGACGACCTCCACGGTGACGCGGCCCCCGCCGGCGTGCACCAGCACGTTGCGTGCCAGCTCGCTCGCCGCGGTCACCACCTTCGTCTGGTCTATCAGGGACATGCCCGCCTCGATCGCGACGGCGCGCACCTGCTGGCGGACCGCCACCACGTCGGCGTTGCTGGCGATGGGCATCCGGCCGCCGTCCGTCATCGCGTCGTGTCCCTGCCGCGGAGGTGGCCGAGCGCCGCGACGCCCTTCTCCAGGTCGAGCGCGGTGCGCACACCGCCGAGTGACAGACCGAGCTCCACCAGGGTGATGGCCACGGCCGGGCGCATGCCGACGACCACGGTGTCGGCGTCGAGCAGCCGGCACATGGCCGCGATGGTGGCGAGCATCCTGCCGATGAACGAGTCGATGATCTCGACCGCGGTGATGTCGATGACGACGCCCCGGGCGCCGGTCGCGACGACCCGTTCCGCCAGGTCCTCCTGCAGGCCCAGCACGCTCTGGTCGTCGAGGTCGATCTGGATGGAGATGATCAGGATGTCGCCGAGCTTGAGGATGGGGACACGTTCCATCACGCGTCCTCCGCGCGGATCGCGATCTGCGTCCGCCGGCCCTCGCCGAACTCGATGCCGCTGCGCCGCAGCGTGTACGCGAGCGCGTCGGCCAGGGTGGCCTTGGTCACGATGTCGCCGAACTCGATGCCGAGCGTGACGATCGTGTACGCGATCTGCGGGCTGATGCCGGAGATCACGCACTCGGCGCCCATGAGCCGCGCGGCCACCACGGTCTTGAGCAGGTGCTGGGCCACCTGCGTGTCGACGGCGGGGACGCCGGTGATGTCGATGACGGCGTGCTCGGACCCGGTGTCGACCAGGGTCTGCAGCAGCTTCTCCATCACGACCTGGGTCCTGGCCGAGTCGAGGGTGCCGACCAGGGGCACGGCCACGATGCCGTCCCAGAGCTTGACCACCGGGGTGGACAGCTCCAGGAGCTGCTCGGCCTGGTCCAGGATGACCTTCTCCCTGGCGGCCGCGTACGTCTCGATGGTGTACAGGCCCAGGTCGTCGATCAGCCGCGAGAACCAGATGAACCCGCGCAGCGCCTCGGGCTCCCCGTCGGCCTCGACGACCTCGTACACCGCCTCCTTGAGGCCGAACACCGCGCGTGCGGTGTCGGAGGGGGTGTGGCCCCGGCGGACGCGGTCGCGCGAGAGCTCCGCGAGCAGGCCGCGAATGTCGGCGAGGTCACTGCCTTCCTCCGCCAAGGCGGTGCGCAGGGCCTGGTAGAGCTCCTTCAGCTCGTCTACCGGGGCCTTGGCGAGGGCGCTCCAGCGGCGCAGGATCTGCTCGTCCGAAGTGCCCAGCAGCTCCTCTATGCGTCGCCTGGCGACGTCGGCATGGACGTTCAAATGGACTCCTGATGATACGTATGACGCACTGCCGGGCAAAGATTAACGCCCGATTGGTCCGGCAGGTGAAAGATGTGTGATTTGTCCCGAACCGTGTGCTCTCACGACGATATCCGATGCCGAGCACCACACCGCGTACCGAGATATTCCCGTGGTGCGAAAGCGGAAAGCCGCTGGCCGGGCCTGGTCAGGACACCGCCGCCGTGGTACGCCGGGGCACCAGCGTGGGCGTGATCGAGATGCGCGCCGACGCCGTCCGGCCGCCGATGCGCTCCAGCAGCAGCCGGCCCGCCGTGCGGCCCATGGTGACGCCCGACTGGTCGACGCTGGTGAGCGAGATGTGCGCCAGCGCGGCCAGCCAGCTGTTGTCGTATCCGGCGACCGAGACGTCGTCCGGCACGGCGAGCCCGGCCTCGCGCAGCGCGGCGAGGGCGCCGATGGCGGCCAGGTCGGCGCCCGCGAAGATCGCCGTCGGCGGCTCGGGCCGGCTCAGCAGCTCGCCGACGCCCTTGTGGCCGCCTTCCTCGGTGTACGTGGTCCACGCGATGTCGGCGTGCTCGCCCAGGCCCAGCCGGACCATGGCCCGCTCGTACGCCCGGGCGCGGATGGCCTGCAGCAGGGTGGCGGGCTCGCCCCGGCTGGAGTCGCGGTGGGCGATGTGCGCGATGCGGCGGTGGCCCAGGCCGGCCAGGTGCTCGACCACGAGCTCGGCGCCCACCTCGTCGTCGTCGAAGACGGCGTCGTAGCGGGGGGAGCGGTCGTGGCGGCCGAGCACCACGACCGGCACCGTGGCGGCGATCGCCTCCAGGTCGGACTGCGGGCTGAGGGGGGCGACCAGCACGATCCCGCCCACCGACTGGTCGATGAGCGCGTGGATGGCCCGCGACTCGCTCGCCGGGCCGCGGCCCCCCTGGCTGATCACGACCTCGTACCCGGTGCCGGCGATCTCCTCGACGACGCCGTCGACCAGGTCGGGGAAGAACGGGTTGCGCAGGTCGGGCAGGAGCACGCCGAGAGTGGAGGTGTGGCCGCGCAGCGCGCGGGCCGCCACGTGCGGCCGGTAGCCCAGCTCGTCGATGGCCGCCAGCACCCGGGCGCGCATGGAGGGGCTGACCCCGTAGGCGTCGCGGAGCACCTTGGACACCGCCGACCTGGACACCTGGGCGTGCAGCGCCACGTCCGCGATGGTCACCCTGGTCATCCGGCCTCCCGTAGAACGAACCACACCAGACGTGCCGTCGAGCCTCTTGACGCCCCTCCGGAGCGGAGGATAGCAATGGAGAACGTTCTACATCCCGTCTCGGAGCACCCGGATTCCCTCGACACCGCCCGCTTTCGCGACATAACCGGAAAGCGGCCTTTCCGCATGCCATAAATTTCCGGAAATATCACCGATGAGTAATCGTTATCCGGGCAAAGTCTTGACGCTACCGAATCGCAAAGTTTAAGTTAGCGGCGATTGGGGGGTTTGAAACGATTTAATGGTCCACGCGAAATTCCTGGAGGGCGTCATGAAGGCCGCTTGCCTCAGAGTCGCAGCCGCCGCCACCGCCGTGGTCACGTCACTGACCTCATGCGGGTCGTCCGAGCCGACCTCGGCCGACGGGACCGTCACGCTCAAGCTGCTCATCGACAACGCCGAGGCCACCGTGGCCGCCGCAGAATCCGTGGTGCGGGCGTTCGAGGCCGCCGAGCCCACTGTCGAAATCGACACCGAGACTCGTCCCGGCGGCGCCGAAGGCGACAACATCGTCAAAACCCGGCTCTCCACCGGCGAAATGGCCGACGTTTTCTGGTACAACTCGGGCTCGCTCATCCAGGCGCTCAACCCGAGCCAGACGCTCGTCGACCTCACCGGCGACCCCGTCCTCGCGAACGTGCAGGAGTCCTACCTGCCGGTGGTGTCCCACCAGGACAAGGTGTACGGGGTCCCGGCCGGCACCGCGGCCGGCGGCGGCATCCTCTACAACCGCAAGGTCTACGCCGACCTCGGCCTGGAGACGCCCAGGTCCTGGGCCGAGTTCATGGCCAACAACGACAAGGTCAAGGCCGCCGGCCTGGCGCCGGTCATCTCCACCTTCAAGGAGACCTGGACCTCGCAGCTGTTCGTGCTCGGCGACTTCTACAACGTCCAGGCCGCCGTGCCCGCCTTCGCCGCCGGCTACACCGCCAACAAGGCCAAGTACGCCACCACCCCGGCCGCGCTGTCGGGGTTCCGGAAGCTCGCCGAGGTGCACGCCGCCGGCCTGCTGAACGACGGGTTCGGCTCGGCCACCCTGGACAACGGGCTGAAGCTGCTGGCCGAGGGCAAGGGCGCGCACTACCCGATGCTCACCGGCGTGATGCCGGCCCTCATCGAGCAGTACCCGTCCGTCAAGACCGACATCGGCTTCTTCGGCATCCCCGGCGACGACCCGGGCACCCACGGCGCCACCGTCTGGGAGCCCGCCGGCGCCTACATCCCCGCCTCCAGCGAGCACGTCGACGCGGCCAAGAAGTTCCTCGCCTTCATCGCCTCACCGGCCGGCGCCCAGGCGTTCTCCGAGGGCGTCGCCCCGACGGGACCGTACCGGATCAAGGGCGCCGAGTTGCCCGAGGACGTCATCCAGGTGGCCAAGGACCTCAGCGCCTACATCGAGAGCGGCGCATCCGCGCCCGCGCTGGAGTTCGTCTCGCCGGTGAAGGGCCCGTCGCTGGAGCAGATCACCGTCGCCGTCGGCTCCGGGCTCACCACGCCGGCGGAAGGCGCGGCCCAGTACGACAAGGACGTGGAGAAGCAGGCCAGGCAACTGGGGCTGGCCGGATGGTGACCTCGGCCCGGCCTCGCCGGGCGGCCGCTCCGGAGAGCGGCCGCCGCCCGGCCCGGCCCAGGGCCCGCGCGGTCTACCCGTACGCGTTCTACCTGCCGGCCGGGATCGTCTACACCGTCATCTTCCTCGTGCCGACGGTGATGGCCTTCTACTTCGCGCTCACCCGGTGGACGCTGTTCGACAGCACGTTCGTCGGCCTGGACAACTTCCGCGACTTCTTCGCCGAGCAGAACCTGCGCGTCGGCTTCCGGAACACGATCGTCTACGCGGTCGTCACCAGCGGGCTGAAGGTGGTGCTCGGCCTGCTGCTGGGCGTGCTGCTCACCTCGAACCTGCGGCTGCGCGGCTTCCTGCGCTCGGTCGTGTTCTTCCCCGTGCTGGTCAGCACCGTCGCGGTCGGCATCACCTTCAGCGTCCTGCTCAAACCCGACACCGGCCTGGTCGACAAGGCGCTGGGCGTCTTCGGGATCTCCGGCCCCGACTGGCTCGGCGACGCCACGACCGCGCTGCTGTCGGTCGCGCTGGTCGACGTCTGGAAGGGCGTGGGCCTGGCCACCGTCATCTACATCGCCGGGATCATGTCGATCCCGCGCGACTACTACCAGGCGGTCGAGGTCGACGGCGGCAGCGCCTGGCACCGGTTCCGGCACGTCACGCTGCCGCTGTCCTGGCCCGCCACCTACTCGGTGATCATCCTGTCGTTCATCGGCGGCCTGCGCACCTTCGACCTCATCTGGACCATGACCCGGGGCGGTCCCGGCTTCACCAGCGACGTCATCGCCTCGATCATCTACAAGCAGTATCAGGCGGGCTTCTACGGCCTGGCCACGGCCGGGAACGTGATCCTGTTCCTCGCCGTCACCGCGATCGTGGTCCCGCTCGTCCGCCTGCTCGACCGCCGGGAGATCCACTCGTGAGGACAACCGCGCGCAGGATCGGCGCCGAGACGCTCGCGCTGGCGGTGGCCGCCGCCGTCTTCCTGGTGCCCTTCTCGTTCATGCTGCTCACCGCGGTCAAGGACGAGAAGCAGGCCGCCGACCTGGACTTCGCCTGGCCGACGAGCTGGCCCGTGGTGCGGAACCTGGTGGAGGTGATCTCCGCCCGCGACTACCTGCTGCTGACCGCGTACGTGAACAGCACCATCCTCACGGTCACCTCGGTCGCGCTGCTCGTGGTGTTCGCCTCCATGGCGGCGTTCGTGCTGCAGCGGCGGCCCGGCCGGGTGGCCGGCGTGGTCAACCTGCTCGTGCTGTCCGGGCTGATCATCCCGCCGGCCGTGGTGCCGACCATCTGGGTGCTGCAGGGCATCGGGCTGTTCAAGACGCTGCCGGGGCTCATCCTGGTCGAGGTCGCCTACAGCCTGTCGTTCGCGATGCTGCTCTACCGGGCGTTCATCGCCGCCATCCCGCGCGAGCTGGACGAGGCCGCCATGATCGACGGCTGCACCGGGATGGCGCTGTTCTTCCGGGTGATCTTCCCGTTGATGCGGCCGGTGACCATCACCGTGATCCTCACCACGTCCGTCGCCGTCTTCAACGACTTCGTCAACCCGCTCTACTTCCTGCCCGGCGACGAGAACGCCACCGTCCAGCTCACCCTCTACAACTTCCAGAGCCAGTACAGCACCCAGTGGAACCTGCTGTTCATGGACATCGTCCTGATCACGATTCCGCCGCTGCTGGCCTTCGTCTTCTTCAACCGCAAGATCGTGGCCGGCATGACCGCCGGCGCGATCAAGGGCTGACCCACTCGCACGAGGAGCACCATGACCCGAGCGTCCGGCATCACCGTCGACGCCCCCCGTTTCGAGCACCACCGCTTCGACCCGCACCGGCCGCCCCTCGGCATCGGTGCGTCCAGGCCACGCCTGACCTGGACCGTCACCGCCGCACCGCCGTCCTGGACGCAGGACGCGTACGAGATCGAGATCCGCACCGGCGGCGGTACCGCCAGCCACCTGGTGCGCTCGGCCGAGTCCCGGCTGGTGCCGTGGCCCGGCGAGCCGCTCGGCTCCGCCGAACGCTGCGCCGTCCGCGTCCGGGTGCACGGCGGCGGCCGGGCCGGCGACTGGAGTCCCTGGTCGGAGGCGGAGACCGGGCTGCTGACGGCGGACCGCTGGCAGGCCGCGGCCGCCGCGCCGCCGACGTCGCTCACCGGCCCGCCCGACGGCCCGGCGCCGCTGCTGCGCCGCGGCTTCGACCTGCGCGAGCGGCCCGTGCGGGCCCGCCTGTACGTGACCGCGCACGGCCTGTACGAGGTCGAGATCAACGGCCAGGTCGTCGGCGACGACGTGCTCGCGCCCGGCTGGACCAGCTACGGCCACCGGCTCCGCTACCGCACCCACGACGTCACCGCCCTGCTGCGGTCCGGCCCCAACGCGATCGGCGCGATGCTCGCCGACGGCTGGTACCGGGGCCGCGTCGGCTTCCTGGACGGCAGCACCAGCACGTACGGGACGCGCACCGCGCTCATCGCCCAGCTCGAACTCGTCTACGCCGACGGCGGCACCGAGACGCTCGTCACCGACGGCTCGTGGCGCGCCGCCCCCGGCCCGATCACCGCGACCGGCCTGTACGACGGCGAGAAGCACGACGCCCGGCTGCTGCCCGGCGGCTGGTCGTCGCCCGGGTTCGACGACTCCGGCTGGCTGCCCGCGGACGTGCTCGACCACGACCCCGCCCTGCTGGTGGCCCCCGACGGCCCGCCGGTGCGCCGGGTCGAGACGCTCGCCCCCGTCGCCACCCTGACCGGGCCGTCCGGCGAGACCATCCTCGACTTCGGCCAGAACATCTCCGGCCGGCTGCGCATCCGCGTGCAGGGTCCCGCCGGGCACACCGTCTCCCTGCGCCACGCCGAGGTCCTGGAGGACGGCGCGCCGGCCGTGCGCCCGCTGCGCGGCGCGGCCGCGCACGACACCTACACCCTGCGCGGCGGCGGGGCCGAGGAGTGGGAGCCGCGCTTCACCATCCACGGCTTCCGCTACGCCGAGGTGACCGGCTGGCCGGGGGAGATCCCACCGGACGGCGTGGTCGCCGTCGTCTGCCACACCGACATGCGCCGCACCGGCTGGTTCGGCTGCTCGGACCCGCTGCTGGAGCGGCTGCACGAGAACGTGGTGTGGAGCATGCGCGGCAACTTCGTCGACATCCCCACCGACTGCCCGCAGCGCGACGAGCGGCTCGGCTGGACCGGCGACATCCAGGTGTTCGCCCCGGCCGCGGCGTTCCTGTACGACTGCGCGGGCCCGCTCGCCTCCTGGCTGCGCGACCTCGCCGCCGAGCAGGCCGAGCTGGGCACGGTCCCGCCCTACGTGCCGTGGGTGCAGGTGCAGTTCCCGCCGCTGCCGGCCGCCGCCTGGGGAGACGCGGCGGTCCTCGTGCCGTGGGTGCTGTACGAGCGCACCGGCGACCTGGAGCTGCTGCGGCGGCAGTATCCGAGCATGCGGGCCTGGGTGGACCAGGTCGCCGGGCTGGCGGGGCCGGACCGGGTGTGGTCCGACGGGTTCCAGTTCGGCGACTGGCTCGACCCGTCCGCGCCGCCGGACGCGCCCGCCGACGGGCGCACCGACCCCTACCTGATCGCCACCGCCTACCACTTCTCCACCGCCTCCATCCTGGGACGGGTGGCCGGGCTGCTCGGCCACGAGGACGACGCGGCCCGTCACGCCGCTCTGGCGGGGGAGGTGCGGGAGGCGTTCCGGCGGGAGTACGTCACGCCGTCGGGACGGCTGGTCGGCGACAGCCAGACGGCCTACGCGGTCGCCCTCCGCTTCGGTCTGCTCGACGACGGCGGCGAGCGGGAGAGGGCCGGGCGGCGGCTGGCGGAGCTGGTCGCCAGGGACGGGTACCGGATCGGCACCGGCTTCGTCGGCACCCCGCTGGTCTGCGACGCCCTCGCGGAGACGGGCTCCCACGACGCGGCCTACCACCTGCTGACGCAGCGGGAGTGCCCGTCGTGGCTCTACCCGGTGACGATGGGGGCGACCACGATCTGGGAGAGGTGGGACAGCCTCCTGCCCGACGGGTCGGTCAACCCGGGGGAGATGACCTCGTTCAACCACTACGCGCTGGGGGCGGTGGCCGACTACCTGCACCGCGTGGTGGCCGGGCTGGCCCCCGCCGCGCCCGGCTACCGCCGCCTGCGGGTCGCGCCGCGGCCGGGCGGCGGCCTCACCCACGCCCGCGCCGCGCACGACACCCCGTACGGGCGGGCGGCGGTGTCGTGGCGGCGGGCGGGCACGGAGCTGACGGTCGAGGTGACGGTGCCGCCCGGCACGACGGCCGAGGTCGATCTGCCGGGTCGGGCCCCGGTGCAGGCCGGGCCCGGTGAGCACGTCTTCACCTGTGACCACCGCGCGGCGGATGACGACCCGCCGATCCCGGCCACGGCGGGCCCGTTCCCGCTCCCCGAACCCGTCGCGACGTCGTAGGTCACGAACGGGCGGGGCGCCACCGGCGTGGTGTCCCGCCCCTTCCTCACTCCGTCAGGTGAAGGGCCTGGCCACCTCGTCCAGGATCTCCTCGCCGACCTCCAGCAGGGACCGGGCCTCCTCCTCCTCGATCCACTGGAAGGTCGCCAGGCGCAGCGCCCCGAGGAAGGCCGCCGCCATCACCCGCGGCCGTGCCGGGGCGCGCCGGTCGGCGATGGCCTGCGCCAGCTCGCGTTCGAGTGCGGCGTGGTTGGCGAGCTGGCGTGCCAGCAGCGCCGGGTGCTTCTTGGCCAGCCGGGTGCGGATCGCCCACTCGCGGTCGGGGGTGCCGACCTCCTCGTACAGATCCAGGATCGTGGCCCGCATGGCCTGCCACGCGCTGTGGCCGGGAGGCTGCTCCTGCACCAGCGCCACCAGCCGGCGGAAGCGTTCCTCCTCCCCGTACAGGAGGGCGTCTTCCTTGCCGGCGAAGTAGTTGGAGAAGGTGCGGCGGGAGATGTTGGCGGCGTCGGCGATGGCCTCGACCGTCACGCCGTCGAAGCCGTGCTCGACGACGAGCCGCAGCGCCGCCTCGTGCACGGCCTGCCGGGTCTCGGCCTTCTTGCGCTCGCGCAGTCCCAGCGTCGTGGTGTCCATCTTGCGGTCACTCTACCCGCCGGGAATAGATGCGCAATGCGCAAACTTTCTCAATGGGAAGTAGAGTATCCGGTCGTCACCCCGAGATCCGAAACGGAGGTCGCGCGTGAGCGCACCCATGACAGCACCTGCCGAGCCGATGACGCATCGGCAGGTGCTGAAAGCCCTCAGCGGGCTGCTGCTGGTCCTGTTCGTCGCCATGATCAGCGGCACGATCGTGTCGGTCGCGCTGCCCCAGATCATCGGCGCGCTGAAGGGCACCCAGTCGCAGTACACCTGGGTCGTCACCGCCTCCCTGCTGGCCGCCACCGCGTCGACGCCGATCTGGGGGCGGCTGGCCGACCTCTTCAGCAAGAAACTGCTGCTCCAGATCTCCATCGTGATCTTCATGGTGACCTCGCTGGCCTGCGGGTTCGCCCAGAACACCGAGCAGCTCATCGCCTTCCGGGCGCTGCAGGGGCTCGGCATGGGCGCGCTGCAGATCCTGGTCCAGGTCCTGATCGCCGCGATGATCAGCCCCAAGGAGCGCGGCCGCTACAACGGTTACCTCGGCGCCGTCATGGCCGTGGCCACCGTCGGCGGGCCGCTGCTCGGCGGGCTCATCGCCGACACCTCGTGGCTGGGCTGGCGCTGGTGCTTCTTCATCGCCGTGCCCTTCACCGTCGTCGCCCTGGGCCTGCTCCACAAGACGCTGCACGTCGCCACCGTCCGCCAGGACAACGTCAAGATCGACTATGCCGGGGCGACCCTCATCGCGGCGGGCGTGAGCGTGCTGCTCATCTGGATCACGTTCGTCGGCAACTCCTTCGACTGGCTGTCGTGGCAGACCGCGGCCATGGCCGGCGGCGGCGCCGTCCTCCTGGCGCTGGCCACCTGGGTGGAGACCAGGGCCGCCCAGCCCGTGGTGCCGCTGCACGTCATCCGCCGCCGCACCCCCGCCCTGGCCATCGTGGCCAGCCTCGCGGTCGGCATGGCCATGTTCGGCGGCTCGGTCTTCCTGGGCCAGTACTTCCAGATCGGCCGCGGCTACACCCCGACCGAAGCGGGCCTGCTCACCATCCCGATGATGGCGGGCGTGCTGGTCTCCTCCACGATCAGCGGCCGCATGGTCTCCAGGAGCGGCAAGATCAAGCCGTACATCGTGACCGGCTCGATCGTGCTCACCCTGGGCTTCCTGGTGCTGTCGACGATGGACCACCAGACCTCGCTGTACCTCATCGGCGCCGCCATGGTGCTGGTCGGCGTGGGCGTCGGCATGTCGATGCAGAACCTGGTGCTGGCCATCCAGAACACCGTCCCGCTGCGCGAACTCGGCGCGGCCAGCGGCGCCATCACGTTCTTCCGCTCGCTCGGCGGCACCATCGGCGTCTCGGTCCTCGGCGCCGTCCTCGCCAACCAGGTCGCCACCAGCATCAGCCAGGGGCTGGCCAAGGCCGGCATCCCGGCCTCGGCCAGCGGCGGCGCGGCCACCCTCGACATCGCCGCCCTGCCGGAGCCGATCAAGACGATCGTCCGATCCGCGTACGGGGACGCGACCGGTCACATCTTCCTCATCTCGGCGGGGCTCTCGGTCGTGGGCGTCATCGCCACCCTCTTCTTCAAGTCCGTCACCCTCCGCGACACCCTGGACCTCCCGGACCCCAAGCAGGCGGACGAGCACCCGGTCCCGACCTCCTGACACCGGCCCCTTCCCGTGCCGAGCCGCCAGGATGAATCCGTGACTCCTGATCATCGGGTGACCCGGGTCGAGAAGATGCTCGACGGCGGTACGGGGTTCAGCGCCGCCTGGACGGCCGTGGGGGACAAGGTCACCGTTCCCGTGGCGTCGCGGCCCGTCCCAGACTCCAGGCTCCTGTCCTCGATCGGGCGCGGCCTGCGTGCGTGCGGCCAGACCCGCGTCCTCGCCGCGCCGCTCGGTGCACGGCGAGTCGAGACGATCCTGGTGGGCGATGGCGCCCTCGCGCTCCCGGGTTCGTGGGCCGGCTCCGACGTCGTTATGACTTTGCCCGACATGTCAGGAGCGGTTTTCATGACCATGCGGCAGTACGCCCTCGTCTCCGGCCCTCGTGCGTTCGTCGCGGCCTGCCTCGCCTGCGGGACCGAACAGGCGAAGGCGGATTTCGCGCGGCTCGCGCGGCGGCTCGCCACGACGAATCCCTTCCTGCTGGAGGTCGCGGCGGCTCATCCGCCCCGATGGCCCTCCTGGCGGACGCCGGCGGAGGTGCCACCGGAGTCGGTCACCCGGAGGAAACTCTCGCTGATCGACGGGTTCGTGGCGGGCCGCCTCGACGTCGAGCGGTTCCGCCACGCTTGGGTGGCGGCGAGAAGGGAAGCCATGGCGGCGGGGGAGCGGGCGCACGGCGATCTCGGCCGGCTTCTCGACGAGGCGTTCCACGAGATCGACGACTACGACGTGTA
Organism: Nonomuraea sp. NPDC049486; assembly: GCF_040676925.1. Lineage (NCBI taxonomy): Bacteria > Bacillati > Actinomycetota > Actinomycetes > Streptosporangiales > Streptosporangiaceae > Nonomuraea > Nonomuraea sp. NPDC049486. Next base: position 166,811 of record NZ_JBFAPV010000006.1, read on the forward strand.
CTCCGACGAGCGGGAGTTCACCCGGAGGATGACCGTGCTGCACGCCCGGCTCCACGACATGTCGCGCACGCAGGAACCCGGCTGACAGTCGGGTTCGCCCACTCCACCAGCGCGCGGGTCAGTCCGCCTTCTTCCAGCGGGCGATCAGCTCGTCGTAGTCCAGGGTCTCCGGCTTGCCGCGCTCGTCCGGGAGCTTCGCCACGGGCGCGCCCGGCTGGTCGAACCAGTACTGCGCGTCCCGTTCCTGGTTCAGCTTGGGCGCGCACTGGCCGCCGTAGCCGCGGCGCTCCAGCCGGGACAGGATGTCGTCCTGCTGCTTGGCCAGGCTGTCCATCGACTGCTGCGGCGTGGTCTCGCCCGTGACGGCGGTGGCCACGTTCTGCCACCACAGCTGCGCCAGCCGCGGGTAGTCCGGCACGTTCGTCCCGGTCGGCGTCCACTGCACGCGCGCCGGGCCGCGGTAGAACTCGATCAGCCCGCCGTACTTCTCCGCGTTCTGCTCGAAGTACTCGCTGCGGATGTCGGTGTCGCGGATGAACGTCAGCCCGACGATCGACTTCTTCAGCGACACCGTCTTGGACGTGACGAACTGCGCGTACAGCCAGGCCGCCGCCCTGCGCTCGGCCGGGGTGCTCTTCAGCAGCGTCCACGACCCGGCGTCCTGGTAGCCGAGCTTGTGGCCGTCCTTCCAGTACGCGCCGTGCGGGCTCGGCGCCATCCGCCACTTGGGCGTGCCGTCCTCGTTCACCACCGGCAGCCCCGGCTGGGTCAGGTCGGCGGTGAAGGCCGTGTACCAGAAGATCTGCTGGGCGATGTTGCCCTGCGCCGGCACCGGGCCCGCCTCGCTGAAGTTCATGCCCGCCGCCTCGCGCGGGGCGTACTTCTTCAGCCAGTCGACGTACTTGGTCAGCGCGTACACGGCGGCGGGCCCGTTCGTGTCGCCGCCGCGGCTGACGGACGAGCCGACCGGGCGGCAGTTCTCCACCCGGATGCCCCAGTCGTCCACCGGCAGCCCGTTCGGGATGCCCGGGTCGCCGTTGCCCGCCATCGACAGCCACGCGTCGGTGAACCGCCATCCCAGCGACGGGTCCTTGCGCCCGTAGTCCATGTGGCCGTAGACCTTCTGGCCGTCGATCGTCCCGTCACCGTTCACCTTGCTGGTGAAGAAGTCGGCGATGTCCTCGTACGCGGCCCAGTTGACCGGCACCCCGAGCTCGTAGCCGTACGCGTCCCTGAACTGCTTCTTGATGGCCGGGTCGGTGAACCAGTCGTAGCGGAACCAGTACAGGTTCGCGAACTGCTGGTCGGGCAGCTGGTAGATCTTCTTGTCGGGCCCGGTGGTGAAGCTGATCCCGATGAAGTCCTCCAGGTCCAGCGTCGGCGAGGTGACCGCCTTGCCCTCCCCGGCGATGTAGTCCGACAGCGGCAGCACGTAGTCGCCGCGCGCGTGGGTGCCGATCAGGTCGGAGTCGTTGACGTAGGCGTCGTAGATGTTCTGGCCGCCCTGGATCTGCGTCTGCAGCTTCTCGATCACGTCGCCCTCCTGGATCAGGTCGTGCTTGAGCCTGATCCCGGTGATCTCGGAGAACGCCTTGGCGAGCTGCTGCGACTCGTACTCGTGGGTGGTGATCGTCTCCGACACCACGTTGATCTCCATGCCGCGGTACGGGGCCGCGGCCTTCATGAACCAGTCCATCTCGGCGAGCTGCTGCTCCTTGGAGAGCGTGCTCGGGGTGAACTCGGTGGACACCCACCGCTGGGCGGCCGCCTTGGCGTCGGCCTCCCTGAACTCGCCGCCGCCTGCCGAGCCGCCGCCCTGCGAGCAGCCCGTGACCAGCAGGACGAGCACGGCCGCGCAGATCGTGCTCCTCTTGGGGATCTTCCTGCCGAACGGCATAGCCGCCTCCTTAGTCAGCCCCACATCCCGATCGCCAGCACCACCAGGAACGCCACCGCCAGCGCCAGCCACATGGACAGATCGGTGACGGCGATCCACCCGGCGAGCACGGCGGCCGCGCTGATCAGGCCGATGTACAGCCGGTCCCCCCGATCGGTCTCGATGCGCAGGAACCCCCGCCGCGACACCGGCGGCGAGATCCTCGCCCAGATCGCCATCCCGCACAGCAGCAGGCCGAGGCCGACGAAGACGGCGGCGGTGGGCCCGGTCCACACCATCCAGTCGGGCATCGGCTACACCCTCCCCAGACTGAAACCCTTGGCGATGTAGTTGCGGACGAACCAGATGACGATCGCGCCCGGCACGATCGTCAGCACCCCGGCCGCCGCGAGCAGCCCCCAATCGACGCCCGCCGCGCTCACCGTGCGGGTCATGGTGGCGGCGATCGGCTTGGCGTTCACCGACGTGATCGTGCGCGCGATGAGCAGCTCGACCCAGCTGAACATGAAGCAGAAGAACAGCGTGACGCCGATCGCCGACCGGATCATCGGCAGGAAGATCCTGACGAAGAACCGGGGCAGCGAGTAGCCGTCGATCGCGGCCGTCTCGTCGATCTCGCGCGGGATCCCGGACATGAAGCCCTCCAGGATCCACACCGCGAGCGGCACGTTGAACAGCATGTGCGCGATGGCCACGCCCAGATGGGTGTCGAACAGCCCGACCGCCTGGTAGATCTGGAAGAACGGCAGCAGGAACACCGCGGGCGGCGCCATCCTGTTCGTCAGCAGCCAGAAGAACAGGTGCTTGTCCCCGACGAACCTGAACCGGGAGAACGCGTACGCGGCCGGCAGCGCGATGACGAGCGACATGACCGCGTTCATGGACGTGTAGACGATCGAGTTGACATAGCTGGAGTACCACACCGGGTCGGTGAAGAACGTGACGTAGTTGTCGAACGTCACCCGCTCCGGGATGAGCCGGAAGCTGCCGAGGATGTCCTGGTTCGGGCGGATCGACATGCCGAACATCCACAGCAGCGGCAGCATCAGCGTGATCCCGTACAGCCAGAACACCGTCCGCGCCCACGGCAGCCTCCGCACCGTGCTCACCTCCCGGTCCTGGTCAGCACGGTGAAGAACACGTAGCAGACGATCTGCACGGCCAGGAAGTACAGCAGCGAGAACGCCCCCGCCGGCCCCAGGTCGAACTGCCCGACCGCGATCTTCGACAGCAGGACGCTGAGGAACGAGGTCGCGTTCCCCGGCCCGCCTCCGGTCACCACGAACGGCTCGGTGTAGATCATGAAGCTGTCCATGAACCGCAGCAGGATCGCGATCGTCAGCACCCCGCGCAGCCGCGGCAGCTGGATGTGCCGGAACGTCGCCCACGCCGACGCGCCGTCGATCTGCGCCGCCTGGAAGTACGGGTCGGGGATCGACCGCAGCCCCGCGTACGCCAGCAGCGCCACCAGCGGCGTCCAGTGCCACACGTCCATGACGAGCACGGTGATCCACGCGTCGCCGGCGTCCAGCGTGTAGTTGTAGTCCAGGCCGAGCACGTTGTTGACGGCCCAGCCGCCGAGCCCGATGTCCGGCCGGGCGAAGATCTGCCAGATCGTGCCCACCACGTTCCACGGGATGAGCAGCGGCAGCGCGACCAGCACCAGCGCCGCCGGCACGCCGAGGCCGCGACGCGGCATCACCACCGCCACCGCCACGCCCAGCGGGATCTCCAGCAGCAGCACCTGCGCCGAGAACAGCAGCGTGCGGACGAACGCGGCCCGTACCTCCGGGTCGCGCGCCACCGACCGGAACCACTCCAGGCCGACGAAGAGCCGGTCGTCCGGGCTGAAGATGTCCTGCACCGAGTAGTTCACGACCGTCATCAGCGGGATGACGGCGGTGAACGCGACCGACACCACCACCGGCAGCACCAGGAACCAGGCCCGGTTGGCGCGCCGCTTGCCCTGGGCCCGGTCCTCGGCGGCCGGCTCCGTCCGCCGCGAGGGGAGGGCGGCCGTCACGGGGCGCTCCCCGGCAGCGGCTCGACCACCCCGCACCGGACCGCGTCCCTGAACAGGAACGCCCGGCCCTCCGCGAAGCGCAGGAACGTCACGGAGCCCGGCTCGTGCGCGGCCGCCGCGTCCGTGCGGGCGACCAGCGGGTGCCCGTTCACCTGGGTGTGCACCAGGTCGTACGCGCCCATCCGGTCGATCCCGGTCACCCGGGCGGCGATGCCGGGCGGCGCCTCCTCGCTTGTGAGCCGCACGAACTCCGGCCGCACCCCGATCCGCACCGGCCCCGGCGGCAGGTCGCCGGACGCCCGGCCGACCGCGGCGTCGCCCACCCGCACCAGCCCGCCGGCCACCGCCCCGTCCAGCACGTTCATGCCGGGCGAGCCGATGAAATGGCCGACGAACTCGTGCGCGGGCGACAGGAACAGCTCGCCCGGCTCGCCGGCCTGCACGATCTCGCCGTCGTTGAGCACCACCACCTCGTCGGCGAACGTCAGCGCCTCCGTCTGGTCGTGGGTGACGTAGACCAGCGTGTGCCCGGTGTCGCGGTGGATCTCCTTGAGCTTGCTCCGCAATGTCCACTTCATGGCCGGGTCCACCACGGTCAGCGGCTCGTCCAGCAGCACCGCGGCCACCTCCGGGCGGACCAGGCCGCGGCCCAGCGCCACGATCTGCTGGCGGCCCGGGTCCAGCCGCCGCGACCGGCGGTGCAGGTGCTCGTCCAGCCCGAGCAGGCCCGACACCCGGCGCACCCGCCGGTCCACCTCCTGCTTGGGGTACCCGCGGTTGCGCAGCGGGAAGGCCAGGTTGTCGTAGACCGACATCTGGTCGTACAGCACCGGGAACTGGAAGACCTGCGCGATGTTCCGCCCCGCCGGCGGCACCCCGGTCACCTCGCGGTCGTCGAACCAGATCCGCCCCCGCGTCGGCGTCAGCAGCCCGCTGACGATGTTGAGCAGCGTCGTCTTGCCGCACCCGCTCGGCCCGAGCAGCGCGTACGCCCGGCCGGTCCGCCAGGTCCACGTCATCGGCTTCAGCGCCCACGTGCCGCCGCCGTCGTAACTGTGCGCCACGCCTTCCAGGCGGATCTCAGCCATGCGGGCGGACCTCCGCCCCCAGCGGGGCATGCAGCCGCGCGCCGTCCTCGCCGAACACGAACACCCGCGCCGGATCCACGTACGCCACCGCCGGCTCTCCCGGCTCGTACGGGTGCGTGCCCGCCAGATGCGCCACCAGGTGCGTCCCGCCCTCCAGCAGCAGGTGGACGAACGTGGCGCTGCCCGTCACCTCCGCCAGCCTGATCTCGGCCGGGAACTCCAGCATCCCGGGGCCGGCCCGTTCGATGCCCACCTGGTGCGGGCGCACCGCCACCACCACCCGCCGGTCCGGCCCGGTCAGGCCCGGCGCGGGGAACGAGGCGCCCAGGCACTCGATCCGGCCGTCGCGCACCAGGCCGGGCAGCAGGTTCAGCGGCGGGTCGCTGAGCGTCGCGGCCACCTCCAGCGTCGGCGGCCCGGCGTACAGGTCCGCGGGGTCGCCCCGGTGCCGCACCCGGCCCTCGCCCAGCACCACCGCCGGCGCGGCGAAGGACAGCGCCTCGTTCGGGTCCGCCGTCGCGTACAGCACCACGCCGGGGGAGTCCCTGAACATCCGCTTGAGGTCGGCGCGTAACTGCTCGCGCAGCTTGAAGTCCAGGTTGGCGAGCGGCTCGTCGAGCAGCAGCACGTCCACCGGCCGGGCCAGGGCCCTGGCGATCGCGGTGCGCTGCTGCTGGCCGCCCGACAGCTCGCCGGGACGGCGGCCGAGCAGCTCGCCGATGCCCATCAGCTCCGCGACCTCGCGCACCCGCCGGTCCACCTCGCCCTTGGGGAACTCCGCGGCCAGGCGCAGCGGGGAGGCGATGTTCTCGTAGACGGTCAGCGACGGGTAGTTGATGAACTGCTGGTAGACGAAGGCCACCGACCGCTTGCGCACCGACACGCCGGTGACGTCCTCGCCGTTGACCACCACCCGCCCGGCGTCCGGCGGCAGCAGCCCGGCCACCACCCGCATCAGCGTGGTCTTCCCCGCGGTCATCGGCCCGAGGAGCGTCGTCATGCCACCGGATGACTCCAGGTGGATGTCGTCGAGCCAGATCTCCCCGCGCCGGCGTACGGAGACGCCATCGATGACGAGCGTCACTGTGCCCGGTCCTTCCCGGAACAGGTGTCAGCTACCGCGACGATCGAGACTTTTCACCTCTAGTTAACATGATCCACAACCTCGTGCAAAGGCCGGATTTTGTGGTGCGAAGCGGGATTTATCCGGCGGGAAGATGAGAATCCACAGGCATCTCTTGTACGCAGAGTTACTTTGTGATTACGGTGGGTAGCAATCCCGGGGTGACCCGATTACCCGCCCAAGGAGGGCACATGCGACCCACCACCCGCTCGCTGACGGCCGCCGCGCTCGTGGCCGCCGGCCTGCTCGCCGCTACCCCCGCCCACGCCGTCGTCGACCCGGTCGCGGTCTCGCTCTGTCTGGCCGAGAGCGCCGCCGGTGCGACCAGTCTCGTCGATCCCAGCTCGCCGGGTATCCCGGCCGAGCTCCCCGCCGTCCACTGCCTGGCTCCCTGACACCTTCCCCCAGGCCGGTGGCGAGGGCGGCGCGGTCTCCAGCCGCGCCGCCCGGACGGATCCCCCGGTCCCCGCCCCCGCGCGCGTCCCCCCACTCATGAACGAAGGAGCTGCGATGTCCGACCGAGCCCTGGCCGCCGCCCTCGCCGCGGCGGCGATCGTCCTGCCGTCTCATATCGGCGGCGAACCGATCGCCCGCCTGGAGGCCGTGGTCCAGCACGTGAACATTCTCACGTCCTAGATGTATCCGCAGCTGCGCACCCTTCCCGCCCGGCGACGCGCCGCCAGCCGGCTCGGCTATGTGATGTTCCTGAGCCGCTGGATCCAGGCGCCGCTCTACTTCGGCCTCATCGCCGCCCAGGTGGTCTACGTGTGGCGGTTCATGGCCGAGCTCGTGCATCTCGTCCACCTGGGATTCACCGGCCATCCGGCCGAGACCACCGTCATGCTCATCGTGCTCGGCCTGGTCGACGTGGTGATGATCTCCAACCTGCTGATCATGGTGATCGTCGGCGGCTACGAGACGTTCGTCTCGCGGCTGCGCATCGAGGGCCACCCCGACCAGCCGCAGTGGCTCTCCCACGTCAACGCCAACGTGCTCAAGGTCAAGCTCGCGATGGCCATCATCGGCATCTCGTCCATCCACCTCCTCCAGATCTTCATCAACGCGGCCAGACCGGCCGTCACCGACAGGGAGCTGCTTTGGAAGACACTGATCCACCTGACCTTCATCGCCTCGGCGGTGGCGCTCGCGCTGATCGACCGGATCATGCAGAGCAGCCGCCACCGCTCCGACCAGACGGCCGGTCCCGCCGGCGCCTCGCCGTCACGGGTCTCGGCGGCGTGATCGCCGGCCTGGTGTGCACCGCCGCCCCCGCCGCCCCCGCCGCCGCCGAGGCTCCCGAGACCGCCAAGCCCGCCTCCTCCCTGATCGGCGACGTAATCATCTTCAACGACGAGATCGTCGAGCCGGTCTCCGCGCCGGTCAGCACCTGCGGGGCCGCGCTGAAGCTGCTCAGCACGGGCACCAGCACCTGCGCCGACGCCTCCCGGGTGTCGGACGACGACGCCTGACGAGGGCCCACCAGACCGTGCCCGCCCCTCATCTCCCCCAGCGGGGGCGGGCACGCCATCATGAGAACAGGCACTTCGCTCGATGAAAGTTTCACGAGATTGCCGATAATTTCAGCTCTCCACCTGCTCTAACAGCAGCGTGCGCGCGCGGGCATTGACCCTGTCTCCTGCCTGTCCCTACCGTCCCGGCAGGGATCCCGAAGAGGCCGAAAGATTTCGGGACCGGATCTTGGCAAGCTTCCGGAGGTAGGTGCTCGTGCTTTCGTCAACCCCCATCAGACCCGGCAGCCGGCCCAGGACGCTCGCGGCGGCGGCCCTGCTCGGGCTGCTCGCCGTGTTCTTCCTGCCGGCCGGCCCCGCCGACGCCTCGGCCCCACTGCGCCAGCACGCCGCGGCGCGGGGCAAGTTCATCGGCACCGCGCTCGCCACCGGACCGCTGTCGAACGAGACCCAGTACCGGAACATCGCGGCGACCGAGTTCAACCAGATCACCGCCGAGAACGCGATGAAGTGGGACGCCACCGAGCCCAACCAGGGCCAGTTCAACTTCTCCGGCGCCGACACCATCGTCAACTTCGCCACCCAGAACAACCAGCAGGTGCACGGCCACACCCTCGTCTGGCACAACCAGACCCCCGGCTGGGTGCAGGGCCTGGGCGCCACCGCCATGCGCTCGGCCATGCAGAACCACATCAGCCAGGTCGTCGGCCGCTACGCCGATAACGCCGCCGTCGTCTCCTGGGACGTGGTGAACGAGGTCTTCGAAGAGAACGGCAACCTGCGCTCGTCGTTCTGGTACAACACGCTGGGCCAGAGCTACATCGCCGACGCCTTCCGCTACGCCCGCGCCGCCGACCCGGACGCCCGGCTGTGCATCAACGACTACAACGTCGAGGGCATCAACGCCAAGAGCACCGCCATGTACAACCTGGTGCGCTCGCTGCGCGAGCAGAACGTGCCCGTCGACTGCGTCGGCTTCCAGAGCCACCTGGCGATCCAGTACGGCTTCCCCAGCGACCTCCGGCAGAACCTGGAGCGCTTCGCCGCCCTCGGCGTCCAGGTCCGCATCACCGAGGTGGACATCCGCATGCAGATGCCCCGCAGCTCCAGCAAGGACACCACCCAGGCCAACTACTACCGGGACGTGATCCAGGCCTGCCTGGCCGTGAACGCCTGCGCCGGCGTCACCATCTGGGGCTTCACCGACCGGCACTCGTGGGTGCCCGACACGTTCTCCGGCGAGGGCGCCGCGCTCATCTACGACGAGAACTACCAGCAGAAGCCGTCCTACACCGCCGTCCACAACGCGCTCGACGGCGGCACTCCCTCCGACACCACCCCGCCCACCACCCCGGGCACCCCGGCCGCCTCCAACGTCACCGGCAGCTCGGCCACGCTGACCTGGTCGGCCTCCACCGACTCCGGCGGCAGCGGCCTGGCGGGCTACAACGTCTACCGCGAGCAGGGCACCACGGACCCGCAGCTCGGCCAGTCGTCCACCAACTCCATCAACCTGACCGGGCTGTCCGCCGACACCCAGTACCAGGTGTACGTGCGAGCACGTGACGGCGCCGGCAACCTGTCCAGCCCGTCCAGCGCGGTCACCTTCACCACCACCGGCGGCGGCGGCCCGAGCGGCCCCTGCACCGCCACCGGCACCGTCCAGACCCAGTGGGGCAACGGGTACGTCATCCAGCCCGTCACCGTGACCAACAGCGGATCGTCGGCCATCAACGGCTGGACCGTCACCTTCACCCTCCCCGCCGGCCACAGCGTCACCGGCTCCTGGAACGCCACCCTCACCACCAGCGGCCAGACCGTCACCGCCAAGAGCATGGGCTACAACGGCAACCTCGGCCCGAGCGCCAGCACCTCGTTCGGCTTCCAGGTCAGCCGGCCCAACGGCAACACCCAGACGGTGTCCGGCTACACCTGCGCCTCACCGTGAGATCCCCGCGCGGGTTCGAGGGAGGCACGGCGAGCGCCGAGGAGCCCGCGCGGTCACCCCTCTGACCCTCCGCCCCCGTTCCGTTCCTCCGTCCCCGTGACTGCCTCGACGGGGCGGAGGAACGGAACCACCCCGTCCCGCCGCCCCGTCCCGTCCGGGACACCCCTCTCCGGTACGCGACGGGGGCCGGCGGGACGGGGTTTCCGTGCGTCCCGCCCCGGCGCGCGGGCCATGATCCCTCTGCCGTACCGTCTGCTCCAGGGGACGAGAGGGGAGCGCCGATGGTGACGGAGCCCGTGCGGGCGGAGGCGCTGCGGCTGGCCGGCGGGGGAGACCTGCCCGCCTACGTGTACGACCTGCCGGCGCTGCGTGCGCACGCCGCCGGAGTGCGCGGCGCGCTGGCCGGGACCGCCGAGCTCTACTACGCCGTCAAGGCCAACCCGGCCGCCGAGATCCTGCGCGCGCTCGTCCCGTACGTGGACGGCTTCGAGGTGGCCTCCGGCGGCGAGCTGGCGCACGTGCGCGAGGTCGCCCCTGACCTGCCGATCGCCTTCAGCGGACCCGGCAAGACCGACGCCGAGCTGGCCCTCGCCCTGACGCCCGGCGTGCACCGGCTGCACGTGGAGAGCCCCCGCGAGCTGGCCCGCCTGATCGCCCTCGGCGCCCCGGCGGACGTGCTGCTGCGCGCCAACCCGGACCTGCCCGGCGAGGACACCCGGCAGGCCGCCGCCAGCCCGTTCGGCATGGACCAGGACGGCCTGGCCGCCTGCCTGCCGCTGCTGGCCGCCGCCCCGCACATCCGGGTGCGCGGTCTGCACACCCACCTGACCTGGGCCCAGCACGACGCCCCCGCCATGGCCGCTCTGGCCCGCCGGGTGACGTCCTGGGCGCTGCCCTGGCTCCGCGCACACCTGCCCGGCCTCACCGAGCCGGAGCTGGACCTCGGCGGCGGCATGGGCGTCGACTACCGGGCGCCGGACCAGGTGTTCGACTGGAAGGCGTACGCCGCCGCCCTGCCCGCCACCCTGCCCGCCACAGGGGCGCGGCTCCGGGTCGAGCCCGGCCGGTCGCTCACCGCGTACCACGGCTGGTACGTCACCGACGTGCTCGACGTCAAGCGCAACCACGGCCGCGACTACGCCGTCCTGCGGGGCGGCACCCACCACCTGCGCACCCCCGTCGCCCGCGGCCACGACCAGCCGTTCACCGTCCTGCACCGGGCGGTCGCCGGCCCCGCGCTCACCGGCCCGGCCACCCTGGTCGGCCAGCTCTGCACGCCCAGGGACGTGCTCGCCCGCGACGTCCCGGTGACCGGGCTGCGGCCTGGCGACCTCGTGGTGTTCGAGCTGGCCGGCGCGTACGCCTGGAACCTGTCCCACCACGAGTTCCTCATGCACCCCCCGCCGCGCTTCCGCTACCTCGACTGAGACCGTGCCGGGCCGGGTATCTACCGGCTCTCCTACCAAGGAACGGGTGCGAATGATCTTTGACGACCGGCGGGAACCGTTGCGGGTGTGGCAGTACGCCGAACGGTATCTGGGCGCGGGCACCCGCGCCTACAGTCGTTTCTCCGCGGACCTGGAGATCTCCGAGCCGTACCATCCGCAGCTCGGCCTCGACCGGTTCGCGGTGCCGACCTTCCGCGTGCCGCCCGAGCGGGGGACCTTCCTGCGCAACGCGCTGGAGTCCACCACGGTCAAGCTCTACCGGGGCGGCGACGGGTTCCTGCTGCCCGTGCACCCCGAGACGCTCGCCTTCCCCGGCCTGCCCGACCGGGACGCGCTCACCGAACGCGGGCCCGACCTGACCGTGGTGCCGTCGGCCAACGCCCGCACCGTGTTCGTCGAGCGCATCGGCGACGAGCCGGTGGAGCCGCACTTCGTCAAGCTCCACTACCCCCGGCGGCTGTCGCGCTTCACCCGGCGGCTGCGGCGGCCGATCATCTCGGTGCAGCTCTGGGCGGCCGAGGAGCTGTCGGCGGCCGGGCTGCCGGTCCTCCCCGAGGTCGCCGCCGGAGTCCTGGGCGCCGACCCGGCCGAGGCCTGGGGCTTCCTCATCCGTGAGATCCGCCCCCACCTGCTCCCCGGCCCGGCCCGGGGGACCCCGCGGTTCACGGTGCCGCTGTTCGCGCTGTACGGGCAGGACGTGCGCGGCCCGGACGACCCGCCGCTCATGGCGCAGCTCGCCGCCCGCAGCGGCGAGGACCCCACCGGCTGGCTGGCGAGCCGGGTCGTCGCCCCCATGGTGCGCCTCTGGCTGCGCGCCGTCTCCGCCACGGGCTGCGTACCGGAGCCGCACGGCCAGAACACGCTGTTCGCGTTCGACCCGGACGGCCGCCGCACCGCGATCCTGTACCGCGACTGCGGCGTCTACATCGACCCCGCCACCCGCGCCGAGCGTGGCCTGACCCGCGACCTGCCGCCCGTGAACGTCATCTCCCGCGACGTCGAGCAGCCGCGCGAGCGCGTCTTCAGCCTCACCTACGACAGCTTCATGGGCCACCACGCGCTCGAACGCCTCGCCAGGGTCGCCGCGGACACCCTCGGCGTGGACCCGGAGCACCTGCGGCGCGCCGCGCGGGAGGAGTTCGCCGCCGGGCCGCGCGTCGGCCTGCCGCCCACCGTCCACTACTACGAGGACCGCCTGCACGCCGACGGCAGGTGGAACCTCGTCGACACCGGCGAGCCCCCCGCCTGGCGCTAGCTACAGCAGCGCCTGGTAGACGAGCTGCCGCAGCCTGCTCCTGATCGGATGGGTGTCCGAGGGGAGGAGCTGGGTCATGAAGACGACCGTCAGCTCCTCCGCCGGGTCCACCCAGAACGCGGTGCTCGCCGCCCCGCCCCAGCTGAACTCGCCCGCCGAGCTCAGCGTCCGGTGCCGGGCGGCGTCCCGCACCACCGCGAACCCGAGCCCGAACCCGACCCCCGCGTACGGCACCTCGGCGAACACCGGCCGCCCGAACTCCTCCAGGTCGGCCCCGCCCGGCAGGTGGTTGCGCGTCATGTAGGCGACGGTGCGCGGGCCGAGCAGCCGAACCCCGTCCAGCTCGCCGCCGCGCAGCAGCATCTGGGTGAACCGGTGGTAGTCGCCCGCCGTCGAGATCAGCCCGCCGCCGCCCGACAGGAACGACGGCCGCCGCAGCTCCGCGCCCCGCGTGTCCATGGGCACGGCCCTGCGGTGGCGGTCCGCCGAGTAGAGCGTGGCCATCCGCCCCGCCCGCTCCCCGTCGATCCAGAACCCGGTGTCGTCCATGCCCAGCGGCCGGAAGATCCGCTCGCTCAGGAACTCGTCCAGCGGCCGGCCCGACACCACCTCGACCAGCCGGCCGAGCACGTCGGTGGCCACCGAGTAGTTCCACTGTGTGCCCGGCTCGAACAGCAGCGGCAGCTCCGCCCACCGGTCGACCGCCTCGGCCAGGCCCATCCCGCGCGGCGCTCCCCGGTCGAACCCGGCCCGCCGGTAGAGCTCGTCCACGACGCTCACGTGCTGGAACCCGTACACCAGGCCCGAGGTGTGGGTGAGCAGGTGCCACACCCGCACCGGCTCCGCCGCCGGCCGGGTGACGGGGGAGAAGGCCGGCCCCTTCTCGTACACGCGCACGTCCGCGAACGCCGGGAGGTGGCGGCTGACCGGGTCGGTCAGCTCCAGCAGCCCCTCCTCGTACAGCATCATCACCGCGACCGAGGTGATCGGCTTGGACATGGAGTAGATCCGGAACAGCGTGTCCGGCTCCACCGGGGCGCCCGACGCGACGTCGCGCGACCCGTACGCGGACAGGTGGGCGATCTCGCCGCGCCGGCTCACCAGCGCCAGCCAGCCGGGCAGCCGCCCGTCGTCCACGTACGGGGCGAAATGGGCGTCGATCCGCCGGAGGCGGGCGGAGTCGAGGCCGACGTCCTCCGGGTCGCAGGTCACCTTCAGCTCGCCCACCGCGCCTCCTCCGGAGCCCGGAACAAATCTAGAACAGGATTCTAGGCCGGTCGCGCGGCGTTGTGCAGCCCTCTGATCGCCAGCACGTACCCGTACACCCCGAAACCGACCACGATCCCTCTGGCCACGGGCGAGATGTAGGAGTGGTGCCGGAACGGCTCGCGGCGGTGCACGTTGGAGATGTGCAGCTCGATCACCGGCAGCTCCACGCCCTCGATCGCGTCGTGCAGCGCGACCGAGGTGTGGGTGTAGGCGCCGGGGTTCAGCACCGCGCCGACGGCCTGGCCGGCCTTGACCGCGGCGCCCGCCTCCTGGATCCAGTCGATGAGCTGGCCCTCGTGGTTGGACTGCCCGAAGACCAGCTCCAGGCCGAGCGCCTCGGCCTCCTCCCGGCACATCGTCTCGACGTCGGACAGGGTCGTGGTCCCGTACACCTCCGGCTTGCGGGTGCCGAGCAGGTTGAGGTTCGGGCCGTTGAACACGTAGACGGATGTCATCCGACTGATCGTACTCAGCCCTTGTAGTTGAAGACCTGCCGCAGCGTGTGCTGCACGGTGACCAGGTCCTTCTGGTCGTCCATCACCCGGTCGATCGGCTTGTAGGCCTCCGGGTGCTCGTCGACCAGCGCGGCGGCCCGGTCGGCGTTCCAGGTGCGGCCGCCCATCGCCGCCTTGAGCGACCTCGCCGACAGCTCGCGCTTGGCCTGGGTGCGCGACATCCGCCGCCCCGCCCCGTGCGCGCACGAGTGGTAGGAGTCGGCGTTCCCCCGCCCGCGCACGATGTACGACTGCGCGCCCATCGAGCCCGGGATGACGCCCTCGTCGCCGGTGTCCGCCTTGATCGCGCCCTTCCTGGTGATCCACAGCCGCTTGCCGTGGTGCGTCTCCAGCTGGGTGAAGTTGTGGTGGCAGTTGATGGTCCGCACCCTCCGGCCCGTGCCGACGACCTGGAACAGGGCGTTGACCAGCACCTTGTCCATGCGGGCCCGCGAGGCCATGGCGTAGTGCTGCGACCAGAGCATGTCCTCGATGTAGGCGTCGAACTCCGGCGTGTTCTGCACCAGGTAGGCCAGCGCCGGGTCCTCCAGGCCGATCGCCTGGCGCTTCATCAGGTTCTTCGCACCGGTGATGTGCATGGTGGCGAGCTGGTTGCCGATGCCGCGCGAACCCGAGTGGAGCACGGTCCACACGCGGTCGCGCTCGTCCAGGCAGACCTCGACGAAGTGGTTGCCCGAGCCGAGGGTGCCGAACTGGCGGGCGACCTTGGTCTCCTGCTCCCGCGTCAGGCTCGTGTGCGGGTGGCCGAGCTCGCTGAGCGCCCGGTCGACCGACGGGTCCTGGTGTCCCTGGCCGACGCCGGCCGGGATGCGGCGCTCGACCAGCGACATCAGGGCGGCGAGCGTGTCGGGCAGGTCGGCGGCGGTCAGCGTGGTCTCCGTGGCGACCATCCCGCAGCCGATGTCGACGCCGACGGCGGCCGGGATGATCGCGCCCTCGGTGGGGATGACCGAGCCGACCGTCGCGCCGATGCCGACGTGCGCGTCGGGCATGAGCGCGACGTGACCGGACACGATCGGCATCCGGGCGGCGCGGGCCGCCTGCTCGATCGTGCGGTCGTCGATCTCGCTGGCCCAGGACAGCAGGTTCGGGGCGGGCTGGTTCGGCATGACGGGAAACTCCTTGATCGTCCTTGATCCAGTCTGCCCTGGAACCGCCGCTCCAGCCCACTCATTTACGCTGGCACGGAATATGGGACGGTTAATTGAGCTTGTTACGATCATCCTGTTACGGCACTTTGCGGGTGGAGCGTGGGTGGAGCGTGAGCTGTGCTGCCTGACCCGACCGGATCCACGACCGAGGAGATCCTCGCGGGCGGTGGCGTCAACGTGGTCGTCCGCGTCGGCGACACCGTGCGCAGGCCGGCCGGTCCGTGGACGCCCGCCGTGCACGCGCTGCTCGGCCACCTCACCGCGCGCGGCTTCACGGGCGCGCCCCGCGCCCACGGCCTCGACGGGCAGGGCCGCGAGATCCTCGACTTCGTCCCCGGCACGGCCGCCTGCGACCCGGTGCCCCCGTACGTGCGCGACGACGCCACCCTGCGGGCCGTGGCCGGCCTGCTGCGCGCCTACCACGACGCGACCACCGGCTTCACGCCGCCCGGCGACGCCGCGTGGTACTTCCCGCCGCGCCAGCCCGCCGAGGTCGTCTGCCACGCCGACATCGCCCCTTACAACTGCGTCTTCCGCGACGGCGCGCCCGTCGCGTTCATCGACTTCGACACCGCGCACCCCGGGCCGAGGCTCTGGGACGTCGCGTACGCGGCCTACCGGTTCGTCCCCCTGACCGCCCAGGGCCACGGGGAGGCGCCCACGCCCGTGCCCGAGCAGGCGCGGCGGCTGGGGCTGTTCTGCGACGCGTACGGGCTCGCCGCCGCCGACCGCGCGGCCCTGACGGACGTGGTGGGGGAGCGCCTGCACGGCATGGCGCGGCTGATCCGCGAGAAGGCGGCGGCGGGCGATGCCGCCTTCGCCGCCCACCTGGCCGGCGGCCACGACGCGCTGTATCTCGCCGACGCGGCCCACGTGGCACGCCACGCGCTCGTCCTCCAGGAGGCCGTACGGTGATGCGCCGTTTTGAGACCGGACACAAGGCGGACGTAGGCTGTCCTTTTGGCGACCACGGGAGGTGACGCCCATGCTGCGTGACTCGTTCGGGCGGGTGGCTACCGATCTTCGGGTGTCCCTCACGGACAAATGCAACCTGCGCTGCACCTACTGCATGCCGCCGGAAGGGCTCGACTGGCTGCCCAACGCCCAGCTCCTGACCGCCGACGAGGTGGTCAGGCTCGTCACCATCGGCGTCGAGCGCCTCGGCGTCACCGAGGTCCGCTACACCGGAGGCGAGCCCCTGCTGCGCCGGGAGCTCGCCGACATCGTGGCCCGCACCACCGCGCTGCGGCCCCGGCCGCAGGTGTCGCTCACCACCAACGGTATCGGCCTGGCCCGCATGGCGGACGCGCTCGCCGGCGCCGGGCTGGACCGGGTCAACGTCTCCCTCGACACGCTCGACCGTGACACGTTCAAGCGGCTCGCCCACCGCGACCGGCTGCCCGACGTGCTCGACGGCCTGGCCGCCGCGCACCGCGCCGGGCTGCGCCCGGTCAAGGTCAACGCCGTGCTCATGCGCGACGTCAACCAGCACGAGGCGGTGCCGCTGCTGCGCTGGTGCCTGGAGCAGGGCTACGAACTGCGCTTCATCGAGCAGATGCCGCTCGACGCGCAGCACGGCTGGAGCCGCGCGAACATGGTCACCGCCGACGAGATCCTCGCCCTGCTGTCCGGCTCCTTCGAGCTCACCCCCGACGACGTGGAGGAGCGCGGCAGCGCGCCCGCAGAGCGGTTCCTGATCGGCGGCGGGCCCGCGCGGGTCGGCGTGATCGGGTCCGTCACCAGGCCGTTCTGCGGCGCCTGCGACCGCGTGCGGCTCACCGCCGACGGTCAGATCCGCAACTGCCTGTTCGCCCGCGAGGAGTCCGACCTGAAGTCCGCCATGCGGGCGGGGGCCACCGACGACGAGCTGGCCGAGCGGTGGATCGCCGCCGTCGCGGGCAAGCGTCCCGGCCACGGCATCGACGACCCCTCCTTCCTCCAGCCGGCCCGCCCCATGTCGGCGATCGGCGGCTAGTGCGGGCCCGCGACCTGGGCCTCGCCACCGGTGACAGCGGCCGGCACAACGCGATCACCGACGTGCCCGGCGTGGGCGTAGGGCACGTCACCCTCGTCCGCGACCCCGCCGTCCGCACCGGCGTCACCGCCGTCGTGCCCGGCGGGATCGGCCCGCACGCGCCGCTCCCCGCCGGGCTGTTCACCGGTAACGGCCACGGCAAGCTCGTCGGCGCCACCCAGCTGTCCGAGCTCGGCCTGCTGGAGTCGCCGATCGTGCTCACGGCGACCCTGTCGGCGTTCCGCGCCGCCGACGCGCTGGTGACCTGGATGCTCGCGCAGCCGGGCTGCGCCGGCGTACGGACCTTCAACCCGGTGGTCGGCGAGTGCAACGACGGCCACCTGTCCGACATCCGCGCCCGCCCCGTCACCGAGGCCCACGTCCTGCGGGCCGTCGCCACGGCCACCGGCGGCCCCGTCGCCGAGGGCTGCGCCGGCGCCGGCACGGGCACCACGGCCCTCGGCTTCAAGGCCGGCATCGGCACCGCCTCCCGCCTGCTGCATGCCGCGGGCGAGCAGGTCACGCTGGGCGCCCTCGTCCAGGCCAACTTCGGCGGCACCCTCCGCCTCCACGGCCGCCCGATCACCCCCTCCTCCCTGGGGCTCCCCGGCGAGCGCCTCCCTCCAGCCGGGCCGGAGGAGGCGGGCTCCTGCATGATCGTCATCGCCACCGACGCGCCCGTGGACGCCCGGCAGCTCACCCGGCTGGCCAGGCGGGCCGTCTTCGCGCTCGGCCGGGTGGGCGCCGACTACAGCCACGGGAGCGGCGACTACGCCATCGCCTTCACCACCCGCACCGGGCACGCCCCGATGCCCGACCACGAGCTGAACCCGCTGTTCGGCGCGGCCATGGACGCCGTCGAGGAGTCCGTGCTGAACTCCCTGCTCGCGGCCGAGACGACCACGGGCGCCGAGGGCCGCACCGCCCACGCGCTCCCCGCGCCGCGTCTTCTGGAGCTCCTGAGGACATGACCGCGTACGGTGGAGACGTGTTCGACGCGGTGATCCTGGCGGGCGGCAGGGCTGAACGGCTGGGCGGGGTGGACAAACCCGGCCTGGAGGTGGGCGGCACGCCGATGGTCGGCAACGTCGCCGCCGCCGCCCGTGAGGCCGGGCGCGTCGTCATCGTGGGACCTGCCAGGGCCATCCCGGGCGCCGTCTTCGTCCGCGAGGACCCGCCGGGCGCCGGGCCGGTGCCCGCGCTCCGGGCGGGGCTCGCCGAGGTCACCGCCCCCTGGGTGGTCCTCCTCGCCGGCGACCTCCCGTTCCTGGCCCCCTCCCACCTCTCCACCCTCCTGGCGCATACCGGCGCAGGGCGTGGGGCGGTCGCCGTGGACGGGGAAGGACGCGAACAGTGGCTGCTCGGCGTCTGGGAAGCCGCCGGGCTGCGGGAGGCGCTGGCGGCCTACGAGGGGCGGTCGCTGCGCGGGCTGCTGGCGCCGCTCGTGGGGCGGCGGGTGCCGCTGCCCCGGCAAGCCTGGTTCGACTGCGACACCAGGGACGACCTGGAGGAGGCTCGGAATGAACGTGCTGGCTGAGTGGACCGCGCTGGCCTGCGAGGAGTTGGGCATCGACCCGGCCAGGGTGGACCGCGACCAGATCCTGGAGCTGACGAAGGAGGTCGCGCACGGGGTGGCCAGGCCGGCCGCGCCGCTGACCGCCTACCTGCTGGGGCTGGCCCAGGGCGCCGGGACCGCGCCGGAGGAGGCGGTGGAGCGGCTGACCGCGCTCGCCAGGAATTGGGGCCAGACCACAACCGAGACGCTGACCGACCGCTGACACTGGAACGAACTCGTGCAGTCAAGCCCCGCCCGACCCTGAAGATTCCCTGTGAATTGTGGGGCTGGCGGGGTGTAAACGATTTCGGGAAAGCGGCCCTATCCGACTGCGAAGCCGGCTCGTGAACAGATCATCGGCTTCGAAAGTTTTGCCGGGAAAAGGGCGACGCCGGGTGGTTACGGGGGCAAACCACCCGGCGTCGCTTCATCGGCGTTCCGACGGGGGCCCGGAACGCCGGCACCAGCACTCCGACGGGGGACCGGAGCGCTTGGCTAAAGCGTACACCTACAACCCGTGGGATGCGTCAAGACTTAGTCACGACCCGATCTCGCGTCGGTGCATCGGTATCTCGCTTTGGTTAGCTTCCGGGGTCTGAAAGGTGGGAGGTGGGGCGTCCTTGCCACGCTCATTGGCCCCGATAACCGCTATGTACGGCAAAAAGACCGCACCGGCGATGAACAGCAGCTTGTACGGCCACGGCAGCGGCACCACCACCGCCAGGATCAGGCAGATCGTGCGGATGCCCATCTTGATGAGGTAGCTCCGCTCCCGGCGCCGGATGTCGGTGCTCAGCGAAGGCCTGGCGTCCGTGACCGTGTGGACCGCCTGCTTCCTGCGCCAACTCCTCATACCCCCCACGTTAGACCTCGGACGGGCCGGCGGCGACAGCGCCCCTGGACGGCACTATGGGTCATGCGATCATGGCCTTGGAGTAAGGAGGATTCGGAGATGACGGATCGTACGTACCGCGTGACCGAGATCGTCGGCACCTCGCATGAGAGCGTCGACCAGGCCATCCGCAACGGCATCAGGCGGGCCTCGCAGACCCTGCGCCACCTCGACTGGTTCGAGGTGACCGAGGTGCGCGGCCACATCGACGCGGGCGAGGTGGCCCACTTCCAGGTCGGCATGAAGGTCGGCTTCCGCCTGGAGGACAGCTAGCACCGTCGAGCCCCCGCGGCTCGACGGCCGCGGGCGATGCGACGGGACAGCGGACGCCACCCGGCCGGGTAGGACGGGCGAGCCCTCGCGGCTCGACGGCCGTGGGCGATCAGCGACGAGACGGCGGACGCCACCCGCCCGCGGAACCGCTCGTCCTGACTGGCTTACAGATCGAGCGCGCCCCGGGCCTCCACCGCCGGCTCACCGGCGGAGCGCGTCCCGGGTTCCGCCATCAGCTCACCGGCGGGCGCGTCCCGGGTTTCCCTGCCAGCTCAACAGCCGAACGTGCCCAAGGTCTCCGCCATCAGCTCACCGGCGGAGCGCGTCTGGGGGTTTCCGCCGCCGGCTCATGGGCGGAGCGCGTCCTGGGTTCCGCTATCGACTCACCGGTGGAGCGCGTCCCGCGTCTCCGCCACCAGTTCACGCGCCGCGTCCACCGCCGTGGCCAGCGACTCCGGGGTCTCGCCCAGGCCGCCGAGCAGCGCGCGGGCCCGGCGGCCGAACCCGGCGGGGGCGCCCGGCAGTGTCTCCGCGACCGCCAGTGCGCCCTTCTCGTTGAGGCACCACCGCCGTTCGGCCGCGAACAGCGCCTGCACCAGCACGCCGACCGCCCGCGACAGGCAGAGCGCGACGTAGAGGGTGTCCGCCCTGCCCACGCCCTTGCCCGCCACCTCCACCAGGAACCCGGCCTCCTCGGCCGCCCTCATCAGCGACTCCCGCAACCGCTCCGGGTACACGGCGGCCTCCCGCCGCAGCCGTCCCAGCTCCCCGTGCGGATCGGCGAGGATCGCGCCGAGCGCCACCTCACCCGCGTAACACGGCGACCAGAACCCCAGCGGATGCCCCACCTGGACGCCCACCTCGTAGCGGCCCTCCCGGCAGTCCTCCCACACGCGCCGCACCCGGTCGACGTCGCGCAGGATCCAGTCCACCGCCACGCCGCCGACCTCCAGCCACGCCCCGCCGTCCACCCACGGCCCCCACCCGCCCGGCCCGGCCACCTCGACCCCGGGCCCCGCGAGCTTCCGCAGCCCTTCCACGTCGAGCGGCGCCCGATAGTAGACGCCCAGATCCCAGTCGGACTCCGGCCGGTGCTCCCCACGCGCCCGGCTGCCGCCCAGCAGCACCCCCACCACCCCCGGCACCTCGACCAGCCGCTCCGCCATCTCCGCCACAACGGTCCGCACCGCCCACCCTCCCCATCCGGCATGGTCATCCAAGATCAAATAGTGCCCATCCTACGTCCGCCCTGACACCACCCCACCCGCCCCTCAACCAGCCTCCGGCGCCCGCCACCCGCAGGCCGCAATGGCGCCCCCACCGTCCCAACCCCGTCGACTACCGCTCTGCCGCCACCGGCAATGGCGGCGATCGGTTTCGGATCCCCGTAGGGACGCATCGAGGCGGGACGGCGGCGGTCGCCCCTCCGGCGGAAAGGGCGGGCATAAGGTCGGTGACCATCGGGCGTAGCCGGCCGTCGTACCGATGGCGCTGCCTCGGCGGCCACCACCGCGCGGCGGCGCCCGCGCAACCGCGGTGCCGGCGGACAACGCCGGTCCCGCACCACCGGCCTGCCCGCGTGGGCGCTCGACGCGCTGGCGGGTCGGCCGATAGCCACCTCCGTCGGCCGCACCTCCGTCGGCCGTCCGGCCGCCGCGGCACCGGCCGCATCACGTGCCGACCCGCTACGCGATCGAGGGACCTCGTCGGGCCGGGGGCGGCCCCTCGTCCGCGGTGGGCGTCAGGGGGGCGGAAGCGGCCTCTCCTCATTCACGGTGGGCGGTCAGGGGGCGGAAGCGGCCTCTCCTCGTCCGAGGTGGGCGTCAGGAGAGCGGAAGCGGCCTCTCATCCACGGCGGGCGTCGGGGTGGGATTCACGCGACTCGACGACCGGGGGCGTCAGGGGGCGGATCCGGTCGCTCCAGCCATGCCTCTCCTCGGCGGCGAACGATCACCAGAGGCTTGTAGGGGGTGACAGATGGGGGGAGTGGACGGCACACTTCGGTCATGCGCAGCCGTACCGCGGGGGTGTTGACGGCACTGCTCCTCGTCGCTTCCACAGTGGCGTGCGCGGGGGAGCCGGCGGCGCGGCGGCCCGCGGGGGAGAGCCCGGTGTTACGGCAGAACCAGGACCAGGTCGAGCGGACCGCGGGCAGCCTGCGGCGGCTGGACGACCTGCCGATGTACGAGATGACCTACCACGGCGGCTACGACGCCGAGGCGCCGCTCACCGACGAGGAACTGGCCCGCCCCGACAGCGCCTGGGCGTGCTCGCTGTTCGCCCGCGGCCCCGAGTCGGCAGGCGGCCCGGAGTTCGCCCGCAACTTCGACTGGGACCCGAACGCCGCCATGGTGGTGCACGCCAAGGCTCCCGGCGCGTACGCCTCGATCTCCGTCTCCGACGTCTCGTACGTGCTCGACGGCGGCGGGCCGGACCTGGCGGACCCTGGGCACCGGCGGCGGCTCGGCCACGCGGTGCTGCTGCCGTTCGACGGCATGAACGAGAAGGGCCTGGCCGTCGGACTGGCCCAGACGCCCGACGCCGAGCTGCCCGAACGGACGCCGGGCCGCGCGCTGGTGGGCACCACGCGCATCATCCGGCTGATGCTCGACCGGGCCGCCACCGTGGACGAGGCGATCGCGCTGATGCGCCGCTACGACATCGAGTTCACCGGCGGGCCGCAGGTGCACTACCTGATCGCCGACCGGACCGGCCGCGCCGTCGTCGCCGAGTACGGCGGCGGCGAACTGCACGTCGTCGACGACCGGATCCTCACCAACATCACCATGGCCGGCACCAGCCCGGCCGACCGGCTGTCGGACGCCCGCTACGGCGCCCTGGCCAAGGGCGCAGGCACCGGCGCCGACGCCCTCGACCTGCTGCGCCGGGTGGCGCAGCCGCACACCCGGTGGTCGATCGTCTACGACCTGGACGACCTCACCGCCCGGCTGGTCACCGGGCAGCGGTGGAGCAGGGTGCACGAGCTGGCGATCAGCTCGCCTGGCTGACCGTCGACATGTTGAAGTCCGGCACCCGCACGGCGGGCATGACGGTGCGGGTGAAGTAGTCGCCCCACTCACGCGCCAGCGTCTGCCGGGCGCCGCCCACCTCGCTCAGCCGGCCCAGCAGGTCGACCGGGCTCTCGTTGAACCGGAAGTTGTTGACCTCGCCCACCACCTCGCCGTGCTCGACCAGGTAGACGCCGTCGCGGGTGAGCCCGGTCAGCAGCAGCGTCTGCGGGTCGACCTCGCGGATGTACCACAGACAGGTCAGCAGCAGCCCGTGCTTGGTGGAGGCGATCATGTCGTCCAGCGAGCGGCCCTCTCCGGGGCCCTTCATGATCAGGTTGTCGATGGCGGGCGTCACCGGCAGCCCGCTCAACTCGGCCGAGTAGCGGGTCTGCAGCAGCGCCTCCAGCCGCCCCTCGCGGATCCAGTCGGTGGACGACAGCGGCAGCCCGTTGTCGAACACCGAGCTCTGCCGGCCGGAGGAGTGCGCCGTCACGAACGGCGAGCAGGCGATACCGGCGGCCGCGGGGTCGCTGGAGAGCGTCACGGGCACCGTGGCGAGCTGCTCGCCCACCCTGGTGCCGCCGCCCGGCCTGGCGAACACCGAGCGGCCGTCCACGGCGTCCCTCGCGCCCGCGGACCAGAAGAGGTAGACCATCAGGTCGGCCACCGCCGTCGGCGGCAGCAGCGTCTCGTAGCGGCCCGCGGGCAGGTCGACCCGCGTCTTGGCCCAGTCGAGCCGCCGCGCCAGCCCGGAGTCGAGTCCGGCGACGTCCACGTCGGTGAAGTCGCGGGTGGCCACGCCGGTCCACGCCGAGCGCTTGAGGTCCTCGGACTTGGCGTTGAGCTCCAGCCTGCCGGTCGGCTGGTCGTGGCGCAGCCGCAGCCCAGCGGAGCTGCCGAGGAAGGTCGAGGTGAGCGTGTGCTCGGCGAACCCGTACAGCTTCCTGCCGCCCGACGCGGCGGCCGAGAACGCCTCGCCGAGCGCGGGCGCGAAGTCCGCGAACACGTCGATGCCGGTCGGCGGCACCGGCTCGTCCCAGGACGGGCTGGCGGGCACCCCGGACACCAGCTCGCGGGCGTCCTCGGCGGGCCGCGCGTCGCGCGCCGCCGCGTCGGCGGCGGCCACCACGTCGGCGAGCTGGTCAGGGCGGACGGCGGCGCGCGACACCACGCCGACGCCCTGACCGGCCACCGAGATCACCGTGAGCCGGCTGGAGCGCGCCACCCCGTTGGTGGTCAGCGTGTTGCCGGCGAAACGCAGGTTGGCCGTGGACTGCTCGTCGGCCAGCACCACGCACCCGTCGGCCGTGGAGAGCTCCAGCGCCTTCTCCACCATCTGCTGGGGAGTCACTTTCCGCCCTCCTGAACGGTGTTGAGTATCCGGACGTTCCTGAACAGCGCCGACGGGCAGCCGTGGCTCACCGGCGCGACCTGCCCCGGCTGGCCCTTGCCGCAGTTGAACGCGCCGCCCAGCACGTAGGTCCGGGGCCCGCCGACGGCTTCCATCGACTGCCAGAAGTCGGTCGTGGTGGCCTGGTAGGCGAAGTCGCGGACCTGCCCGGCCAGCTTCCCGTGGGAGATCCGGTACGCGCGCTGCCCGGTGAACTGGAAGTTGTAGCGCTGCATGTCGATCGACCAGCTCTTGTCGCCGACGATGAACAGCCCGCGCTCGACGCCGGCGATCAGCTCCTCGGTGTCGGGGCCGCCGGGCGCGGGCTGGAGCGACACGTTGGCCATCCGCTGGATCGGGGTGTGGCCGGGCGAGTCGGCGAACGCGCACCCGTTGGACCGGCCGAGCCCCTTCATCAGCGCCATCCGCCGGTCGAGCTGGTAACCGACCAGGACGCCGTCGCGGACGATGTCGAAGCTCTGCCCCAGCACGCCCTCGTCGTCGTAGCCGACGGTGGCCAGCCCGTGCTCGACCGTGCGGTCGCCGGTGACGTTCATCGACGGCGACCCGTACACCAGCTCGCCGAGCTGGTCGAAGGTGGCGAAGCTGGTGCCGGCGTAGGCGGCCTCGTAGCCGAGCGCCCGGTCGAGCTCGGTGGCGTGGCCGATCGACTCGTGGATGGTCAGCCACAGGTTGGACGGGTCGACCACCAGGTCGTAGTCGCCGGCCTCGACCGACGGCGCCGCCAGCTTCTCCGCCAGGTGCAGCGGCAGCGCCTCCAGCTCCGTCTGCCAGTCCCACCCCGTGCCGGTGAGGTACTCGTAGCCGCGACCCACCGGGGGCGCGATCGTGGACATGTCGTCGAAGCCGGACTCCGACGCCTTCATCGCGTTCAGGCTCGGATGGATCCGCACCCGCTGCTGCGTGGTCGTGGTGCCGGCCGTGTCGGCGTAGAACTTCTGCTCCTTGACCTGCAGCAGCCGGGCCGAGACGTGGTCGGCGCCCTTGAGCAGCCCCGCCGACCAGTCGGCCAGCAGCGCCACCTTGTCGGCCTGCGGCACCTCGAACGGGTCGATCTCGTAGGACGACACCCATGTGGCGTCGGCGTGCACCGGCTCGGGCGCGAGCTCGATCGGCTCGCGGTTGATCGGCGCGCTCACCTGCGCCACCCGGACCGCCTGCTCGGCCACCAGCGCCGCGGCCTCCGGCGTCAGCTCGATCCCGGCGGCGAAGCCCCAGGTGCCGCCCTTCACCACGCGGACGGCGTAGCCCAGGTCGTCCGCGTCGGAGGCGCCTTCGAGGCGGGCGTCGTAGAGGCTGAGCGTCTCGGCGCGGACGCGTTCCAGCCGGAAGTCGGCGTGTTCGGCGCCCAGGTCGCGGGCGCGCTGCAGGGCGGCGTCCGCGAGCCGCCGCAGCGGCAGCGCGAGGAAATCGGAGTCGATCTGGCGCATGTCCACGATCCTAACCCCGTGATCTTGTGTCCCCCGGATAAGCGGGTACCGGCGGGTAGCCGATAGCGTCTGGTGTCATGGCACGCTCTGTACTCGTCACCGGAGGCAATCGCGGCATAGGCCTCGCGATCGCCCGTGAACTCGCCGCCGCCGGCGACGCCGTCGCCGTCACCTACCGCTCGGGGGAGCCGCCGGAAGGGCTGTTCGGGGTCCGGTGCGACGTGACCAGCATGGCCGAGGTCGAGGCCGCCTTCGACAAGGTCGAGGCGGAGCAGGGCCCGGTCGAGGTCCTCGTCTCCAACGCCGGCATCACCAAGGACACCCTGCTGGCGATGATGAAGGAGGAGACCTTCACCGACGTCATCGACGCCAACCTCACCGGCGCCTACCGCGTCGCCAAGCGGGCCATCCGGCCCATGATGCGGCTCAAGCGCGGCCGCGTCATCCTCGTCTCCTCCGTGATCGGCCTGCTCGGCCAGGCCGGCCAGACCAACTACGCCGCCTCCAAGGCCGGTCTGATCGGCTTCGCCCGCTCCATGGCCCGCGAGTACGGCTCGCGCGGCATCACGGTCAACGTGGTCTCGCCCGGGTTCGTGGCCACCGACATGACGGCCGAGCTCGACACCGAGGCGATCGTCAAGAACATCCCCCTCGGGCGCCAGGCGTCTCCCGAGGAGGTCGCGCGCGTCGTCCGCTTCGTGGCGAGCGACGACGCCTCCTACATCACCGGGGCCGTGATCCCCGTCGACGGCGGTCTGGGAATGGGGCACTGACGTGGGCATACTCGAAGGCAAGCGGATCCTCGTGACGGGCGTGCTGACCGACGCGTCCATCGCGTTCTCGGTCGCCAAGCTGGCGCAGGAGGAGGGCGCGACCGTCGTCCTCACCGGGTTCGGCCGGCTGAGCCTGGTCGAGCGGATCGCCAAGCGGCTGCCCGATCCCGCTCCGGTCCTGGAGCTCGACGTGCAGGACACCGACCACCTCGACACGCTCGCCGCCCGGGTGGGCGAGCACGTCGAGGGCCTCGACGGGGTGGTCCACTCCATCGGCTTCGCCCCGCAGACGGCGCTCGGCGGCAACTTCCTCAACACCTCGTGGGAGGACGTCGCCACCGCCCTGCACGTGTCGACCTACTCCTACAAGGCGCTCGCGGTGGCCTGCCTGCCGCTCATGAAGGACGGCGGCGCGGTCGTCGGCCTCGACTTCGACGCCACCAAGGCCTGGCCGGTCTACGACTGGATGGGCGTGGCCAAGGCCGGCCTCGAGTCGTGCAACCGCTACCTCGCCCGCGACCTCGGCAAGCACGGCATCCGCGTCAACCTCGTGGCCGCCGGGCCGCTGCGCACCATGGCCGCCAAGTCGATCCCGGGCTTCAAGGAGTTCGAGGACAGCTGGCCCGACAGGGCCCCGCTCGGCTGGGACCTCGCCGACACGGTGCCGGCCGCCCGTGCCTGCGTGGCGCTGATGTCCGACTGGTTCCCGGCCACCACCGGCGAGATCGTGCACGTCGACGGCGGCGTCCACGCGATCGGCGGCTGACCCTCAGGCGAGCCGGTGCCGCCCCGCCGGCTCGAAGGGGATCGACTCGTGCTGCTCGCTCCGGCGCCTGCGCTGCTGCACCACGCGGCTGGCCAGGACCGCCGTGGCGAGCAGCACCACGGTCAGCGTGGTGCCCACCACGTCGGAGGCCTTCGCCACCGGCCGCACCACCGGCTCCCTGCCCACCTGAAGGGGCAGCTTGTCGGTGAACGGGTCCGGCCACAGCAGGTCGATGCGCAGGTCTTCGGGGTCGGCCGCCGGGTCGTCGGTGACCGGCTCCTCGCTGCCGTCGACGGAGTGCGTCTCGCGCGCGGGCGGCTGCGTCGGCCAGGTGGTGGGCGCCGCGTCCGCCTCCTCCCGGTCGTCCTCGCGGTCCCGGTCGTCCGGGTCGCGGCGGCGCTCCTCGCGCTCCCGCTCGGGCTCGGGCTCGGCCGTCGTACGGCCGGTGGTCTCGGGCGTGGGGCGGAGCGTCTCCTCCAGCAGGCCCTCGCCCTCGCAGGCGAGCCCCGGCAGGCAGACGTCGCTGAGAGGCTCGGGCAGCAGGGTCTTCTTGGGCTTGGCGGAGGGCTTGGCGTCGGCGGAAGGCTCGGCCGACGAACGCGGCGCGGCGGTCGGCACGGCCTCGCCGACGGTGCCGAGCACCTTGTCGGTGGTCTTGCCGAGTCCTTCGGTGAGAGGCTCGGTGAGCCCGCCGGTCAGCTTGTCGACCGTGCCGGTCACGGCGCCCACGGTGTCGCACAGGCCGTCGGTCAGGCCCGAGAGCAGGCCGCCCCCGCCGTGCTCGCAGTCGAGGACCTGGGCCCCCGCCGGGGCGGCGGCGACGACGGGAAGCGTCACCATCGACACCGCGAGGATCCCAGCCGAGATCGCGGTTCTGCTCCCCATCCGTCCCCTCCCGCGTCGCTTCCGAGGAAAATCCTTATGGACACAGGCCAGACGACGCAGGGTTTTTCGGGGTAAAGTTGCGATTCGGTATCGACTAGTAACACGCGAGCGAGGCTCTCGTTCGTCATTCGGGGGACGAGACGTCATCAAGGGCCTCTCGGATCTCGATCGGGAGCTCCAGGTCTTCTGCGAGCAGCGTGCCTTTGAGCTGCGAGAGCGTGCGGGCGCCGACGATCGCCGAGGCGACCCCCGGCTGGTCGCGGACCCACGACAGCGCCACCGCCGTCGCCGAGACGCCCAGCCCCTCGGCCGCCGTCACGACGGACTCGACCACGCTGCGGCTCCTGTCGTCGAGGTACGGGCGGACGAAGTCGGCGAAGTGAGGCGTGGCGGCCCGCGAGTCGGCGGGGATGCCGGTGCGGTACTTGCCGGTCAGCACCCCGCGGCCCAGCGGCGACCAGGCCAGCACGCCCACGCCCATGTGGTGGGCGGCAGGCAGCAGCTCGCGCTCGGCGTCGCGGGCCAGCAGGGAGTATTCGGTCTGCACCGAGGTGATCGGCGCCCGGCCCGGGATCACCCGCTGCGTCACCGAAGCCGCGGCGAGCTGCCAGCCGGTGTAGTCGCACACGCCCGCGTAGAGCGCCCGGCCGGAGGAGACGATGGTGTCGACCGCGGCCAGCGTCTCGTCGAGCGGGACCTCCGCGTCGTAGGTGTGCAGCTGCCACAGGTCGACGTAGTCGACCCCGAGCCGGCTCAGCGAGGCGTCGACCGCGGCGATCAGGTGGCGCCGGGAGGCGTCGCGCTGCCGGTGGCCCATCGGCGTCACCACGGCCTTGGTGGAGATCACCAGCTCCCCGCGCGGCACCTGGTCGCGCAGCAGGCGGCCGAGCACCCGCTCGGCGTCGCCGCCGGTGTAGACGTCGGCCGTGTCGACGAGGGTGCCGCCCGCGTCGAGGAACATCCCGAGCTGGGCCGCCGCGTCGTCGGCGTCGGTGTCACGCCCCCACGTCATCGTGCCGAGGCCCAGCCGGGACACCGACAGGCCGCTGCGGCCGACATAACGCTGCTCCATGATCCCGCCAGATTACCGCTCGGGGCCGTGAAACACCGCGACAGACGCCTGCGACACTTGGGTGGATGACGACGCTGCTATTGGCCCGTCACGGGCTGACCGATCTGACGGGGCCGGTCCTGGCCGGCCGCACACCTGGAGTTCACCTCAGCGACGCCGGCCGGGCGCAGGCCGCCGCGCTGGCCGAGCGGATCGCCGGCGTCCGCCTCGACGCCATCGTCTCCAGCCCGCTGGAGCGCTGCCGCGAGACCGCCGAGGCCGTCGCCGCGGGCCGCGGCCTGCCCGTCGAGACCGACGAGCGGCTGCTGGAGTGCGACTACGGCGACTGGACCGGGCGCGAGCTCAAGGAGCTGGCCAAGGATCCGCTCTGGCCGGTGGTGCAGGCCCACCCGAGCGCGGCGGTCTTCCCCGGCGGGGAGGCGATGACCGCGATGCAGTACCGGGCCGTCGCCGCCATCCGGGGCTGGAATCGACGTCTGGGGGAGAAGGCTGTCTACCTCGCGTGCAGTCACGGAGACGTGATCAAGGCGATCGTCGCGGACGCTCTGGGGCTCCACCTCGATCAGTTTCAGCGGATAACCGCTGATCCGGCCGCTCTCACCGTTATTCGCTATGCCCCCTTGCGTCCCTTTGTTCTCAAACTTAACGATATGGGGGAATTGAAGCTTTCTGAGGATTCGGAGGAGAAAGACGGGGGAGAAAACTCCACCGGGAGCGATGCCGCCGTCGGCGGCGGGCCCGGGACCACGTAAGGTCAGGCTATGCCGGTCTTCGACTACGACCCGCCGGAGAGGTTCGTGGCGGGCGCCCTCGGCCAGCCGGGCGCGCGCGCCTTCTTCCTCCAGGCCAGGGCCGAGGGCAGACTGACCACGGTCGCGCTGGAGAAACTGCAGGTGGCCGCGCTCGCGGGCAGGCTCGAAGAGCTGCTCGACGAGGTGCTGCGGCGCAGCGGAGGCACCGCCCAGGTGCCCGCCATCGCCCCCGCCGAGCTGGCCGACGAGGGCCCGCTCGACGTCCCGGTCGCCGAGGACTTCCGGGTCGGCACGATGGCGCTGGCGTGGGACCCCGAGAGGTCGCAGGTGGTCATCGAGGCCCAGGAGATGGTCGACGAGGAAGACCTCGGGGCGCCCGAGCCCGCGGTGCTGCGGGTCCGCATCAGCGCCGGCGCCGCCAGGGCCTTCACCCGGCGGGCGCTGGACATCGTCGCGGCGGGCCGCCCGCCTTGCCCGCTCTGCGGGCAGCCGCTCGACGCCGAGGGGCACGTGTGCGTACGTCTCAACGGCTACCGCGGAGGTGAGGCGGCTTCATGACCGCTCCGGAGAGCGAGCCCGCCGTCAGGCCTGCCCTCCCCTCGGCCATGGACGAGGAGGAGACGCTCAAGCTGCTCCGTGACGGCCGCCTGGAGATGGCCGGGCGCCTCGTCGAAGCCACCAACATGACCCTCTACTGCACGGTCAGGCTGGGCGAGCGCGCGGTCGCGTGCGTCTACAAGCCTGTACGCGGCGAGCGCCCGCTGTGGGACTTCCCCGACGGCACCCTCGCCGCCCGTGAGGTGGCCGCCTACGAGGTCTCCCAGGCGACCGGCTGGCACATCGTGCCGCCCACGGTCTACCGCGAGGGGCCGTTCGGGCCCGGCATGTGCCAGCTGTGGATCGACACCGAGCGCGAGATCGACCTGATGCGGCTGGTGCGCAGCCGCAACCCGGTGGTGCGCCGGATGGCCATCTTCGACGCGGTGGTCAACAACGCCGACCGCAAGGGCGGCCACCTGCTGCCCCTGCCGACCGGCCACGTCTACGGGGTCGACCACGGCGTCTGCTTCGCGGTGGAGGACAAGCTCCGCACGGTCCTGTGGCAGTGGCGGGGCAAGCCGCTGTCGCGCGAGGCGGTGGGCGTGCTGGCCAAGCTGGAGCGCGAGCTCGACTCCGGTTCGCTGGGCCGCAAGCTGCGCGACCTGCTGACGACGGCCGAGGTCGAGGCGACCTGGAAGCGGGTGCGGCGGCTGCTCGACACCGGCGTGCACCCGTACCCCTTCGAGGGCTGGCCTGCCATCCCCTGGCCGCCCATCTAGAGCAGTTTTGTACGCTTTGCCGCATGTGCACGGTGATCGTGAGAACGGGTCGGCCCCTGACCCTGATGGGCATCAGGGACGAGTTCGCCGACCGCCCGTGGGAAGGCCCGGCCGAACACTGGCCCGACCATCCCGGTGTCGTCGGCGGGCGCGACCTCAAGGCGGGCGGCACCTGGCTCGCGGTCGACCGGCAGGCCCGCCGCGCCGCCGCCCTGCTGAACGGCCGCGGGCTGCCCGCCCCCGAGATCCGCAAGCTCTCTCGCGGCGACCTGCCGCTGCTCGCCGTCTCCTCCGGCGAGATGCCGGACGTCGACCTGACCCGCTACGACCCGTTCCACCTGGTGCTCGCCGGCCTGTCCGGGGCCCGCGTGTTCAGCTGGGACGGGCACCGGCTCGAAGCCGCCGAGCTGCCCGACGGCACCAGCGTGATCGTCAACACCGGGCTCGACCCCGGCCACGAGCGCGTCACCACCAACCTGCCGAGGTTCGCCGGCGACGCCGACTGGCACGAGCCGCTCCGCGACCCGCCCTCCGACGCGCCCGACGCGCTGATCGTCCGGCACGAGCTGCCCGACGGCCGCGTCTTCGCCTCCCTCAGCGTCACCCTCCTGACGCTGGCGCCGGACGGCGTGACGTACGAGTTCACCGACATGACCGCTGATCAGCACGGATAGGCTCGAAGACATGAAATCGTGGTCCGCCCCCAACGTTCCCAGGCTCCCCGGCGCGAGCGTCCCCCTGCGGCTCTACGACACCGCGTCCCGGCAGGTCCGGCAGACCGATCCCGGGCCGACCGCGAGGATGTACGTCTGCGGCATCACCCCCTACGACGCCACCCACCTCGGCCACGCCAACACCTACCTCGCCTTCGACCTGGTCGGCCGGATGTGGCGCGACGCCGGCCACACCGTGCACTACACGCAGAACGCCACCGACGTCGACGACCCGCTGCTGGAGCGGGCCGAGCAGACCGGCGTCGACTGGCAGAGCCTGGCCGAGCGCGAGATCGACCTGTTCCGCGCCGACATGGAGGCGCTGCGCATCCTGCCGCCCCGCGAGTACGTCGCCGTCACCGAGGTCGTCGACCGGGTGGCGGAGCTGATCGGCGAGCTGGCCGAGCGCGGCGTCACCTACACCCTCGACGGCGACGTCTACTTCGACGCGGCCGCCGCCCCCCGCTACGGCGAGGTCTCCGGCTACTCCCGGGAGCGGATGCTGGAGCTGTCCGCCGAGCGGGGCGGCGACCCGCAGCGGCCCGGCAAGCGGGACCCGCTCGACTGGCTGCTGTGGCGGGCCGAGCGGCCCGGCGAGCCCGCCTGGGACTCGCGGCTCGGCCGCGGCAGGCCCGGCTGGCACGTCGAGTGCACCGCGATCGCCCTCGACAACCTCGGCCCCGGCTTCGACGTGGCCGGCGGCGGCTCCGACCTGATCTTCCCGCACCACGAGTGCGGCGCATCCGAGGGGTACGCGGCCGCCGGCGAGTGGCCGTTCGCCCGCTTCTACACGCACGCCGGCATGGTCGGCCTCGACGGCGAGAAGATGTCCAAGTCGCGGGGCAACCTGGTGTTCGTCTCCAAGCTGCGGGCCGAGCACGACCCGATGGCGGTCCGGCTCGTCCTGCTGTGCAGGCACTACCGCGCCGACTGGGACTACACCCCTGACCTGCTCGCCGACGCCGAGGCCAGGCTGGAGCGCTGGCGCTCCGCCGTGGCCGTGACCGCCGGACCGCCCGCGGAGGCGTTGCTGGCCGAGGTGCGCGACCGGCTCGCCGACGACCTCGACGCCCCCGGCGCCGTGGCCGCCGTCGACCGGTGGGCCGGCGAGGCACTCGACGGCGGCGGTAGCGACCGGGCGGCGCCGGCCCTGGTCCGCGACCTGGCCGACGCCCTGCTCGGCGTGGCGCTCTAGACCGTCATCCGGGCCGGCCGGTGACCGTCCAGCTCGCGGGCGAACCACTCGATGGTGCGCCGCAGCCCTTCACCGGCCGGCACCTTCGCCGTCCATCCGAGCCGCTCGGCGGCCAGCGTGGTGTCCGGCCGGCGCACCTTCGGGTCGTCCTCCGGCCGCTCGACGAACTCGATCGGCGACGCCGACCCGGTCAGCTCCTTGATCATCGTGGCCAGGTCGAGCATGGTCAGCTCGTCCGGGTTGCCGAGGTTCACCGGGCCGTCGAAGTCGCTCTCGGCCATGGCCAGCACGCCCGACACCGTGTCGTCCACGTAGCAGATCGACCGGGTCTGCGAGCCGTCGCCGGTGACGGTGATCGGCTCGCCGGTCAGCGCCTGCCGGATGAACGTCGGGATGGCACGGCCGTCGAACGGCCGCATACGCGGACCGTACGTGTTGAAGATCCGCACGATGCCGGTGTCGGTGCCGCGCGAGTCGCGGTAGGCCGTGGTCAGCGACTCGGCGAAGCGCTTGGCCTCGTCGTAGACGCTGCGCGGCCCCACCGGGTTGACGTTCCCCCAGTACGTCTCGCGCTGCGGGTGCTCCAGCGGGTCGCCGTACACCTCGCTGGTGGACGCCAGCACGAACCTGGCCCCCTTCTCCCTGGCCAGCCCGAGCGCGTGCAGCGTGCCGACGCTGCCGACGCGCAGCGTCTCGATCGGGTAGCGCAGGTAGTCGGCCGGCGAGGCGGCCGAGGCGAAGTGCAGCACCAGATCCACGTGACCGGCGACGTGCACGTAGCCGGTCAGGTCGCACTCGATGATGCGGAACGACGGACGGTCGACCAGGTGTTCCACGTTGCGCGGCCCGCCGGTGAGGAAGCTGTCCATGCACACCACGTCAGCCCCCCGGTCCAGCAGCCGCTCACACAGGTGGGAGCCGAGGAACCCGGCTCCTCCGGTGACCAGCGCCCTCATGACGTGACCTCCATCGCGGCGTCGACGACCTCGGATACCTCGATCTTCAGCAGGCCCGGGTCCGGCTGGTCGCCGTGCGGGTCCCCCCGGCTGCCCGCCCACAGCGCCACGTGCCGCCACCCGGGCGGCGGCCCCCACTGCGCCGGGGAGACCGGCCCGAACAGCACCACCGACGGCACGCAGAACGCGGTCGCCAGATGGCCCACGCCGGTGTCGCCGCACACCACCAGGCGCGCCCTGCTCACCAGCTCGATAAGCTCGGCCAGGTCGGTGCGCCCGGCGAGCACCCGATCCGCCGGCAGCCCGGCCAGCTCGGCCACCCTCCTGGCCAGCCCGGCCTCCTCGGCGCTGCCGGTGACGACCACGTCGTCGTCCAGCAGCGCCGCCACCTTCGCGAACCGCTCCGGCGGCCAGCGCCTGGCCGGATAGGCGGCGCCGGGATGCACGATCGCCGGCCCCGTACGGTCGGAGACGCCGAGCGTCAGGTCCTGCGGGTCGGCCGGGATGCCGTACCACCTCAGCAGGTCGCACCAGCGCCGCACCTCGTGCACGCCGTCCTGCCACGGCGGGCCGGTCTCGTAGCTGATCAGCCGTCCCGGCTCGGTACGGCGCAGCGCCTCGATGCTCTGCGGGCCCCGGCCGTGCAGGTTGACCGCCAGGTCCGGCCGCTCGAACGGCACCGGGCCGGGCCCGGACACGTCGATCTGTTCGTCCACCGCGCCGGTGAACGGCAGCAGCGGGCCGAGATAGGCCGGGGTGGCGAGCGTGATCCGGTGCTCCGGATGCGCCTGGCGCAGCGCGCGCAGCGCGGGCACGGCCGTGAGCAGGTCGCCCAGCCCCAGCCCGCGCAGCACCAGGAGTTCTAGGGCCATGATGTCTCCGTGTCCGGGCAGACGACGAGTTCCCTGATCTCGCAGCCGACCGGCCTGCCCAGCGCGAACACGATCGCCTGGGCGACGTCCGCGGGGTCGTTCAGCCCCGCCTCCGGGCCGGGCTTGTACTGCTCGGGCCGGCCGTCGAAGAAGCCCGTCCGCATGCCGCCCGGCACCAGCAGGGTGACCCCCACCTCGCCGCGCAGCTCGACCGCCAGCGCCCGGGTCAGCCCGACCACGCCGAACTTCGACGCGCTGTAGGCCGAGGCGTCGCTCAGCGGGCGCAGCCCGAGCGTGGACGCGCAGGTGACGATCCGGCCGCGCGACCTCTTCAGGTACGGGAGCGCGGCCCGCACGACGGAGGCCGTGCCGAGCAGGTTGACCTTGACCACCTGCTCCCAGTCGTCGGCGGGC
Source organism: Nonomuraea sp. NPDC049486 (assembly GCF_040676925.1). Taxonomy (NCBI): domain Bacteria; kingdom Bacillati; phylum Actinomycetota; class Actinomycetes; order Streptosporangiales; family Streptosporangiaceae; genus Nonomuraea; species Nonomuraea sp. NPDC049486. The sequence continues at coordinate 202,300 of NZ_JBFAPV010000006.1, forward strand.
ACGTCCTCCAGCCGCCCGCACCGGTCGATGCCCGCCGCGGTGACGACCGCGTCCAGCCCGCCGGCCCGCTCGGCCAGCTCGCGGACCGCGCGCTCGGCCTGCTCCCGATCGGCCAGGTCCGCGGTGGCGTGCTCGAAGCGCTGGCTCGGCTCGCGCACGTCGACGACGAACGATCGCCAGCCCTCCTTCTCGACCGCTTCCGCGGTGGCCAGGCCGAGGCCCGAGGCGCCCCCCGTGATCAGTACGTTCATCGGATCTCCTTGATCAGATTGGTTGTCGAACGTCCCGGCAGCAGGTCCAGCACCACCGTCTCGGCGCCGATGCCGGCCAGGACCTCGGATTCGGGCAGCGTGCCGCCCTCGTAGTCGCCGCCCTTCACCCACACGTCGGGGCGGAGCAGCTCGATCGCGCGGACCGGGGTGCCCTCGTCGAACACCAGCACCGCGTCCACGCAGCTCAGCGCGCGCAGGACCTCGACCCGGTCGGTCACGTCCACGATCGGGCGCGACGGGCCCTTGAGCCTGCGCACGGACTCGTCGGAGTTGACGCACACGACCAGCGCGTCACCGAGCGCGCGGGCCCGCCGCAGCAGGCTGACGTGCCCGGCGTGCAGCAGGTCGAAGCAGCCGCCGGTGGCGATCAGCCGGCCGCCGGACGCCCGGACCAGCTCGGCCACCTCGACGGCGGTGCGCGGCCGGTCGCCCAGCTCCTGCTCCTGGACGCGGACGGCGGCCGCGCCGCCGCCGGCGACGAACCGCGAGGCCTCGCCGACGCCCGTGATCACCGCCTCCGCCACGCCGGCCCCGGCCCGCATCGCGAGCGCCGCGGCCCCGGCCAGCCGGTCGCCCGCGCCGCACGGGTCCTGGCCGCTCGCCCGGACCGGCGCAGGGATCTTGAGCATCGTGCCGTCGGCCAGCGCCAGGGACGCGCCCCCGGCGCCCCGGGTGACCACGACCGCGCCGGCGTCCAGCTCCTCCCGGATGGCGCGTGCCGCCCGGTCGGCGCCCGGGAACTCGCCCGGGCACAGCAACCTGGCCTCGGCCTCGCTCGGCGTGATCAGCGCGCATCCCCGGGGCGGCCGGACGCCTCTCGGGTGCGGATCCCACACCACAGGCGCCGCACAGCCGCGCAACAACTCGCGCGCCACCGCCGCCACCCCCCGTCCGTAATCCGCCACCAGCACCGCCCCCGCTGCGGCAACCACCTCAACCGCCCGCGCATACCCATCCCCAGCGGCCAAATGTCCCCCTACGACGGCCGTATCCACGCCCTCGGCCGTCACGCCCTGGACACCGGCATCCGGCCCGAACTCCCCCATGTGTCGTTCGGCACCACTGACGCTTCCGCCTGCGGCGGTCACGTCCTTGTCGCGCGTGTTTGCCTTAGCGGCGGTTGGGTCCGATTCCGGCGTGTGTGGGTTGGCGGCACTCGCGCTTCCGCTTGCGGCGGTCAGTTCGGTGTCGCGCACGCTTCTGTTGGTGGCGGTTGGGCCCCCTTCCCGGGTGTGTCGGTCGGCGGTCGTGTTTCCGCCTGTGACGATCACGTCTGCGTCGCGGGCGTTTCCCTTCGCGAGAATTTGGTCCGGCTCCGGGGTGTGTGGGTCGGTGGTCGTGTTTCCGCCTGCGGCGGTCACGTCCGCGTCGCGGGCGTTTCCGTTGGCGGCGGTTGGGTTCGGTTCCGGCTTGTGCGGGTCGGAGGTGGTCACGTTCGCGTGCTGCGGATATTCGCCTGCGGCGATTGTGTGGCTGTCCGTGTCTTGTGTGTGGTCTTCGGTGGGCAGGGCGTGGTGGTCGAAGGGGTCAGGGTGCGCGTCTCTGGTCTCGGGGGCTTCTCGCGGTGGGACTTCGTCCTGGTGGGCGGGTCCGGTCGTGGGCGCGGCTGGGAAGGGTGGGGCGGTTCCGTCGCCGGTGTCCAGGCGCAGGAGTGTCTGGCCTCCGGCTCGTACGCGGGTCTTGCGTACGGTCTCGCCACGCAGCGGGAGTCGTACCAGCTCCAGTTCGGCCGACAGCAGCCCGCACAGGCGGCGCCCAGCCGGGTCGTCGCCGATCGCGGTGATCAGCACCACGTCGGCGCCGTCACGGGCGGCGAGCAGCGCCGCCAGCCCCGCCCCGCCGGGACGGGCGTGCTCGGCCGTCACGTCGACCACCGGCACCGGCGCGTCCGGGCAGAGCCGCACGGCTTCGCCGTCGACGTCCACGTCCAGCAGCGTGTCGCCGATCACGACCAGCGGACCCGGCGGCGGGGGACCGCGATGGACGTCCCGGTCCCGCCGTGGATCCGTCACAGGGCCTCCTCGGCCGCGTCGCAGAGCATGTGGATCATGGCGAGGTGCACCTCCTGCACCGTGGCCGTCTCGTCGGCGGGCACGGCGACCGCGTCGTCGCACAGGTCGGCGAGCGGGTTCGGCGCGGGCCCGGTCAGCGCCCACGACAGGATTCCGCGCTCCTGGGCGGCCCGCGCCGCGGCCAGCACGTTGGCGCTGCGGCCACTGGTCGACAGGCAGATCAGCACGTCGCCCGGACGGCCGTGCGCGTGCACCTGGCGGGCGTAGATCTCGTCCGCGCCGAAGTCGTTGGCGATCGCGGTGAGCGACGAGGTGTCGGCGTGCAGCGGGATCGCCGCGTACGGCGACCGGTCGGCGCGGAACCGGCCGACCAGCTCGGCCGTCAGGTGCTGGGCCTCGGCCGCCGACCCGCCGTTGCCGCAGGCCAGCAGCCTGCCCCCGGCCGCGAGCACGCCCCCGAGCTTGCCGCCCCAGGCGCGGATCGTGGTGGCGTGGTCGTCGACCCTAGTCAGGGCCGTGCGGAGCTTCTCCAGATGCGTGTCCATGATTACCCCCCCAGCGCGGCGAGACGGCTCGGCTGTCCGTCGATCACCTGCGTGTACACGGCCTCGGTCTGCTCGGCGATGCGCGGCCAGCCGTACCGTTCCCGGGCCCGGCGTGCGCCGGCCCCGCCGATCTCCCGGCGCATGTCCGGTCTGCCGAGCACCTCCTTCAGCGCCCTGGCGAGCGCCCTCGGCCTTCGCGGCGGCACCAGCAGCCCGCAGCCGGCCACGGTGTCCAGGTGGCCGCCGACCGCCGACGCCACGACCGGCACCCCGCACGCCATCGCCTCCACGGGCACCAGGCCGAACGGCTCGTACCACGGCACGGTGACCAGCACGTCGGCCGCGCGCATGAGCGCCGGGACGTGCTCGCGCGGCACGCTGCCGATCACGTGCACCCGGTCCGCCAGCCCGTAGCCCTCGGCCAGCTCGCGCAGCCGCACCGCCTCCTCGTCGTCGGTCCGCCCGCCCGCGATGACCAGTTCGGCGCCGGGCAGCCGGCGCAACGCGGCGATCACCGTGTCGACGCCCTTGCGCGGCACCAGCCGGCCGATGCTGAGCACCATGGGTCCCTCCGTGCGCGGCGCCACCGGCCCGTCCGGGCAGAACGTCTCCAGGTCGACGCCGCACGGCACGACCGTGATCCGCCGCTCGGGCACGCCCATCGCGACGAGTTCCGTGACCTCGTCGCCGCAGGTCGCCAGCACCGCGTCGGCGCGCCGGCCGATGGCCCGCTCGGTGGCCACGCGGTGCGCGGGGCTGGTGTCGGCGCCCCCCTGCCAGCGCCGCTTCACCGTGCCGAGCGCGTGGAACGTCTGCACCACCGGGAACCCGTCCGCCGCCTGCAGCGCCGCCTGCCCGCTCATCCAGAAGTGCGCGTGCGCCACGTCGGGGGCGCGCAGCGCCCAGCGGTCGGCCAGCCGGTCGGTGAACTCCGGCATGTACGGGGGAAGCTCGTCCTTCGGCACCGGGGCCGCCGGGCCCGCCGGCACGTACTCGACGGTGATGCGGGGGGAGAGCCGCACCGACGAGGGCTGGGCGGCGTGGGAGCGACGGGTGTGCACGACGATCGAGTGGCCGCGCGCGGCCAGCGCGGTGGCCAGCGCGGCCACGTACACGTTCTGACCGCCGGAGTCCACGCCGCCGATCGCGGCGAGCGGGTCGGCGTGCTCCGAGATGAGATCGATCTTCACTGCGTCAGCTCCCTCACTGCCTTGACCACCTGCTCACTCGTCACCTGCGACAGGCACGGGTGCCCGGGGACCGGGCAGACGCGCGCCCTGCTCGCCCGGCAGGGCGCGTGCTGGTCACCGAGCAGCACCGTGGGCACGCCGTACGGGGCCCACCGCTCGGCGGGAACGACAGGGGCGAACAGGCTGACCACCGGCGTGCCGACCGCCGCCGCCAGGTGTGCCGGGCCGGTGTTGCCCGCCACGAGCACCCCGGCACGCTGGAGGACGGCCGCGAGTTCGGCGAACGAAGTCCGCCCGCCGAGGTCCACGGCGTCCTCGCCGGCGACGAAGGCGGTGAGATCGCGTTCCTTGCCGGTGACCACGACCTGGTGCCCGTCGTGGACCAGCTCTCGTACGGTCTGGCGATGCCTCTCTGCGGGCCAGGTCCGGGCGGGAGCGGAGGTCCCCGGGTGCACCACGACATACGCGCCTTTGTCGGCAACGCCGCCGACATTGAGCAATTGCCCTGTTTCTCGGCTGATATCCGGAAGTGGCTGTCGAACTGCGAGTCTGCCGTCGTCGCCGGGCGGCAGCTCGAACCCGGCGGCGCGGGCCAGCGCCAGCATCCGCTCCGCCTCCGGCACGTCGACGCTCTCGTCGACCCGGTGGCGCACGTCGAGCAGCGAGCCCGGGTAGTCGTCGCTGATGGCGGCGATCCGCCGTACCCCTGCCAGCCTCAGCAGCAGGGCCAGCGGCAGCGCCGACTGATGGAACGAGGTCAGGATCAGCGCCTCTTCGCAGCCCCGTACCTCCCGGACGAGCGCGTCCACCTCGGGCCGCGTCACGGGCGGCGGCTCGCTCATGATCCACGGCGCCCGCCACTCCACCACCCGGTCCACCCCGGGCAGCAGCCCGGCGGCCGCGCTGCCATGGGGGCCGGCCAGGAAGACGACCTCGCCCGCCCGCCCGCGCACGGCCCGCACGGCGGGGCCGGCCAGCAGCACGTCCCCGGCGTCGTCGAGCCGCGCCACGAGCACCCGCGGAGCGCTCATCGCCGCACCTCCCATTCCCCCCTGAGCCGGTGCCAGCAGGCCACCGGTGGGATCAGCACGCCGGTGACGGCCATCCGCGCCACCTCGCCGGGGCTGCGCGGCCCCGGCCGCACCCGGGCCCACACGAACTCCCCGGTCATGAGCACCCACCCCGCCCCCGCCAGCCAGGCCCCGGCCTCGACCGGCCCTCTGACGCGCCTCCAACGAGAGAAGGCGGCCTGGTGAGCGGTCAGGCTGTAGGCGGTGCCCAGGGCGAGAGCGGCGGCGGCGAAGGCCGTCGTGAGGGCGTGGCGGCGCAGGCGGCCCCGGACGCCGATCGCCGCGCGCCAGGCCGGCCCGTGCAGGCGGCGCATCAGGGCGTCGTCGGCGTTGCCGCGCTGGAACCTGACGCTGGCCCAGAAGCCGTCGTCGCGCACCGGGTGAACCGTCACCCGCGCCCCCTTGACCAGCCGGTAACCGGCCCGCCGCACGCGCAGGGCCAAATCGGCGTCCTCCCGGTAGGCGCGCGGGAACCGCTCGTCGAAGCCGCCCACCCGCTCCAGCGCCGAGCGCCGGTAGGCCATGTCGGCCGTCGGCCAGTCGGCGTCCACCAGCCCGGCGGTGTGCCGCTCGCCGTCGGTGGGCCGTCGTCCGGACGGCAGCGGCACCGTGATCCGCCCCTGGCTGCCCCCCACGTCCTCCGGCAGGTCCACCAGGTCCTTCCAGGCCGCGCGCGCCCAGCCGGGCGACGGCACCACGTCGTCGTCCAGGAACGCCACCCACGGCGTGTCCGCCGCCCGCCAGCCGGCGTTGCGCGCCGCCGCGGGCCCGCGCCCGCCCGAGCGCACGACCCGTACGCCGCCGGAAACCTCCAGCGGCTCGGCGGCGCCCGGCCGGTCGTCGGCCACCACGACCGGGACGTCCGCCAGCGCGGCCAGCGTGGCGCGCAGGCTCGGCCGCCCGATCGTGGGGATCACCACCGTGATCACGACGCGAACACCTCCCCCCGCCGTATCAGGTAGGGCCCCAGGGCCAGCACCTCCACCGGCGAGGACCCGAAGCACTCCAGCGCGTCACGCGGGTCGTCCACCATGGGCCGCCCGGCGGTGTTGAGGCTCGTGTTGACCACGACGGGCAGCCCGGTCCGCGCCTCGAACTCGGCCAGCACCCGCGCCATCAGCGGATCGGCGGCGGGGGAGACGGTCTGGACCCGGGCGGTCCCGTCCACGTGCACCACGGCGGGGACGCGCTCACGCCAGCCGGGGAGCACGTCGTGCACGAACAGCATGTACGGCGACGGCACCGGCCCCCGGCCGAAGACGGCGGCGGCCCGGTCCTCCAGCACCATGGGCGCGATCGGCCGGAACTGCTCGCGCCCCTTGACGTCGTTGAGCCGCTCGGTGTTGGCCGCGTGCCCCGGGTGGGCCAGCAGCGAGCGGTGCCCGAGCGCCCGCGGCCCGTACTCCGACCGCCCCTGGAACCAGGCGACGAGCCGGTCGGCGGCCAGCTCGTCCGCCACCGCCGCCGCCAGGTCGGCGGGGCGCGTGTACGGCACGCGGGCCACGTCCAGCCACGCCCCGAGCTCCTCGTCGGTGAAGCCGCGGCCGAGCGCCGCGGTGCTCATCGGGGCGGCCGGCTCCCCGTGCACCTGGGCCAGGTGCAGCGCCCCGCCCAGCGCGGTGCCGGAGTCGCCGGCGGCCGGCTGCACCCACACCTCGTCGAACGGCCCCTCGGCCAGCAGCCGGGTGTTGGCCACGCAGTTCAGCGCGACCCCGCCGGCCAGGGCCAGCCGCCGCTCGCCGGTCCGCTCGTGCAGCCAGCGGGCCAGGTCCAGCAGCACCTCTTCGAGCCGGGCCTGCACGCTGGCCGCCAGGTCGGCGTGGTCGTCCGTCCACTGCTCGCCCTTGCGCAGCGCCTTGGCGTACCCGCCCCACTCGATCGGCGTCACGTGGAAGCCCCCGTCGCCCGTCGCGTAGACGAGCTCGCGCAGCTCCTCCAGGAACCGCGGCCGCCCGTACGAGGCGAGCGCCATCACCTTGTACTCGTCGCAGGAGCGCAGGAATCCCAGGTGCTCGGTCACGTCCTCGTACATCAGCCCGAGCGAGTGCGGCAGCGGCTGGGCGGCCAGCACCTCCAGCTCGCCGCCGGTGTAGCGGCCGGCCAGGTGGGAGACGTTCTCGCCGCGGCCGTCGCACACCAGCACCGCGCAGTCGCGCCAGGGCGAGGCCAGCCCCGCCGAGGCGGCGTGCGCGATGTGGTGCGGCACGAACCGCACCCGCGCCGCGTCCAGCCCCGGCAGCGCCGTGGACAGGAACAGCGGGGCGCGTACCGCGTAGCGGGTCCGCAGGTCCTCCCAGTCGCCGTCCGGGCGCTGCTCGACCAGGGCGGGATCGTAGGAGTAGGCCACCGCGTCGACGTCCTCGGGGCCGATGCCCGCCTCCCGCAGACACCAGGCGGCCGCCTGCTCCGGCAGCTCCCACGCGGAGAACGGGAGCGGGCGCTTGCCGTGCTTGCGCCGGCTGAACCGCTCCTCCTCCGCGGCGGCGACCACCCTCCCGTCCACGACCAGGGCCGCCGCGGGGTCATGGAAGATCGCGTTGATGCCGAGAAATCTCATCGGTTCCCTTCCTGCGAAGATTAGGAGAACGGCTACCGAGAGGAGCGCTCCTCAAACACACCCCCCTCGCTGAAATGGGCAAACACCCCCGAAATCTGGCGTCTGGTCACCCTAAGTAGTTGTTTGCCCGATATGGCGCCGGGTAGCTGTGGGCCACGCGACGGAGGTGGATGGTGTTCGAACAACGACGTCCCGGGGCGGTGCTCTTCGACAGGGATGGAACCCTGATCAGGGATGTCCCGTACAACGGCGACCCGGCCCGGGTCCGGCCCATGCCGGGCGCGCTGGAGGCGCTGAGCAGGCTGCGCCGCGCCGACCTGCCGGTGGCGGTGGTGACCAACCAGTCGGGCGTGGCCAAGGGCCTGATCACCGCGGACGAGATGGAACAGGTGAACGCCCGGGTCGAGGAACTGCTCGGGCCGTTCGACGCGTGGGCGATCTGCGTGCACGACGACGGCGACGGCTGCACCTGCCGCAAACCCGCGCCCGGCCTGCTCATCAGGGCCGCCGCGGTGCTGGACGTGAGCCCGCGCGAGTGTGTCATGGTCGGCGACATCGGCCGCGACATGGAGGCGGCCAGGGCCGCCGGGGCGCGCGGCATCCTGGTGCCGACCGTGGAGACGCGGCGCGAGGAGATCGAGCACGCTCCCGAGGTCGCCGACGACCTCACCGACGTGGCCGAACGGCTGCTGCGCGAGGCGGACGCCGCGCCGGCCCCCGTCGCCGCCGGCGGCTCCGCCTGGTCGCGGGCGCTCGGCTGGAGCCGCTGGTGAGGATCCTCCTCTGGCACGTCCACGGCTCGTGGACCACCTCGTTCGTGCACGGCCGCCACGAGTACGTCCTGCCGCTCGTCCCCGGCCGCGGCCCCGACGGCCGGGGACGGGCGGACACCTATCCGTGGCCGGGAAGCGCCCGGGAAGTGCCGTGGGACCGGCTCCGCGACGAGCCGGTCGACGTGGTCGTCTACCAGCGCCCGCACGAGCTCGACCTGGCCCGCGAGTGGCTCGGCCGCGACCTGCCCGGCGTCTACGTCGAGCACAACACGCCGGTCGGCGACGTGCCACGCACCCGCCACCCGCTGGCGGACCGCTCCGACATCACGCTCGTGCACGTCACCCACTTCAACGAGCTGTTCTGGGACAACGGCCGCGCTCCCACCCGGGTCGTCGAGCACGGCGTCGTGGACCCAGGCCACCTCTACACCGGCGAACTGCCCAGGGCGGGCGTCGTGGTCAACGAGCCCGTCCGGCGCACCCGGGTGGCCGGCACCGACCTGCTGCCGCGCTTCGCCGCCGAGGTGCCGCTCGACCTGTTCGGCATGAAGGTCGAAGGTCTCCCGTACGGGACGTACGAGGACCTGCCGCAGGCCCGCATGCACGCCGAGCTCGCCAGACGGCGGGTCTACCTGCACCCCTACCGGTGGACCTCGCTCGGGCTCGCCCTCATCGAGGCGATGACCCTGGGCATGCCCGTGGTCGCACTGGCCGCCACCGAGGCCGTCGAGGCGGTGCCGCCCGAGGCGGGCGTCGTCTCCACCCGGGTGGACGTGCTGGCCCAGGCGCTCAGGGAGTTCGCGGCGGACCCGGAGCGGGCCGCCCAGGCAGGCAAGGCCGCGCGGACGGCCGCGCTGGCGCGCTACGGGCTCGACAGGTTCCTGCTCGACTGGGACCGCCTGCTCGAAGAGGTATGACCCGGAAGGCGCTGGGTAGGCGCGATGAGCATGATGATGCTCGACTGGTCACGCAGGGCCGCCTGCTCTGACCTGGACCCTGAGCTGTTCTTCCCGATCTCGCTCCAGGGTCCGGGCCAGTCGCAGGTGGAACGCGCCAAGACGATCTGCCACACGTGCCCCGTACGGGAGCCGTGCCTCGACTACGCGATCAGCAGCGGCCAGACGCACGGCGTCTGGGGCGGCCTGGATCCGGAACAGCGCCGCGCGCTCATCCCGAGGGCAGCGCCGCGGCCAGAAAGCGTTCGCGCTCGTCCGCTGACAGGTGGTCGCTGAACAGCACCCCGTCCAGATGATCGGACTCGTGCTGCAGCACCCTCGCCAGCACGCCCAGCGCCCGCACCGTGACGGGCTTGCCGAACATGTCGCGGCCACGCGCGACGACCATGAAAGCGCGCCGCAGCGGCCACCACACGCCCGGGGCCGACAGACAGGCCTCGTCCGCCGTGATCCGCCGCTCCGACAGCTCCAGCCGCGGATTGACGAGATGGCCTGACGCGCCCTCGTAGGCGTAGACGAGCACCCGCAGCGGCACCCCCACCTGAGGAGCGGCCAGCCCGGCCCGGCCGGCGCCCGCCCGCAACGTCGCCGTCATGGACTTGACCAGCCCGCGCAGCTCCTTGTCGTAGTCCTTGACCGGCTCCGCGACCGAGCGGAGCGCCGGATCGTCGAAAGCCAGGATCGGCCGCACCGTCACCCGCGCCTCCCCGAATAGCCGCGTCGCACACCGACGGGTTTCCCTCCCGGGTCCGCCGCCAACCGCGCGGGCTGTCGCTTGTAGCACAGCGGTAACAGAAGAGACCCAGCGCGGAAACCCTCCGAATCCACGATGAAGGCGTGATCTCACTTCCGGTTCACGTACGTGTGATGCTCGGCCGGGTGCTCGGGGCCCGGCCGGGTGTCCCGATCCACGACGAGGTTCTCGCATGAGCGGGTCATCCATCGGGGACGCCGTCCTTTCGCCCGAGACGGCGCCAGACGCGCTGGCGGGCTTCACCGTCGGCGTCACGGCCACCCGCCGGCGCGAGGAGTTCGGGGCGCTGCTCGAACGGCGCGGCGCCCGCGTGCTGAGCGCCCCCGCCATCAGGCTCGTCCCGCTCGCCGAGGACGCCGACCTGCTCGCCGCCACCCGGCGGAGCCTGGAGAGGCCCGTCGACGACGTGGTCGTCACCACCGGCGTCGGCTTCCGCGGCTGGATGGCCGCGGCGGAGGGCTGGGGCCTCTCCTCCGACCTGGGCGACCACCTCGCCGGGGCACGCCTGCTCACCCGCGGGCCCAAGGCCAGAGGCGCGGTCCGCGCCGCCGGGCTCAACGACCACTGGACCCCCGCCACCGAATCCTGCGCCGAGGTCAAGGACTACCTGCTCGCCCAGGACCTGCGCGGCCGCCGCATCGCCGTCCAGCAGCACGGCGAGCCGCTCACCGACTTCGTCGCCGACCTGCGCGGGGCCGGCGCCGAGGTGATCGTGATCCCCGTCTACCGGTGGCTGCCGTACCGCGACCCGTCGCCGCTGCGGCGCCTGATCACCCAGACGGTCTCGGGCTCCGTCGACGCCGTCGCCTTCACCAGCGCGCCCGCCGTGCACGCCATGCTCAACGCCGCCCGCGCGGAGGGGGCCGAGGACGCACTGCTGGCCGCGTTCGCCGGCCCCGTCGTGGCGGCCTGCGTCGGCCCGGTCACCGCGGGCCCGCTCGCCGACCGCGGCGTGCCCACCCTGCAGCCCGACCGGGCCCGGCTCGGCGCGCTCGCCCGCGTCCTGGCCCGCCACCTGCCCGCCCAGTCCGTCACCCGGCTCGAAGCAGGCGGGCACCGCCTGGAGATCCGCGGTCACGCCGTGGTCGTCGACGGCGAGCTGCGGCCGCTGCCGCCCGCCCCGATGTCCGTGCTCAAGCGACTGGCCGACAAGCCCGGCCACGTCGTATCCCGCGCCGACCTGCGCACCGTCCTGCCCGGCAGCGCCGTCAGGGACTCGGCCGAGCACGCGGTCGAGATGGCGGTCACCCGCCTGCGCCGCGCGCTCGGGCCGGCCGGGATCGTCGAGACCGTGGTCAAGCGCGGCTACCGGCTCGCCTGCCGGTACGAGGGCGCGCGGTGACCCCGACGCTCGTCCTGGCCGCTCACGGCACCCGCAGCGAGGAGGGGGAGCGCACCCTGTCCGCGCTGGCCGGAGCCGTCCGCGCGGCCCGGCCCCGCCGCCGCGTCGAGCTCGCGTACCTGGAGATCAGCGCGCCGCTGCTGCGTGACGTGCTGCCGGCCGTCCCCGGGCCGGTGGTCGTGGTCCCGCTGCTGCTCGCCGGCGGTTACCACGTGCACGTCGACCTGCCCGCGGTGCTCGCCGAGCACCGGCCAGGCGCCCTCGTCGCCCCGCCGCTCGGCCCGCACCGGCTGCTGACCGCCACGCTCGCCCGCCGGCTCAACAGGGCCGGGCTGCGCGCCACGGACGCGGTCGTGCTGGGCGCGGCGGGGTCCTCCGACCCGTCCGCGCTGGCCGGCGTGCGCGCCGCCGCCCACCAGCTCGCCGTCCGCCTGTCCCGCCCGGTCACCGCCGCCTTCGTCTCCTCCGGCTCGCCGGGGCTGGGGGAGACGATGGAACGGCTCCGCTCCGGCCCGGCGGCCCGGGTGGCGCTGGCCTCATACCTGCTGGCGCCCGGCTTCTTCCACGCCCGCCTGGCGTCCGCCGGCGCCGACCTCGTCACCCCGCCGCTGGGCGCCGACCCCGACGTGGCCGCCCTGGTCTGGCACCGCCACGACCAGGCCCTGCGCCACCACACGGCCACTTCGGCGGCCGGCTGACACCCCACCGCCGGGCGGCCTCCCCGCATCCCCGTGCGGCCTTCGTGCATCCCCGTGCGGCCTTCGTGCACCGCCGGGCGGTCTCCCCGCACCGCCGGGCGGCCTCCGCGCGGCGGCCTGTGGCTCTGGCCGCGTCCGGAGGACGGCGCCGGGGTCCGCTCAGCCCGTTCTGTAGTCTCATCGGGGTTCCAGGCGTAGTTCGCGGACGATCTCCTCGGCGGCGGTTTCGCGTGACGGTCCGGCGTCGGCGCCGACGAAGAGCTCGACGAAGGCGTGGCGGAGGCAGCCGGCGAGCAGGAGCCGGGCGCTGGCCTCCGGGTCGACCTCCCCGGCCACCCGGCCGAGCAGCCGTTCCTCCCGCAGGTACGAGGCGAGCGGGGTCACCTCGGCGGGCGGTCCCAGCCCGTTCGCCTTGAGCGCGTGCCGGAAACGCACGGTGACCGCGGGGGAGGAGAACACCGGCAGCGCGGCCGACTGCACGTCCGCGTAGTAGCCGATGCCGGCCCGCGCCACCACGACGAGGTTGTCGCGCACCTGACCCCGGCCCGCGCGGTGCTCCAGGTCGCGCAGGACGCCCAGCCAGAGGGGGAGGCGGTCCTGGAGCAGGGCCAGGAAGTGGGTCACCTGACCGCCGGGCCCGTCCTCACGCAGGGGCGCGGCCATCTGCAGGACCAGACGCCTGGTGTCCTGGCTGGTCAGGTGCGGGCTTCCGGACGGAATCGCCATGATCGGCCTCACGTGGACGGTCAGCGGAAACCCGATTATGAACCGGCGTACGGAAAAAGTCCGGCGTTTAGGTTTTTAGTCGCAAATGTCCGCCGGCGTCCAAGGCCGCGGCCGCGGCCGCTCGGCGGGAGAGTGAACGCCGGACGTCAGCCGTCGGTGTCGCGGTCGCGGCGCCTCAGGTAGCGCTCGAACTCGGCCGCGATCGCGTCGCCGCTCGCCTCGGGCAGCTCCGCCGCGTCCTTGCGCTCCTCCAGCTCCTTGACGTACTCGGCCACCTCGCTGTCCTGCGAGGCCAGCTCGTCGACGCCGTGCTCCCACGCCCGGGCCTCCTCGTCGAGGTCGCCCAGCGGCATCGGGATCTCCAGCACGTCCTCCAACCGGCGCAGCAGCGCCAGCGTGGCCTTCGGGTTGGGCGGCTGGGCCACGTAGTGAGGCACCGACGCCCACAGCGTGACGGCGCTCAGGCCGGCGCGGCCGAACGCGTGCTGCAGGACGCCGACGATGCCCGTCGGGCCCTCGTAGCGGCTCAGCTCCAGGTTGATCGAGCGCGCCAGGCCGTCGTCGGTGGCCGAGCCGAGGACCGGCACCGGACGGGTGTGCGGCGAGTCGTTGAGCAGCGCGCCCAGCATGACGGCCATGTCGACGCCCAACTCCCGGCAGACGTCGATGATGTCGGCGCAGAACGACCGCCAGCGCATGTTGGGCTCGATGCCGCGCAGCAGCACCACGTCGCGCTCGCTGCCCGGCGGCCGGGCCCGCAGCAGCCTCGTCGTCGGCCAGATGATCGACCGGGTCAGCCCGTCGCCCATCTCCACGACGGGGCGGGTGACCTGGAAGTCGTAGTAGTCGTCAGGGTCCAGCTCGGCCAGCGGCTCGGCCTTCCAGGCGGACTCGAGATGGGCGATCACACCGCTCGAGGCCTCGCCCGCGTCGTTCCACCCTTCGAACGCGGCAATGAGCACCGGGTCGACGAGCTCGGGGAGCCCTTCGAGCTCGATCACGTGTCGCCTCCTGTCTGCACCATCGCGCTAAGCCTATGCGGTGAGGAGGTACTCCTGTCACGTGGTAAGCGCGATCAGTGGCTCCCGCCGTACAGCCTGTGATGGAACGCCAGGTCAGGCGAGGGACGGGGCGGAGCGGCGTACGCTGCGAGCTGAGCCCGCGGGCCCTGCCGGAGGACGGTTCTTCGCCGCCTTGTCCCCGTGTGTCCCCTTCCGGAGGGGAGGGCGTCGCACCAGGCGCTGGACGTGCGAGGCGGGGCCCGGCGGGCGGGGGATCCCGGTGTGGCGCAGCCGATAAGCTGGAGCGCATGAGCATCGCCCGGTCATTTCGAGAAGTGCTGTCCCAGCGAGTCGTCGTCGCCGACGGCGCCATGGGAACGATGCTCCAGGCCCACGACCCGACCCTCGACGACTTCCAGGGCCACGAGGGCTGCAATGAGGTGCTCAACGTCACCCGCCCCGACATCGTCGCGGGCGTCCACGACGCCTACTTCGCCGTCGGCGTCGACTGCGTGGAGACCAACACCTTCGGTGCCAACCTCGCCGCGCTCGGCGAGTACGACATCGGCGACCGCGTCTACGAATACTCCGAGGCCGGCGCCAGGATCGCCAGGGAGCGCGCCGACCACTGGTCCACGCCCGACCGGCCGCGTTTCGTGCTCGGCTCGATGGGTCCCGGCACGAAGCTGCCCACGCTCGGCCACCTGCCGTTCGCCGTCCTGCGCGACGCCTACCGCGACAACGCGGCCGGCCTGATCGCCGGCGGCGCCGACGCGCTCATCGTCGAGACCTCCCAGGACCTGCTGCAGGTCAAGGCCGCCGTGCTCGGCGCGAAGCGGGCGATCGACGCGGCCGGGCGCGACGTGCCGATCATCGCCCAGGTGACGATCGAGACCAACGGCGCCATGCTGCTCGGCTCCGAGATCGGCGCCGCCCTCACCGCGATCGAGCCGCTCGGCGTCGACGTGATCGGCCTCAACTGCGCCACCGGCCCCGCCGAGATGAGCGAGCACCTGCGCTACCTCGCCCGCCACTCGCGGCTGCGGCTGTCGTGCATGCCCAACGCCGGCCTGCCCGTGCTCACCTCCGACGGCGCCTACTACCCGCTGAGCGCCGAGGAGCTGACGACCGCCCACGAGACCTTCGTCCGCGACTACGGCCTGTCCATCGTCGGCGGCTGCTGCGGCACCACCCCCGAGCACCTGCGCCAGGTGGTCGAGCGGGTGCACGGCCGGGAGGTCGTCCGCCGCCGCCCGCACCCCGAGCCCGGCGTCTCCTCCCTCTACCAGACGATCCCGTTCCGCCAGGACACCTCCTTCCTGGCCATCGGCGAGCGGTGCAACACCAACGGCTCCAGGGCCTTCCGCGAGGCCATGCTGGAAGGCCGCTGGGACGACTGCGTGGAGACCGCCCGCGACCAGGCGCGCGGCGGCGCCCACATGCTCGACCTGTGCGTCGACTACGTGGGCCGCGACGGCGTGGCCGACATGAAGGAGCTGGCGTTCCGGCTGGCCACCGCCTCCACCCTGCCGATCATGCTCGACTCCACCGAGCCGGAGGTGCTGCGCGCCGGGCTGGAGATGCTCGGCGGACGCGCCGCGGTCAACTCCGTCAACTACGAGGACGGCACCGGCCCCGACTCCCGCTTCCAGCGGATCATGCGGCTGGTGCGCGAGCACGGCGCCGCCGTGGTGGCGCTCACCATCGACGAGGAGGGCCAGGCCCGCACCGCCGACCACAAGGTGCGCGTGGCCAGCCGCCTCGTCGACGACCTGACGGGCAACTGGGGCATGCGGGTCGACGACATCATCGTCGACTGCCTCACCTTCCCCATCGCCACCGGCCAGGAGGAGACCAGGCGCGACGGCCTGGAGACCATCGAGGCCATCCGCGAGCTCAAGCGCCGCTACCCCGGCGTGCAGACCACGCTCGGCGTCTCCAACATCAGCTTCGGCCTCAACCCGGCCGCCCGCATGGTGCTCAACTCGGTCTTCCTCAACGAGTGCGTCAACGCGGGCCTCGACTCCGCCATCGTCCACGCGTCCAAGATCGTGCCGATGGCGCGCATCCCCGACGAGCAGCGCCAGGTCGCCCTCGACATGGTCTACGACCGGCGGCGCGAGGGCTACGACCCGCTGCAGCGGTTCATGGACCTGTTCGAGGGCGTCGACGCGGCGGCCCTGCGCGCCGGCAAGGCCGAGGAGCTGGCCGCGCTGCCGCTGTGGGAGCGGCTCAAGCGGCGCATCATCGACGGCGAGCGCAAGGGCCTGGAGACCGACCTCGACGACGCGCTGACCCAGCGGCCCGCCCTGGAGATCATCAACGACGTGCTGCTCGACGGCATGAAGACGGTCGGCGAGCTGTTCGGCTCCGGCCAGATGCAGCTGCCGTTCGTGCTGCAGTCGGCCGAGGTGATGAAGGCCGCCGTCGCCCAGCTGGAGCCGCACATGGAGCGGGTCGAGGGCGAGACGAAGGGCCGCATCGTGCTGGCCACCGTCAAGGGCGACGTGCACGACATCGGCAAGAACCTCGTCGACATCATCCTGTCCAACAACGGCTACGAGGTCGTCAACCTCGGCATCAAGCAGCCCGTCTCGGCCATCCTGGAGGCCGCCGACGAGCAGAAGGCCGACGTCATCGGCATGTCCGGCCTGCTGGTCAAGTCGACCGTGGTCATGAAGGAGAACCTCGAGGAGCTCAACTCCAGGGGCCTGGCCGAGAAGTACCCCGTGCTGCTCGGCGGCGCCGCGCTCACCCGCGCCTACGTCGAGCAGGACCTCGCCGAGCTGTTCGCGGGCGAGGTCCGCTACGCCCGCGACGCCTTCGAGGGCCTGCGCCTGATGGACGCCATCATGGCGGTCAAGCGCGGCGTGGCCGGCGCCCAGCTGCCGCCGCTGCGCCAGCGGCGGGTCAAGACCGGCGCCAAGCTCGACCGCACCCCCGTCGAGGAGCTGCCGTCCCGCTCCGACGTGGCCGCCGACAACCCGGTGCCGAAGCCGCCGTTCCACGGCGACCGCATCGTCAAGGGCATCCCGCTGGCCGACTACGCGGCCTTCCTCGACGAGCGGGCGCTGTTCCTCGGCCAGTGGGGGCTCAAGCCGACCAGGGGCGGCGACGGCCCCGGCTACGAAGAGCTGGTCGAGGCCGAGGGCCGGCCGAGGCTGCGCATGTGGCTGGAGCGGCTGCAGACCGAGGGCCTGCTGGAGGCGGCCGTCGTCTACGGCTACTTCCCGTGCGTCAGCGACGGCGACTCGCTGATCATCCTCGACGAGTCGGGCGGCGAGCGCACCCGCTTCACGTTCCCGCGCCAGCGCCGCGACCGCCACCTGTGCCTGTCCGACTTCTTCCGGGGCAAGGACTCGGGGGAGACCGACGTGGTCGGCCTGCAGGTCGTCACCATGGGCAGCAAGATCTCCCAGGCCACGGCCGAGCTGTTCGCCAAGGACGCCTACCGCGACTACCTGGAGCTCCACGGCCTGTCGGTGCAGCTCACCGAGGCGCTGGCCGAATACTGGCACGCCCGCACCCGGTCGGAGTGGGGCATCGGCGGCGACGAGTCGCTCGACGACATGCTCAAGGTCAACATCCAGGGCTGCCGCTACTCGTTCGGCTACCCCGCCTGCCCCAACCTCGAGGACCAGGTGCAGCTGTTCCAGCTGCTCGACCCGGAGCGTATCGGGGTCACGCTGTCGGAGGAGTTCCAGCTCCACCCGGAGCAGGCCACCTCCGCCCTCGTCGCGCACCATCCCGAGGCCAAATACTTCAACGTCTGACGGTCCGTCGGTCCCAGGGAGCACGGGTGGAAGCGGTTTTCTTCGACATGGACGGCCTCCTGGTCGACACCGAGACGGTGTGGCTGGAGGTCGAGACCGAGGTGATGGAGCAGCTCGGCGCCCAGTGGACCCCCGGGCACCAGGCCCACCTCGTCGGCGGCTCCATGGAGCGCACCGTCGACTACATGCTGGCCGTGTCGGAGTCGACGGTGCCCGCGTGGACGGTCCGGGAGTGGATGGCGACCGGCATGGTGGCCCGCCTGGCGGGCGGCGTGCGGGTCATGCCGGGCGCCTCCGAGCTGCTCGACGCGCTGCGTGACGAAGGGGTGCCGGTGGCGCTGGTGACCGCCTCGCTCAAGGAGATCGCGGACGCGGTGCTGAAGGAGGTGGGGCGCGACCGGTTCGACGCCGTCGTCACCGCCGACGACGTCCTCCGCACCAAACCCGACCCGGAGCCCTATCTGACGGCGGCCCAGCTGCTGGGCGTCGAGCCGGTGCGCTGCGTGGTGCTGGAGGACTCGCCCAACGGGGTGGCCGCGGCGACGGCCGCGGGCTGCGCGGTGGTCGCGGTGCCCAGCCTGCTGCCGGTGGAGCCGGCGCCGGGCCGCTTGGTGGTCTCGTCTCTCGCGGAGGTCGGCCCCTCCGACCTGCGCGCCCTCCTGGCCGCCTGACGCCCTCACGCTCCCGTACGGGCGCGAGAAGGCGCACGGGTGAGCCCTCGGGGACGAACCCGGAGATCCCGTAGGCCGGGAGCCGGGTCCCCCTAAGGGATCGGTGGTTCTCCCGGAGGAGGGGCAGACGCCGGATCGCGTGCCAGGATGGAGAGAAACGCGCATACCGAGGGGTGTCCCGAATGGGTTTCGAACAGATCGCATGGTTCCCGCTCTGCATCGGCCTGACCGCCGCGGGGCTGGTGCTGAGCTTCCTGGCGTTCCGGCGCAGGGGAGCGGCCTCGGGGCTGCGGATGCTCGCCTGGGCGCTGCTGCCGCTGGCCGCCTACCTGACCGACGCCCTGCGCGCGATCTGGACCATCGGCTCCACCGCCGTGGGGTTCGTGGCCAACCTGGTGTTCAACCCGGTGGTGTGGTCGGGCGTGGCCGTGGCCGGGCTCTCGGTGGTGCTGTTCGTCGTCTCCGGCGTGCTGCGCGGCCGTAAGCTCCGCAAGGCCGAGTCCGGGGCGCCCGCCGCCGCCGAGGCCCCGGCGAAGCCCTCCGCGAAGCCCTCCGCTCAGGCGCCCGCCGCAGGCCGGCCGCAGGCGCCCGCCGCAGGCCGGCCGCAGGCGGCCGCCAAGCCCGCCGTCGAGAACAAGAAGGCCTCGAAGGGCGATGACGATTTCTCGGACATCGAGGATCTTCTCCGGCGACGTGGCATCAGCTAGATCCGCGTATGTCACGGATCTGAGACGCAACCAGGACTGGCCGTGGACAATCCCACCAAGATCGATACGAATGCGTTTCGCGTCAATCACAGTTGAGCCACATAGCGGTCTGAGGGGCTAGTCAGCGCAGCTCAGGCCATACATTCTGCCTCCTGAAGGTCGCGACGAAGCGGTCTGAAAGACGAAACTCCAGACAACGTCGTCTGAGAATTCAGGGGGCTATCCGGCATGACCGCACCGCTCGACGTTTCCGGTGCTTCGGCGCAGGTGCCGCCGGAGCCCACGCTTTCCGGAGCGGACAGAGCCGTCCAGGGCCGGTCCCTCACCCGGATCGCCTGGATGCGGCTGCGGCGCGACAAGATCGCGCTCGCCGGCGGCATCACCGTGCTCCTGCTGATCCTCATGGCGATCTTCGCCACGCCCATCATCAACCTGTTCGGTCAGGACCCCCTGGAGTTCAACCAGGACGCGATCGACCCGAACACCCTGCTGCCCCTGGGCGCCTACGGCGGCATGGGCGCCGAGCACCTGCTCGGCGTCGAGCCGGTCAACGGCCGCGACATCTTCAGCCGGATCGTCGCCGGGGCCGGCATCTCGCTGCTGATCGGCTTCCTGGCCACGATCGTGTCGGTGCTGATCGGCACCGTCATGGGCGTCGTCGCCGGCTACTTCGGCGGCTGGGTCGACCAGATCATCGGCCGCATCATGGACGTGTTCCTGGCCTTCCCGCTGCTCGTCTTCGCGATCGCGCTGGTCGGCGTGATGCCGAACGAGGGGTTCGGGCTGGAGGGCAACGGGCTGCGGATCGCCATGCTGATCTTCATCATCGGCTTCTTCAGCTGGCCCAGCATCGGGCGCATCGTCCGCGGCCAGACGCTGTCGCTGCGCGAGCGCGAGTTCGTCGACGCCGCCAGGAGCCTGGGCGCACGCAACGGCTACATCCTGTTCCGGGAGATCCTGCCCAACCTGATGGCGCCGATCCTGGTCTACGCGACCCTGCTCATCCCGGCCAACATCCTGTTCGAGGCCGCGCTGTCCTTCCTCGGCGTCGGCATCAACCCGCCCACCCCCACGTGGGGCGGCATGCTCTCGGAAGCGGTGCGGTTCTACACGCTGCCGCACTTCGTGATCTTCCCCGGTCTGGCGATCTTCATCACCGTGCTGGCCTTCAACCTGTTCGGCGACGGGTTGAGGGACGCCTTCGACCCCCGGGCTCACTGACATTCGCCAACGCTCCATCCCCATCTCCACTAACAAGGGGTATCAATGAGAAGGAAATCCGCACTGGCAGGGGCCGCGACAGCGGCGCTCGCCCTGGTGCTCTCCGCCTGCGGCGGCGGAGGGGGCGGTACGCAGCAGCCGGCGCAGTCGGCTTCGGGCGCGGCCGCGCAACCCGCGGCCGATGCCGCCCTCACCCAGGTCTACAACCCTTCCACCAAGAAGGGCGGGACCCTCAAGGCCGCGCACTCCTCCGACTGGGACAGCCTCGACCCCGGCGACACCTACTACGGCTACTCGTTCAACTTCGGCCGGTTCTACTGGCGGACGCTGACGATGTACAAGCCCGGACCGGGCGCCGAGGGCAACACCGTCATCCCGGACCTCGCCGAGTCCCTCGGTGAGCCGAGCGCCGACGGCAAGACCTGGACGTACAAGATCAAGTCGGGTCTCAAGTTCGAGGACGGCACCCCGATCACGTCGAAGGACGTCGCCTACGCGGTGGCCCGCTCCTTCGACAAGGAGACCTTCCCGCACGGCCCGTCGTACCTCAACGAGCTGCTCGACTGGCCGAAGGACTTCAAGGGCGTCTACAAGACCCCGGACGCCGACTACAGCTCCGCCATCGAGACCCCTGACGACCAGACCATCGTCTTCCACCTGAAGAACCCGTTCGCGTCGATGGACTACGTGGTCCAGATGCCGATGACGGCTCCGGTGCCGAAGGACAAGGACACCGGTGCGAAGTACCGGGAGAAGGTCGTCTCGTCCGGTCCGTACAAGTTCGAGACCAACGAGATCGGCAAGCGCTTCACCCTGGTCCGCAACGACCAGTGGGACCCGGCGACGGACCCGAACCGTCCCGCGCTGCCCGACCGCATCGAGGTCCAGCTCAACGTCAACGCCGACGACCTCGACAACCAGCTCATCGCCGGTGACATCCACCTGGACATCCCCGGCACCGGTCTCCAGCCGGCCGCGCTCGGCAAGGTGCTCCCTGACCCGGCGATGAAGGCCCGCACGGACAACCCGGTGATCCCGAGGCTCTGGTACATCTCGGTGATCCCGGACAACCCGCCGCTGGACAACGTCGAGTGCCGCAAGGCCGTCATGTTCGCCGCCGACCGCGTGGCCAACCAGACCGCCTACGGAGGCCCGGTCGCCGGTGGCGACATCGCGACCAACGTCATGCCGCCGCCCATCGTCGGCCAGGAGAAGTTCGACCTCTACCAGACGCCGGAGAACAAGGGCGACGTCGAGAAGGCCAAGCAGGCCCTCACCGCCTGCGGCCAGGCTGACGGCTTCGAGACCACGATGGTCTACCGGGCCGACCGCCCGCGCGAGAAGGCGCTGGCCGAGGCCATGCAGCAGGCGCTGGCCAAGGCCAACATCAAGCTCAACCTCAAGGGCTTCCCGGCCTCCAGCTACTTCTCCGACTACGCCGGCAACGTCGAGTACGTCAAGAAGAACAACATCGGCCTGGCCGGTCACGGCTGGGGCTCCGACTGGCCCGACGGCTACGGCTTCATGCAGGCCATCGTCGACAGCCGCACCATCCGCGACGCCGGCAACTACAACCTGAGCGTCAAGAGCGACAAGGTCGACGGTCTGATCGACCAGGCTTCGGCCGAGCTCGACGCGACGGCCCGCGCCAAGCTGTGGGTGGAAGTCGACAAGGCGGTCATGGAGGACGCCTCCCTGCTGCCCGTGGTCTGGGCCAAGGCCCTGCTCATGCGCGGCCAGGGCGTCACCAACATCGCCTACAACGAAGGCCAGAGCATGTACGACTACATCTTGCTCGGCGTCGAATAGCAGGCGAGGTACGGGGATCTAGCGAAGGCAGGTGAAGGCAGGGATGGCCTGCCCGGCGACGGGCAGGCCATCCGGCCGGTAGCGGTGCTCACATACATCATCAGACGATTCATCGGCGCGATCGCCATGTTGATCGTGATCAGCATGGTCACCTTCGGCATCTTCTTCGTCGTGCCGCAGTGGGCCGGGTCCACCCCCGAGTCCCTCGCCTCGCGGTACGTCGGCCGCGCGGCCACGGAGGAGACGGTGGCCCTGGTCGCCGAGCGGCTGGGATTCAACGATCCCGTGATCGTGCAGTACGGCCGGTTCCTCAAAGGCATCTTCCTCGGTGCCGAGTACGACTACGGCGCGGGTGTGGAGCACTGCCCGGCGCCCTGCCTCGGCTACTCCTTCATCAGCGGCCAGCCCGTCTGGCCTGACCTGATCGACCGCATGCCGGTGACGTTCTCCCTCGCCATCGGCGCCGCGATCCTCTGGGTGGTCGCCGGCGTCTCCGTAGGAGTCATCTCCGCGCTGCGGCGCGGCAGCTTCTTCGACCGCCTGTCGATGGGCACCGCCCTGGCCGGCGTGTCGCTGCCCATCTTCTTCACCGGCATGGTCTCGCTCGTCGTCTTCTCCTACGGACTCGGCTGGACACCGCCGGGCGGCTCGTGGACGGACTTCACAGAGAATCCGGCGCAATGGGCCTACAACCTGCTGCTGCCATGGATCACGCTCGCGTTCCTGTTCGCCGCCACCTATGCGCGGCTCACCCGCGCGGGCATGCTGGACACCATGGGGGAGGACTACATCCGCACCGCCAGAGCCAAGGGCCTGCGAGAACGGGATGTGGTGGTCAAACACGGCCTGCGGGCCGCGCTCACCCCCATCCTGACCCTCTTCGGCATCGACTTCGGCCTGCTGATCGGTGGCGCCATCCTCACCGAGACCACCTATACTCTGCCCGGCCTCGGTCAGTTCGCCATCCTGGCCATCAGAAACCAGGATCTGCCGCAGGTCATGGGAGTGGTCCTGTTCGCCGCGAGCTTCGTGGTCGTCGCGAGCCTGATCGTCGACCTGCTCTACGCCTGGGTCGACCCGAGGGTGAGGTTGTCGTGAGCTTTCTTGACGTCAAGGACCTGAAGATCCATTTCCCCACCGACGACGGCCTCGTCAGGTCGGTCGACGGTCTCACCTTCTCCCTCGAACGCGGCCGTACCCTCGGCATCGTGGGCGAGTCCGGCTCCGGCAAGAGCGTGACCAGCCTCGGCATCCTCGGCCTGCACAAGGGCGGCCGGGCCCAGATCTCCGGCGAGATCTGGCTCGACGACGAGGAGCTCGTCGCCATGTCCGCCGAGCAGGTACGCCGCCTGCGGGGCAAGAAGATGGCGATGATCTTCCAGGATCCGCTCTCGTCGATGCACCCGTACTACAGCGTCGGCCACCAGATCATCGAGGCCTACCGGATCCACCACGACGTCAGCAAGCAGGTCGCCCGCAAGCACGCCATCGACCTGCTCGGCCGCGTCGGCATCCCGGAGCCGGCCAGGCGCGTCGACAGCTACCCGCACGAGTTCTCCGGCGGCATGCGCCAGCGCGCGATGATCGCCATGGCGCTCTCCTGCGACCCCGAGCTGCTCATCGCCGACGAGCCGACCACCGCGCTCGACGTGACCGTGCAGGCGCAGATCCTCGACCTGATGCGCGACCTGCAGCGCGAGTTCAACTCCGCGCTCATCATCATCACGCACGACCTCGGCGTGGTGGCCGAGCTGTCCGACGACATCCTCGTCATGTACGCGGGCAAATGCGTCGAGTACGGCAAGGCCGACGACATCTTCTACCAGCCCGAGCACCCCTACACCTGGGGGCTGCTCGGCTCGATGCCCCGGCTCGACCGCGAGCCGACCGAACGGCTGCTGCCGATCAAGGGCTCCCCGCCGTCCCTCATCAACGTGCCGCCGGGCTGCGCCTTCCACCCCCGCTGCCCGTACGCCGAGCGCACCGAGGGGCGCGCGTCCACCGAGGTCCCCGACCTGGCCTCGACCGAGCGCGGCCACCTGGTGCGCTGTCACATGCCCAGGACGGAACGGCGGGCGCTGTGGGAGAACGAGATCAAGCCAGTCCTGGAGACCCAGTGAGCGAGAACGAGCCGCTTCTTTCCGTGCACAACATGGAGAAGCACTTCCCTGTGACCGCGGGCCTGTTCAGAAGGCAGGTCGGCGCCGTCAAGGCGGTCGACGGGATCAGTTTCGAGGTGTTCAAGGGCGAGACCCTCGGCCTGGTGGGCGAGTCCGGCTGCGGCAAGTCCACCACCGGGCGGCTGGTCACCCGCCTCCTGGAGCCCACCGGCGGCAAGGTGGTCTTCGAGGGCCAGGACATCACCCACCTGGGCCAGGGCAAGCTCCGGCCGCTCCGCCGCGACATGCAGATGATCTTCCAGGATCCGTACTCGTCGCTCAACCCCCGGCACACGGTCGGCGCCATCGTCGGCGCGCCCTTCCGCATCCAGGGCATCAAGACCGAGCAGGGCACCAAGAAGGCCGTCCAGGACATCCTGGAGCTGGTCGGGCTCAACCCCGAGCACTACAACCGCTACCCGCACGAGTTCTCCGGCGGCCAGCGCCAGCGCATCGGCATCGCCCGCACGCTCGCGCTCAAGCCCAAGCTGATCATCGCCGACGAGCCCGTCTCCGCCCTCGACGTGTCCATCCAGGCCCAGGTGGTCAACCTGCTGGAGGACCTGCAGAGCGAGCTCGACCTCACCTACGTGGTCATCGCCCACGACCTGTCGGTGGTGCGGCACATCAGCGACCGGGTCGCGGTCATGTACCTCGGCAAGATCGTCGAGATCGCCGACCGCAAGAGCCTGTATGCCGCGCCCATGCACCCCTACACCAACGCGCTGCTGTCGGCGGTGCCGGTGCCCGACCCGAAGGCGCGCAGGGACCGCGAGCGCATCCGCCTCACCGGCGACGTGCCCAGCCCGCTCAACCCGCCGCCCGCCTGCCGCTTCCACACCCGGTGCTGGAAGGCGCAGGAGATCTGCAAGAAGGTCGAGCCGCCGCTGGAGAAGCTGGCCGACGGCCACCAGGTGGCCTGCCACTTCCCGGAGAACGCCCCGGTCGCCACCGCGGGAGCCGCCGCGGACGACGCCGCGCAGGCCTGATCGCCGCTCCGGGCGTCCGCTACGACAGGGCGCCCGGGGTGATCAGGCCCGTCTCGTAGGCCAGCACCACCGCCTGGACGCGGTCGCGCAGCCCCAGCTTCGTCAGCACGTTGCCGACGTGGGTCTTGACCGTCGTCTCGCTGACCACCAGCTTGGCCGCGATCTCCGCGTTGGACATGCCTTTGGCGATCAGCCGCAGCACCTCCAGCTCCCGCTCGGTCAGCCGGTCGAGCCGCGCGGGCGCGGGCTGCTCGTGAGCCGCCGGCAGCCGGGCCGCGAACCGGTCGAGCAGCCTGCGCGTGACGCTCGGCGCCACGATCGCGTCGCCCGCCGCCACCACCCGGATCGCCTGCACCAGCTCGTCCGGCGGCACGTCCTTCAGCAGGAACCCCGACGCCCCCGACCGCAGCGCCTCCACGATGTACTCGTCCAGGTCGAAGGTCGTCAGCACCAGCACCTTCGGCACGTGCGCCGACGGCACCGCCCGGGGCGCGTCGCGGACGATCCGGCGGGTCGCCTCGATCCCGTCGACCCCCGGCATGCGGATGTCCATCAGCACCACGTCCGGCAGCAGCGCCCTCGTCTGCTCCTGCGCGGCCTTGCCGTCGCCCGCCTGACCGACCACCGTGATGTCGGGCTCTGCCTCGAGGATCAGGCGGAAACCGGTGCGCAGCAGCGGCTGGTCGTCCACCAGCAGCACCCTGATCGTCATGATCCGTCCTTCAACGGGAACCTCGCCCGCACCTCGAAACCGCCCCCCGATTTCGGGCCGATGTTCAGAATTCCACCACAGAGGGCCACCCGCTCGCGAATTCCGACCAGACCGTGACCCGCCTCCTCCGGTCGCGCAGCCTCGCCGCGCCCGTCGTCCACCACCCGCACGTCCAGCTCGCACCGTCCGTGACGCACGGTCACCACCGCCTTCGCGCCCGGCCCCGCGTGGCGCAGGCTGTTGGTCAGCGCCTCCTGGACCGTGCGGTAGGCGGCCAGGTCGACGCCCGCCGGCAGCGGGACCGCCTCGCCCTCGACCGACAGCCGCGCCGGCAGGCCCGCCTCCGTCATCTGCTCCACCAGCGCGGGCAGATCGCGCACCCCCGGCTGCGGCCCGAGCTCCACGCCCGCGTCGGTGCGCAGCACGCCCACGATGTCGCGCATCTCGGACATCGCCAGCCGGCCGGTGTGCTCGATCGCGGTCAGCGCCTCCCGCGCCACGTCGGGATCCGACGCCAGCACCTTGCGCGCCGCGGCCGCCTGCACCGTCATCACCGACACGTGATGCGCCACCACGTCGTGCAGCTCCCTCGCGATCCTGGAGCGCTCCTCCGCCCGCGCCGCCCGCGTGTCGGCCGCGTGCGCCCGCTCCAGCCGCGCCGCCCGGTCCTTCAGCTCCTCCAGGTACGCCCTGCGCAGCCGCATGCTCCGGCCCGTGCCCCAGACCGCCACCAGCACCACGGCCATCATCAGATGGTCGCTCCAGTGGGCCGTGCGGACCGGCCCGGCCGCCGCCCCCACCGAGTAGACCGCCAGCGACACCAGCAGCCCGCCCAGCGCCGCGGCCAGCCCCCGGTTGGCGGCCACCGAATAGAGCATCACCAGCGCCCCCACCCCGGCGAGGCCGTAGCCGTAGCCGAAGGCCGCCAGCAAGGTCTCGGGCACCAGGCTCGCGCACAGCCCCGCCAGCGGCCAGCGCCTGCGCGCCGCCACCGGAGCGCAGCTCGACAGCACCAGGAAGGCGCCCAGGGAGTCGGGGCCGCGCAGCCCGTCGACCACCAGCCCCTGCGCCTCCAGCCGGCCGACGTTCTCGGTCAGGAACAGCGACAGCGACACCACGGCCGCCAGCACCGCCAGGACCGAGTCATGGAACGTCGTTCGGTCTGCGCGCACCGCTTCACTGTAAGCCCAGGTGAGCCGGGGCTCCTCCTCCTGCAGGAGGAGAAGGCGGCTACAGCTCGTCGGTGGCGGCGCGGCGGCTGCCGCGCACCGTGTCGCCCGGCTGCCGGTCGGGCACCGGCGGGGGAGTGCCGCCGAACTCGGGGCACAACGCCTGGTGATCGCACCAGTCGCACAGCCGGCTGCGCCGCGCCCGCCACTCGCCGGTGTCGAGCGCCCGCGCGATCGCCTTCCACAGCGCCTTGACCTTGCGCTCGGTGGCCAGCAGATCGGCCTCGTCGGGCGCGTACCGCAGCACCTCGCCCCGGCCGCCCAGATAGACCAGCTGCAGCAGCCGCGGCACCTCGCGGCGCAGGCGCCACAGCACCAGCGCGTAGAACTTCATCTGGAACAGCGCCTTGGCCTCGAACTCCGGCCCCGGGGCGCTGCCCGTCTTGTAGTCGACCACCCGGACCTCGCCGGTCGGCGCGACGTCCAGCCGGTCGACGTAGCCCCGCAGCATCAGCCCGCCGTCGAGCACCGCCTCCACGTAGAGCTCGCGCTCGGCCGGCTCCAGCCGGGTGGGATCCTCCAGCGTGAAGTAGCGCTCCAGCATCTCGCGCGCCTGGGCCAGCCACGCCGCCTGCTCGCCTTCGCCGGTGAACATCTCCGCCAGCTGCGGGTCCTCCTCCAGCAGCCGCAGCCACTGCGGCTCCAGCAGCTCCAGGGCGGCGCGTACCGACCGCTCCGGCGCCGGCAGGTCGTAGAGCCGCTCGAGCACCGCGTGCACGACCGTGCCGCGCACCGCCGCCTGCGACGGCTTCTCCGGCAACTGGTCGACCACCCGGAAGCGATAGAGCAGCGGGCAGGTCATGAAGTCGCCCGCCCGGGACGGGGAGAGGGCTCCGATGATCTCCGGCTCGGTCAACGTCATGACCCGCACTCTAGGCCACCCCTCCGACACAATGCCCCGGCACAAAAGGGACACGCGCGTCCTGGATCACCCTGCGCGGCGCGTAGCATCAAGGCAGGCACAGCCCGTGGCCGAGGGCGCTTTCGACGGCGCGTTCGACGGCTCCGACGGCATGTGGACGGCGCTTGGACGGCAAGGAGTGCGGTGAGCGAGCAGAGCCCGCGACAGGAATCCTCCGGAATTCTGATGGGAAAGCCGTTCGGCATCCCGGTCTACGTGTCGTGGACGTGGTTCATCGTCGCGGCCTTCATCACCTGGCTCTTCGGTGACACCTTCCGCTACATGATCCCCGGCGTGAGCGCCGCCGGGGCCTACGGCGTCGCGTTCGCCTTCGCGGTGTTGCTGTACGTGTCGGTGCTGCTGCACGAGCTGGCCCACAGCGTCCTGGCCAAGTGGTACGGCCTGCCCGTCCGCCGCATCACCCTCTACCTGCTCGGCGGCGTCTCCGAGATCGAGAAGGAGCCGCCGACCCCCGGCAAGGAGTTCATGGTCGCCGCCGCCGGGCCCGCGCTCTCCCTCGGCCTGGCCGGCGTCGGCTGGCTGGCCGACGTCTTCCTGGTCGAAGGCGACGGGATCCCGCAGGTGCTCATCTGGCAGCTGTGGGTGGCCAACCTCATCGTCGGCGTCTTCAACCTGCTGCCCGGCCTGCCGCTCGACGGCGGCCGCATGCTCCGCGCGGGGATCTGGAAGATCGCCCGCGATCCCGGCACCGGCACCGTCGCCGCGGCCTGGGGCGGCCGGATCCTCGCCGCGCTGCTCGTCGCCGCCCCCTTCGCGCTGGCGACGGCCACCGGGCAGGAGATCGACTTCCGCGACCTCATCTGGCCGCTCGTGCTGGCCTCCTTCATCTGGATGGGCGCCTCCCAGTCGCTGCGCGCGGCCCGCATCCGCGCCCGCATCCCCCAGGTCAACGCCCGCACCCTGGCCCGCAGGGCGATCCCCGTCACGGCCGAGACGCCGCTCGCCGAGGCGCTGCGCCGGGCCTCGGAGGAGCACGCCGGCGCGCTCGTCGTGGTCGACCACGACGGCCGCCCGCTCGCCATCGTCAACGAGTCGGCCGTGCAGGCGACGCCCGAGCACCGGCGCCCCTGGGTGAACGTCGGCTCCATGGCCAAGTCCCTGGAGCCGTCCCTGGTCCTCGCCGCCGACCTGGTGGGTGAGCCGCTCATCGAAGCCATGCGCGAAACCCCCGCGGGCGAGTACCTCCTCGTCGAGCGGGGCGGCGAGATCTACGGCGTGCTGTCCACCGCCGACGTCAACCGGGTCTTCACCGGCGTCTGATTTGTCCCACTCGAATAAGCGGCCGGCCACGACTAGTGTCTTTCCCGGTGATCTAGCCGGCCCTGCGATTCGAAGGCACGACGTCTGGCCCGATAGTGTGCTGTTTGGCCAAACTTGCACAGTTGACGGGTTCACCGCGTCCCACGGTTCACCGAATCGAGACGCGACGCGGCCCCGTTGCCTGGGTATGCGTATGGCTGGTGGCCAGCACGGTGATGCGCGCACCACGGCATCGCCTGCTTCCGGGAAGGACAGTTGAGTGACCGAGCGCAGCACGGTCATGTGGGAGGACTCATGACGGACCAGGGCTTCGGGACGGTGCGGCCGCTTCCCGGCAACGGGCTCGTCGCGTACGAGAGCGGCCTGCTCCTGGTGTGCGACGTCGACGAGGACTCCGGCACCCGCCTGATCGACGCGCTGCGCCAGACGGCCGCATCCGGGGGCGACGGCAGGGCGCTCGCGCGGCGCGCCGCCCAGGTGCTCGCCGCCACCATGACCAGCGACCCCGGCACCTGCGCGGTCGCCGGCCGCGTCGGCGACGGCGTGGCCGTCCTGGTCAGCGGCGCCGCCTCCGCCCATGTCACCGGCCCGGCCGGCGAGACGCGCCTGTCCGGCAGCGACTCGCTCACCTGGGCCGACCGGCTCATCGGCGGCCCCGTCGAACGCGTCGAGCTGGTCCTGCCCGGCGCCGGCCGCCCCCACCCCGCCGTCCGCTTCGAGAGCGGCGTCGTCCACGGCGGCGGCATCGTCGGCGAGCTCACCGCCCAGAGCCCGGCTCCCTCCAGGCCGCTCACCAGCGAGATGCCCAACACGGCGCTCCACTTCGAGCCCGACCTGATGCCGCGCCAGGAGCCGCCCGCGCCCGCCCAGGCGCCGCCCTACCCCATGTCGGGCACCGACCAGCCGCCGCCGCTCCCTCCCCAGCCGCCCTCCGGCCCGCAGCCGCAGCCCCACTCCCAGCCGCAGATGGGGCCGCCGGTCATCGACCAGCCGCCCGCCAGGCCCGAACCGGCGCCGTTCCCCTCCTACGACGAGCCCGCGCCCGCCGCGCCGTCCTCCGGCAACGGCACCATGCCGGAGTACGAGCAGCAGCCCGCCCCCATGGGCCCGCCCCCGCAGGACCACTACGACCCCGGCCCGCCCCTCATGGGCCCGCCCCAGGACCTGCAGCCGCCGATGGGCCCGCCCCACGACCTTCACCCGCCCATGGGCCCGCCGTCGCAGGAGCAGCAGGCCGCGCCCGTCCAGGAGCAGGACCACGGCGACCGGCCGCTCGTCTACGGCGTCGACTGCAAGAACGACCACTTCAACGACCCGCGCGCGCCCTACTGCGCGGTGTGCGGCATCGCGCTCGTGCAGCGCGCGCTCGTCCCCTACAAGGGCCCGCGCCCCGCGCTGGGCGTCCTCGTCCTCGACGACGGCACCGCCCTGCCGCTGGAGACCGACTATCTGCTGGGCCGCGATCCCGAGCGGGCGCCCGAGGTCGCCGGCGGCAGCGCCCGCCCGGCCAAGGTGACCAGCCCCGACGGATCGGTCTCCCGCCGCCACCTGCGCGTGGCGCTCGACGGCTGGGACGTCAACCTGGTCGACCTCGGCTCGGTCAACGGCACCCAGATCCAGCCGCCCGGCGACCCCAACTTCTACGACATCCCGCCCAACGAGCCCGTCACCATCGCCCCCGGCACCACCGTCCGCGTCGGCGTCTCCCGCACCCTCCGCTTCGAACCCCACCGCGGCTGACACCCCACGCCCCGCGCCTTCCCCGAAGGCGCGGGCATCATCGACGCCCAGCCCCTCTCAGGCTGGACCACGTCGACGTCCTCCCCGTACACAACCCCTTCACCGTACGGACCTAGTCACCGTACGGACGCAGACCGCGAATAGCCTCAGCCTCCCGCCCGACCCTCGCCGTCCCCATCGGCCCTGGGGTCCCACCGGACTTGGCGCCCCGTACGACGGTGTGTACGGCCCTCACGCCCCGTACACACCGTTGGCTGACGAGCCGCAGATCGCCGGGATCGGGCCGACCGCTCCCGCCGCGACTTGCCCTTCAAGCCCCAACCAGCCCTATCGCCCTGCGGTCTCAGCCTCTCGAACGAACCTCTCCGTCCTAGTCCGCCCTTGTGTCCCACTCTGCGGCCCGTACACGCCGTGCTGACGGGCAGCTGGTCGCCGGGATCGGGCCGACAGCCTTCGCCCCGACTGCCCCTTGAGTCCCAAGCGGCCCTATCGCCTTAGTGGGCTCACCACCCCGAACCGGCCCCTGCCCCAAAGGGCTTTGCCGCCGTAGTCGTCCTGCCGCAAGGAGTCCTGGCGCGCAATCGACCCTCCGGTCCCAGCGCCGCACTCGTCCTGCCCTAAGGGGTCCCTGACGCCGCAATCGGCCCTCCGGCCCCAGGCGGGTCCTCATGCCGTAAGCGGCCCTTCGGCCCAAAACGGTCCTTACGCCGCAGCCGGCCCTGGGTCCGAATCTGGCCCTTTCCGCTTCCTCTCGTGTGGTGCCGCTGCGCTCGGTGCGTGCCGTGCCGCAGGCTCCGTGCCGCGCCCTCTTTATCTGCCTGACAGAGCACGGGGGAGTCGGATGTTCCCGCCGACGCGGGGGTGCCGGTCTCCCGCGGTGGTTCCCACCAACTGCCTGTCCGGGGAGGGCCTGGGTCCGTACGGTGCGTTTGCCACCCCTCGGCCTAAGGGCCCTTGCGCCGCACTCGTCCTGCCCCAAGGGGCCTCTCTCGCCGCAATCGGCCCTCCGACCCCAAACGGCCCTCATGCCGCAGCCGGCCCTGGGTCCGAATCCGGCCCTTTCCGCTTCCTCTCGTACGGTGCGACTGCGCTCCGTGCCGTGCATATGCGTGCCGTGCCATGCCGTGCCGCAGGCTCCGCGCTGAGCCTTTTCTCTATCCACCTGCCTGCCATCGCACGGGGGAGGCGGATGTTCCCGCCGACGCTGAGGACTCAAGGGGGTGCCGGTCTTCCCGCGTATCCAACTGCCTGCCTGCAAAGGGCGCGGGTCCGTACGGGGAGCCGTTCCCCCACGTTGGCAGGACGGGCGGGGGCGCTCGGGCGGCTGCGACTGGAGGGCCGGTGTTCCGTCCGCAGCCGGATGCGTACGAGGGGATCCCGCTGGGTGACGCCAGACCCCGTACGGTCAGCGGGGGTCAGGCCGGGGGGAGAGGCGGCGGGGGGCCGGGAGGCAGGGTTTGGGGGAGAGGGGGAGGGACTGGACGCCACGGAGCAGTCGCGCCGCGGCCTCCAGCCCGTTGGACGCCTCCAGCGCCCGCCCGGCCGCTATCGCGAAGCGGCCGAGGAGGTGCTCGTCGCGGTCGTCGAAAGCCCGCCCCGCCGCCCACAGGAACGCGTGGTCGCAGGTCACCGTGGCCAGCGGCGTCGCCAGGAACCCCGGTGTCCCCACCGACCTGTCGCAGGCCAGCAGCACCGGCCCGCGCGACACCGCCAGCTCCTTCAGCACCCCGCACTCCGCGAGCCAGAGCCGGACCCGCAGCGGGTCTCCCGGCGGCACGTGGGTGACCACGGCACACGCCTCCTCCCGGAGCGGGTCCACCCGCACGAAACCGGCATAACCCACCCGGACGACGGCGGCGGCGGCCCGGGCCAGGCTGTCCATCAGCCGGGACGACTCCAGGCAGGTGAAGGAGGAGACCAGCTCACGCATGGCGACTTCGGCACGGTCGAGCGGCATCGCGGCACTCCCTCGACAGGGTCGCGCAGCCCGATCACGCGACACTCAGGGGCGGTGACCCGGAGTATCACCCCGCACGGGCTCCTTGGCCATACCTCAAGAGGAAATCTGTCTTCCCGGGCGCAGCCGCAGCCACGAGACCTCGTCCGTACGGCTCCCGTCAAGCTGCGGGAAGAACTCCGGCCGCACCCCCTCACGCACGAACCCGGCACGTTCGAGCACCGCCTGCGACTCCAGGTTGGCCGCGTCGGTCCCGGCCACCAGCCGGTGCAGCGACGTGTGCGCGAACGCCCAGTCGGACAGCAGCCGCACCGCCCGCGTCATCAGCCCCCTGCCCCGGAACTCCGGCAGCAGCGAGTAGCCGATCATGCCCTGGCCGAACGCCGGCATGCTGTGCAGGAGCTGCAGGTGACCGGCGAACGCCCCGCTGACGGAGTCCCTGACCGCCAGCTCGATCCGCTGCCCCGACAGCCACAGGTAGCCCGTGGCCCGGCAGCGCCGCTCGTCCTCCTCCAGCGAACTGCCCGGCCCCACGTTGTATCGGGACACGCTCGGCTCGCCCAGCATCCGGTGGAAGTCGGCGGCGTCCTCCACCACCATCCGGGTCAGCCGCACCACCCCGTCGCCCAGCTCGCCGCCCTCGAAGAACGGCAGCGCCTGCTCCACCGGCTCGCCGCCGTCGCGGGCGATCCTGGCGAACGACACGAGGTCCACCCGCCGGCCGTCGCGCAGCGCCTTCGCGTCGCGCCGCCGCCCCTCCTCGGTGAACCCGGCGCGGTAGGCGGCCCGCAGGGACGGGAGGTTCTCCACCTCGGTCTCCAGCTCGACCCGCTCCACCCCGTGGTCGAGCAGCCACTCCGTCAGCCCGCGCGCCACCGCCCCGGCCACGCCCCGCCCGCGCGCCCACGGCGCCACCACGAGCTCCACCGTCGCCGACCCGTACGGGGTGAGCGGCGTCACCCCCGCCGAGCCGACGTAACGCCCCTCCTCCGTGATCGAGAACTCCGCTCCGCCCGACTCCCACACGGTCTTGGCCCGGCGCACGTGCTCGTGCGCGTCCTCCATCGTGTACGGGGACGAGATCAGCGGCAGATAACGGGCCGTCAGCGGATCGTCGCAGGTGGCACGTATCGCCGCCGCGTCCTCGTCCACCGGGGCGCGCAGCACCAGGGGGCCGACGGCGATCACTTCACGCGGGAGCATCCCTCATAGATATCGCGCGTCAGGAGCCCGCCGAAAGCCCTATAACCTTGCCGCCATGGGTTTCCGCAGGCA
The DNA here is from genome assembly GCF_040676925.1 of Nonomuraea sp. NPDC049486. Classification (NCBI taxonomy): domain Bacteria; kingdom Bacillati; phylum Actinomycetota; class Actinomycetes; order Streptosporangiales; family Streptosporangiaceae; genus Nonomuraea; species Nonomuraea sp. NPDC049486. The sequence goes on from NZ_JBFAPV010000006.1 coordinate 236,620, forward strand.
TGGGCCGTTCCGGCCCGGGGATCAGGTGCAGCTCACCGACCCCAAGAACAAGCGCCACACCATCACGCTCAAGGAGGACGGCGTCTTCCACACCCACAAGGGCGCCATCCCGCACAGTGAGCTGATCGGGCAGCCCGAGGGCTCCGTGGTGCGCTCCTCCGGCGGCACCCAGTATCTCGCCTTCCGCCACCTGCTGCAGGACTACACGCTCGCCATGCCGCGCGGCGCCGCCGTCATCTACCCCAAGGACGCCTCCATGATCGTCGGCATGGCCGACGTCTTCCCGGGCGCGCGGGTGATCGAGGCGGGCGTCGGCTCCGGCGCCCTGACCTGCTTCCTGCTCCGCGCGGTCGGCCCGGAAGGGCACGTGACCTCGTACGAGCGCCGCCAGGAGTTCGCCGACGTGGCCGCCAAGAACGTGGAGAAGTTCTACGGCGGCCCGATGGACGACAACTGGCGGCTCGTCGTCGGCGACCTCGTCTCGTCCATCGACGAGTCCGACGTCGACCGGGTGATCCTGGACATGCTCGCCCCCTGGGAGTGCGTCGACGCCGCCGCCAAGGCGCTCACCCCCGGCGGCGTCATCTGCTGTTATGTGGCCACCACCACCCAGATGTCCAAGACGGTCGAGGCCATTCGCGATCACGGGAGTTTCACCGAGCCCCACGCGTGGGAGACCCTGGTTCGCGACTGGCATGTCGAAGGACTCGCCGTGCGGCCCGATCACCGGATGATCGGCCACACCGGGTTCCTCGTCTCCGCCAGGCGCATGGCCGACGGCGTGACCCCGCCGCCGCGCCGCCGGAGACCGAAGGGAACCACCGAAGAACTATGACAATTTGGCCACGAGGCTGCGCCGATGCGTGACACGGGAACAGATCACCGTGTTCATATGCTGGGAGTATTAAACACCCCATTGGGGATTATTCACCGAATACAGATAGTCACTGTACGAACACTGCCCGGCCAGGTTACGGAGGGGCCCGAGATAGGTAAGGTCCTTAGTAGTCGCCCTCGACTGGGAAGGAGGTGACGGGGCGTGGCAGCTCGCGATGATGCTGAGGCTCGAGCCGCGCAGCGCGAACGGGAGGTCGCTGATCTTTCAACACAGGTCTCCTTCCTCCAAGAGGAGATCACCGCGCTGAGGCGGAAGCTGGCCGAGTCACCCCGTCAGGCCAGGGTCCTCGAAGAGCGTCTCCATGAGGCACAGGCGAACCTCGCGGCCGTTACCGGCCAGAACGAACGCCTGGTGGCAACCCTCAAGGAGGCCCGGGACCAGATCGTCGCCCTCAAGGAGGAGGTCGACCGGCTGGCGCAGCCGCCATCCGGCTTCGGCACCTTCCTGGAGGCCAGAGACGACGGGACGATCGAGGTGTTCACCGGCGGCCGCAAGCTGCGGGTGAACGTCAGCCCGTCCGTCGACGTCGACTCGCTCAAGCGTGGCCAGGAGGTCATGCTCAACGAGGCGCTCAACGTGGTCGAGGCGCTCGGCTACGAAGAGGTCGGCGAGATCGTGATGCTCAAGGAGCTCCTCGACGAGGGCAAGCGCGCCCTGGTCATCTCACACGCCGACGAGGAGCGCGTCGTCCGCCTGGCCGACTCGCTGCTCGGCCAGCCCATCAGGGCCGGCGACTCGCTCCTGCTCGAAGCCCGCTCCGGCTACGTGTACGAGCGCATCCCGAAGTCCGAAGTCGAAGAGCTCGTCCTGGAAGAAGTGCCCGACATCTCCTACCACGAGATCGGCGGCCTCTCCCGGCAGATCGAGCAGATCAGGGACGCCATCGAGCTGCCCTACCTGCACTCCGACCTGTTCCGCGAGCACCAGCTCCGTCCGCCCAAAGGCGTGCTGCTCTACGGCCCGCCCGGTTGCGGCAAGACGCTCATCGCCAAGGCCGTCGCCAACTCCCTGGCCAAGCAGGTGGCCGAGCGCACCGGCCAGGAAGGCAAGAGCTTCTTCCTCAACATCAAGGGCCCGGAGCTGCTCAACAAGTACGTCGGCGAGACCGAGCGGCACATCCGCCTGGTCTTCCAGCGCGCCCGTGAGAAGGCGTCCGAGGGCACCCCGGTGATCGTGTTCTTCGACGAGATGGACTCGATCTTCCGCACCCGCGGGTCCGGCGTGTCGTCCGACGTCGAGAACACCATCGTGCCCCAGCTGCTGTCGGAGATCGACGGAGTCGAGGGCCTGGAGAACGTCATCGTCATCGGCGCCTCCAACCGCGAGGACATGATCGACCCGGCGATCCTGCGGCCCGGCCGCCTGGACGTCAAGATCAAGATCGAGCGGCCGGACGCCGAGGCGGCCAAGGACATCTTCTCCAAGTACCTGGTCACCGACCTCCCGCTCCACCCCGACGACCTGACCGAGCACGGCGGCTCCCGAGAAGCCACCATCCAGGGCATGATCCAGAGCGTCGTCGAGCGCATGTACACCGAGAGCGAAGAGAACCGCTTCCTCGAGGTCACCTACGCCAACGGCGACAAGGAAGTGCTCTACTTCAAGGACTTCAACTCCGGCGCGATGATCCAGAACATCGTCGACCGGGGCAAGAAGATGGCCATCAAGCAGTTCCTGGAGACCAAGCAGAAGGGCCTGCGGGTGCAACACCTCCTCACGGCCTGCGTGGACGAGTTCTCCGAGAACGAGGACCTGCCCAACACCACCAACCCCGACGACTGGGCCCGCATCTCCGGCAAGAAGGGCGAGCGGATCGTCTACATCCGCACGCTCGTCTCCGGCAAGCAGGGCGCCGAGGCCGGCCGTTCGATCGACACGGTCGCCAACACCGGTCAGTACCTCTAGATCACGACCAGGAGCCGCCGCCGCGTCGAAACGCCGGTCGGCGGCTCCTGTCGTGGGCTAGCCCCTCTCCGGACCGGCGGGCCAGGGGAGCGTACGGGATGCCGCGGTGATGAGGGCGCCCGCCTGGCGGACGGCCCGCACGAGGCCGTGGTCGGAGCCCGGCGGGCCGGATGCCAGGACCGCGTAGGCGAGAGGGCCCAGGATGCCCACGTCGGCGCGGACGCCGTCGTCGGTGCCCGTCTTGTTGGCCAGCCGGCCGCCCTCCGGGTCATGCCCCATGAAGGCGGGCACCAGGCCGTGGTCGGTGTTGGCCAGCATCCACCCGCGCATCAGCACCTGCCACCCCTCCGGGCCGGACAGCAGCGCCGCCAGGCCCGCCAGCTCACCGGCGGTGCCCAGGGCGAAGGCCGGCGGATGCTCGGGGCCGCGAGGCTCACGGATCCGGTCCAGCAGGCGGGTGCGGGTCAGCCCGAGCGCCGCGGCGGCGGCGTTCACCCGGTCCAGGCCGATGCGGCGCAGCAGCGCGTTCGTCGCGGTGTTGTCGCTCACCGACGCCGTGAGCAGGGCCAGGTCGCCGACCGTCCACGTCCGCGCGGACAGGCCGGGCAGCAGCCCCGACCCGCCGCAGTAGTCGTCGTCATGCAGGGACACCGGCTCGTCCGGGTCCAGGACGCCACCGTCGATGCCCATCGCCACCTCGGCCAGCAGCAGCACCTTGCCCACACTGGCCAGCGGCAGCTCCACGTCCTCACACCAGGCCAGCGCCGAGAGCCCCGCGTCCACCCGGCTCCCCGGCCCCATGCCGGAGACCCCGGCGTGCACCCTGCCTGAAACGGAGAGTTCGGCCTGAGCCGACGACGCGAGAGAGGGGCCGGTGCGGGCCGCACCTACGGCGGTGGATCCGGTGTGTGCAGAGCCTGCGGGGGAGAGGTCGGCGTGTGCTGAGCCCGTGACGAAGGGATCGGTGTGGTCCGAGGCCGCGGCGGAGAGGTCGATGTGTGCTGGGGTTGTGAAGATGGGGGCGGTTCGTCCTGGGCTGGGGGGCGATCCGGAGGGCGGGAGCGTGGTGATGGCGCGGACGGAGACGGCGAGCGTGCCGGGGCAGGCGGCCGCTATGCGCTCCAGGGCCGCGGCGAGCGCGGTGGTGTCGCCGCGCGCCGCGGCCGCCACGGTGAGATCGGCGCCGTCCGCTGCCTCCACGGCGGAGGCGGCCGTCCGGAGAACCTCGGCGGCCTCCTCCCACGAGGGGACGGGTGTGCGGACGGGGTGGTCGCGGGGAGTCATGGTGCTGATCCTTCCGGGGCGGGCGGGGTGACCACATTGTCCCGGACGGCCACCTCACCGGCCGTCACCACCAGGCGCGGGCCCGCAGCAGGTGGCGCCGTCCGCAACCCCGGTGACGGCCATGCGAAACCACCTGGTCCACCGCGATGGCGGCGACAACGGATCTCCGGAACTGCGCGCCGAAGGCATGGAGTCCGTACGGGCGATCAGTGACGGGGTGCCCGGCTGGGAGAACACGGCGGGCCACGGCGGCCGAGCCGCGTGCACGCCGCCGGACCCCGGCGCGAAGGCCGCACGATCACGTCTCAGCGGACCTGGCGGGCTCAGAGCGCAGGGTGACCAGGTACGCGCCCGACCCCGGCGATCGCGACCGCTTACCGCGACTTGGGCAAAGAAAACATCTGTGTGACGGATGTGAAAGGAGGGAACCGGAATGATCACTGGGGCGTCCAAGTCCCCATGCACCAACAGAACCGGCCGAAGCATGCTCGTGGGGACGGCCGGTTGGCCGAGCTCGACCTCCTGCGCTTCATCGCCGCCCTGGCCGTGCTGGCCTTCCACTACCTCGTGGCCTACGCGTCCGTCTGGGGCGACCGGCCCGCCGAGCTGTTCCCCGCCCTCGCCCCCATCGCCGGGTTAGGCATCCTCGGCGTCGAGCTGTTCTTCATCATCAGCGGCTTCGTCATCCTCATGACCATCTGGGGGCGCGGCCTCGGCTCGTTCGCCCGCTCCCGCCTCGTCAGGCTCTACCCCGCCTACTGGCTCAGCCTGCTCGCCGTCGCCGGCGTCTACGGTCTCACCAGCACCAAGGCGCTCGACCCCAAGCTCTCCACCGGCGAGTATCTGGTCAACGCCACCATGTTCCAGCGGCTGTTCAAGATCGGCGACGCCTCCGGCGTCTACTGGTCGCTCTGGGCCGAGCTCCGCTTCTACCTGCTCATCACCATCCTGGTCGTGGCCGGCGTCACCTACGGCCGGGTGCTCGTCTTCTGCGGCGTCTGGCTCGTCGCCGCGCTCGGCGCCGAACTCCTCGGCAACCCGGTGCTCAACGAGATCCTCATGCCCCGGTACGCGCCCTACTTCGTGGCGGGCATGGCCCTCTACCTCATCCACAAGCAGGGCAGCGCCTGGCTGCCCTGGATCTACGTCGCGGCCTCGTACGGCATGTCCCTGCACGCGGCGCTGGAACGCGTGCACGGCCGGATCGAGCTCGCGGGTTTCAAGAACATGCCCGTCACCGACGTCAGCGTTGTCATCACCATGACGCTGATCTACCTGGTCATGGCGCTCGTCGCCCTCGGCCTGCTGCGCCTGCGCGCCCGTCCCGCGCTCACCGCGCTCGGCGCGACCACGTACCCGCTCTATCTGTTCCACTCCGTGATCGCCGCCGCGCTCGTGCCGCTCCTCGTCGGCGACCTGCCGCCGTGGGCCACCGCGGTCATCACCACCGTCGTGGCCATCGTCGTGTCGTACGCGGTCTACGCGTTCGCCGAACGTCCCATCCAGCGCATACTCAAGCCCCGCCGGGCATCCGTGAGCACGGCGGCGCCCGTGGTAGAGGTGGAAAAGACGTCGGTGCCATAACTCTGTGACCCTGGGGCACTGTGAAGGGCATAGGCTCGGGCATATAAACGGCGGATAGACAGATCCGGACGAACAGAGGGTGCGCATGACGGTGCGTCGGGTGATGGGCATCGAGACCGAGTACGGCATCTCCGTACCCGGTCAGCCAGGCGCCAACGCGATGGTGACCTCCTCGCAGGTGGTCAACGCGTACCTGGCCGCCTCCGCGGCCAAGGCGCGCAGGGCGCGGTGGGACTTCGAGGAGGAGAACCCGCTGCGCGACGCCAGAGGGTTCGACCTCGCCAGAGAGGTCGCCGACCCCAGCCAGCTGACCGACGAGGACCTCGGCCTCGCCAACGTCATCCTCACCAACGGGGCCAGGCTCTACGTCGACCACGCGCACCCTGAATACTCGACGCCGGAGTGCACCAACCCACGCGCCGCCGTCATCTGGGACAAGGCCGGCGAACGCGTCATGTACGACGCCGCGCAGCGGGCCGGCGCCATCCCCTCCAACGCCCCCATCCAGCTCTACAAGAACAACACCGACGCCAAGGGCGCCAGCTACGGCTGCCATGAGAACTACCTCATGCGGCGGGCGACGCCGTTCGCCGACATCGTCCGCCACCTGACCCCGTTCTTCGTCTCCCGTCAGGTCGTGGTCGGCGCCGGCAAGGTCGGCATCGGCCAGGACTCACGCGGCGAAGGCTTCCAGATCAGCCAGCGGGCCGACTTCTTCGAGGTCGAGGTGGGCCTGGAGACCACGCTCAAGCGGCCGATCATCAACACGCGCGACGAGCCGCACGCCGACCCGGAGAAGTACCGGCGGCTGCACGTCATCATCGGCGACGCCAACATGTCGGAGATTTCCACTTACCTGAAGCTGGGCTCGACCGCGCTCGTCCTCGCCATGATCGAAGACGGCTTCCTCACCCGCGACCTCACCGTCGAGAACCCCGTCCAGGCCCTGCGCGCCGTCTCCCACGACCCGTCCTGCCGCTACGAGATCGCCATGCGCGACGGCCGCAAGCTCACCGCCGTCCAACTGCAGATGGAGTACCTCGAACAGGCGCGCAAGTACGTCGAGGAACGCGAGACCGCGCAGGACGAGATGAACAAGGACATCCTCGACCGCTGGGAGTCCGTGCTCACCCGCCTCGCCGAAGACCCCATGCAGCTGTCCAGGGAGCTCGACTGGGTCGCCAAACTCGAGCTCCTCGAGGGCTACCGCAGCCGCGACGGCCTGGCCTGGTCGCACCCCCGGCTCCAGCTCGTCGACCTGCAATACTCCGACATCCGGCCCGACCGGGGCCTCTACAACCGGCTCGTCGCCCGCGGCCGCATCCAACGGCTGATCACCGAGGACGAGGTCCAGCGGGCCGTCGAGCATCCGCCCAGCGACACCCGCGCCTACTTCCGCGGCCGCTGCCTGCGGCAGTACAGCGAGGCCGTCGCCGCCGCCTCCTGGGACTCCGTCATCTTCGACATCCCGGGCAGGGAGTCCCTCCAGCGCGTTCCCACCTTGGAGCCCCTGCGCGGCACCAAGGCCCACGTCGGAGAGCTCTTCGACCGCTGCCGCACCGCGGCCGACCTCGTCGCCGCCCTCACCGGCGGTGAGTAGCGGGGCGTCGGGCTACACCAGCCCGACGCCCAGCGTCAGCGTCCCCGCCGCGAGCGACGCGCCGCCCAGGAACGTCAGGTAGATCAGCTTGTTCGGCTTGGTGTCGCCGGGCCGCACCACCGACAGGAAGAACCCCAGCGGCATCAGGATCGGCGCCGCCACGATCGCCAGGCGCACCAGCCCCTTCACCGGGTCCGACAGCGCCGCCTGGTCCACGTACAGCATCGCCACCAGGCTGAAGAGCACCAGCACGCCCGCATGCGCGTGCCCGGCCCGCCACAGACCGCGCCGCACCGGGTTGTCGAGATAGCCGGGAACGTTCCGCATCAGGAACCGCAGCAGCGTCACACCGCCGAAGGCGATGGTCGGCACCGTGATGAGCAGCACGCCTGCCGTGCTGAGTGAAGCGGGGGACATCTCAGAACCTCCTGTGTCATCGGGGGTCCCAGTATTGGATAGCAGCGCTATCCAGTCAAGCGGGTAAGGTCAGGGGACGATCGGCGCGAAATGTCGGGCCGTTCGGGGAAGATATGGACTGAGAGGCAGTCCCCCGCACATGGAGGTAGGGCATGGCTACGAAGGACACCGGCGGGCAGAAGCAGACCGGCCGGCGCGAGTCCGAGGTCGAGGAGACCGAGGCCTCCGCGGCGCCGGACGTCCAGGAGCGCCAGGAGAAGCTCACGGACGACGTCGACGCGATTCTGGACGAGATCGACGAGGTCCTCGAAGAGAACGCGGAGGAATTCGTGCGGAGCTACGTCCAGAAGGGCGGAGAGTAGGCCCAGGCGGACATCGACAAGGAGTGCGAACGGGTGGAACCACCGGAAGGATGTAAGCGCTGCTCCGACTGCGGAGAGGCCCCTGGCCTCTCCGCAGTCGGGCTGAACAAGCGCGTGCCCGACGGGCGGGCGCGCCACCCCAAAGTCTGCTTCCGGAAACGGTCCACCCAGAGCTGTCGCGAGCGCAGAGGGTCTGCTGCCCGCCTCGCCCTACCGAAGCGATGCGCGAGATCAAGGATCATGACAGCCGGCACGACCACCTGCTGAAACACCGCTACGGCAACCCGAGCGCACGCTCCGCCGTCGACCACTGCCACCGGACGGGCCGGGTCCGGGGCAGTCGGGGTGCCGGGTCCGGCCCCGGCTCAGGAGACGGCGAGGCCGGCGTTCTACGGGGACGCGGTGCGGGTCCGGGCGGGCATCTGGTAGGCGGCGCCCACGCCGAGGAGGCGTACGGGGCGGCTCAGGTCGAAGCGGGCGAGGGCGTCGAGGGCGGCGCCGGTGACGGTCCCGGGGTCCGTGGTGGGGGAGGGGAGCGTCGTCTGGCGGGTCCGGGTGAGGAACGGGGCGAAACGGACCTTGACGGTGACGCGGATGATGGCGCGGCCCGCTCCGGCGGCGTCGGCGGTGACCTGGCGGGCGAGTCCGGAGACCTGGGCGGCGATCTCGGCGGGGTCGGTGAGGTCCTCCCGATAGGTGGTCTCGCGGCTGTGGCCACGCGGGATCCACGGCGTGGTGACGACCTCGGCCTCGCCCTTGCCGAGGGCGAGATAGCGCAGCCAGGGGCCGTTGGTGGGGCCGAAGCGGCCGGCGAGGCCCGCGGGATCGGCGGCGGCCAGCTCGGCGACGGTGCGCAGGCCGAGCTCGGCGAGTTTCCCGGCGGTCTTGGCGCCGATGCCCCACAGGGCGTCCGTGGGCCGGTGGTTCATCTGCTCGGCCCAGGTGTCGCCGGTGAGGCGGTGCACTCCGGCGGGTTTGGCGAAGCCGGAGGCGAGTTTGGCCTGGTGCTTGTTGTCGCCGATGCCGACGGAGCACGAAAGCTCGGTGCGTTCGCGTACGGCTCGCTGGATGTCGCGGGCGAGGGCTTCCGGGTCGTCGGTGCGGACGCCTAGGAAGGCCTCGTCCCAGCCCCAGACCTCGACGTCGGCGGGGAAGTCGCGCAGGACGGCCATGACGCGGGCGGAGGCGGCCTCGTAGGCGGGCGGGTCGCTGGGCAGGAAGACGGCGTCGGGGCAGCGGCGCAGCGCGGTGCGCAGGGGCGTGCCGGAGTGGACTCCGCGGGCGCGGGCCTCGTAGGTGGCGGTCGCGGCGACCGTGCGGGGCCGGGTGGGGTCGCCGTCGCCGCCCACGACCACGGGCCGGCCGCGCAGCTCGGGGTGGCGCAGCAGCTCGACGGCGGCGATGAACTGGTCGAGGTCGACGTGCAGGACCCAGTTCCTCATGGGTCCAGTATCGGCGGGTCAGCCGCTGACGTTGGCGGCGCCCCCGGCGAGTTCTTCCAGTTTCGCCTGGTAGGCGGCGGCGGCCTCGTCGGCGCTCCGGCCGGAGACGATGTCGGCGGTGGCCTCCTGCAGCGCGACCGACACCTGCGGGTAGACGGCGAGGCCGGGCCGGTAGGCGGTGATGGGCAGCACCTCGTCGGCGATGTACCCGAGCATCGGGTCCCCGGCGAGCACCTCGTCGTTGACGTCGGTGCGGGAGCTGATGCGCACCTGGCCGGCGAGCTGCGACTCGGTGGCGGCCGCGGAGTGCATGAACGCGAGCAGTTCCCAGGCGAGCCGCGGGTCGGCGGAGCGGGGGTTGAGCACGCGGACGGCGCCGCCCGACATGCTGGCGTGGTCCTGGCCGCGGATGCCGGCGCCGGGCTCCTTGGCGGGGATCCTCGCGTAGCCGACGACCTGGTCGCGGTCCTTCATGGGGGCTACGCCTGCGTTGGGCTCGATGACGGAACGCCAGAAGTAGTCGCCTTCGAGCAGGATGGCGATCTTGCCGTCGGCGAACTGGGTGAAGGACTTGTCGCGGCCCTTGGCCTCCTGCTGCAGCTTGGGGTCGCCGAGGCCGCTGCCGCCGTAGATCCGCTCGTAGAAGCCGAGCACGTCCTTCATCGCCTGGGAGGCGCCGGTCCACTTGCCCTGGCTGTAGATCTCCGCGCCCGCGCCGGCGAGCAGGGGGAGGACGCCCTGCATGGTGGTGGCCTCGCCCATGGCGGTGCCGGCGTTGATCTGGATGGGCGTGGGCACGCCCGCCGCCTTCAGCTTCTCGCCGGCGTCGATGATGTCCTGCCAGCTCGCCGGCTGCCAGTCGGCGGGCAGGCCGGCCTTGCCGAACAAGGTCTTGTTGTAGAACAGGACGCGGCCGTCGGTGCCCTGCGGCAGCCCGTACTTCTTGCCGTCGAAGATGCCCAGCCCCTGCACCGCCTGCGGGATCTGGGACCAGCCCTCCCAGGAGTCGACCGCGGCCCCGCCGACCTCGGCGAGCGGCTTGATGTAGCCGGCCTGGGCGAACTCGCCGACCCAGATGCCGTCGACGTCGATGACGTCCGCCCCGGCGCCGGACTTGAGGTCCAGGGCGAGCTTCGTCTTGTACTGCTCGTCGTCGACGCCGCTGGGCTGGAAGAGCACCTTGACGTTCTGGTGGGTCTTCTCGAACTCGGGGATGACCCAGTTCTTGATCCAGTCGGCGGATTCCGAGTTCTTGCCGCCGGAGATCGAGTTGGCGGCGATGGTGAGGGTGACGGTGCCGCCCTCGGCGGGGGCGCCGGTGCCGCAGGAGGCGAGCGCCAGGCCGGCGACGGCGATGAGCACGGGCAGGCGGGGCATGCGCATGGCGTCCTCCTGTTCAGGACGTGCGGACATACCGACAATCGCACGGGCGATGCGGGGCGTAAAGAAACGATCTGATGAACGGTTCGCCCTGAGCTGATCGTGGGAAGTGCAGACAGCGACGCAACAACAGTAGGGTCGGCACAGGAACACTGAATGTTGGGAGGGAGTCGCGTGGCGAAGAGGGATCTGCCCACCGGCTTGGTGAGCCAGCTTTTCCAGAACACCGGAAGTTCCTCGTTCACCGATTTCGTGAGCGCGTACGCGCCGGAGTTGCTGCCCCGCAGAGACGAGGTGCTGGCTACGCCGATCGGCGACCAGGTTCCGCACGCGACCACGATCGTGGCGGCGACGTTCGCCGGCGGGGTGATAATGGCCGGCGACCGGCGCGCCACGTCCGGCAACATCATTTCCCAGCGCGACGTGGAGAAGGTCTTCCGGACCGACGACTACTCGTGCATGGGCATCGCCGGCACGGCCTCGACCGGCATCGAGATGGCCCGGCTCTACCGCGTGGAGCTGGAGCACTACGAGAAGCTCGAAGGCCGCACGATGTCGGTGAAGGGCAAGGCCAACAGGCTGGCCACGATGATCCGCGGCAACCTGGCGATGGCGATGCAGGGGCTGGTGGTGGTGCCGCTGTTCGCCGCCTACGACCCCGACCGCGACGAGGGGCGGATCTTCAGTTACGACGTGGCGGGCGGTCCTTACGAGCGGGAGCGGTTCGACGCGATCGGCTCCGGTTCGATCTTCGCGCGCGGCGCGCTCAAGAAGCTCTACCGCGAGGGGGCGTCGGCCGACGACATCACGATGGTGCTCATCCAGGCCCTGTACGACGCCGCCGACGACGACTCGGCGACCGGCGGGCCCGACATGACGCGGAAGATCTTCCCGATCGTGTCGCTGATCGACGCCGACGGTTTCCGCCGGCTGACCGATGAGCAGGTGTCCGGCTACGTGCGGCAGATGCTCGACGAGCGCCTGATCTCCCCCGACGGCCCCATCGCCCCGCTGCGCTAGAAAGGACCCTCAGTCGTGTCCATGCCTTTCGGATATGCGTCCCCTGAGCAGATCATGCGGGACAAGGCGGACTACGCGCGCAAGGGCATCGCGCGGGGCCGTTCCGTGGTCGTGCTGCAGTACGTCGACGGCATCCTGTTCGTGGCGCCCAACCCGTCACGCGCCCTCCACAAGATCAGCGAGATCTACGACCGCATCGGGTTCGCCGCCGTCGGCCGCTACAACGAGTTCGAGGAGCTGCGGCTGGGCGGCATCCGCTACGCCGACATCAACGGCTACTCCTACGACCGCTCCGACGTGACCGGCCGCGGCCTGGCCAACCTGTACGCCTCCAACCTGGGCCGCATCTTCACCGAGTCGATCAAGTCGCTGGAGGTGGAGGTCGTGGTCGCCGAGGTGGGCGACGGGCCCGAGGGCGACGCGATCTACCGGCTGACGTTCGACGGTTCGGTCTTCGACGAGCACGGCTTCGCCGCGATGGGCGGCCAGGCCGACGCGGTGCTCGGCCGGCTCAAGGAGCACTACCGCGAGTCGATGTCGCTGTCCGACGCGCTGGAGGTGGCGCTGAAGGCGCTGACCGAGCCTGGCGGCGAGCGGCCGCCGGTGGAGCAGCTGGAGGTCGCGGTGCTCGACCGCAACCGCGAGCACCGCAAGTTCAAGCGCCTGGCGGGCGCCCAGCTCGACCGGCTGCTGGCGTCGGCCCCGCCCCCTGCCGAAGAGCCTCCGGCGGCGGAGTCCGACGAGAAGCCGCCGCCGACGGGCCCCGACGGCCCGGTCGACGACGGCTCGTCCCCGCTGTAGCGGCCGATTTCGTACGACAACCCCCGGTGTGAGGTGGATCACGCCGGGGGCGTCGAACCGCGGCGCGCGATCGGTCATCCTATGGTCCGTGAACACGACGATCCGCAGCCTGCTCGCCGGCGGCGCCGCCGCGGCCATCCTCCTGACGTCCTCCGCGGCGGCCGAGGCCGCCGCCGCCCCGCGCTACAGAGCGCCCAAGATCTTCGGCACTTCCTTCCAGGCCGACCCGAAGCACGACTTCACCAGGTCGCCGCGGCCGCGCCACAACGGCATCCTGCGCGGCTGGATCACCCACGTGAGCGGCGGCGTGGCCGAGTACGAACCCATCAGGTGGAAGAAGGGCAAGGTCACCGAGGGCCGGTTCGTGGGCCCGCCGGAAGGCGACGTGCGCGTCTACGCCTCGCCCATCGCCCGGAAGGTGGTCTTCCTGTCCGCGCTGGGCTGCGGCCAGAAGATGACCGGCCTGACCGTCGACCGCCGGACCGGTCTGGGCAGCAAGCGCTGCTCGCGCGCCGACCTCATCAAGCGGGCCCAGCGAGGCGAGCGACCGGCCCTCATCACCGTCCACAATGGCCAGATCGTGAAGGTCCAGGAGATCTTCACGCCCTGACGCCGGAAAACACCAGGCGGAGATCTCTCCCGCTTCCCCATCCGTGGGCATAGTGTGAGGTGATGGATCGTCGCATCTTCGGGCTGGAGAACGAGTACGGCGTGACCTGCACGTTCAGGGGGCAGCGCAGGCTGTCCCCCGACGAGGTCGCGCGCTACCTGTTCCGGCGGGTCGTGTCCTGGGGCCGATCGAGCAACGTCTTCCTCCGCAACGGCGCACGCCTCTACCTCGACGTAGGCAGCCATCCTGAATACGCAACCCCCGAGTGTGACAACGTCATCGAGCTGGTCACCCACGACAAGGCGGGTGAGCGGATCCTGGAGGGCCTTCTGGTCGACGCCGAGAAGCGGCTGCGCGAAGAAGGCATCGCCGGGGACATCTATCTGTTCAAGAACAACACCGACTCGGCGGGCAACTCCTACGGCTGCCACGAGAACTACCTCGTGGGCAGACACGGCGAGTTCGGACGGCTGGCCGACGTCCTCATCCCGTTCCTGGTGACCCGCCAGATCATCTGCGGCGCCGGCAAAGTGCTGCAGACGCCGCGCGGCGCCGTCTACTGCGTCTCGCAGCGGGCCGAGCACATCTGGGAGGGCGTCTCGTCGGCCACCACCCGGTCCCGGCCGATCATCAACACCCGCGACGAGCCGCACGCCGACGCCGAGCGGTTCCGCCGCCTGCACGTCATCGTCGGCGACTCGAACATGAGCGAGACCACGATGCTGCTCAAGGTCGGCGCGACCGACCTAGTGCTGCGCATGATCGAGGCCGGCACGGTGATGCGCGACCTGACGCTGGAGAACCCGATCAGGGCCATCCGGGAGGTGTCGCACGACATGACCGGCCGGCGGCGGGTGCGGCTGGCCAACGGGCGCGAGGCGTCCAGCCTGGAGATCCAGCAGGAATACCTGTCGAAGGCGCAGGACTTCGTCGACCGGCGCGGCGGCGACGCCATCGCGCACCGCGTGCTGGAGCTGTGGGAGCGCACGCTGCGCGCCGTCGAGACCGGCGACCTCGACCTGGTGTCGCGGGAGATCGACTGGGTGACGAAATACCAGCTGATCGAGCGCTACCGCAAGAAGTACGACCTGCCGCTGTCGTCGCCCCGGGTGGCGCAGCTCGACCTGGCCTACCACGACGTGCACCGCAAGCGCGGCCTCTACTACCTGCTGCAGAAGCGCGGCTCGGTGGAGCGGGTGGCGTCCGACCTGAAGATCTTCGAGGCCAAGTCGGTGCCGCCGCAGACGACCAGGGCGCGGCTGCGCGGCGAGTTCATCCGCAAGGCGCAGGAGAAGCGGCGCGACTTCACCGTCGACTGGGTTCACCTCAAGCTGAACGACCAGGCGCAGCGGACCGTGCTGTGCAAGGACCCGTTCCGCAGCGTGGACGAGAGAGTTGACAAGCTGATCGCCGGCATGTGAGCGGCGCCGGTTTACCTCGGGCCTACCAGGCTTCGGGTAGGGTGACGCGAATCTGACCGTCGTTCCCCGAGGGAAATCCATGCGCCGCGCTCTGGCCGCTCTGGCCGCCGTGCCTATGCTCTTCTTCGCCGCCGCGTGCGGCTCCGATACGGCCTCGACCGCGTCCGGAGACGGGTCCGCGGGGGTGAAGGTCACCGGCGAGGTGGGCGCCAAGCCTACGGTGACCTTCCCCTCCGGCGACCCCGCCACCACGTCGTCGTACAAGGTCCTGGAGACCGGCGACGGCCCCGCGGTCAAGGCGGGCGACCAGCTCATCGTCAACCTTTCCGTCTGGAACTGGGACGGCAAGGACAACGCCGCGCAGGGTTCCACGTACGACACCAAGACGCCGGAGACCCTGCCGGTGAACGAGCAGCTCCCGCAGCTGCTGCGTGACGGTTTCACGAAGATGAAGCACGGCGGGCGGCTGCTGGCGGTCATGGCCAACGACCTCGTCACCCCGGCGGCGGGGCAGTCGCCGTCCACGGAGGCGACGAAGGTGTTCGTGATGGACGTGGTCGGCACGCCGCCGAAGCCGCTCGCGGCCGCCACCGGCAAGGAGACCGGCGAGACCCTCAAGGGCGTCAAGGTGGAGAGCCCCGGCGGCGACAAGGCGCCGACGCTGACCACGAAGACGAAGGACAAGCCGTCCAAGGAGCTTGTCGTCAAGACCCTCATCAAGGGCGAGGGCGAGCCGGTCAAGGCCGGGGCCACGCTGAGCGTCCACTACACCGGCAAGATCTGGGGCACCGACAAGGAGTTCGACTCCAGCTGGGGCCGGGGCGAGCCGGCCTCGTTCCCGCTGGCGCAGGTCATCCAGGGCTGGCAGAAGGGCCTGGAGGGCGTGCCGGTCGGCAGCCGCGTGGTGATGAGCATCCCGCCGGACCTCGGCTACGGCGCCCAGGAGCAGCAGGGCATCCCGGCCAACAGCACGCTGGTGTTCGTGGTGGACGTCCTGTCGGCCTACTGACCGTCCTGACGACGGGCGTGCCTCCTTCGGTACGGGGGCGCGTCCGTCGTGTGGTTTCCGGGGACGCCTTGCCCGTTTCGTCGCGTCCGCTGACGGGTGACCCGGCGGGGCGGTAGCATCGCGGGGCTCGTGCCCGGTGCGAGCCCTCATGCGTGTCTTTCGGGAGGCGCGCACGCCCGCGCAGGAAGGTCATCCCGTTGCCCACCCCTCACTCGGTCCCCGCACCGGCGACCGGAGCGCCCCGATGACGAGGTTCGTCCACCGCCCATCCCGCCTCCAGCGTGGGCACGCCTCGCGGGTGAGTCTCCGGTGCGCGAGGAGGTCACGGCGGTGACCTCCGGGTGGTCGGGTCCGCGGGGGCGAGGATCCTCCAGGATCGGGGATCTGCCCGGGACCCGGGAGTCCCGACGGCGGCAGGAGGGCCCTCCACGGGGTCACCGGCGACGGCGGGGCCGGGCTGTCGCGCTCGCGTTCCTGCTCGTGGCGCTCGCCGCGTGTACGGGGGCGGGACCGGAAGTGACCGAGCCCCGGGTCGCGGGCTCGTTCGGAGCCCGGCCCACGATCACCTTCCCGACCGGCCCGCCGCCCGCCGAACCGCGCGTGGGAGAGCCGGCCACCGGTCACGGGGCGCCGCTGGAGCCGGGCGGTGTGGCCGTCGTCCAGTACACCGCCCACCTGTGGGACGGCCGGGAGAACCGGCTCGTCGAATCCACGTTCAACCGCGGCACGCCCGCCGCGCTCCCGCTGGGCGCGCTCCCGGCGGGCCTCGACGCCGCCCTCCGCGGCCGCAGGGCAGGCAGCCGGGTGACCGCCGCCATCCCGTTGCGGGACGGAACCCCTGGGCCCACCATCACCGGGACGAAAGGTCGCCCGGAGACCGGCGGACCCGCCTTCACGGCAGGCCCCGGCGGCCCGCAGGACGTCAGGCCTCGCGGGCCACAGGACGTCAGGCCTTGCGGGCTACGAGACGTCAGGCCCTGCGGGCCACAGGACGTCACCTTCCTGTCTGAGGCGGCACAGGAGGTCACCTTCCTGTCTGAGGCGGCGCAGGACGTCACCTTCCTGTCTGAGGCGGCACAGGCGGCTCATCGGGCTGGGGAGCACGCGCCCGGGAACGGCCCGATGGCTGCGGGTCAGTGGGCCGGTTCGCCGCCGGCGGCTCACGCCGCCGCCAGCGTCATGGAGGGCCCCGCCACGGCCGTCCGTCAGGGCGGCGTGGACCCTGCGGCGGTGGAGGACCGTCCGGGGGACGGCGGGCGGGTGGATCTGTTCTATGTGGTCGACATTCTGGGCGCGCATGCCGGGGACGCCGCCGTGGAGGCCGACGCGGGGGCGGTGGCCGGGGTTAGCGTAGGCGGTGGGGCGGCGCCGGGGGTGACGATCCCGGACGTGGCGCCGCCGGGCGGGTTCGCCGCCGCCGTGCTGGGCCGCGGCACCGGGCCCGCGGTCGAGGCCGGGCGGCTGCTCGTCGTCCAGTACGTGGCCGCGGCCTGGAGCGACCGCCGGATCGTGACGTCCACCTGGGAACGCGGCCGTCCCGAGGCGTTCACGATCGGCGACGGGAGCGTGATCAGGGGCTGGAACCGGGCGCTGACCGGGGTCCCCGCCGGGAGCCGGGTGGCCATGGTGGTGCCGCCCGACGACGGCTACGGCGCCACCGGCCGCCGGGGACTCGGGATCGGGCCGGAGGAGACGCTCGTGTACGTGGTGGACGTGCTCGCCGCTTACTGACGGCGACCCGGGGCACGGCCCGCGAACCCGGTTCTCACGCGTACATGATCAGAGCCTTGGTCCTCCTCGCCCGCGCTGCGCCACGACGCCGAGGCCGCGCGAGCAGTAGGGGGCCTGAAGTCCGGCCGGGCCCGCAAGCTGGAGCGGGTCCGCGAGAAGCCGCGCACCGGCCCTAGACTCCGGGCTGTGAGCGACGACGACCTCGATGCCCTGGCCCTGCTGCACGATCCCGTACGGCGCAGTCTGTACGAGGCGGTGGCCGGTCGCGGCGGCGAGGTGGGCAGGCAGGAGGCGGCGGAGGCCGCGGGCGTCTCCCGCACGCTCGCCGGTCACCACCTCGACAAGCTCGTCGAGGCGGGGCTGCTGGAGAGCGGCTTTCGCCGGCCGGAGCGCGGAGGGCCGGGCAGCGGGCGGCCCGCGAAGGTCTACCGCAGGGCGGCGGGGGAGCGGTCGGTGAGCCTGCCGCCGCGTGACTACGTCACCCTCGCCTCCGTGCTCGCCGGAGTGGTCGACGAGCTCGGCGCCGAGGAGCGGGCGGAGCGGGCGGCCCGCCTGGCCGGTGAACGGCTGGGCAGGAGCCGCGGCGGCCGGCCCGTCGAGGAGGTCCTGCGCGAGCGCGGCTACGAGCCGTACGCCGACGCCGGCGGCCTGCGCATGCGCAACTGCCCGTTCCACGTCCTGTCGCACGAGCAGCCGCTGCTCGTCTGCTCCATGAACCTGGCGCTGTGCCAGGGCCTGCTCGACGGGCTGGGCGACGACCCGGGGAGGGCCAGGCTGGATCCGCGGCCGGGGGAGTGCTGCGTCGCCCTTTCTAAAACAAATGGAGATTGACATAGAAGTGCGGAAAGTGGTTCGCTGAGCGTCATGCATCTTGCGGAGCTCAACATCGCGCACCTGCGCGGGCCCGTCGACTCGGCCGAACTCGCCGACTTCGTCGCCCTGCTCGAACCGATCAACGCGCTCGCCGACGAGGCCCCCGGGTTCGTGTGGCGGCTGAAGGAGAGCGAGGCGGACCCCACCGCGACCGTGGTGCACGACTACGGCGACCACCTGCTGGTCAACTTCTCGGTGTGGGAGGACCTCGACTCGCTGTGGAACTACGTCTACCGCAGCGGCCACCTGGAGGTGCTGCGCCGCCGCCGGGAGTGGTTCCACCGGGTGGCGGAGCCGTACATGGTCATGTGGTGGGTCCCCGAGGGCGTCATCCCGACGCTCGCCGAGGCGATGGCACGGCTGGAACGCCTCAGGACCGAGGGCCCCGGCCCCGAGGCGTTCACGTTCAAGGACTCCTACACCAGCAGCGAGGCCGCCAGCCTGCCCGCCGCGGCCGAGGCCAGGAAGTAGGGCAGGTCCTCCTCCAGCCCCCGGCCCATCGTCGACAGCCGCACCGGCGAGCCGCGCAGCGCCTCGTGCAGACCGTCCACCTCGACCGGCACCAGCTCGTGGCGGACGGCCAGCAGCTCGGCCTGGTCGCGCACCCGCTCGCCGAACGCGCCCGGCAGGATCGGCACCGGCACCCTGGCGCGGGCCAGCGCCACCCGGCCGTAGGCGGTCAGCGAGTGGTGGGAGATCCCGTAGTGGCGCTCGCGCCGGTCGCCGTCGCTCACCCGCAGCGCCGCGACCGGCCGCCCGAGCAGCACCGACGCGGCGTTGACCGCCTCGCCGGCCGACACCCCGGAGAACCCCCAGCGGGTGCCCGAGCCCAGGTTGCCCGGCCCTTGCGCGACGATCGCCACGTCCGCCCCCAGCACGTGGCGGGCCGCCAGCAGGCCCGTGTGGGTGGTGACCGCCTCCACGTCGCCGCCGAACGCCTGGCCCACCGTGACCGTCCCGGCCAGCCAGCCCTGCTCCCGCAGCGCCGCCGCCGACATCGAGAACCACGCGGGCAGCGCCCCGCCGTCGAGCATCACGTACGCGACCCGTACCGACGACCCCGCGTCCGCGTACAGCCCGCACAGGATCGGCGCCAGCGCCGAGTGCAGGTCGGCCACCACCACCGGCATCCCGTCGACCGAGTCCGCCTCGCGCAGCGCCTCGTGGTGCGGGGAGTCCTGCTCGTCCGCGCCCAGCACCGTGGCCTGCAACGGCGTGTAGCGGGCCTTCACCAGGTGCCCGGGCCCCTGCGGATCTTCCGGCAAACGGTTCGGCACGGCCACCACCATGGCGTAACCTCCCGTACCGAGACCCATCGCGAGTGCCGTCGTGTTGAGCAGCACCTCGTCGCCGGGTTCGGGGCGGCCCACCAGTGACGGGTAGGCCAGCGCCCGGCACGGCGCGCCAGGCTCTGAGCCGGGCGGGCCGTCCTCCCCGGGGACGGCGACATCCAGTTCCATCGCTCCCGGCCACTCGCGCCGGATCCGTACGACCTCGCCCTTGCGCCATCTGATCACGGGGGCAGGGTAGCGTCGTTGAAGGAGGAGTGAGCAGATGTCGCGCCGTAAGACAGAGCGGTTGCTGAATCTGGTGATCTGTCTGCTCGCCACCCGGCGCCCGCTGTCGGCCGAGCAGATCAGGCACGCCGTGCCCGGCTACGACCGCGACAGCGACGAGGCGTTCCAGCGGATGTTCGAGCGAGACAAGAACGAGCTGCGCGAGATCGGCATCCCCATCGACGTGGTGCGCGATCCCTGGGAGGACGAGCCCGGCTACCGCATCGAGCGGCAGTCGTACGAGCTGCCCGAGATCACGCTCGAACCCGACGAGGCCGCCGTGCTGGGCCTGGCCGCCCAGGTGTGGCAGCGGGCCAGCCTGGCCGAGGCGGCCTCGGGGGCGCTGCTGAAGCTGCGCGCGGGCGGCGTCCACACCGACGACGCGCTCGGCGGCGGGCCCGGCGGCGGCATCGGGGGAGGGGTGCTGGAGCTGCGCGTCGACACCCGCGACCCGGCCTTCCCCGCGCTGTGGCAGGCGGTGCGCGACCGCAAGGTGGTCAGGTTCGACTACCGCGGCGCCGGCAGCGAGAACGTGCACACCCGCACCGTCGAGCCATGGGGCGTGGTGAGCCGCCGCGGCCGGTGGTACCTCGCCGGCTACGACCGGGGCCGCGAGGCGCCGCGCGCGTTCCGGCTCAGCCGCATCACCGGCCCGGTGACCACCACCGGCAAGGCCGGCGCCGTCCAGGTGCCGCAGGGCGTCGACCTGCGGGCCATGGTGGCCTTCCCCGACGAGCCCGCCCAGGAGCGGATCGCGGTGGTGCGCGTCCGCCGGGGCGCCTGCGAGGGGCTGCGCCAGCTGGCCAGGGCCGTCACCCCGGGCGGCGACGGCTGGGACGAGGCCGAGCTGCCCTTCACCGACCCCGAACGGCTGGCCGGATGGATGGCCAGCCTCGGCTCCGACGTCGAGGTGGCCGGGCCGCCCGACGCCCGCGAGGCCGTCATCCGCCGACTGAAGGGGGCGCTCGCGTGAGCGGATCCGCCGACCGGCTGCCGAGGCTGCTCGCCCTCGTGCCCTACCTGATGTCCCATCCGGGCGCGCAGGTCGGCGAGGTGGCCGAGGTGTTCGGGCTGACCGAGAAACAGCTCATCGACGACCTGCAGCTGGTGTGGATGTGCGGGCTGCCCGGCCACACCCCCGGCGACCTCATCGACGTGTCCTGGGACGGCGGCGAGATCCTCATCGACAACGCCGACACCATCGCCAGGCCGCTGCGGCTCGGCATCGACGAGGCCAGCGCGCTGCTGGTGGCGCTGCGCATGCTCGCCGCCACCCCTGAGCTGGCCGAGCTGCCGGGAGACGCGCTGCCCCGGGTCGTCGCCAAGCTGGAGCGGGCCGCCGGCGAGGGCGCCGCCGCCGTCAGCAGCCAGGTCGCCGTCGACGTCGACGCCGCCCCCGACGCGCTGCCCCGGGTGCGCGAGGGGCTGACCAGGAAACGGCGGCTGTCGCTGCGCTACTACGTGCCGGGCCGCGACGAGGTCACCCCGCGCGAGGTCGACCCGATGCGGCTCGTCGTCGCCGACGGCCGCACCTACCTGGAGTGCTGGTGCTACCGCGCCGAGGCGATGCGGCTGTTCAGGCTCGACCGGATGCTCGGCGTCGAGGTGCTCGACGAGCCCGCCGACCCGCCCGCCGAGGCCGAGCCGATCGACGTCGCCCAGGGGGTGTTCCGGCCGTCGCCCACCGACGAGCTGGTGGAGCTGGAGGTGACCGCCGCCGGTCGGTGGGTCGCCGAGTACTACCCGTGCGAGCAGGTCGCCGAGCTGGGCGAAGGGCGGCTGCGGATCGCGCTGCGGGCCCGCGACGACGACTGGATTCTCAAGCTGGCGCTGCGGCTCGGCGACACCGGCCGGGTCGTCTCGCCGCCCGGGACGGCCGAGCGGGTGCGGGAGGAGGCCGAGCAGGCGCTGGGGCTGTACGCTCACCGGCCATGACGTGGATCCTGGTGTCGATCGGGCTCGGTGTGGCCGGGCTGGCCGTCCTGGCGGTCGCGGCCGTCCGGGTCGGCGCCGCCGCGTCCAAGCTGAACAGGGCAATTGTCCATGTTCACCATCAATTCGATCGCAAAGAGGACGCCAGGGGATGAGGCAGAGGCTCCGGCAGCGTACGATCGGGGGGAAACCGCACCTCGCTCTCATCATGAAGGGGGTCACATGAGCCTGGGAGCTCCGGAGATCATTCTGATCCTGGTGGCCTTGGTCCTGCTCTTCGGAGCCAAGAAGCTGCCGGATCTCGCCCGTGGCGTCGGCCGGTCCCTGCGCATCTTCAAGGCGGAGACCAGCGGGCTGACCGATGACGAGAAGCCCACCGTGGTGCAGGCCCAGCCCCAGCCACAGCCCCAGTCCCAGTCGGCGCCCCCGCCGCAGCTCCAGGCCACGCCCGTGGTGGAGCTGTCGGCCGAGGAGCAGGCGCGCCAGCTGGAGGAGCAGGCCGCGCGGCTGCGTGCCGCGGCCCAGACCGAGAAGCGTTCCTGACCTCGTCCACCTCGTCCCGAGGACTCATCGATGGCGCTGCTGAAACGGTCGGAGCCCAAGGCACCGCGTGACGCCGAAGGCCGGATGCCGCTCATGGACCACCTCCGCGAGCTGCGCAACCGGCTGCTGATCGCGATCGCCGCCGTCACGGTGGGCGTGATCGCCGGCTGGATCGTGTCGGGGCCGGTGTGGGAGGTGCTCAAGGACCCCTACTGCTCCACGACCCAGTCACACCAGCTCACCGGCGAGTGCAGCCTCACCTACAACGGCATCTTCTCGTCGTTCTTCATCACGCTGAAGATCTCGCTGATGGTGGGCCTGGTGCTGGCGTCGCCGGTCTGGCTCTACCAGATCTGGGCGTTCGTCACCCCCGCGCTCTACCGCACCGAGAAGCGCTTCACGATGGGGTTCATGGCGCTGGCCATCCCGCTGTTCGTGGCGGGCGCGGCGCTGTCCTACCTCATCATGGACGTCGCCCTGGGGTTCCTGCTCGGCTTCAGCCTCGACGGCACGGTCGCCACCATCGCGATCGACCAGTACCTCGACTACGTCCTGATCATGCTGTTGATCTTCGGGGTGTCGTTCGAGCTGCCGCTGCTGCTGGTGTTCCTCAACGTCATCGGGGTGCTGCAGCACGCGACGGTGGCCAAGCACCGGCGGCTGGTCGTCTTCCTGATGTTCGTCTTCGGCGCGATCGTCACCCCTGGCGGTGACCCGATCACCATGATGGCGCTGGCCACGCCGATGATCGTGCTGTTCCTGGGCGCCGAGCTGTTCATGTACCTGCGGGAGAAGCGGCGTCCCGCCGGCGAGTTCGACCACCTGTCCGACGACGAGATCTCACCGCTCGACCTCGGCTCCGATCCGGACGGCAAGCTGGAAGAGGATTCCGGTTCCGCGCGGTAGGGGGTAAGTTCCGGGGCGTGGCCCCCCATCTCGCCCTGCTCGTCAACCCTGCCGCCCGCGGCGGCCGGACGCTGCGCCTGCTCGAACCCGTCGCCCGCAGACTGCGCGCGGGCGGCGCCGAGCTGTCCGTGATCGTCGGCGACGACGCCGCCGACGCGCTCGACCGGGCCTGCCTCGCGGTCGCCGAGCGGCCCGACGCGCTCGTCGCCTTCGGCGGCGACGGCCTGGTCCACCTGGCCGTGCAGGCCGTGGCCGGCACCGACGTGCCCCTCGGCATCATCCCCGCCGGCACCGGCAACGACATCGCGGCCGCGCTCGGCCTCGCGCACAAGGACCCGATCGCCGCGGCCGGGACCGTCCTGCGGATGCGGCCCCGGGCGGTCGACGCCGCCCGCATCGGCACCGGCGACGGCGAGGAGCTGTTCGCCGGGGTGGTGTGCTGCGGGTTCGACTCGCGGGTGAACGAGCGCGCCAACCGGCTCACCTGGCCGCCCGGCATGGCCCGCTACCTGCTGGCCACCGCGCAGGAGCTGCGCTCCTTCGAGCCCATCCCGTTCCGGGTCACGCTCGACGACGGCGAGCCGTACGAGCGGGAGGCCATGCTCGTGGCCGTGGGCAACACCTCCTCCTACGGCGCCGGGATGCGGGTGTGCCCCGACGCGCTGCCCGACGACGGGCTGCTGGACGTGATGATGGTGGAGGCGCTGGGCAAGGCCGAGTTCCTGCGCGTGTTCCCCAGCGTCTACCGGGGCACCCACGTGACCCACCGGGCCGTCACCGTGCGGCGCGCCAGGAGCGTGCGGCTGGAGGCGCCCGGCGTGGTGGCCTACGCCGACGGCGAGCGGATCGGGCCGGGCCCGGTGACCTGCGAGATCCGGCCGGGAGCGCTGACCGTACTGACCTGACTTTGTAAAGGCGGCCGGCCCGGAGACGATCACCTTGGGACCGACCGGAATGGCGGTTTCGATAGGCTTGCGGGTATGACAACGCCAGCGGAACGCTACGCGGCCTTCCGTCAGAAGTACTCCGGTGACGAGGCCGCTCTCCGGTCGTTCCGGGGCCTGTACGAGTTCGAGCTCGACGACTTCCAGATCGACGCCTGCCGGGCGCTGGAGGCGGGCGACGGCGTGCTGGTGGCGGCCCCGACCGGATCGGGCAAGACGGTCGTCGGCGAGTTCGCCGTCC
Organism: Nonomuraea sp. NPDC049486; assembly: GCF_040676925.1. Taxonomy (NCBI): domain Bacteria; kingdom Bacillati; phylum Actinomycetota; class Actinomycetes; order Streptosporangiales; family Streptosporangiaceae; genus Nonomuraea; species Nonomuraea sp. NPDC049486. The sequence goes on from NZ_JBFAPV010000006.1 coordinate 261,079, forward strand.
ACCTCGCCCTGGAGCAGGGCCGCAAGTGCTTCTACACGACCCCGATCAAAGCGCTGTCCAACCAGAAGTACAACGACCTGGTCAAGCGGTACGGCACCGCCAAGGTCGGCCTGCTGACCGGCGACAACAGCGTCAACGGCGAGGCGCCCATCGTCGTCATGACGACCGAGGTGCTGCGCAACATGCTCTACGCCGGCTCGGCCACGCTGGCCGGGCTCGGCTTCGCCGTCATGGACGAGGTCCACTACCTCGCCGACCGGTTCCGCGGCGCGGTCTGGGAAGAGGTCATCATCCACCTGCCGGAGTCGGTCCGGCTGGTCGCGCTGTCGGCCACGGTCAGCAACGCCGAGGAGTTCGGCGAGTGGCTCGGCGAGGTGCGCGGCGACACCACGGTCATCGTCGACGAGCACCGCCCGGTGCCGCTGTGGCAGCACATGATGGTCGGCAACCGCATCTACGACCTGTTCCTGCCCGATGACGACGTGCCGCGCATCAACCCGACGCTGATGCGGGTCACGCGCGACGCCGAGCGGCTGATGGCCGGCCGCCGCGGGCGCGGCTACAACCGGCCGTCGCGGTCCAGGCCGCCCGACCGGGCGCAGGTGATCGAGAAGCTCGACGCCGAGGGGCTGCTGCCCGCGATCACGTTCATCTTCTCCCGCGCGGGCTGTCAGGCGGCCGTCCAGCAGTGCCTGTACGCCGGGATCCGGCTGACGACCGAGCGGGAGCGCCACGAGATCCGCCAGCTGGTCGACGAGCGCACCGCCCACCTGCCCGACGAGGACCTGGCCGTGCTGGGCTACCTGGAGTGGCGCGACTGCCTGGAGCGCGGGCTGGCGGCCCACCACGCGGGCATGCTGCCGGCCTTCAAGGAGGTCGTGGAGGAGCTGTTCACCCGCGGCCTGGTCAAAGCGGTGTTCGCGACCGAGACGCTGGCCCTGGGCATCAACATGCCGGCCCGCAGCGTGGTCATCGAGAAGCTCGACAAGTGGAACGGCGAGACCCACGCCGACCTCACCCCCGGCGAATACACCCAGCTCACCGGGCGGGCCGGCCGGCGCGGCATCGACGTCGAGGGCCACGCGGTGGTGCTGTGGCAGCCCGCCATGGACCCGCTGTCGGTGGCCGGCCTGGCCGGCACCCGCACCTACCCGCTGCGTTCCAGCTTCCAGCCCTCCTACAACATGGCGGTCAACCTCGTCGGCCAGTTCGGGCGGGAGCGGGCCAGGGCGCTGCTGGAGGAGTCGTTCGCGCAGTTCCAGGCCGACCGGGCGGTCGTGGGGCTGGCCAAGCAGCTGCGCAAGCAGGAGGAGGCGCTGGAGGGCTACCAGGAGGCGATGACCTGCCACCTGGGCGACTTCGGCGCGTACGCGACGCTGCGCAGGCGGCTGTCCGACCGGGAGGCGGAGATGTCCCGCCAGCGCGGCGCGGCCCGGCGCGCGGCGGCGGTGCGCTCGCTGGAGGCGCTGGAGCCCGGCGACGTCATCCGGGTGCCCGGCGGCCGGCGGGCCGGGCTGGCGATCGTGCTCGACCCCGGCCGCAACCCGCGCAACAGGTCGGCGGCGACGGGGCCGACGCCGCTGGTGCTGACCATCGGCAAGCAGGTCAAGAAGCTCGACCCGGCCGACTTCCCGGTGCCGGTCGAGCCGCTGGAGAAGATCCGCATCCCGAAGAACTTCAACGGCCGCTCGCCGAAGGAACGCGCCGACCTGGTCTCCACCCTGCTGGCCAAGATCGGCGACCGCGACCTGGGCAAGCCGCCCAGGGCGCGCGACCACGCGGTGGAGGACGAGGAGATCAACGACCTGCGCCGGCAGATCAGGCAGCATCCCTGCCACGGCTGCGACGAGCGCGAGGACCACGCCCGCTGGGCCGAGCGCTACCACAAGCTGCTGCGCGAGACCCAAGGGCTGCGCCGCAGGGTGGAGGGCCGCTCCCACGTCATCTCGCGCACCTTCGACCGCATCTGCTCGGTGCTGGAGCAGCTGGGCTACCTCCACGGCGAGCACGTCACCGACGAGGGCCGCCGCCTGGGCCGCCTCTACACCGAGCTCGACCTGCTGACCGCCGAGTGCCTGCGCAGCGGCCTGTGGGAGGAGCTCGACCCGGCCGAGCTGGCGGCGTGCGTGTCGGCGCTGGTGTTCGAGTCGCGCCAGTCCGACGACGCCCGCAGGCCGAAGATCCCCGCCGGGCGGGCGCAGGACGCGCTGACGGCCATGATCCGGCTGTGGGGCGAGCTGGAGGGCATCGAGGCCGACCACGGCCTGTCCACCATCCGCGAGCCCGACCTGGCCTTCGCCTGGGCGGCGTTCCGGTGGACCAAGGGCCACAGCCTCGACGCGGTGCTGATGGACGGCGTCAACGGCAGCGAGCTGGCGGCCGGCGACTTCGTCCGCTGGATCAAGCAGCTGATGGACCTGCTCGGCCAGATCAGCAGCGCGGCCCCGCCCGGCAGCGCGATCAGGCAGACCGCGACGAAGGCCGTCGACGGGATGCGGCGCGGCGTGGTGGCGTACTCGTCGCTGGTGTGACCGCCCGCGCGCAGCGGAGCGTCCCCGCGACCGTGCTCAGGACCGTGCTCGTGCTCAGGACCGTGCCCGGGGACCTGCTCAGGGGAGGGCGAAGCGGACCTCGCGGGTGGCCGGCTCGGCCCTGATGAGCCGTACGGTCACCTGCTCGCCCAGCGGCAGGTCGCCGTCGCAGCGCGCGATCACGGCCGGGTCGGCCAGCTGCACCAGCCCGCCGCCGCGCTCGTGCACGTCGACCACCATCGCGGTGAACTCCTGCCCGATCAGGTCGCGCAGCAGGTAGGCCTCGACCAGGTCGACGCAGGCCCGCTCGGCCGTGCCCGCCCGCCGGCCGGAGACCGCCATCAGCTCCGGCAGCTCGGCCAGCGCCCGGCGCACGTCCGACGGCACCGGCTCGCCCGCGGCGATCGCCAGGCACACCTCGCTCGCGTAGCGGTCCACCAGCCGCCGCAGCGGCGCCGTCACATGCGCGTACGGGGCCGCGACCGCGGCGTGCTCGGCCAGTTTCGGCGGCGTACCGTCGAAGGCCGCGTACCCGGCGCCGCGCAGCAGCACCCGCGCCTCGTGCAGGAACGCCGCGTGCCGGGGCAGCTTGGCGTCCAGGCCGTGCACCACCGCGCCGTAGGCGGCGCCCTCGGGCCACGGCACCTCCAGGGCCAGCGCCACCCGGCGCACCCGGTCCAGGTCGGCCGGGCGGGGCGCGGGCAGCACCCGGAGGACGCCGATCTCCGCCTCCAGCATCAGCTGCGCCGCAGCCGTCCCCGCCAGCAGCGACAGCTGGGCGTTCCACGCCTCGGCGGGCAGCGGCAGCCGGTACTCCAGCCGGTAGCCGCCGTCGGACGGGACCAACTGCTGCTCCGGCGTCGGCAGCGTCACCCCGCCGCGGTCGCGCTCCAGCGCCAGCCGCAGCCCGCCGATCTCGGCCAGCAGGCCGATCGTGCCGTCGGCGGTGCCGGTCTCGACCGCCGCCTGCACGTACTCGTAGTCGAGCCGCTCGCGGCTGCGCACCAGCGCCCGCAGCACGTCCACGCCGACCGTGCGGCCGTCGCCGTCGAGGTCGATCCGCCAGACCACGGCGGGCCGCTCCGCGCCCGGCAGCAGGCTGGCCGCGCCCTCCGACAGCACCGGCGGGTGCAGCGGCACGTTGCCGCCGGGCAGGTAGACGGTCGCGCCCCTGGCCCGGGCCTCGGCGTCGATCACGCCGCCGGGGCGGACGAACGCGCCCACGTCGGCGATCGCGTACCAGACCCGGTAGCCGCCGCGCAGCCGCTCCAGGTGGAACGCCTGGTCCAGGTCCATCGAGCCGGGCGGGTCGACGGTGACGAACGGCAGCCCGGTCAGGTCCTCGCCGCCCGGTCTGGGCACCCGGGCCACCCAGGCGGCCTCCTCGGCCACTCTGGCCGGGAAGGCGTCCGGCAGCTTCAGCTCGCGCCGGATCCGGCCGAACCCGTCTTCGAGGCGGGCGGGGACCCCGGCCGGGACCCGGATGCTGGTCGTCTTCGACACGGGGTCAACCTATCGGGCCGGGCGACTCGCGGCATTAAACCCATATGTCGGATTCTCGTGCGCCCTAGCGGTTCAGCACGTCCAGCAACCTGTTGAGCGGCCCGTCGAGCCCGTAACGGTCGGCCAGCGCCACCAGCGCCTCCGGGTCGCGCGGCTTGGCAGGCAGCGTCAGGTCGGCGTCGGGCAGCGGCGCGTCGTGCGCGACCTTGACCACGACCGGCGCGGCCTCCAGATAGTCGCGCGCGGCGGCCAGCTTGTTGCGCGCGCCCGCGGGGAACCCCTCGGCGCCGCCCCCGTCGAGCGCCTCCAGCATCGCCGCCAGCGAGCCGAACCGGGTGACCAGCGCCGCCGCCGTCTTCTCGCCCACACCCGGGACCCCCGGCAGGCCGTCGCTCGGGTCGCCGCGGAGCGTCGCGAAGTCGGCGTAGCCGCGGCCCGGGATGCCGTACTTGGCGCTCACCCACGCCTCGTCCACCAGCTGCAGGTTGCGCACCCCGCGCGCGGTGTAGAGGACCCGCACCGGGCGGGCGTCGTCGACGAGCTGGAACAGGTCGCGGTCGCCGGTCACGATGTCCACCGCGCCGGGCGCCTGGTACGTGAGCGTGCCGATGACGTCGTCGGCCTCGTAGCCCGGCGACTGCGGCCGGGGGATGCCGAGCGCGTCCAGCACCTGCTCGATCACCGCGATCTGCGGCACCAGCGCCTCCGGCACCTCCTCGACGTCGCCGTGGGCGACCCTGTGGGCCTTGTACGAGGGCAGCGCCGCCACCCGGAAGGCGGGCCGCCAGTCGGCGTCCATGGTGGCCGCCAGCCCGGTGGGGGAGTGGCCGCGCACCAGCGTGGCCATCATGTCGATCAGCCCCCGCACCGCGTTCACCGGCATGCCGTCGGGCGCGGTGATCGTCTCAGGGATGCCGTAGAAGGCGCGGAAGTAGAGCGAGGGAGTGTCCAGAAGCATCAGCACGTGCCCAGTATGCCCACCGCCAGCAGACACGCGTCGTCTTCCGGGTTCGGGCCGCCGATGTCCTCCAGCAGCCGGTCCAGGCCTTCGTCCAGGTCGCGGCCCGGCAGCTTGCACGCCGCCGTCATCACCAGGTCCAGGCCCTCGTCGATGTCGCGGGTGCGCCGCTCCACCAGCCCGTCGGTGAACATCAGGACCAGGTCGCCGCTCCGCAGCCGGGTCGTGGCGAGCTGGTAGGGAACCTCGCCGGTGGCGCCCAGCAGGATGCCGCGCGGCGGGGCGAGCCTGCTGGCCACGCCGTCGCGCACCAGCACCGGCGCCAGGTTGCCCGCCTGCCCCCAGGTGAACACCCGGGTGGCCGCGTCCAGATGGCCGATGATCGCCGTCGCGGTGGTGTCGGCCAGGCGGTGGAGCACCAGGTCGTTCAGCCAGGTCAGCAGCTGGTTCGGCGGCTCGCCCGTCATCGTCAGCCCGACCAGGGCGTGGCGGAGCTGGGCCATGTGCGCGATCGCCGGCAGGCCGTGGCCGGACACGTCGCCGATGGCCAGCAGCGCCCGCCCGTCGGGCAGGGCCGCCGCCTCGAACCAGTCGCCGCCCAGGCTCGCCGTCTTCTCCGCGGGCACGTACCGTACCGCGATCCTGGTGTGCGGCAGGTCCAGGCAGCCGACCGGCTCCGGCAGGATCGCCTCGCGCAGCGCCAGCATCACGTGCCGCTCCTCGGCGGCCTGCACCCGCGCCTCCAGAAGCTGGCGGCGCGACTCCGACATGATGCGTTCCGCGCGGCGGCGGCCCGTGATGTCCTGGATCACCCCGTGCACGCCGGTCGGCCCGCCGGGCGCCATCAGCGGCTCCAGGACCATGCGCAGATTGCGCACGTCACCGTCGGCACGGCGGACGCGGAACTCGGCCTGGACCGGCTCCACGCCCTGCGTCACCGTCCACAGCAGTTCGTCCAGCGCGGCCAGGTCGGCGGGCTCGACGTAGGCGGCCAGGTTCGCCAGAGGCAGCGGGCCCTGCACCGGGTCCCTGCCGAAGATCGCGTACACCTGCTCGGACCACACGATGCCGCCGGTGCGCAGATTCCACTCCGCCCAGCCCATGTTGCCCAGCCGCTGGGCGTGCGCCAGGCGGGCGGCGAGCAGCTCGATGTCGCCGTCGAGCATGCTCATCGGGACCTCCGGCCGGTGTGGGAACGGGACATTTGACATCACAGTACGTGATGATGCACGTGCGCTGTGTGTCTGGGGAATGGGGTGTGGTGAGAGCTTTTCGCGGATTTTAGGCGAGTACATTAAGCCTGTGACGTCCTCAGACTTGTATCCCGTGTCCCGCCTGGCCGCCGTGCGGGAGGCCACCGCCAAGGCCGGTGTCGACGCCCTGCTGCTCACGCCGGGCCCCGACCTGCGCTACGTCAGTGGCTACGACGCCAAGCCGCTGGAGCGGCTGACCTGCCTGGTGGTGCCCGCCGCGGCCGACCCGTACATGATGGTGCCCAGGCTGGAGCTGCCGGCCGCGCAGGCGTCGCCCGCCTCCCGGCTCGGCCTGGAGTTCGTGGCCTGGGACGAGACGGACGATCCCTACCGGATCGCCGCCGACCGGCTCGGGCCGGTCGGCAAGGTCGGCGTCGCCGACCGCATGTGGGCGATGGCGTCGCTGCGCTTCCGCGACGTGCTGCCCGACACCGAGCAGGTGCTCGCCGGGAGCGTGCTGCGCGAGCTGCGCATGCGCAAGTCGCCCGCCGAGGTGGCGGCGCTGCGCGAGGCCGGCGAGGCGATCGACGCGGTGCACCGGCAGGTGCCCGGCTTCCTGCGGGCCGGCCGCACCGAGCGGGAGGTGGCGCGCGACATCGCCGAGGCCATCCTCGCCACCGGCCACGCCACCGTCGACTTCACCATCGTCGCCTCCGGGCCCAACGGGGCCAGCCCGCACCACGACGTGTCCGACCGGGTCATCCAGGCCGGCGAGCCGGTCGTGGTCGACATCGGCGGCCAGATGCCCAGCGGCTACTGCTCCGACTCCACCCGCACCTACTGCGTCGGCGAGCCGCCGGCCGACTTCGCCGCCTACTACGAGGTGCTGCGCCGCGCCCAGGACGCGGCCTGCGCGGCCGTCCGTCCCGGGGTGTCGTGCGAGTCGATCGACGCGGCCGCCCGCGACATCATCGCCGAGGCGGGCTACGGCGACCACTTCATCCACCGCACCGGCCACGGCATCGGCGTCGAGGGCCACGAGGACCCGTACATCGTCGCCGGCAACGGCGAGCCGCTGGAGCCCGGCTTCGCCTTCTCCATCGAGCCCGGCATCTACCTGCAGGGGTCACACGGGGCGCGGATCGAGGACATCGTCGTCTGCACCGAATCAGGCGCCGACCGTCTCAACGTCACCACCCGGGAGCTCGTCGTCGTGTGATCGTGTGCTGCCCCGGTGTCGTCCACGTCGTGATGCCGGGGCGCGCGAACCGGCTCGTCGTGGCGTACGGGCGGGTGGTGGGCGGCGTGGGGCGGAATGTCGGGGGTGATCGCTAGCGTCCGTGCCATGCCCGTCGCCGTTCCGGCGCACCGTGCGCCTGGGACGCCCCCTGCGCGGGCGTGACCAGGCGGAGGTGCTCAGGTGAACCCGTGGCGGGAGGTCGTCGACCGGATCGAGGACGGGACGCTCGACGAGCTGGTGACGTTCCTGCACTCGCTCAACGACCTCGGCAGGCGAGCCGTCGCCGCGCACCTGCCCTCGTACGTGGCCGAGGTGCGGCGCGAGGGCATGGAGGGCCGCTGGTGGCTCCAGGACCGGGCCCCCAGGTTGCGCGCCGCCGGGGCCGCGTGCCTGAGCGGGGCGGCGCAGGTCGCCGACTGGCTCGACCGCCAGGACCTGCGCCAGGTGCGCGACCCGCGGACCGACGCCGCCCGCATCGTGTCCCTGCTCTCCCCCCGTACGGACGAGTGGCGTGCCGACCTCGCCGTGCGCCTGGTGGAAGGGCTGCGGCCGGTGCGGCGGCGCGGGTTCGACGAACGGGTGCCCAACTGGGAGCTGGCCGCCGCGCTGGTCGAGGCCACCGGCGTCGAGCCGCCCGGCAACGACGCCTTCGCCGAGGGCTGGGCGTGGCGGCTGGCCATGGCGGTCTGGATGACACAGGACGTGCCGCCGCTGCTCGACGTCGTGGCGCCCCGCCTGTTCGAGGCGGCCGGGGTGGCCGCCGCGCTCAACTGGAGCGAGGCCCGCAACCACGGCGTCTCCGCGGCGGCACGCCTGGCGGGCATGGCCGCGGACGGGCTGGTCAAGCGGGAGACGATGGTCGACGGCTGCGCCGGCCGGTTCATGGCCGGGGGAGCGCCCGAGGAGGTCGCGCCGTTCGTGACGCTCTGGAGCTGTCTGGCCGTGGACGTCACCGAGATCCCGGTGCTCGACTTCGTCCGCCTGCTGCCGTCGGCGTCCCCGGCGCTGGCGGGGCTGCTGGCCGGGGAGCTGCGCCGGGCCGACGCGGCCGGGCTGCTGGACGACGAGCTGTTCGGCGAGGCCGTGCGGTCGCTGGCCTTCCGCCCGGAGAAGAAGAACGTCGCCGCGGCACTCTCCTGGATCGCCGACCGAACCACGCCCTCCCGGGCCCCCGCCGCCCTGCACGCCCTCGCCACCGTGTTCTCCGAGGAGTCCCCCGCACTCCGCGACCGTGCCGCCCGCCTCGCCACCACCCTCGCCCACCAGGCCCTCACCCCCTCCACCCCGGGGTCCCCCGCCGCTCCTCGTCGGAAGGCCGCGAAAGGTCGCGCGTACGCACCGGCCACCGAGCAGCCGCAGAAACCGGCGGTTGTCACAAACGGCGAAAACTTCACGGGGGAGGTGGGCGCCGTCGAGATCCTTTCGAGGGAAGCGAGGGCCGCCAAGAACCTCGTGAGGGATGCGGGGCCCTTCGAGACGCTCGTGGGGGAGGTAGGAGACGGCGGGACCCTTACACGCGGAGCGGGAGATGGCCTCGCCAGGAAGGCGCAAGCCACCGAGAACCTTGCGCGCGAAGCGGGAGACGGCAGGACCCTTACGCGCCGAGCGGGAGACGGCCTCGCCAGGAAGGCGCAAGCCACCGAGAACCTGATGTGGGATGCCGGGGCCGCTGAGAACCTCATGAGGGATGGACGGGCCACCGAAAACCTCGCGGGGGAGGTGGGAGACATTGAGAACGTCGCCGGGGGCGGTGCGTTGGAGGTGGGTGAGGCGTTCGAGGTGGGTGAGGCGGTGGAGGTGGTGCGGGAGGCGGCGGGCGGGCTGCCCATGCGGTGGCGGGAGCGGCTGGGCGCCGTCATCGGGCCGATCCCGGTGCGGGAGGAGATGGGGCCGGTTCCGCCCGCGCCGGTGCCCGGCGCGCTCGCGCCGCTGCCTCCTCCGATCACGACCCCCGGCGAGGTCGCGTACGAGCTGGGCGCCATGAGCTGGCAGATGGAGCTGCAGCGGGCCGAACGGATCCTCGCCGCGCTCGTGACGCTGGTCCACCGCGACCGCGACGCCCTGGCCGAGGCCCTGCGGCCGTGGCGCCGGACGGCGGCCGAGCGGCAGCCGTACCTGCTGACCGGCCCCCAGCAGGACCTGCAGCGCTTGCTGGCCCGGTGCGCGCTGGCGGTGGTCGCGCCCGGCGAGAGCCAGGTGCCCGACGACATGGTCGCCCAGGACGTGCACTGGAACTACCCGCACCCGCTCCAGCGGTTCCTGGCCCGGCGGCTGAACGAGGTGATCGAGCTGTTCGAGTCGGGCGGGAGCGTGCCCGTGCTGCTGGCCACCCCCACCGAGCCCACCGGCCACGTCGACCCGGTGACGCTGCTGGAGCGCATGGAGTCGCCGGGCGGCGCCGAGCCGCTCGAAGCCGACTTCCACCAGGCCCTGCTGCGCCTGCCGCGGCGGCTCGACCCCGCACTCGCCGAGCGCGCCGACCGGCTCGGGTCCGCGCCCGGACGGGCGCTGGCCCACTGGCTGCGCCGTGGCGGCCTGCCCGATCCCGACGTGACGTGCCAGGTGCGGACGAGGGCGAATCAGTACGGCTCCGCGTCCGTAGAGGTGGACGGCCGGATCGCGGCGCCGCGGGAGATCCCGCCGCCGATCGCCGAGCTGTGGACGCCGTTCGAGGGGGCGCGCTACCTGTCGTACCCGCACACGATGGCGGCGTGGCCCGCGATCATGCCGTCGCACCCGGAGGTCGTCGCCGCCCATCTGGCCCGCTTCCTCCCTCAGGGCTTCAGCCGCCGCGACGGGGTCCAGGCGATCGTGGCGGCGCTCGCGCACGCTGACGGACCCGCAGGCGACGCGGTGGCGGCCGTCGTCACCTTCGGCCTCGGCCACCGCCAGCCGGAGCGGCGCGGCCACGCCGTCGACGCGCTCGTCACGCTGACCATCCGGGGCGAGCTGCCCGCCGCCGCCGTGGGCCGGACCGTCGTCCAGCTCCTCGGCGCGGACGCGGTCAGGCTGGGCGCTCTGACCGAGGCGCTGCAGCAGGCCACGACCGCCGGCGCGTACACGGGGGTGTGGGGTGTTCTCGCCGAGGCCCTGCCCGCGCTGCTGCCCGCGCCGGGCGAGCGGCCCCGCGCCGGTCTGGCGGGCCTGCTGGTGGTCGCCGCCGAGACCGCGGCGTACGCGCGGACGGCAGGCCCCCTGGCGCCCTTGGCCCCGGTGCGGGGACGGCCCGGGATCGAACGGCTGGCCGAGGTGGCCGCCCGCCGGGGAGGCAGCAGGATGGCCGAGGAAGCGCGCCGTCTCCTGGAACTCGTCAGCGGCTGACGGCCGGGCGATCGTGGGGCCGAAGCCGGGGCGGGCAGCCGCGGCTACGCGGCGGGGATCACGCCGGCCGGGGCGGTGCTGGTGTTGTCCGCGGTGCCGCCGTGGCCGGGCGGCGGTTCACGGCCGGCCGCTTCCACACGGCAGCGGGTGGACGACGAGCGCGGCGACGGCCATGACGCCCAGGACGAGCGGCCGGCGCAGCTCGGGCAGGCGGCCTCGTCGCCCAAACGGCAGCCGCTGCCCGCGCGAGTGTGACCGCTGCCACAACGTGATTCAAAGGTGTATCAAATCCGCTCCAACCACCTCTGGGAAAGGCGAGGGAGGGAGGAAGCGATGTTCGTGGGGAGAGAAGCCGAGCTCGACCTGCTACGAGCCGAGCTGCGCCTGTCGGCCGCCGGGCCTGCCCGCAGGGCGGTGGTCGAAGGGCCGGAAGGCATCGGCAAGACCGCTCTCATCCGGCAAGCGCTCGGCGACGCTTCCAAGGTCCGGACGCTCGCCGCCTGCGGCGACGCCGGTGAACGGCACCTGCGGTACGGGATCGTCCGCCAGTTGCTGCCCGACGTGGCGGGGGACGATCCGTGGACCGTCGGCCAGGCCATGTGTGAGGCGATCCGCCGCTCGCAGGCCGACGGGCCCGTGGTCGTGCTGGTGGACGACGCGCAGTGGGCCGACCGGCCGTCGCTGCGCGCGCTCTGCTACACCGTGCGGAGGCTCGGCGGCGAGCGGGTGCTGGTGCTGGTCGCCTGCCGCGACGCCGACGATCCGTGGCTGCCGGTGGGTCTGCGGCGGCTGCTGACCGGCGACGGCGCCTGCCGGATCTCCCTCCAGGGACTCTCGGTCGCGGAACTGGCCAGGCTGCCCGAACGGGCGCCTGAGGGCGCGACCGGGGGACGGCCGCCGAAGGACATGGGGAGTCCTGGAAAGGCGGCCGGTACGAGGCGGCGGCTCCCGGGGGGAGAGAAGAACGGGGAGCCGCCGCCCGGGGAGGAGAGCGGGCGCGCCGGGCCGGCGCTCATGGTGCTGAGCAGGGGACCCGGCGCCACAGGGGCGAGCACGGGCCAGGCGTCCGCCAGGGAGACGCTGCCCCCGCGGGCGGCGGCGCGGCTGCACGCGCACACCCTGGGCAACCCGCTGCACGCCCGCGCGATGCTCGCCGCCTTCCCGGCGTCGGTGCTCGCCGACCCAGGAGTGCGGCTGCCCGCCCCCGTCACGTACGCGGCCACGTTCACGCGGCGGCTGCGATCCTGCGGGCCGAGGGCGCGGGCGCTCATCGCGGCGTGCGCGGTGCTGGGGGACGGCTGCACCCTGTACGAGGCCGCCACGGTGGCCAGGGCGATGGCCGGCACAGCGGCGAGGGCTGGAGCCGACCACTCCCCGGAGACCGGAGCGCGTACGGAGGGAGCGACCGGCGCCCGGACACCGGAGCTGGACGCGCTGGAGAACGCGGTGGAGGCCGGGGTCCTGGTCGAGGAGGCCGGGCGGGCGATCCGGTTCCGGGAACCGCTGGGGAGGGCCGCCGCCTACGACGCTCTCGGAGCCGGGACGCGGGCGCGGCTCCATCTGGCCGCCGCCCGGATCGCCGGCGACACCGGCGCCGAGCTGCGCCACCGGGCCGCCGCCGCGTCCGGCCCCGACGAAGGGCTGGCCGAGGAACTGGCCTGGTACGCGGCCAAGGAGGCGCAGCACGGGCTGTGGCACGAGGCCGCCACCCACCTGGAACTGGCCGCCGGGCTCACCCACTCCGCCGGAAGGCGCGACGAGCTGCGCACCGCGGCCCTGGAGCACGTGCTGGTCGGCGGCGACGTCGTCCGCGCCGCCCAGCTGGCCGCGTCGCCGAACGCCGACCCGCGCCCCGTGCGCCGCTACGTGCTCGGCAGGCTCGCCCTGGCCGAGGGCCGCCTGGAGGACGCCGGGAGGCTGCTGGAGGAGGCGTGGTCGCACCGGGAGACGTCGTACGCGGCCGACGTCGCCGAGCGGCTCGCGTGGCTGCGCCTGCTCGGCGACGACCGGCCGGAGGCGGCCCGGTGGGCGAGGCTGGCGCTGGACCAGCCGATCCAGAGCCCCGCCGCGCGACCGTACGACGTGCTGGCCCTGGCCGGGGACCCGTGCCCGCAGGCGCCTCCGGGGAGCCTGGCCGAGGCGGTGCGGCTGCTGCGCGAGGACGAGGTCGGCCCGGCCCGCGAGGTGCTCGACCGGGCGGCGGGCGAGCTGGCCGAGGCCGGGCTGCCCTGCCACCGGCTGCTCGCGCTCGCCCTGCTGGCCGTGGCCGAGTACCGCGACGGTCGCTGGGACGACGCGGTCGAGCGGGCCGAGCGGGCCGAGCGGGCCGTGGCCGAGGCCGCAGGGCTGGGGCAGCGGTGGCTGCTGCCGTGCCTGGAGGTGGCGTGCGTGGCGCCGCTGGCCGCCAGGGGCGAGCACGACCGGGCGCTGGCGCACGTCACGGCGGCGCGGGAGGAGGCCGGGCGCCAGCGCAGCGTGCTCGGCGAGACGCAGGCTGATCTGGCCATGGCCGTGCTCGGGGCCGGGGCGGCGCCGCCCACCGCCGGGGACGCGTTCGTGCCCGACCCGCGGCCGCAGCTCGTGGAGACGTTCGTGGCGGAGGGCGCGCTGCAGGAGGCGCAGGTCGTGCTCGACGGCCTGGCCGACGCCGGTGACGGGCCCCGCGCGCGGGCCCAGCGGGCCAGGCTCGAAGGTCTGCTGTTCGCCGCGCGGAACGTTCCAGCCGCCGCCGAGGAACGCTTCACCGCCGCGCTCGAACTCGCGGGCGACGCCGGATGCCGCATGGAGGAGGCACGTGTGCTGCTCGACCTGGGCCGGCTGCTGCGCCGTACCGGAAGGAGGAGGCTGGCGGCCGAGCGGTTGCAGGCCGCGCGGGCGGACTTCGCGGGGCTGGGGGCCAGACCCATGGTCGCGCGGTGCGCGCAGGAACTGGAGGCGTGCGGGCTGGAGCCGGCGGTGACGGCGCGGCTGGGGCTGACGCCGCAGGAGTTCAGCACCGCGACGCTGGTGGCCGACGGGTTGACCAACCGGCAGATCGCCCGCGAGCTGCTCATCAGCGTCAAGACCGTCGAATACCACATCGGGAAGATCTACACCAAGCTCGGCATCGGCTCCAGGGTGGCGCTGGCCGCCCGGTTGGCCGCCTACGGGGAGAACCCCTAGCCGGGTCCTGAGGCGGGAGCCTGCCCGGCTCCCGCACGGTGACGGCCGCGCCGGGAGGAGGGGACCGGCGCGGCCGGCCACGAAGCCGCGTGGCGGCGGGAACGGCGATGCTCATCCAAGGGTCCTGGCGGCATCGCCGGGAACGCCCGCCACGCACGACCGGGTGCGCGCACACAGCGCGCACCCGGTCATTCCCAACCGCATGGGGAATCCGCCACCCGATGGACCCGTCAGACGCGGATCCAGGAGGTGACGACGGGCCCGCCCCCGCGCGGGACCACCCGGAGCCGGAGCGGGCCGGGTGCGAGGGCGTCGGCGGTGAAGCGGCCCAGCGCGTCGGAACGCACCCGCTGCTCACCGTCGCGGCGCTGCACGCGGATGTCCGTCTCCTCGGCCGGGACCAGCCGCCCCATCAGGCGCGGCCCCGACACCTCCATCTCCACCTCCACCGTCGCCGTGCGGAACGTCAGCAGCCGGGGCGCGCCCGATCCGCGGACCCGCGTCGCGGCCTGCTCGTCCCACGAGTCGAAGGCGAGCAGGGCCAGCTCGGCGTCGAGCGTCCGGAGCGTGAACGCCTGCATGGCGTCCTCCATCAGCTGCGGCGGCACCGGATCCAGCAGGCGCGCGATCACGCGCAGCTCGTTCTCCAGAGCGAGGTCGTCATCCATGTCGTTCACTCGGAACTCCCGGATACTCCGCGTCGTTCCACCAGTGTTCCGAGCCGCTTCAGGCAGCGTCCCCGCATGGGACCGACGCTGCCCACCGCGATGCCCAGGCCGGTGGCGACTTCCTGGTAGGTGGGCTTCGGCGAGGCTATGAGGACGCGCAGCAGGAGCCGGCAGCGCTCCGACAGCTCCTGGAAGGCCGCCCAGACCTCCTGGGCGCGCTCGGCCTCCGCGACCTCCTCCTCGGCTTCCAGCAGCAGCAGCTCGGGCGAGCGCTCGTCCACGTCGAACCCGATCAGCGCGACGTCGCTGACCGGGATGGCCCGGCCGCTGGTGCGGATCACGCGCAGCGCCTCGTTCCTGGCCGTGGCGGCCAGCCAGGCTCCGGCCCGTTCGGGGTCGCGGATCCTGGTGAGATTCTCGGCGAACCGGAACCAGGTGGTCTGCGCGACGTCCTGGGCGTCGGCCGCAACCGGCAGGTAGGCGCGGGAAACCGCCCACACCAGGCCGCTGAAGCGCTGGTAGAGCTCCCTCCAGGCGTCGGCCTCCCCGCCGGCGGCTGCTTTGACGAGGGCTGCGGTGTCGTCCAGCGCGGTGTCTTCCACGGTGTCGTCCAACGTCCTTTTCGGTCCAGGGGCGGAAAGCTCATGATATTTCGTGAGCCGCTCCAGGACAGGAGAACGTCCCGTCACCGCAGGTAACCGCTGAGATCCGGTACGGACAGCCGGCCCGCCACGAGCTGGCGCGCGGCCTGCCGCGACGAGATGCCGGCCTCGGACATCCGGGCCGCGATCAGCCCGGCCACGATCGGGGTGGCGAAGGACGTGCCGCTCCACTGCGCGAGCCCGGTGAACGTGGCCGTGTCACCCGCCTTCATCACCCCCACGCAGGTGCAGCCGGAGTAGAGAGGGGTGTCCGAGTGGCGGCAGGACGCGCTGTGCGGGTAGCCGTAGGTGTACTGGCCGGAGGCGAACGCGTTCACCAGCCGCTCGCCCTGCGCGTACACGGTCACCCAGTCGCCGTGGTTGCTGAAGCACGCCCTGCCCAGGCCGTCCTCGCGCAGCGCGCCCACCGAAACCACCAGGTCGCCGGAGGCGTTGACCGGCTGCCCGGCGTAGGCGGCGGGCCAGAACGGGTCGGTGCCGCCGTCGTTGCCCGCCGCCGCCACCAGCACCGTCTCCGGGTGCAGCGTCAGCTCGGCCATGAAGTCGGCCAGGCCGAGCAGCGCCGCCGCGTCGCGCGTGCGGGTGCCGGCCGACAGCGACACGATGTCGGGCCAGCCGTGGGCGCCGAGCGTGTCGCGGACGGCCAGCCCCAGCTCGTCCTCCGGCACCGCGCCCGCGTACGGGAACGTCCGGTGGACGCGCACGTCGGCGGCCGGCGCGGTGCAGCGCACCACCCCCGCGACGAACGTGCCGTGCCCGGTGTACGGGCCGATCACGCCGCCGGTGACCTCGTCGGTGACGTCGCCGTCGACGGCCGGGATGGCGGGGTCGCCGGAACCCGCCGCCAGCCACGGGTGGTCGAGGTAGCCGGGCACCAGCCCGGTGTCGAGCACGGTCACCCGCACCCCGGCGCCGGCGTCGCGGGCGCCGGGCGGCGGGCGCAGCGGCCCGGAGGCCGGCACGGGCTCGTCGCCCGGGCACAGGTTGACCCCCGCCACCGAGACCAGGTGGACCGGCGTGGCCCGCATCCGGCGCGCGGTGAGCGTGTCGGCGACCAGCCGGGCGCTGCGGTCGCCCACGTACAGGCGGCGCACCGACACCCGGCCCGCGTCGTGCTCGGGCGGCCACACCACCCGCGGGTCGGCCTCGCCCGGCACCAGGTCCTGGACCATGTTGCCCGCCCGCTCCAGGTCCTGCGCGGGCACCAGGACGTGCCCGTCGAGCTCGGCGTATCCGGGCGCGACCGAGGAGCCGGGCGTGGCGCCCTCCGGCCCGGCGACCGCGCGCAGGCCGTCGGGCAGGGCGGCGTTCACCATCTCCAGCTGAGTCCAGAAGCGGGCGTCGCCACCCGGATCCGGTGTCGTCATCGTCGGTTCCTCCCGGGGAGTGTCGCCTTGGCCGGCGGGAGGCCAGTCCATCAGGCCGCCCCGACACTTATGAGCGCCCGTGCCGGCGGTTGATACACCACGTGGACGCGGGCCTGGGGCGGCTCTACCATCTATGCGTGTCTGGGCCCCGCGAACCCGGCGATTCACACGACGTGCTCGCCATGGTGTTCGCGCGCCCCAAAGAGGCGCTCCAGGCCGCCAGGGCCATCCTCGCGGGGCGGCGCGGCCCGTACGACTCCTCGATCGCGCGGCAGGCGATCGGCATCCTGCACCGCGAGTTCGGCGACATCGAGGCCGCGATCGGCGAGCTGCGGCAGGCCGTCCGGCTGGCGCGCAGGTCCGGCTCGCCGGACCGGGAGGCCGACGTGCTCGCCACCCTCGGCATCGCGCTCGTGCACCACGGCCGCACCCGTTCCGGGCTGTCGGCGCTCGACTCCGCCGCAGGCCGGGCCACCGGCACCACCCGCGCCCGCGTGCTCTTCCGGCGGGCCGGGGCCCGCTGGATCCTCGGCCGGCACGGCGACGCGCTCGACGACCTCGGGGTGGCCGCGCCGGCGCTGCGCCGGGCCGGCGACACCGTGTGGGCCGCCCGCGCGCTCAGCCTGCGCGGCCACGTGCAGCTCGCGCTCGGCGGCGTGCGGGCCGCCGACGCCGACTTCCGCACCGCGCAGCGCATGTTCGCCACCACCAGGCAGGAGCACGACTCGGTCGTCGCCGTGCAGAACCGGGGCGTCGCCGCCTTCGTGGCCGGCGACCTGCCCACCGCGCTGGCCCTGCTCGACGAGGCCGACCAGGGGTTCCAGCGCCTCGGCACCCCGATGCCCGACCTGGTCGCCGACCGGTGCGCGGTCATGCTCGCCGCCGGACTCGCCCGCGAGGCGCTGGAGCAGGCCGACGCCGGGCTGCGGCTGATCGCACGGCTGCGCGGCCAGGCCACCCGGCGGGCCGAGCTGCTGCTGCTCGCCGCCAGGGCCGCGCTGCTGGCCGCCGACCCGGCGACCGCCCGCGAGCGCGCCGCCGAGGCCCGGGCGCTGTTCGCGAGGCAGCGGCGCGCCTGGTGGGCCGAGCACGCCCGGCTCATCCTCGTCCAGGCCGGGCTGGCGGAGGGGGCCACGCCGCGGCTGCTCGCCGACGCCCGCCGCCTCGCCGGCCGGCTCGGCGAGCTCGGCTCTCCCGACGCGTGGCAGGCTCACCTGCTGGCCGGCCGGATCGCGCTGAAGCTCGGCCGGGCCGCCGAGGCCGACCGCCACCTGACCGCCGCGGCGCGGGCCAGGCACGGCGGGTCCGCCACCGCTCGGGCCGGCGGGTGGCTGGCCGAGGCGCTGCTGGCCGAGGCGGCCGGGCAGCCGCGCCGGCTGCTGCGCGCCTGCCGGGCCGGGCTTGAGCTGATCGAGGAGCACCGGCTCACGTTCGGCTCGTCGGAGCTGCGCGCGCTCGTCACCGCCCAGGGCGCCGAACTGGTCGAGCTCGCGCTGCGCCACCTGCGCCGCGCCGGACGCAGCCGAGAGCTGCTCGGCTGGACCGAGCGCTGGCGCGCCACCGCGATCGCCGTGCCGCCCGCGCCGCCGGCGGACGATCAGGAGCTGCTCGGCCGGCTCGCCGCGCTGCGCCGGGTCGACCAGCTGCTGGCCGCCGCGCGTTCCGGCGGCGCCGCCTCCGCCCCTCGCCTCGAACGCGAGCGCGCCGCGCTGGAGGCCCGGGTACGGGCCGGGACGCTGCGCCTGCGCGGCCCCGGCTGGCGAGAGGAACGCGGCTTCGACTGCCGCCGGGTGCTGGACGCGCTCGGCCCCGGCGGGCGGCTCGCCGAGCTGGTGCTCATCGACGGCACCCTGCACGTGCTGCTGTGCGGCGACGGGCGGGTGCGCTCCTACGCCGTCGGGCCGGCCGAGCGGGCGGTCGCCGAGACGGAGTTCGCCCGGTCCCGGCTGCGCCGCCTCGCCTACCAGCTCCGGCCCGACCCGGGGGAGCTGGCCGCGCTGGGACGGCGGCTGGAGGAGGCCGTGCTCGGGCCGGTCGCCCCCCTGCTGGCCGGCGGGCCGTGCGTGGTGGTGCCGCCCAGCGTGCTGCACGCCGCGCCGTGGGGGCTGCTCCCGTCGCTGCGGGAGACCGCCTTCAGCGTGGCGCCGTCCGCCGCCGCCTGGCTGCGCGCCCGCGCGTCGGCGCCGCCACCCGGCGGCGGCGTCGTCCTCGTCGGCGGGCCTGACGTGCCCAACGCCAAGGCCGAGATCCAGGCCATCGAGGAGCTGTACGAGGACCCGGGGCCCACCGTGCTGGAAGGAGGCACGGCCACGGCGCAGGCGGTGCTGGAAGCCATGGACGGCTGCCGGCTCGCGCACGTGGCCGCCCACGGCACCTTCCGCGCCGACAGCCCGATGTTCTCCTCGCTCCATCTCGACGACGGCCCGCTCACCGGCTACGACCTCGAACGCCTGCGCCGCGCCCCCTACCGGCTCGTCCTGTCCAGCTGCGACTCCGCCCAGATGGCCGCCGTGGGCGCCGACGAGCTGCTCGGCCTGGCCACCGCGCTGCTCCACCTCGGCACCGCGGGCATCGTCGCCAGCGTGGTGCCGGTCAACGACGAGAACGCGGTCCCGCTCATGGTCCGGCTGCACGCCGGGCTCAGCAGCGGGCTGGGCCTGGCCGAGGCGCTGAGGCGGGCGAGGGGCGACGACGTCTCGTTCATCGCCATCGGGGCCTGACGCCACGCTGCTGTACCTTGATCGGATGATGCTGATCATGTGACAATTCGCTACACAGCGATATCAGCCGGTTATTGGGGGGAGTCGCCGATGTTCCCGACCGAGCGGCCGTGAGGACCCCCGGCGAGCTTGACGAGGCCTTCGAACTCGGCCGCACCTGCGCGCTGGCGGCCGAGTGCGACAGGGACCTGCGGCGCTGTGCCCAGATGTACGGAGGCCTTTTCCCGGGGGCGGCGTTCGGCCCGGAAATTTACTCGGCTCTGACCCTGACGAGCGCGTTCGGGGCGCCGTGGGCCACGGCGGAGCGGCTCAAGGTGGTCAACCGCACCGCGCTGTGGGTGCTCGCCCTGGACCGGCTCGTCGACCACACGGCCACCACCCGCGAGCAGGTGAACGAGCTGATCGGCGACTGCCTGGCGGTCGCCGACGGCGCCGCGCCCAGGGCGGCCGTCACCCGCTTCCTGGCCGACCTGCGCGACGAGCTGGCCACCGTCCAGGAGTTCGCCGACCTGCACTGGCTCTGGCGCGAGCAGCTCGGCAGGACCCTGGCGGGCATGGGGAGGGCCTGGGTGTGGCGCGACACCGCGGCCGAGGTCTCGCTCGACCGCTACGTCGGCAACGCCGACAGCCGCGGCACCTGCTTCGTCGACCTGTCCCACCTCATCTACGCCGGCGACGCGTGGGTCAGGGATCACCTGGAGGACCTGCGCCCGGCCAGCGAGCAGGTGCAGCGCTACCTCCACCTGCTCGGCGACCTCGCCTCGTACCGCAGGGACCTGAGCTGGGGCGGGCTCAACGTGCTGCTGCTCGGGGTGGCGAGGGCCGACGTGAACGAGGCCATGACCGGCCTCGCCCGCGACGCGGGCGAGCTGATCCACGGGGTACGGGAGCGCAGTCCACGCACGGCCACCTACTTGTGGCGACAAATCGGCTTTAGTGCTGGTTATCACAATATTTCGGGCTATGACCATCAGAAGTGGTGAAGCGGTTCGATGACCTGACAACCGGGTTTACTCGGTGGAGAAATCCGCCCCACCTGAAGGTGCTGTAGGCGACAAAAGTTACATATTGATTTTTAAGAGGCATGGGTGCTTGAGTGGGGTTTACGGCATTGCTAGGGTGACTCGATGCCAGGCAGATGGATCTCCCTGACTCGCCTTGACAAGCACCGTTGATCGGGCCGAGGCGTGCGGGCGCGGCACGGCCGCGGAGGGACGTACAGGCGGTGCTGGATGGACTTCGGGCGCTCTGATCACTGGCGGCTGCCCGTCCCGATCAAGATCTTGATCGCCGGCGGCTTCGGCGCGGGCAAGACCACCATGGTCGGCGCGGTGTCGGAGACCAGGACCGTCCGCACCGAGGAGATGCTCACCCACGCCGGCGTCACCGTCGACGACCTGACCGGGGTGGAGACGAAGCCCACCACCACCGTGGCCATGGACTTCGGCCGCATCACGATCCGCGGCGACTACACCCTCTACCTGTTCGGCACCCCCGGCCAGGAGCGGTTCTTCTTCGTCTGGGACGAACTGGCGCTGGGCGCGCTCGGCGCCGTCGTGCTGGCCGACACCCGCCGCCTGGCCGACTGCTTCCCGGCCATCGACTACTTCGAGAAGCGCGGCCAGCCCTTCGTGGTGGCGCTGAACTGCTTCGACGGCGCCCGCCCCTTCACCATCGGCGAGGTGCGCCAGGCGCTCGGCCTCGACCCCGGCGTGCCGATCGTGCGCTGCGACGCCCGCCGCCGCGAGTCCGGCAGGGACGTGCTCGTGACCCTCGTCGAGCACGCGATGCGCATGGGCGCCTCTCCCGTCGGGTCCATGTCGTGAACGCGACCGGCTACCTTTGACCGATGGAGGAGATCGATCGCCGGATCGTCGCGCTGCTGGCCCGCGACGGCCGGATGAGCTTTACCGACCTGGCCAGGGAGACCGGGCTCTCGGTCTCGGCGGTCCACCAGCGGGTGCGCCGCCTGGAGAAGCGCGGCGTGGTGCGCGGCTACGCCGCGATCGTCGACCATGACGCGATCGGGCTGCCGCTGACCGCGTTCATCTCGATCAAGCCGATCGACCCGGCCGCCCCCGACGACGCCCCCGACCGGCTGGCCCACCTGAGCGCGATCGAGGCGTGCCACAGCGTCGCGGGCGACGAGAGTTACATCCTCAAGGTCCGCGTGGGGTCCCCCGTGGCGCTGGAGGAGCTCCTGCAGCAGATCAGGGCCGCCGCCAACGTGTCCACCCGGACCACCGTGGTGCTGAGCACCCCGTACGAGCACCGCGCCCCCGACGTGACCCGGGGCGGCGAGAGCGCCGGGCCCGATCGACCGCCGGCCGCGTGAGATCATAGAGGCGCCGCCTCGACTGGAGCACCACATGATCGCCAAGAGCACCGCCGCGATGACCACCCGCGCCGAGACGCGCGAGGAGCTGAGCCGGGTCTCCTACGACCTGCTCGTCATCGGCGGCGGCATCCTGGGCACGTCCGTCACCTGGATGGCCGCCCAGGCGGGGCTGCGCGTCGCCATGGTCGACGCCGGCGACTTCGCCGGGGCCACCTCCAGCGCCTCGTCCAAACTCGTCCACGGCGGCCTGCGCTACCTTCAGACCGGCAACGTCAAGCTCGTCGCGGAGAACCACAGGGAGCGCCGGGCGCTGGCCGGCGACATCGCCCCCCACCTGGTCAAACCGCTCACGTTCGTGGTCCCGATCTACCGCGGCGGCCCCCACGGCGCGGCCAAGCTCGGCGCGGGCGTCTTCCTCTACTCCGCGCTGTCGGTGTTCGGCGACGGCGTCGGCAAGGTGATCACGCCGCAGCAGGCGCAGGCCAGGGTGCCCGCGCTCAAGATGGACGGCCTGCGCTCCGCCGCCGTCTACGGCGACCACCAGATGAACGACAGCCGGGTCGCGGTCATGACCGTGCGCGCCGCCGTCGACGCGGGCGCGACCGTGCTCAACCACGCCGAGGTCGTCGGGCTGCGCAAGACCGGCGCCACCGTCACCGGCGCCGAGCTGCGCGACCGGCTCGACGGCGGCGAGTTCGGCGTGTCGGCCCGGCTGGTGCTCAACGCGACCGGCCCGTGGATCGACCACCTGCGCCGCATGGAAGACCCCGGCGCCGAGCCCAGCATCCGCCTGTCCAAGGGCGCCCACCTGGTGCTGCGCCGCCACGAGCCCTGGAAGGCCGCGCTGACCATCCCGATCGACAAGTACCGCGTGTCGTTCGCCATCCCGTGGGAGGACCACCTCCTGCTCGGCACCACCGACGAGCCCTACGAGGGCGACCCGGCCGAGGTGCGCCCCACCGAGGCCGACATCACGCAGATCCTCGACGAGGCCGGCCACGCCGTGCTCGGCTCCCAGCTGGGCCGCGACGACATCACCTACTCCTTCGCCGGCCTGCGCGTGCTCCCCGGCGGCCCGGGCCAGGTGACCGCGGCCAAGCGCGAGACCGTGCTCACCCGCGGCACGGGCGGCATGCTGTCGGTCGCCGGCGGCAAGTGGACCACCTACCGCCACATCGGCCGGGTGGTCCTCGACACGCTCGCCCACCTGCCCGGCCACCCGCTCGGCGACGACCTGGCCGACATCCTGCCGGCCGTGCCGCTGCCGGGGCTGGCGAGCCCCGACGCGGTGGCCATGCGGCTGTGGACCGAGCGCGACCCCGACGCCCGCATGGACCCCCTGGTGGCCCGCCACCTCGCCTCCCACTACGGCTCGATCGCCTTCGACCTGGCCCGGCTCATCCGCGACGACCCCGGCCTGGGCGAGCGCATCCACCCCGACGGCCCCGACATCTGGGCTCAGGCGGTCTACGCCCGCGACCACGAGTGGGCGGTCACAGTCGACGACGTGGTCCGCCGCCGCACCACGCTGACCGTCCGCGGCCTCGACACCCCGTCCGTACGCGAGCGTGTGGCCGCCATCCTGGCCCGCTGACCCGCCTTTCGGTCAAGTGTGGCCGAAGACGCGGTCCGGGCGAGTCCTTCGACCCGGACGGCGACGCTCCGGCGGGAGAGAGTGAGCGCAGCCGAACACGCAGCGAAGGTGACCGACATGGCCGTTCTCCTCGGTACGAAGCCCGCTCACGACGACCCGCTGGGCGAGACCTGCTTCGCCAGGGCGGCCGGCGCGCTGGACGCCCACCGGGCCGGAGCCGCGCACGCCTGCGCCTCCTGCGGCGCCGCCTGGCCGTGCGCGCCCGCGCTGGCCGCCGCCTTCATCCTCGAACTCCACTAGCGGCGGCTCACCCGCCGCGCAGGGTCGCCGTGGTGAGCCTGCGCAGCGCCTCCGCGTACGGCGGGTCGAACCAGTAACCGGCGTGCCAGCGGGTCTCCGGCAGCGGATCGCCCGGCTCCGGCCTGGCTGGGTCCCAGCAGAACAGGTCCACCGCCGACAGCGACTCGCGCGGCCCGAACGGGTCCACCCGCCCCAGGACGGGCCCGCCGATCGGGTCGCTCAGCCGGTAAAGGTTGAACCAGGGCACCGCGTCCCGTACCGCACCCAGCGCGGCGGGCCCGAAGTAGGCGGGGAAGAACGCTGCGTACAGCCGCCGCAGCGGCGAGCCGTGCGTGAGCAGCCGCACCCGCCCGCGCGCCGCCGGGTCGAGCTGCAGCACCACCGAGGCGGCGATCACGCTGCCCTGGCTGTGTCCGGAAAGCAGCACCAGATCGGCGTCATCCCTGGCCAGCCGGCGCACCCGGGAGATCAGCTCGGGCACCACCCGCTCGGTGTAGCAGGGCGGGGCGAGCGGGTGGGTGGCGCGCGGCCAGAACGTGGACACGTCCCACAGGATCCCGATCGTCCGGCGCAGCCCCGGATCGCTGTACGCGCGCCGGCCCAGCAGCACCAGCCCGACGAGGAACGCGGCCATCGCCCAGCTGCCGATCGTGGCGAACAGCCCGGCCAGCCCGTCCACCGGGCTCAGCAGCCGGAACTGGTAGAACACGGTCACCAGGGCGAACCCCGCCAGCCCGATCCCGGTCAGCAGCCCCAGCACCTGCCCGGCCCGGTCGGTCAGCCCGGCCAGCGCCCAGCAGCCGGCCACCTCCTCGCTGTGCCGCCCGTAGTGCGGCTCCAGCCCGGGAGTCAGCCGGGCCGCCTCGGACCTGCGCGCGTTCCACAGCACGAGCCCGACCACCACCAGGCCCGCGATCAGGACCGGCACCAGCGCGGCCGTCCACCACACCGGCTCGTCCAGGAACAGCCTGTGGCCCACCGGCCCGCCCGCGCCCGGGGAGGCCGGCACGCCGAAGAACGAGGCCGTCCAGAACATCACGCCCAGGCCCAGCGCGTTCGCCACGGCCGCGGCCACCAGCAGCGCGAACCAGCTCGCCAGCCCGCCCAGTGCCCGCGGCCCCGTCCCCCGGTCGCGCCGGGCCAGCCACCAGGTGCCCGCCAGCGTGAACGCCACCAGCCCCAGCGTCAGCACGAACTGCACCGTCCCCGCCCCGACCCCCGGCAACTGGCGCGAGCCGGACGCGCCGGGCAGCCCGGCCGCCGCCGCGACCAGCGTCACGGCCAGCACCGTCGCGCCCGCCGCCTCCAGCGCCGCGCAGACCCGGCTCAGCACCGCCCCGCCGGGATCGTCGGCGCCCGGATCCACCCGCCGCGCCACCCCCGGCGCCACCACCGCCAGGACCGCGGCCACCAGCACCACGGCGTTCGCCACCGCCAGCACCAGCCCGAGGCCCGAGCGGGTGAACGGGGCCGCCACGGCCAGCCCGATCCACCCGAGGGCGAACGCCACGTGCACCGCTCGCAGCCGCCGCACCGGCTCGTCGCCGTGCCACAGCCGCGGCCGGGCCAGCAGCACGCCCGGCCGCTCGAACCCGTCGGGCGGCATGGCGGTCCGCTCGTCCCGCTGCCACGTCCGCCGCCCGACCACCCACAGCACCACCACCACGGCGAGCGGCACCAGCGCGGTCACGGCCAGCCGCCGCGAGTGCTCGGCGCCCCACAGCTCCGCCATCCACCGCACCCAGCCGGGCGCGGTCGCGTACGCGCACGCCCGCCCGGCGGCGGTGCACTGCCAGCCGATCAGGTCCACGCTGGCCCGCGTGACGGCCGCCACCAGCGTGCCCGTCAGCAGCAGCGCGAACAGCCGCTGAGCCGCCTCCAGGGCCCGCCGCACCGGCCGCCCGCCCTCCGGCCTGGGCAGCATGAAGTACGCCAGGTTGGCCAGCGCGAACGGCAGGAGCAGCAGCCACAGCGCGATGGTCCGGCCGCCGGAGGTGAGCCCGGCCCACGCGTACGCCTCGCGGTGACGCTCGCCCGGCACGTCCGCGTCCTCGGTCTCCGGCCGGCCCGCCGGCCACCAGCGCCGGTAGAACCCCGTCGTCCCGTCGCCCGCGACCAGCAGGGGATGCGGATGGTTGAGCATCTCCCCGGGCGGCGTGCCGGACACGCCGTGCACCCGCAACTCGGTCATGCCGCTCGTGCTGGTGTCCAGGAACCCGTCCATGACCGCAGCATGATGAGGGCACGCGTGACACGCCAGGGACAGGCCTACTCTGTCACGCCCACGACAGTGTCAAAGGTGGACGAAGCGGGCAGGCAGCCGGGCTTTCGCGGCCTCGGCGGCGGCGAAGCGGTCGAGGGCGTGACGTCAACCCGTCACGCCCGTGGAGTCGAGCACCTCGTCCCGCACCGTGGCCAGCGCCAGGTCGAGCGCTCCCACCAGCACGGGGTTGCCCGCCACCTGCGACAGCCGCACCCGCGGGCGGGCGATGGTCAGCGCGTGCAGCTCCTCCTCGATCAGCCGCCGCAGCGGCTCCCCGCCCGCCAGCGGCACCGCGCCGGTCAGCACGATCAGCGCCGGATCCATCACCGAGGTGATCGCGGCCAGCCCCACCGCCAGCCGCCCCGCCACCTCCCGCAACGCCGCCTCACCCGAACCCGCGGGCACCGCGTCCACCGCGCCGGCCATGCGGGTGTCCGGCGGGTTCGCCGCCGTGCTCTCTTGCGGTGGTCCCGCCGGCGGGTCCTCGGCGGCTCGGGCCGCGTTCCTGACCGTCTCGCGGAGGTCCGCGCCCGGGATGCCGTCCCGGCGCAGGACCCGCAGCACCGCCGCGCCGCCGGACAACGCCTGGAAGCCGTGGTCGGCGTACGGGCCGCTCTCGCGTGCCGTGGGCGCGCCCGGCGCGGGCATGTAGCCGACCTCGCCCGCACCGCCCGTCGCGCCACGGTGGAGCCGGCCGCCGAGGACGATCGCCGAGCCGATGCCCGCGTCGGCCCACAGCAGGACGAAGTCCGGTGTGCCCGCGGCCGCCCCGTGCGCCCGCTCCGCCAGGGCCACCAGGTTGACGTTGTTCTCCACCGACACCGGCACGCCCAGCCCCATGGACAGCCGGTCCACCAGGTCGTCGACGTGCCAGCCGGGCATGTCCTCGGCGGTCGCGTACCCCAGCCGCCCCGTCGTCGGGTCGACCGCCGCCTGCACCCCGATCACCAGGTGGCGCGGCGGCGCGGGAGGCCGCGCCCCGGCCAGCGCGGCGCGCAGCCCGCCGATCAGGTCGCCGCCGGGCGGCTCCAGCACGTGCTCGCCGACCACCGCCCCCGTCAGGTCCGCCACCCGCGCCTCGATCCTGCCCGAGGTGACGTCCAGCGCGGCCGCGTACGCCGCCGCCGCGTTGACCCGGTACACCTCGGCGGTACGGCCCGGCAAGCCCTCCCGCACCCCGTCCAGCACCACGAGCCCCGCCTCGCGCAGGCGGAGCAGCAACTGCGACGCCGTCGGCTTCGACAGCCCCGTCAGCGCGCCCAGCTCGGGACGGGTGAGCGGCCCGCGCTCCAGAAGCAGGCGCAGGGCCGCGCGATCGTTGATCGCGCGTAGCAGACTGGGAGTGCCCGGTACGGAACCGCTCACTGTCACCTCTTCCCCCGGAGGTTAGGAAACTTTCCTAACCGAAGGTGACCGTAAGGAGCGCCGGGGCGTCCGGTCAAGAGGTGCGGCGAACCCGTGACCGTACCGCAGAGAGGATCGCGCAGAATGAAGGGGCCGCACGGGAGAGGGGAGAGAGTGAAACGCGGGAGAGCGCCGCGACAGGCGTGCTAATCTCGTCGTTTGTCGTAACAACAAGCAGAATGGCCCGGAGTGTCCCATTAACCACAATAATGGTCTGGCGGCAACCCGTCAATCGGAACTCGCCAGGGAGCAGGCGTACGTCACCCGCCTCTACGAGCGGCTGGACGAGCTGCGCGAGCGCACCCAGCACCAGTTGAAGGAGGTGCTGGCGTCCGGCGCCGTCGGAACGATGCAGAACCGGTCGGAGCGCGACACGTTCGCTGACATGTACGCCTCCCGGCTGGCCCGGCTGTGGGCGGTGGAGCGCGGCCTGGTCTTCGGCCGGCTCGACCACGTCGACGAGGGCCGGCTCTACATCGGCAAGCTCGGCCTGACCGACGACGAGCAGGAGCGCCTGCTCATCGACTGGCGGGCCCCGGTCGCGCAGCCGTTCTACCGCGCGACCCCGGCGGCTCCCATGGGCCTCACCCGGCGTCGCCACCTGCAGACCCGGGGCCGCACGGTCGTCGCGGTCGACGACGACCTGCTCGACCTCGACGCGCTCACCGAGGACGACCGGGCCACGCTCAACGGCGAGGCCGCCCTGCTGGCGGCGCTGGACGAGCGGCGCACCGGCCGGATGCGCGACATCGTGGCCACCATCCAGGCCGAGCAGGACAAGGTGATCAGGTCCGACCTCAACGGGGTGCTCGTCGTCCAGGGCGGCCCCGGCACCGGCAAGACCGTCGTCGCGCTCCACCGCGCCGCCTACCTGCTCTACACGCACCGGGAGCGGCTGGAACGCCGTGGCGTGCTCATCCTCGGCCCCAACCTGACCTTCCTGCGCTACATCGAGCAGGTGCTGCCCTCGCTCGGCGAGACCGACGTGCTGCTGTCGGCGGTCGGCGAGCTCTATCCCGGGCTGACCGCGACCGCCAGGGACAAGCCCGAGGTGGCCGCGGTCAAGGGCGACCTGCGCATGGCCGAGGTGATCGCCAGGGCGGTGCGCGACCGCCAGCGCGTCCCGCGCAAGCCCGTCGAGCTGCGGCTCGGCCGCTACACCCTGACCATGGACCGCAAGATGCTGGAGTCGGCCGCGAACAAGGCCGCCCGCTCCCGCCGCCCGCACAACCAGGCTCGCGCCGTGTTCGTCCGCTCCCTGCTCAACGCGCTGGCCCGGCAGGCCGCCCGACAGATCGGCAAGGGTCTGATCGACGACGACGAGCTGGCCGACCTGCGCGAGGAGCTGCGCACCGAGCCGGTCGTCAGGTCCGCGCTCAACCGGCTCTGGCCCTACCTCACGCCGCAGCGGCTGCTGCTCGGCCTGTACGGGTCGCCGGACCGGCTGGGTTACGCCGCCGCCGGCCTGACGCCCGAGGAACGGGCCCTGCTGCGGCGCGACGGGGCCCGGGGCGGCGAGTGGACCGAGTCCGACGTGCCGCTGCTGGACGAGGCCGCCGAGTTGCTCGGCGAGATCGACGAGCAGGTGCTGCGGGCCAGCGCGATGGCGGCGGAGGAGGAGCTGGCCGCGGCCCGTCAGGCCGAGGAGCACGAGCGCGAGGCCGAGCTCGCCTACGCCCGCGAGGTGCTGGAGCTGACCGGGCTGTCCGACGTCATGGAGGCCGAACGGCTGGCCGAGCGCCAGCGCGGCGAGGGCCCGCACCTCACCACCGCCGAACGCGCCGCCGCCGACCGCACCTGGGCCTACGGTCACGTCATCGTGGACGAGGCGCAGGAGCTGTCGCCGATGGCCTGGCGGGCCGTCATGCGGCGCATCCCGACCCGGTCCATGACGATCGTCGGCGACATCGCCCAGACCGGTTCGGCGGCCGGGGCGCGCTCCTGGGCCGAGGTGCTCGACCCGTACGTGGCCGGGCGGTGGCGCCAGGAGCGGCTGACCGTCAACTACCGCACGCCCGTCGAGCTCATGGAGGTCGCCGCCCGCGTGCTCGCCACCATCGACCCCGGCCTGGAGGCGCCGCGGTCGGTCCGCGAGATCGGGGCGAGCCCGTGGGCCGCGCCGCTGGCCGAGCTGCCCGCGATCGTCGCGGACGAGGTGGCAGGCGGGGGCAAGGTCGCGGTCGTGGCGCCCGACGAGCTGCTCGCCTCGCTGGGGGAGTCGGTGGAGGGCGCCGTGGTCGTCACCCCCGGCGCCGGGCGCTCCCGCGGCGCGGAGGCGCTCGACGCGCCCGTCGCCGTGCTCGGCGTGGCCGATGCCAAGGGGCTGGAGTTCGACTCGGTGATCGTGGCCGAGCCGGACCTGATCGCGGCCCAGTCGCCGCGCGGCACCAGCGATCTGTACGTGGCGCTCACCCGTGCCACGCAGCGGCTGGGCGTGGTCCACGATCGCCCGCTCTCAGATGCTTTGCGCGGCTTGGCGAGGCGGCCCGATGGAGACTCCGGCAGTGCCGGTGGGGTGCCTGCCGTGCCGGGTAATGGCCGCCCACCTGGGAAAACTTGATGTTTCTGCTGATCGGGACACGGTTGACATCTGAGGCTGAGTCGGTAGTTTGCTGCCCAGTCCAGCACGGGACTTGGCCGGTTGGCCGTCTCTGACATCGCCGGATCCTGCGTCCGTGACGGAGCGTGGCTTCGTCCACACAGCCAGGTGCAGGGCCGTCGGTCCGTCGAGTCGGGGCACCCCAACCGGGCGGGGGGTTGGACCCGGGACGGGCCCGGGAGCCCAGTAGACAACGGAATTCCGCGCTCGCCGCCGACGAGACGGGTCCGGTCCGAAGGGTTTCCGGGCCCTCTTCCCGTTCCCGTGCGCCGGGCTCGTCAGTGCGCCGGGTGGTCCCGTTCCTCGCGGGATCACCCTGTCGCCGCGTCCGGCATGACCGGAGAGCGCCTCCGGGGCGGTAGCGTTTTCGCATAGCAAGGCGTGCGGATCGCGAGGAGACCCCGCAGTGGTGCAGGAGAAGACGGGCCGACCGGCCACCCCCGGAGACGGGAGCGGCCCGCCCACGCCCTCATCCGCCGCCCCGGCCGTTGAAAGTTTCACCGGCTCTGCCGCCCCCACGGACGGCGAACGGCCGCCTCCGGCCGAACGTGAGGGCTCTCGTCCCAGTGATGATGGGCCGCCGGAAGGGCGGAAGCGGAAGCGGCGGGGGCGGACGGTGGGGGAGTCGCGGCGGGTGCTGGCCGCCCGGCTGGGCGCCGCCGTGGCCGGTGGGGTGCTGCTCTATCTGGCGTTCCCGCCGCTCGGGTGGTGGCTGTGCGCGCCGCCCGGGCTGGCGCTGATCGTCGCCTCCCTGTACGGCGCGTGGCCCAGGAGGGCGGCGTGGATCGGCTACGTCGCCGCGGCCGTGTTCCTGACGCCCGCGCTGGCCTGGGTCAGCACGATCGGCGTCGACGTGTGGATCATGCTGGTGGCGGTCGAGAGCCTGTTCTACGCGGCCATGGCCGCCGCCGCGGCGCTGGTTCTCCGGCTGCGGCTGTGGCCGGTGTGGTTCGCGGCGCTCTGGGTGGCGATGGAGTGGGCGCGCGGGCTCGTCCCGATCGGCGGGTTCCCGTGGGCGCGGGTGGCCTTCAGTCAGGGCGAGTCGCTGTTCACCCCGTACGCCGCGCTGGGCGGCGCTCCGCTGGTCTCGTTCGCCGTGGTGGTGTGCGGCGCCCTGATCGCCCACGCGGTGCTCGTACGGCCGCGTACGGGCCTGCTGCGCGGGGTGCCGGTCGCGCTGGCCGTGGCCGTCCCGGTCGTCGCCCTGGCCGTGCCCAGGCCGCCGGACGAGGGCCGCACGGTCAACGTCGGCATCGTCCAGGGCAGCGTGCCGGGCCGCGGCATGCACATCTTCGGCGACGAGCCCGCCGTCGTGCTGAGGAACCACGCCGAGGAGACCAAGCGGCTGGCCGGGCGGGTCCGCGCCGGCGAGCTGCCCGCGCCCGACCTGGTGGTGCTGCCGGAGAACTCCACCGACATCGACCCCTACACCGACGCGTTCGCCTACGGCACGATCCACGACTCGGTGCGCGACATCGGCGTGCCCACCCTGGTCGGCGCGGTCGTGGCGATCGGCGACGAGCATCGCGCGACCCGCAGCCTGGTGTGGGATCCCGCCACCGGTCCCGGCGACTACTACGACAAGCAGAACCTGGTGCCGTTCGGCGAGTACACCCCGTTCAAGGAGCTCGTGCTCGCCCTGTACGAGCGCGCCAACCTGGTCGGCAGGCAGTCCGTCCCCGGCACCGGACCCGGCGACCTGAAGATGGGCCCGGTCACCGTCGGCGCCGTCAACTGCTACGAGGTGGCCTACGACGGCACCGTGCGGGCCACCGTGCGGGCCGGCGGCACGCCGCTGGTGGTGCAGACCAACAACGCCTCCTACGCCCTGTCCAATCTGCCCGCCCAGCAGTTGGCGATGTCCCAGCTGCGGGCGGTCGAGCACAACAGGGCGGTCGTGACGGCGGCCACGACAGGCATCTCCGCGTTCGTCACGCCGGACGGTAAGGTCTCGTGGCAAACCAGGGAGCTGGTTGCCGACAGCACCGTTGTAACCGTGCCGATACGCACCGAACAGACGATCGCCACGAGGGTCGGCGCGGCTCCCGAGTGGGCATTGATGATGTTGGGAGCGGCGGCCACCGTCGTCGCCGCCCGGCGCGGGCGCCGGGCCGACCGGATGATGGGGGACGACTGACGATGGAGACGCTCGGCCGGGTGCTGGTCATCGTCCCGACCTACAACGAGCGCGAGAACCTGCCGTCGATCACCGAGCGGCTGCGGGCCGCGCTGCCCGAGGCCCACCTGCTGGTGGCCGACGACAACAGTCCCGACGGCACCGGCAAGATCGCCGACGAGCTCGCCTCGGAAGACGACCACGTGCACGTCCTGCACCGGCCGGCCAAGCAGGGGCTCGGCGCCGCCTACATCGCGGGGTTCCGGTGGGGGCTGGGCGAGGGCTACGACGTGCTGGTGGAGATGGACGCCGACGGCTCGCACCGGCCGGAGGAGCTGCACAAGCTGCTGACGTCGCTGTCCGAAGGGGCCGACCTGGCGATCGGGTCGCGTTACGTGCCGGGCGGCAAGGTGAGGAACTGGCCGGCCACGCGTGAGCTCCTGTCCCGGGGCGCCAACCTCTACACGCGGATCATGCTCGGCCTGCCCGTCCGCGACGCCACCGCGGGGTTCCGCGCCTACCGGGCGGCCGTCCTGGAGAAGGTCGGGCTGGCCGACGTGGAGTCGCAGGGCTACTGCTTCCAGGTCGACCTGACCCTGCGCACCTGCCGTCACGGGCTGCGGGTCGCGGAGGTGCCGATCACGTTCGTCGAGCGGACGGTCGGCACCAGCAAGATGAGCGGCCGGGTGATGGCCGAGGCGTTCTGGCGGATCTTCCAGTGGGGGCTCGTCGGGCTGCCCGCGCGGCTGCGCGGCCGGCGCTCCTGACCGCAGGAACGCGAGGACGGTTCCGGGCGTTGTTCTACCTAGACGTGTCCTTGATGTGCACAGAACGAGGCGACGATGCGGCTTCTGCTTTTCCTGGCCTTCCTGGCGATCCCCATCCTGGAGGTGTGGCTGCTGATCCAGGTCGGGTCGGTGATCGGCGGCTGGCCGACCGTGGGCCTGCTGGCGGCGGCGGCGCTGCTCGGCTCATGGCTGGTGCGGCGTGAGGGACGCCGCGCCTGGCACAGGCTGCAGGAGTCGATGCGCACCGGTGTGATGCCCGAGCGCGAGCTGGCCGACGGGGCGCTCGTGCTGGTGGGCGGCGTGCTCCTGGTGATGCCGGGATTCCTCAGCGACGTGGTCGGCCTCGCGTGTGTCCTGCCGTTCACCCGGCCGGGGATGCGGCGGCTCGGCGGGTGGTTCTTCGACCGGCGGGTCAAGCGGATGGCGGCGGCTTCCCCGTACGCGAACATGTTCCCGCCCCAGTCCGCGGGGCCGGTGCGCGCGGACGTCCCGCAGGCCGGTCCCCACGGCGGCGCGCCGCGCGGGAAGGTCGTGCACGGCGAGGTCATCCGCGAGGACCGCGACTAGCGACGCCGCCGGTCACGCGCGCAGCAGAAAACCCCCGGGCCGCCGGCCCGGGGGTTCACCGTGAGAGTGATGTCAGGCGCTCTTGCGGCGCTGGGCCCTCAGGACCGCCAGCCGCTCGTTGAGCACCTCTTCCAGATCTTCGATGGACCGCCGCTCGAGGAGCATGTCCCAGTGAGTCCGCGGCGGCTTGGTCTTCTTCGACTCCGGCTGCTCGCCGTCGACCCGCACCGCGGTCGCGCCGCACATGCGGCACTCCCAGGTCGCGGGAATCTCAGCCTCGGCGGCAAGCGGAACCTCGAAGCGATGCCCCTTGGGGCAGGTGTAAGACACCTCCTGGCGCGGGGCCAGATCCGTGTTACGGTCGTTCTCGTAGCTGGTTGCCCCGAGCCGGGTGCCACGAAGCGCGCGCTCGCCCATGTTTGAATGCCTCCTACAGGGCCCCCATGCGTGGGGGGTCTGTCTCCCACGGTGTGTAACGCTTGGTACCGTGATGGGATTCCCACCCGCGGGGAGATCCAATCGCTATACCGCCGAGGAGTTCGGGGCCGCGCCCGCTCGTCAGAGGTTCCTCGGCACCTCGTTGCCCGCCGCGCGGATCGCCTTCGGCAGGTTGACCAGCGCCAGCAGCACGAACCCGAGCACGAAGAAGACGACCATCGACATGATGGCGATGCGGTAGCTGTTGGTGAGCTGCAGGGCGATCGTCACCGTCAGCGCGCCGATGAACGCCGAGCCCTTGTCGCTGATCTGCAGCAGGCTGAAGTACTCGGCTTCCCGGCCCTTCGGGATCACCTGGGAGAAGAGCGAGCGCGACAGCGCCTGGGTGCCGCCGAGCACGATCGCGATGGCGAAGGCCATGAGGTAGAACTGCACCGCCTGCCCTTCGCGGACGAACAGCGCCATCATCACGATCACCGTCCACACCACGATGCTGGCCAGCACCGTGCGCTTGGTGCCGAACCGCTCCGCGAGCCTGCCCAGCAGCAGCGCCCCGAAGAACGCCACGAACTGCACCATGAGGATCGCGGTGATCTGCACCGTGCGGTCCAGTTTGAGCGCCTCGGAGGCGAAGGCCGCGCTGTTGCCGATCACCGTCTGGATGCCGTCGTTGTAGACCAGGTAGGCCACCAGGAACAGCAGCGTCAGCGGGTAGCGGCGCAGCTCCTTCAGCGTCCGCCAGAGCTGGCGGAAGCTGCCGCCCACCGACGCGAGCGCGGTGTGCTCGTGCGCCGGCGCCGGCCGGTTGCGCAGCCGCAGCAGCGGCACGATCGTGAAGGTCGCCCACCACAGCCCGGCCGACATCATCGCGATGCGCACCGACTCGCCCTGGGTCAGCCCCAGGCTCTCGTGGCTCAGGAAGAGCACCAGGTTGAGCGCCAGCAGCAGCCCGCCGCCGAGGTAGCCGATCGCCCAGCCCCGCGAGGACACGCGGTCGCGCTCGTCGGGGGTGGAGATCTGCGGCAGCCACGAGTCGTAGACGACGACCGAGGCCCCGTAGGCGACATTCGCGATGACGAACAGCCAGCCGCCGAGCATGTAGCGGTCGCCCTCGACGAAGAACAGCCCCATCGCGGCGAGCGCGCCGACGTAGGCGAAGACGCCGAGCATCTCCCGCTTGCGGCCGGTGTGGTCGGCCAGCGCGCCCACCATCGGCAGGACCACGATCTGCAGCAGCACCGCCACGGTCGTGATCAGGCCGAAGAACGCGACCGGCCGGATGTCCATGCCGAGCACGTCCACGTAGCCCAGGCCGGGGTTCTGCGCGGCGAGCCGGTCGAAGCCGGCCGCGCAGGTGGCGGCGTCGACCTGGGCGAAGTCCTTGGCGCACGAGGCGGTCTTGGCGACCTCGATGATGTACGGGCCGAGGAAGACGGAGATGATCGTGGTGTAGAAGGCGGAGTTGGCCCAGTCGTAGACGTACCAGCCGCGCTGTTCGCGCCGGCGTACGGCGGGTGACTCGGAGGCGGGGTCGGAGGCCGCGGGGGGTGCGGGTACGGACATGTTGTGGAGTCGCTCCTAGGCGGCCATGCGGCCGGGATGCCACTGGCCGCGCCGCTCCAGGACGTCGCGCAGCCCGGTGATGTTGTCGGTCATGATGCCGTCGACGCCCAGATCGAGCAGGCGCTCCATCCGGGGGGTGTCGTTGATGGTCCAGACGTGCACCTGCATGCCGAGCGCGTGGGCCGTCCGCACCAGGTGGCGGGTGGCGACCCGCAGCCCGCGGAAGCCGACCGGCACCTGCGCGCACGGGATCGCCGCGCGTTTCAGCCTGGCCAGCAGGCGGCCGTAGCCGGAGGTGGCGGCGGCGGCCCGGAGCGCGGCCACGCCGCGCGGCCCGAGCGCCGAGCACACCTCCCGCCCGAGCGCCGCCCTGGCCAGCACCAGCCGCTCGTCGGAGAACGAGGTGAGGCAGATCCGGTCGTAGGAGTTCGTCCGGCGGATCGCCTCGGCCAGCGGCGCGATCGCCCCCGGCTCCTTCACGTCGATGTTGAACCGGATCTCCGGCCAGGTGCCCAGCAGGTCCTCAAGCAGCGGGATCTCGTGGACGCCGCCGACGCGGGCCCGCTTGACCTCCTGGTAAGGCAGCTCCGAGACGCGGCCCCGCCGGTCGGTCACCCGGTCCAGCGTGTGGTCGTGGAAGGCGAGCAGCACGCCGTCGGAGGTGGCGTGCGCGTCGGTCTCCAGATGGGTGTAGCCGAGCCGCACGGCCCGATCGAACGCCTCGAAGGAGTTCTCCGCCCCCTCCAGCGCCCCGCCCCGGTGGGCGAAGGCCAGCGGGCCCGGATGGTCGAGAAAGGCGAATCGGCGGCTGAGCACGGTCTGAAGTATGCCTTCCACGGGTGAACAAAAAGATTACGAATCGGGTAGATTCTGCCACTCCTGGCGGCGGGCCTCGGCCAGCGCGATGGCGGCCGCCACCGCCACGTTGACCGAGCCGACCCGACCCACCTGCGGGATGTAGCAGACGCCGTCGGCGGCGTCCAGCAGCGCGGGGGAGCAGCCGTGGTCCTCGCTGCCGACGACCAGGCACACGTCGCGGCCCAGCGCGGCCCGGTGCAGCGGCACCGCCTCGGCGGTCAGCTCGACCGCCATCACGGTGAAGCCGTCCTCCCTGGCCGCCTTGACGGCCTCCAGCGCGGGCACCGGGTCGTGCCACTTCACCAGCCGGTCGGTGCCGAGCGCGGTCTTGCCCGCCTTCGGGTTGGTGGGCG
The DNA here is from genome assembly GCF_040676925.1 of Nonomuraea sp. NPDC049486. Taxonomy (NCBI): domain Bacteria; kingdom Bacillati; phylum Actinomycetota; class Actinomycetes; order Streptosporangiales; family Streptosporangiaceae; genus Nonomuraea; species Nonomuraea sp. NPDC049486. The sequence continues at coordinate 297,585 of NZ_JBFAPV010000006.1, forward strand.
GGGTGGCGTTGCCGGCCAGCCAGATCTGCTCCACGCCGAACGCCGCGGCGGTACGGAAGATCGACCCGACGTTGAACGGGCCGGTGACCGACTCCAGGATCAGCGCCAGGCGGTTGGCGGTGTTCCTGCGCCAGGTGCGGTTGAGCCGTTTGACGTCGGTGGGGCGCAGCTGCCTTCTCATTTTTCGACCTTCAGTACGCGGTAGGAGGCCCTGGAGGCCTCGCGGGAGGCCCGCCAGCCCTGCTCGCCGAGCCAGCGCTGCAGGGAGTCGGAGCCGAGGTGTTTCTGGACGACCAGGTGGGCGGCGCCGCCGGGGGCCAGCCGCGTCAGCCACCTGGTGAGCATGTCGTGCAGGGCCGCCTTGCCGATGCGGATCGCGGGGTTGGACCAGATCGCCTGGAACGTCACGTCGTCGGGGACGTCGTCGACATGCATCGACCTTACTTTGTCAAGGCCCGCGGCCCGGGCGTTGCGCGCCGTCAGCTCGACGGCCCGCCGGTTCACGTCGACGGCCCACACGGTCGCCTCGGGCGCCCGGGAGGCCATCGTCAGCGCGATCGGGCCGTAGCCGCAGCCGAGGTCGAGCAGGTCGCCGTGCGGGGGCGGCGGCGGGACGGTCTCCAGCAGGATCTTCGTGCCGAGATCGACCCGCTCGGGCGAGAACACGCCGCTGTCGGTCTCCAGCCGCAGATGGAGGTCGGGCAGGACGAGGTCGGCCTGACCCGGCCTGCTCTCGGCCCCCGGCCGTTCGGAGAAGTAGTGCCCCACAGCGGAGAACGTTACGGGATCCGGCTGCCGAACAAGACCGCCGCGCCCCCGACCAGCAGCCCGGCGAAGAGCGCGGCCAGGATGAACTGCTGGGTGATCTCCTGTTCGACCACCTTGTAGCCGAGCGAGGTGCCGATCTGTTCGTAGACCTCGCGCAGCTCGCTGCCGGACTCGGCGGTGTAGGCGCGGCCGCTGGTGCCGTCGGACAGCGCCTGCAGGGTCTGCTTGTTGACCGGGACGTTCACCGGGCGGCCGTCGATGGAGACGGTGCCGTCGGGGGTGCCGTAGGCGATCGTGGAGACCGGCACGTGGGCCTGCTGCGCGGCGTCGGTGGCCTCGCGGACCGAGCGGCCGGAGGTGTTGTCGCCGTCGGACAGCAGCACGATCGCCGAGGGCGGCGGGTCGCTGGTGGCGTCCTGGTCGAAGGAGCGGACCGCGTCGAGCGAGTTGAAGACCGCTTCGCCGATGGCGGTGCCGGGGCGGGTGGTCAGGTTGCCGATGGCGGTCGCCACGGCCTGGTGGTCGGTGGTGGGGGAGATGACCACGTTGGCGGCGCGGGCGAAGGCCACCACGCCGACGTTGAACCGGTCGGGCAGCTCCTGGACGAACGCCTGGGCGGCGGTCTTGGCCGCGGAGATGCGATCGGGCTCGACGTCGCCGGCGTCCATGGACAGCGAGACGTCGAGCGCGATCATGATGGTGGCGCGGTCGCGCGGCACCCGTACCTCGCCGGCGGGCCGGGCGGCGCCGACGACCAGTAGCGACATCATGACCAGGAACAGCACGGGGGGCACGTGGCGGCGCCAGCCGGGGCCGCTCGGCGCGACAAGGTTGAGCAGGGCCAGGTTGGTGAAGCGCACGGTGTAGCGGCGCCGGGCGAACTGCGCGGCCACGTAACCGGCGATGAGGAGCACCACCAGCACGAACAGCCACAGCCAGGCAGGCGACAGGAACGTCAAGGGTTCACCTTCCGGTGTGCCAGGTGGCTCATGCGCCGCTGGCGCAGGACGAACTGGGCGACGTCGAACACCCAGTCGCGGTCGGTGCGCAGCACCAGGTGTCCGACGCCCGCACGGCGCAGCGCGAGGCGGGTGCCCTCCCGCTGGAGGGCGGCGGCCTCCGCGTAGTCACGGCGGATTTTCGGGGAAAGGTGCACTTCGCGTACCTTCCCGGTCTCCGGGTCGGCGAACGCGACGCGGCCCACGTCGGGCAGTTCGAGTTCGCGCGGGTCGATGACCTCGACGGCCAGCGTCTGGTGGCGGGCCGACAGGCGGCGCAGCGGGCGCTCCCAGGGGCGTTCGGCGTCCGGGTCCAGGGTGGGTGCGGCATCCAGGAAGTCGGAGACGATCACGCGCATGCCGCGCCGCCTGCGGGTGGCGGCCAGGACGTCGATGCCCTCGGCGAGGTCGGGCGGGTCGGCGACAACTTGGCCGCGCGGGGCGTCCATGAGCGCGCTGAGCAGCCCGTACAGGGCGGGCCTGCCGGTGCGGGCGGGCATGCGGTGGATGTGCTCGTCGTGGATGACGAGCGCCCCGAACCGGTCGGCCATCCGGCTGGACAGGAACCCGATGGCCCCGACGGCGGCGACGACCAGGTCGCGCTTGTCGGTGTCGGCGGTGCCGAAGTCCATGCTGGGGGACAGGTCGGCCAGCGCCCAGGTCTCCAGCTCGCGGTCGGCGACCAGGTCCCGCACGTGCGGGACGGTCGTGCGGGCGGTGACGTTCCAGTCCATGCGCCGCACGTCGTCCTCGCCGGGCACGTAGACGCGGCTGTCGCCGGCCTCGCTGCCGGTGCCGGGCAGGAGGCCCTGGTGGGCGCCGTGCAGCAGCCCGTCGAGCCGCCGGGTCACGGTGAGCTCCAGGCGGCGCAGGGCCTGTTCGGCTGTGCTCATGTGATGCTCAACGGTTCTGGTTCCAGACGACGAGGGGCGGAGGGACGGCGTGCAGGATCTGGCGTACGACCTCTTCGGGGTCGACGCCGTCGGCGAGGGCGTCGAAGGTGAGCATGAGCCGGTGGGACATGACGTCCACGGCCACGTCGCGCACGTCGTCGGGCAGCAGGTAGTCGCGGCCGCGCAGCACGGCCAGCGCCCGCCCGGCGGAGACGAGGCCGAGCGTGGCGCGCGGGCTGACGCCGACCTCGATGGTGTCGACCAGGTCGGGCAGGCCGTACTCGGCGGGGGAGCGGGTGGCCATGACCAACCGGACGACGTAGTCGGCGACGAGCTGGTGGACCGAGACGTTCTCGGCCGTCTCCTGCAGCGCGGTCAGCCGTTCGGGGTCGAGCACCCGGGAGGGCGCGGGCGGGGTGACGCTCATGCGCTGGAGGATCTGCAGCTCCTCGTGCGCGCTCGGGTGCGGCACCCGCACCCGGAACAGGAAGCGGTCACGCTGCACCTCGGGCAGCGGGTAGACGCCTTCGGACTCGATCGGGTTCTGGGTGGCCAGCACGATGAACGGCCTGGGCAGCGGGTGGGTGACACCGGCGAGCGTGACCTGCCGCTCGGCCATGACCTCCAGCAGCGCCGACTGGACCTTCGCGGGGGCGCGGTTGATCTCGTCGGCGAGCAGGAAGTTGACGAACACCGGGCCCAGCTCGACGTCGAACTTCTCGGTGGACGGATGGTAGACGCGGGTGCCGACGATATCGCTCGGCACCAGGTCGGGCGTGAACTGGATGCGGGCGAACGTGCCGCCCACGACGGTGGACAGGGTCGAGGCGGCGAGGGTCTTGGCGACGCCGGGGACGCCTTCCAGCAGGCAGTGACCACGCGCCAGCAGCGCGACGATCAGCCTCTCGACCATGTGATCCTGCCCGACGATGACCCGCCGGACCTCGTCGAGGGTCTGACGCAGCACGTCCGCGTCCGTTCCGCCTGGCAACTCTTCGGCGACGCTCATGACGCTATTCCACCAAAGGTGTCGCAAACGTGCACGACGCCACGTCTGTGCTTTCATGGCAGATGTGGCCAGTCCGCTTCAGTACGGCGATCCACCACGGCTAGGGCCGTACGTGGTGCAGGCGCGCCTGCACACCGCCCCGGCCGGTTTCGTCTACCTGGGCCAGGGGCCCGACGGCCGCGCGGTCTCACTGGCCCTGCTGACGAGAGGCGCGGCGTTCGACCCCGCGGCGCGCGACCGGTTCGTCACCGCGATCAGGCAGGCGGCGCCGGAGCAGGAGCGGCCGGGCGTGCGCGGCTGGTTCGGGCGCGGCGGCAGGTCGCGGACCGCGGTGCTGGACGAGACGCCGCCGGTGCTGGCGATCAACACCGGCCGGGCGCCGTGGGTGGCGGTCCCGTACGCGCCGGGCCGCCCGGGGGCCGAGCGGTTCCTGGACCCGGTGATGGTGGGCGGCACGCTCATCGGGCAGGCGCACGGCCCGGACTTCGTCCCGTACTGGCTGACCGACCGGGCGCCGGCGCTGGCGCCGCCGGTCAGGCGGCGGCCGCTCACCGAGACGCGCAAGCGGGTGCTGATGGCGGCCCTGGCCCTGGTGCTGCTGCTGTTGCTGGTGACGGTGTTCCTGCTGCTGATGCTGCTGGGACGCTCCGGCGGCGACCCGATGCCGCAGCCGCTGCCGCCGACGCAGTTCCTGCCGACCCCGCCGCCGACGCCGACCTCGCCGGAGCCGCAGGAGCCGACCCCGTCGCCGTCGCCCTCGCCGTCGCAGAGCGGTGAGCAGACGCCCGGCCGCTCGCCCGGTGACGACTCCTCGCAGGATCCGCAGCTTTGACTCTCCCGTAACGGGAGGCTTTAGCCTCGCCGTCATGGAGTTCATCGTTCACGACACCGTTTCCGCCATGGCCGCGACGCTCCGGGAGCCGCTGGAGCGGCGGCCGGACGCGCTGCGGGAGATGCTGGCCCCGATGCGCGAGGTGATCCCGATGCCCGGCGACATCGTCGACATCCACCACCAGGGCGGCGGCTTCCGTGTCGACGGCGAGGACCCCCGCTACCTGGAGGCGCTCGACCGGCTCGCCGCGGCGGACGTGCTGGGCCAGGTGGAGCGCGAGCTGGAGCGCGCCTCCGCGGCGCTGGGGCACCTGAAGCAGGCCGAGACGCTGCAGGTGATGTTCGTGCTCGGCAACCCGGACAACGCCCATCTGATGGGCACCGCGGGCGGCTACTACGGCATGGGCGGCGCCCCCGGCTGGCTCTACCTGCTGGCCTGGCCGGACGAGCGGGTCATCGGGCGGATCGCGCACTGCGCCGTGCACGAGTTCCACCACAACGTGCGGTACACGAACGTGGAGTGGGACCCGGAGAACGTCACCGTCGGGGAGCACGTGATCTCCGAGGGGCTGGCGGAGGCGTTCGTGCGCGAGCTGTCGGGGCCGGAGGCGATGGGGCCGTGGTCGTCGATGGTGACCGGCGCGGACTTCGACCTGGCGTACGAGCGGATCATGGCGGACTTCGGGCTGCGGGGGATGTGGAACACGCCCGCGTACGTGCTCGGCGACGACGCGACCCGGGCGTTCGGGCAGGAGCCCAAGGGGATCCCCAACATGGCCGGGTACGCGGTGGGGCTGCGGCTGGTGGACCGGGCGCTGGCCGGGACGGGCAGGACGGTGGCGGAGCTGTCGGGGCTGCCGGTCGCCGAGATCGTCCGTACGGCCGGGTAGGGGCGCGCCGGTCAGCCGGGGGAGACGAAGCCGGACTCGTAGGCGGCGATGACCGCCTGCGTGCGGTCGCGCGCGCCGAGCTTGGTGAGCACGTTGCCGACGTGGGTCTTGACGGTCTCGGGGCTCACCACCAGCTCGGCGGCGATCTCGCCGTTGGACAGGCCTCTGGTCATGAGCCGCAGCACGTCGCCCTCGCGCCCGGTCAGCCGGTCGACGCCGGGCACGCGGACGGCGGGCCGTCGCGCGGCGAGCGCGCGGATGGCGGCGGGGAACAGCAGCGACTCGCCGGACGCCACCAGCTTCACCGCCCGCACCAGCTCCTCCGGCCTGGCCCGCTTGAGCAGGAACCCGTCGGCGCCGGCGCGCAGCGCGTCGTACACGTAGTCGTCGTTCTCGAACGTGGTCACCACCAGGACCTTGGGCGGCTCCTCCAGGGCGGTCAGGCGGCGGGTGGCCTCGATGCCGTCGAGCGCGGGCATGCGCACGTCCATGAGCACCACGTCGGGCCGCTCGCGCCGCACCACCGGCAGCACCGCGGCGCCGTCGGCGGCCTCGCCGACCACGGTCAGGCCCGGCTCGGTGTCGATGATGATCCGCAGCCCGGCCCGGATGAGGTCCTCGTCGTCGGCCAGCACGACCCTGATCGTCATGGCTCCGACCGTAGCGGGAGCCGGGCCGAGACCCGCCAGCCGCCCCCGTCAGGCCCCGCCGTGATCTCGCCGCCGAGGAGCCTGACCCGCTCCCGCATCCCCTCCAGCCCTCTGCCCCCGCCCGGCGTGCCGTGGTTCGCGCCGGTGCGGTTGCCGATCCGCAGGCAGAGGTCCCCGTCGCGGACGTGGGCCGACAGGCTGATCGGGCCGCGGCCGTGTCTGATGGCGTTGGTGAGCGCCTCCTGGACGATCCGGTAGGCCTCTCGGGAGACCACGGCGGGCACGGACGACAGGTCGCCCACCTCCTGCCGCACCTCGGCCCCGGTGGAGCGCACCAGCGCGTCCAGGTCGGCCAGGGTGGCCCGCGGCGCCCGGTCGCGGTCGTCGCCCGCGCGCAGCACGCCGAGCACGTGGTCCAGGTCCTCCAGGGCGGCGCGGGCCGACTGCTCGATCGCCGCCAGCGCCGTCCTGGCGGTGCCGGGGTCGCGGTCGAGGACCCGGCCCGCGGCGGCGGCCTGGAGCGTGACGACGCTGAGCGCGTGCCCCACCGAGTCGTGCAGCTCGCGGGCCAGCCGGTTGCGCTGGGCCAGCACGCGGGCCCGCGACTCGGCCGCGGCCAGCCGCTCGGCCGGGGTGGGGCCGAGCAGCGCCGGGGCGAGCCTGGCCAGCAGCCCGCCGGACGCGGACACGAGCAGGACGAGCAGCGCCAGCATGGCCAGCCCCGCGGCGGGCCAGCCGATCGCCGACCAGCCTGGCTGCACGCGCACGCCGAGCACGTCGGCCGGATCGCCGGTGAACGGCAGCGCCATCGTCACCGCCGTGAACGGCACGATCGCGAGCGTGCAGCCGCTGGCCAAGCCGCCGATCGCCAGGTGCAGGGTGTACCAGGCGGCGGTGCGCCGGCGTTCCTGCCAGGAGCGCCGGCCCTCCTGCGGGGCGGTCTCGACCGCGACGCCGAGCAGGCTCTGCGCCGCGTTCACCTCCAGCGCGCGCACCGGCAGGAACAGCCCGGTGAGCGCCACCACCGGCAGCGCCGCGGCGAACACGCCGAGCTGCAGGGGCAGCAACAGCAGGGTCGTCGACTCCCGCTGCGCCCATCCGGCGATCAGCACCCCGGCCATCATGTACGGCATCAGCAGCGCCCCGCCGAGGATCAGGCACGCCCACCGCCGCGCCAGGCGCCGATTCCATGTCACACCGGTGATTCTATGTCGAGCTTTATTCGCTCTCGGTGGAATGCGCTTTTGGAGAAATGCGCCCAAGGCGAAAAGATTCCTTAGTCGAGGGCGCGCGGGTCTAGCGTCGACCATGCAATTGGTTCGAGTCGGAAAGGGCGACGTCCATGACGGAGAACGCGCGCACGCAATGGCCTGACCAGCTCAGCCAGCGCCTTCTGAAGGAACGCATCCTCGTTCTCGGCCAGGAAGTCGACGACGACATATGCAACCGGCTGTGCGGTGAGCTGCTTTTGCTGGCGGCCGAGGATCCCAAGCGCGACATCACGCTTTACATCAATTCGCCGGGCGGTTCCGTGCAGGCCGGCATGGCGCTGTACGACATGATGCAGTTCGTGCCGTGCGACGTGGCGACGGTCGCGATGGGGTTCGCCGCCTCGATGGGGCAGCTGCTGTTGTGCGCGGGCGCGCCCGGCAAGCGCTACGCCCTGCCCAACGCCCGCGTCGTGATGCACCAGCCGCTCGGCGGCATCGGCGGCTCGGCCACCGACATCCAGATCCAGGCCGAGAACATGATCTACACCAAGCGGCGGATGGCCGAGATCATCGCCCACCACACCGGCCAGCCGCTGGAGCGCATCCAGGCCGACTCCGACCGCGATCGGTGGTACACCGCGCAGGAGGCTCTGGAGTACGGGTTCGTCGACCACATCGCCGAAGGGATGAACTGACATGAGCGGGCGATACGTCCTGCCGTCCTTCACCGAGCGCACCTCGTACGGCATCAAGGAGATGAACCCGTACAACAAGCTCTTCGAGGACCGGGTGATCTTCCTCGGCACCCCGATCGACGACACCGCGGCCAACGACGTGATGGCCCAGCTGCTCACGCTCGAGTCGATCGACCCCGACCAGGACATCAACCTCTACATCAACTCGCCGGGCGGCTCGTTCACCGCGATGACCGCCATCTACGACACGATGCAGTTCGTCCGGCCGGAGATCCACACCGTCTGCGTCGGCGAGGCGTCCTCGGCGGCGGCGGTGCTGCTGGCGGCGGGCACGCCGGGCAAGCGGGCCGCGCTGCCGCACACCCGGATCCTGCTCCACCAGCCGGCCACCGAGGGCGGCCGGGGCCAGTCGAGCGACCTGGAGATCCACGCCAGGGAGATCCTGCGGATGCGCGACCAGCAGGAGGAGATCCTGGCCCGCCACACCGGGCGCACCGCGCAGGAGATCAGGCGCGACATCGAGCGTGACCGCGTCTTCACCGCCGAGCAGGCGCGCACCTACCGGCTGATCGACGACATCTACGCCTCCCGCAAGCGGTCCCTGGTGACCGCCCGCTGAGCCGCGGGCGCCCGGAAGATGGGCTCCGGGCGCCCGCACCTGTAAGCCCTGGCCCCGTGCCCTCCGGCGCTGGACGAAGGTCGCTACGCTTGCGGGGATTTGTCGGGGTTTCGGGGGAGAAGTGGCGTGCCGCTGGAGCAGGTCCTGATGTTGCTGGTGGCCGCCGCCGGAGCGGGCTGGGTGGACGCCGTCGTGGGCGGCGGCGGGCTGCTGCAACTGCCCGCGCTGATGATGGCCGGGGTGGCGCCCGTCGAGGCGATGGCGACGAACAAGTTCTCCTCCGTGTTCGGCACCGCGTCCGCCGCCGTCACGTACACCCGCACCACCAAGGTGGACCGGCCGGTCGCGCTGCCCGCGGCCGGGCTGGCCGTGCTCAGCGCGGCGCTCGGCGCGTCGGCCGCGGCGGCGATCTCGGCGGAGGTGCTGCGGCCCCTCGTGATGGTGATCCTGCTCGGCGTGGCGGCGTTCGTCACCCTGCGCCCGGCCATGGGCGCGGTCGCCCGCCCGCAGCTCCGCACCCGGGCCCGCGTGACCGTGGCGGTGCTGACGGCGGGCGTGGCCATCGCCTTCTACGACGGCATCATGGGCCCCGGCACGGGCACGTTCCTGATCATCGCGTTCACCGCCCTGCTCGGCCTCGACTTCGTCTCCGCCTCCGCCTCGGCGAAGATCATCAACACCGGCACGAACATCGGCGCCCTGCTGTTCTTCGGCTGGCACGGCCACGTGCTGTGGGTGCTCGGCCTCGGCATGGCCGCCTGCAACATCGCCGGCGCCCAGGCCGGCGCCCGCATGGCGATCCGGCGAGGCACGGGTTTCGTCCGGATCGTGCTGCTCTGCGTCGTGGCGGCCATGGTGTCCAGGCTCGCCTGGCAGCAGTTCGGCTGACGGTCAGGTGACGTGTTCGTACGGACACCGTCAGCGGGCGCGCAGGGCGGCGGCGGCGAGGGCGACGAAGGCGGCCAGGATCGCGGGGATGGCCAGGGCCCGGGGTAGGCCGGTCAGCTCCGCGGCGGCGCCGATGAGCACCGGGCCCGACAGGAAGCCCAGGTAGCCGATGCTCGCCGTCCTGGCCAGCGCCCGGCCCGCGAAGGCCGGGTCGCGGTGCCCGGCCGCCGAGAAAACCTGCGGCACGATGCACGACAGCCCGGCCCCGAACAGGCCGAACCCCGCCACGCCCGCCACCGGGTGGCCGACGAGCAGCGCCATCCCGAGCCCGGCCGCCGCCAGCAGGCCGCACGCCCGGACCAGCGGCACCGGGCCGAACCTGGCCGCCAGCCGGTCGCCCGCCAGGCGGCCCGCCGTCATCATGATGGAGAAGGCGGCGTAGCCAGCGGCCGCGAACCCGGCCGCGGCCCCCATGTGCTCGCGCAGGTAGACCGCGCTCCAGTCGGCCGCCGCGCCCTCGCCGACCAGGCAGCAGAACGCCAGCACGCCCAGGAACACGATCCCCTTCGGCCGGCTCCCCGGCCCGGCGGGCTCCCTGACCGGTGGCGGGCGCAGCGCCCACAGCGACGCCCACAGCGCGAGCGCGGTGATCGCCGCGCCTGCCGACCAGAACGTGACCGCGGGGGAGAGGCCGGCCTGCGCGAACAGCCCGCCGGCGGCGGCGCCCGCGAACCCGCCGAGGCTGAAGACGGCGTGGAAGGAGGACATGACGCGCCGCCCCCACGCCCGCTCCACCACCACCGCGTTGGCGTTCATGGACACGTCCAGCACGCCGTGCACCGCGCCGAAGGCCAGCAGGGCCAGTGCCAGCGTCGCCAGGTTCACCGCGTACGCGGGGGCTACCAGGGCGGGGCCGTGCAGCAGCGCGGCGGGGATCATCACACGGGCGCTGCCGAACCGGTCCACCAGCCGGCCGACCGCCTGCATGCCCGCCATCGCGCCGGCCGCCAGCCCCAGCAGCGCGAGGCTCAGCTCGCCCTCGCCGAGCCCGAGGTCCTGCTTGATGGCCGGGATCCGGGCCGTCCACGTGCCTATCGCGGCCCCCGCCAGCAGGAACAGCAGGTAGACGGCGACCCTGGCGCGCCGGACGTCACCCGGGTCGAGGCCCGTGTCCCCGCCTCCCGCGCCGCCACTTCCCACCGGAGCGGTCCCGGCGTCCCGGCGAGAACGGGGGTTGTGGTCGGGTGTGGCGGCCTCGGGGATTTCAGGGTGCCCGGGGTTGTGGTGGGGTGCGGCGGTCTCGGGGTTTTCCGGGGGCCGGGGGGCGCGCCCGGGTGTGGCGGTCACGAGGGTTCCTGGACGACGCGGACCGTGACCCCTGCCGCGAGGAGGGCGTCGTGCTCCTCGCGGGGGATCCTGTCGTCCGTCACCACCACGTCCAGCCGCGAGATCGGGCACACCGCGCCGAACGCCGTGCGCGCGAACTTGCCCGAGTCGCACACCGCGATCACCCGCCGGGCCGACGCGATCGCCGCCCGCTTGATCGCCACCTCCGGCAGGTCGTGCGCGGTCAGCCCCTGCGCGGCCGACAGCCCGCAGCAGCCGACCACCGCCGTGTCGAACCGCAGCGCCCCGATGGACGTCTCGGCCAGCGGGCCCATGAAGTTCAGCTCGCCCGGCCGCACCTCGCCGCCGGGCAGCACCAGCCGCACCCGCGGCGCCGCCGACAGCAGCGACACCACCTGCAGCGCCAGCGGCACCACGGTCAGCCGGCGGTCCACCAGCGCCCGCCCCACCTCGGCCGCCGTGGTGCCGCCGTCGAGCACCACCGCCTCCCCGTCGGCGATCAGCGAGGCCGCCTCGGCGCCGATGCGCCGCTTGGCCTCCACCGCCTCCCGTTCCCTGAGCGCGTACGGCGGCTCCTCGCCGCGCAGCAGCAGCGACAGCGCGCCGCCCCTGATCCGCCGCACCACCCCCTGCTGGGACAGCTCCTCCAGGTCGCGCCTGATCGTCATCTCCGACACCCCGTGCTCCTCGGCCAGCTCGGCGACGGAGACGGTGTCGTTCGTCCGCAGGGCGTTGAGTATGCGATGTAAACGATCCATATGTTCATATAAACATAGACAATGTGCGCTCTACAATAGGTGCATGCGCGCCAGCCGTCTGCTCTCCCTCCTCCTGCTGCTGCAGACGCGCGGCCGGATGACCGCGCCCGAGCTGGCCGAGGAGCTCGAGGTGTCGATCCGTACGATCTACCGCGACGTGGAGGCCCTGTCGGCCGCCGGCGTGCCGGTCTACGCCGACCGCGGCCCCGCCGGCGGCTACCAGCTGCTCGACGGCTACCGCACCCGGCTCAACGGGCTGACCGCCGAGGAGGCGTCGTCGCTGTTCCTGGCCGGGCTGCCGGGCCCCGCCGCCGAGCTGGGCATGGCCGAGCTGGCCGCCAACGCCGAGCTGAAGCTGCTGGCCGCGCTGCCGCCGGAGCCGCGCTCGCAGGCCGCGAGGATGCGCGAGCGGTTCCTGCTGGACGTGCCGGGCTGGTACCGCGGGCCCGACGACGTGCCCCACCTGAGCGAGGTGGCCGAGGCGGTGTGGGCGCAGCGGCCGCTGCGGATGACCTACCGGCGCTGGGGACGGCAGGTCGTCGAGCGGCTCGTCCACCCGTACGGGCTCGTGCTCAAGGGCGGGTCGTGGTATCTGGTCGCCGCTCCGCCCGGCGAGAGCCCGCGCACCTACCGGGTGGCGCGCGTCCTCACCCTCGCCGCCGAGCCCGGCCGCTTCGACCGGCCGGAGGGCTTCGACCTGGCCGGGTTCTGGAAGGCGTACGCGGCCGAGTTCCGCGAACGGATGTACACCGCGACCGCCGAGATCAGGCTCGCCCCCGGCATGGAGGAGCTGCTCGCCTACACGATGGGCCAGGACGTGGTGGCGGGCGCCCTGGCCGGGGCCGCCGAGCCCGACGCCGAGGGGTGGCGGACGCTCACCCTGCCGGTCGAGTCGATCACCCACGCCCGCTGGCTGCTGCTGCGCATGGGCGCGGGCGTGGAGGTGCTCGGCCCGCCCGAACTGCGCGCTCTCATGGTGGAGGCGGTGGCGGAGCTGCGGAAAATGTATGAGTAAGTCGGGCCCGTTCCTGGCACGATGCCCGGTATGTATCTCCTAGCGTTCATCGGCGCGTGTGTCCTGGTGGCGATGGCCCCAGGCGTCAGCACCGCCGTCATCCTGCGCCAGACGCTCCGCTCCGGCCGCGGCTCCGGCATGGCGGCCACGCTCGGCAACGAGACCGGCATCCTGCTGTGGGGGCTGGCCGCCGCCTTCGGCCTGTCGGCGCTGCTGCTCGCCTCACAGCTCGCCTACGACGTCATGCGGGTCACCGGCGCGGTCGTCCTGGTGGTGATGGGCGCGCAGGCGCTCTGGCAGGCCCGCAAGGGCGGGGCCGCCGCCGTCGAGGTCGCGCCGGTGGACGGGCGCCGCCGCGCCTACCTGGCCGGGCTCGGCACGTGCGTGGCCAACCCGAAGGCGGCGGTGTTCGCGATGTCGTTCCTGCCGCAGTTCGTGCCGCAGGGCGCAGACGTGCCGCTCACCCTGGTCACGCTCGCCGTCGTCTGGGTGCTGGTCGACATGCTCTGGTACGGGCTGCTGGTGTGGGCGGTGACCCGGGCCAAGGACCTGCTCGGGCGGCCCGCGGTCAAGCGGCGGCTGGAGCAGGTGTCCGGCGCCGTCCTCGTCGGGCTGGGTGTGCGACTGGCGCTGGAGGGCCGATGACGATCTGGTACGAGCGGGCGGGCGAGGGCGAGCCGGTGGTGCTGCTGCCGTCGAGCGCCGCCGACGCAGGCATGTGGGACGGCCAGTGGGACGCGCTCGCCGCGCGGTTCCAGGTGATCAGGGTCGACTACCGGGGGTTCGGCCACACCCCCTACCAGGCCGACCGGCCCTACAGCGACGCCGGCGACGTGGCCGAGGTGCTCGCCGAGCTCGGCGTCGAGCGGGCGGCGCTGGTCGCCTCCTCGTACGGGTGCCGGGTCGCGCTGCAGCTGGCCGGCCTGGCCACCCGGCTGGTGCTCATGAACCCCGGCTCCGGCCTGCCCGAGACCGAGGATGTGGTGGCGTTCGGCGAGGAGGAGGACCGGCTGCTGGAGGCCGGCGACGTCGAGGGCGCCGCCGAGCTGAACGCCCGCACCTGGCTCGGGCCGGAGGCGGACGAGGCCACCCGGCGGCGGGTGGTGGAGATGCAGCGGCACGCGTTCGCGGGGCAGCTGGCCGCCGACCCCGAGCCTTCGCAGTTCTCGCCGGAGTACGACCTCGACGCGATCACGGTGCCCGCCCTGATCGTCACCGGCCCGTACGACCTGCCGTACTTCCGCGCCGGCGCCCGCCACCTGGCCGGCCGGCTGGCGGACGCCGAGCTGGTCGAACTGGAGTGGGCCGGCCATCTGCCCGCTCTGGAGCGGCCGGAGGAGGTCACCCGGCTGTTGCTGGACTACCTTTAGACCATGGCGGACGATCTGGCCGAGCTGGTGCGGCAGGCCCAGGACGAAGACCCGCTGCGCGCGCTGCAGGCCACCGCCGCGCTGCGCCGCGAGATCGAGCGGGTGGAGGCCGTCCAGGTGCGGCGGGCCCGGGTGGCCGGCCTGGCCTGGGCGCAGATCGCGCACGCGATCGGCGTCACCAAGCAGGCCGTGCACAAGAAGTACGGCAAACGCTAGGCCCACCGGCGGGCGAACCAGCCCAGCACGATGTTCCACGAGTAGCCGCGCCGGATCCGCCCGGCTACGTCGGGCGGCAGCGTGTCGAGGCCCCGGTGCTCCAGCGTCACCTCGGTGCCGCCGTCGACCTCGGTGAACGCGACCTCGATCTCCATCCGGCCGGTCGGGTTGATCAGGTCGGCCCAGACCAGGCGGTGCGGCGGATCCCAGGTGAGGATCCGGCCGGTGTCGACGTGGCCGCCGTCGGACCACAGCTCGCGCAGGTAGCCGTGCTGGAACCGGATGCCGACGGCCCGCTCCGGGTCGACCCAGCTGTGCCGGCCGCGCACGTACCAGGCGTCGATCTCGTCGGTGAAGACCCGGAAGGCGGTCGCGGGGTCCACCGGCACGGTGACGCCGGCCCTGACGGTGTTCACCGGCCGCGCTCCACGTGGTCCTTGAAGGAGCCGAGCTGCTCGGCCCAGAACGCCTGCACCTGGTCGAGCCAGGCCTGCAACGCGGTGAACGGCTCGGGCCGCAGGGTGTAGACGCGCAGCCGGGCGTCGTCGCCGCCGGCCTCGGCGCGTACCAGGCCGCCCGCGCGCAGCACCCGAAGGTGCCTGCTCAGCGCGGGCGCGCTCATGCTGACCGCCTCCGCCAGCTCCCCGGCCGGCCGGGGACCGTCACGCAGCAGGTCGATCACCTTGCGCCGGGTCGGGTCGGCGAGCGCGGCCAGCGTCGCGTCCAAGTCGTTAACGTGTTGGTTAATCGTTGCCTTCTCGGTTAGATTAGTGCTTAACGTTGTCGTTGAATATTATCGCGGAGGTTTCGCGTATGCCTACCGAGCTCGGCTACTACACCCTGTCGGTGAAGGACCTGGACCGGGCGGCGGCCTTCTACGGGCCGCTGTTCGGCTGGGAGTTCACGCGCGAGCACGAGACGTACCTGCACGTCACCAACAGCACCCTGCCCATGGGCCTGAACGCCGGCGGCCCGTCGTCCCAGCCGAACCTCTACTACAAGGTCGACGACCTGGACGCCGCCATCGCCCGGGTCCACGAGCTGGGCGGCACCACGGACGAGCCGTACGAGAGCAAGTCGGGCCGCGGCTGCGCCTGCACCGACGACCAGGGCACGGTCATCAGCCTCTGGCAGCCCGCGCCCGGCCTCTAGCCTCCTTCCAGGCCCCGGCCGCCCGGCCCGGCCGGGCGGCCGTACGGTGCGTCCCGGTGAAAGGTCCCGTTCGCGGACAGGAACTGACCGCGAGATCTCCTACCGTTCGGGCGTCACCGACCGAAGGAGATCCGCATGACCATCCTCGTCACCGGCGCCACCGGCAACGTGGGCCGCCCGCTCGTGGAGCGGCTGCTGGCCGCCGGCCACCGGGTGCGCGCGCTCACCCGCGACCCGGCGCGCGCGAACCTGCCGGAAGGCGCGCGGGCCGTCGCCGGCGACCTGGCCGACGCCGGATCCCTGGCCGCCGCCTTCGAAGGCGTCACCGCCGCCCATCTGATCACCTTCGACGGGGCCGACCATTCGCCCCTGGCGAACGGCCCCGCCATCGTGGCCGCCGCCGTCGAGGCCGGGGTGCGCAGGGTGACGGTGCTCCAGGGCGGGCTGTCCAGGAGCCCGCTGGAGGAGGCGGTCGCGGCGAGCGACCTGGAGTGGACCTTCGTGGGACCGGTGGAGTTCATGTCGAACGTCCTCGAATGGGCCGGCTCCGTCAAGGAGGAGGGCGTGGTCCGCGACGGGTTCCCCGAGGCCAGGAGCGCCATGGTGCACGACGCGGACATCGCCGCCGTGGCCGCCGCCGCGCTCACCTCCGGCGGGCACGCCGGGCGGGAGTACGTGGTGACGGGCCCGGAGGTGTTCACCACGGCTGACAAGGTACGGGTGCTGGGCGAGGTCCTCGGCAGGGAGATCCGCTTCGTCGAGCTGAGCCGCGAGCAGATCACCGCCGAGTGGCGGCGGCAGGGCTACTCCGAGGAGGACGTCGCGTTCTTCCTCACCGTGCGCGCCGACACCCCGGAGGTGGGCCGCACGGTGCGGCCCACCGTCGAACAGGTCACCGGACGGCCGCCCCGCACCTTCCGCCAGTGGATCGAGGAGAACGCCGCCGCGTTCTCCTGACTACGGCTTGCGGCCCACGCCCGCGTAGTAGACGGCCTCCCGGTCGGCGTAGAGCGTCTCGGGCGTGGGGCGCCAGCGCGGCAGCGCCACCACGCCCGGCTCCAGCAGCTCCAGCCCGTCGAAGAAGCCGGTCAGCTGCTCGTGCGTGCGCAGCGTGATCGGTACGGCGCCGCTCTCGTTCCAGCTGCGCACCCCGTCCTCCAGCTGCTTGCCGACCAGGCCGTGGGAGATGGCCAGGTGACTGCCCGGGGCCATGGGGGCCATCAGCCGCTGGATGATCTCCTTGGGCCGGTCGCTGTCGGGCAGGAACTCCACCACGCCCAGCAGCACCAGCCCGACCGGCTGCGAGAAGTCCAGGTACTCGGCCGCCGCGGCCACGATCTCGGCGGGCTCGCGCAGGTCGCTGTCGATGAACCAGGTGTCGCCCTGCCCCGGCCCGCGCAGCAGCGCCCGCGCGTGGGCCAGCACCACAGGGTCGTTGTCGACGTACACGACCTTGCAGTCGGGCGAGACCGACTGGGCGACCTGGTGGGTGTTGTCGGCCGTGGGGATCCCGGTGCCGATGTCGAGGAACTGGCGGACGCCCGCCTCCCCGGCCATGTAGCGCACCGCCCGGCCGAGGAACTCGCGGTTCGTCTTGGCCAGGATCGGCAGCTCGGGGACCGCCTGGAGGATCTGCTCGCTGACGACGCGGTCGACCTCGTAGTTGTCCTTGCCGCCCAGCCACAGGTCGTAGATCCGGGCCGGGCTCGGGATCTCGGTGTTCACACGGCTGAGCGGATCGTCGGTCATCGTCGTGCCTTCCGGGAAGGGGCTGTACGCGACAGAGCCTAACGCGAGGAAGATCCCAAGTCTCGATCTTGGCCCGAGAGCTCCCGTTCCGCGGGACTTCGTGCCCTCCCGGAGATGCGGGCGCCGGGACCTCAGGGGGCTGAGGTCCCGGCGCCGGTCGGTGGGCGGCCGGTCAGTCGATCGTGATCAGCCCGTAGCCGCCGTCGTAACGGTGGTAGATCAGCCGGCCGCGGCCGGTCTCCGCGTCGGCGTAGAACTCGAACGCCCGCCCGCTGACCTCCAGCCGGTCCACCGCCTCGGCGGTGGTCAGCCGGGGCGCCGCGCCCGGATCGATCGCGAGCGGCACCGCCACCTCGCCGAGCGCTTCCGGCCTCGGCTCCACCTGGGCCATCCGGTAGCCCTCCTCGGCCCGGTACAGGACGCTGTCCTGACCGCTGCCGGCCTCGGTGAACAGGTAGAAGCCGAAGTCGAGCTGCTCCATGTCGAAGGCGGCCTCGTCCGGAGTGGCCCGGTAGGCGGCCAGCGTCTTGCGGCGGACGATCTCCCGCTCGGCGTCCGCCGGGCGCGGCAGGACCGGCAGCGAGGACTCCCGCCGCTCCGGCGAGTAGCGTCCGCGCGTCTCCTCCCAGTGCCTGGCGGTGCGCCGCAACCGGGTACGCGCCCGGTCCTCCAGCAGGTCGAGTGCCTGGTACATGGACGGGCCGGCGGCCTGGGCGCGGATCAGGCGCCCGTTGACGTCGAGGTTGGCCTGCGCGGTGTACGGCCGCTTCGCGTCGGGAGCGTCCGGGGCGGTCAGCTTGACCCGCGCGAACAGCACGGGCTCGCCGGCCAGCCGGGTGAGAGCGGCGACGGCCTCCCTGGCGTGCTCGACGGCTCCCTGGCGGACCGGGCCACGTGTCTCGACCCGAACGTCGGCGGGGTCGATGGCGACCGGCGCGTTCCGGCGTCTCATGTCGTGCCTCCTTCTGCCGTTCCTTGCGAGCTCAGCCAATCGCGGAACGCCAGGACGCCGGTAGAGGAGAAAGACCATCGGAAAGGGACCTTCAGCCCTACGCGTCTCATCGGTTGCGACCTCTCCGGTTGCGTCTTTCCAACGCAGTGTTGGTATCTTGCCAACGGCGCGTCGGGAAGTCGGGGCGCTCGTCCGTCCCGTGAAATCCCTTCCTGTGAAGGAGTGCCATGTTCCTGGCCTGGCGCGAGCTGGTCTTCGCCCGCGCACGTTTCGGCCTGATGGGCGGAGTCGTCGCCCTCATAGCGATCCTCGTCGTCCTGCTGTCCGGTCTCTCCTCCGGGCTCGTCAACGACGGTGTCTCCGGGCTCCAGCGGTTGCCCGTCACCGCGTTCGCCTTCGCCGAGGGGACCAAGACCGACTCCGCCTTCTCCCGCAGCACCGTCAATGTGAACCAGGCCGAGACGTGGAAGGGCCGCGACGACGTCGGCGACGCCGTCCCGTTCGGCAACATGCTGGTCAACGCCAAGGTCACGACCGCCGCGGGCGCCCAGACGCCGATCGACCTGGCCCTGTTCGGCGTCGACCCCGGCTCGTTCCTCGCACCCGCCGTCTCCGACGGCGCCGGACTCGGCGACCCCGACGGGATCGTGGTCAGCCAGACCGTCCTGGACGACGGCGTGGCCATCGGCGACACCGTCGTCATCGACCGCCTGGGCACCCGGCTCAAGGTCATCGGCACCACCGGCGACCAGCGCACCTTCGGCCATGTCGACGTGGCGTACCTGCCGTTGCGCGCCTGGCAGCAGGTGCACGCGGGCGCCGGGCCGGGTGACGAGGCGCGCGAGGGAGCGTACGAGGAGGCCACGGCCATCGCCCTGCGCGCCCGGGACGGTAACGAGATCGACCTGTCCGGCGGCGACGCCGCGGCGGGCACCACGAGCATGACGCTGGAGGACTCCTTCGGCGCCTCCCCCGGCTACACCGCCGAGATCTCCACGCTCACGCTCATCCAGGTCTTCCTGTACGCCATCTCCGCGCTCGTCGTCGGGACGTTCTTCACCGTGTGGACGATCCAGCGCAAACACGAACTCGCCGTCGTACGGGCCATGGGCGCCTCGACCGGCTACCTCATGCGCGACACGATGATCCAGGCGACCGTCATCCTGACCGTGTCCACCGCCGTGGGCTTCCTGATGGGAGTGGGCGGCGGCGCGCTGCTCACCACCACCCCCATGCCGTTCGCCCTGGAGGCGGGCCCGCTCGTCGTCGCCGCCCTGCTGCTCGTCGGCCTCGGCCTCGCCGGCGCCGCGGCGGCCGTGGGCCGCATCGTCCGAGTCGACCCGCTCGCAGCCCTGGGAGGGCAGAGATGACCACCAGCCACACGTCCCCGCGCCCGGACTCCCGCCGGACCGGCGCCGAGGAACGCGGCGGCCTGCGGGTGGAGGGCGTCACCCTGGCCCTCGGCGACGGCGACGCCACCGTCACCGCGCTCGACGACGTCCACCTCCACGTGGCGTCCGGCGAGTTCGTCGCCGTCGTCGGGCCCTCCGGTTCCGGCAAGTCGAGCCTGCTCGCGGTCGCCGGCGCGCTCACCACGCCCGACACCGGCCGGGTCCTGCTCGACGGCGTCGACATCTCCCGGGCGAGCTCCCGGGAGAAGGCACGCCACCGCCGCGAACGGATCGGGTTCGTCTTCCAGTCCGGCAACCTCATCCCGGCCCTCACCGCGCTGGACCAGCTCCGCTTCGCGCTCGACGTGGCGGGCAGGCGCGCGGGTGACGGTCACGACCCGCGAGAGCTGCTCGACCGGGTCGGCATGGGCCACCGCGCTGGACACCGGCCCCATCAGCTGTCCGGCGGCGAGCGGCAGCGCGTGGGCATCGCCCGCGCACTCGTCACCCGCCCGGCGGTGTTGCTGGTGGACGAGCCGACCGCCGCACTCGACCGCGCCCGCAGCGACGACATCGTCACGTTGCTCGCGCACGAGACGCACGAATCCGCCGTCGCGACGATCATGGTCACCCACGACCACGATGTGCTCGGCCACTGCGACCGCGTCCTGTCGATGGTCGATGGGAGACTGTCGGAGTAGGCCGACCATGGTGGAGGAGGGCACGTGCCGCGCATCCGGGCGTCGACCGTCGCCGAGCATCGGGCCGCCCAGCACCGGGCGCTGCTCGACGCGGCCAGGGAGATCCTCGCGGAGACCGGCCGGCCGCCCACGCTGAGCCGGGTCGCGGCGCGCGCCGGGCTGGCCCGGCCCAGCCTCTACCAGTACTTCCGGTCATCGGAGGACCTGCTCAACGCGGTGGTGGAGGACGTCTTCCCCCGCTGGTCGGCCCGGGTCGCCGCCGCGATGGACGCCGCCGCGACCCCGGCCGACCGCGTGCTCGCGTACGTGCTGACCAACTTCGAGCTCATCACCGAGGGCGAGCACGCGCTGGCCACCGTCCTCGCGGAGGTCGCACCGGGCGACACGGTCGCCGAACAGAGCCGCACCATGCACCAGCAGCTCCTGGAGCCGCTCGTGGAGACGCTGCACAGCCTCGGCGTCCCCGCGGTGCCCGAGACGGCGGAGATGATCAACGCCATCGTGTTCGCCGGGTCCCGGCTGATCGAGTCCGGCACCGACCTGCGGACCGTCTGGGAGTCGGCCAGGGCCCTGCTGGAGCCGTTCCTGCGCGCGACCGGCACGGGCCCGGCCCCTCCCGAGGCGACGTGACCGCCGGCCGGCCGGGGGCGCCCGCCCCCGGCGTACGGGTCAGGCCGCGGGGGCCTGGTGGTAGACCGAGTGCCACACCTCGTTGCGGATGCGGGAGAACTCCGGTGACAGCCGCACCTCCTCGGTGCGCGGGTACGGCAGGTCCACGTCGATGATCCGGTGGATGCGGCCCGGCCGCGCCGCCATGACCACGACCCGGTTGGCCAGATAGACGGCCTCGTCCACGTCGTGCGTGATGAACATGACCGTGCGCCGCTCCCGGCTCCACGTGTCCAGCAGCTGATCCTGCAACTGCACGCGGGTGAGCGCGTCCAGCGCGCCGAACGGCTCGTCCATGAGCAGCACCTGCGGCCCGACCGCGTAGGCGCGGGCGATCGCGCAGCGCTGCTTCATCCCGCCCGACAGCGTCTTGGGCAGCGCGTCGGCGAAGTCCGTCAGCCCCACCAGGTCGATCGCGTGCTGGGCGCGGCGGTGCCGCTCCTCGGCGGAGATCGGCTGGAGCCTGAGCCCGAACTCGACGTTCTTGCGCACGGTCAGCCACGGGAACAGCGCGTACTGCTGGAAGATCACCCCGCGGTCCGGCCCCGGTCCGGTGACCGGCGCGCCGTCCAGCAGGATCCGGCCCGTCCCCGGCTCGACCAGCCCCGCCGCCATGCCCATCAGCGTGCTCTTGCCGCACCCCGACGGGCCCACGACGGTGACGAACTCACGGTCGGCGATGTCCAGGTCCACCCGGTCGAGGGCGAGGAACCGGCCGCCCTTGAGCTCGAACGTCTTCGACACGCCCTGGAAGGAGATCTTGGTGTTCATCGGCGTTCCTGCCATCCGGTGAATCGGCGCTCGGCCAGCAGCAGCAGCCGGTCCATGATCAGGCCGAGCACGCCGATGCTGATCAGACCCACGAAGATCGTGGGCAGGTCGTAGTAGAGCTGCGCCTGCTGCATCCGGTAGCCCAGCCCTTCCTGGGCGGCGATCAGCTCGGCCGCCACCAGCGTCCCCCAGGCCGCGCCCAGCCCGATCCGCATGCCCACGATGATGAACGGCGTCGAGGCCGGCACCACGACCTTCAGGAAGATGGTCCGGTCCGAGGCGCCCAGCACCCGGGCGGCGTTGATGAGCGTCTTGTCCACGTCGAGCACGCCCTGGAACGTCGAGACCACGCTCGACAGGAACGCCGCCAGGAAGATGACGAACACCTTCGGCGTCTCGCCGATGCCCATCAGCAGGATGGCCAGCGGGATGATCGCCAGGGGCGGGATCGTACGGAAGAACTGCACGTACGGCTCGATCAGGGCACGCGCGGTGGCGTACCAGCCCATCAGGAAGCCGACAGGGATGGCGAGCAGGGTGCCCAGCGCGAAGCCGGTGAACACGCGGCGCAGGCTGGCCAGCATGTCGTTGGTCAGGGTGCCGTCGGCGACCAGCTCGACGCCGCGAGCGGCCACCTCGACGGGGCCGGTCAGGCCCGTGATGCCGGACATCGACAGCGCCGTCCACGCGCCCAGGCCCGCCAGGACGGCGACCACGTTCAGGACGAGGGTGCGGCCCGGCCGCCGGAGCCGGCGGCCGGGGGAGGGCGGAGGGTCGGTCACGCTCACGGCGGTCATGTTCTGGGACTCTTCATGGCTCAGTGGAGATCCTCTTCGGTGGCGCAATAGCCCACAGGGTCCTGAAATATTGGGCTTTTTTCGGACAAATCACGGTAGTGCGGGACGGAGGTGGGCGGGGATCGACGGCTCCTCGTGCAGCAGGAGCGCGATCGCGCCCATCGCCGAGGCGTTCACGCCGAGGTCGGCCTGGGTGACCTCGATCTGTCGGGGCGACCGGGGCAGCGCCTGACGGGAGATCGCGTCCCGGATGGGGTCGAGGACCAGGCTGCCCAGCGCGGCCAGCTCGCCGCCCACCACGACCAGCGCGGGGTCGAGCTGGGTGACCGTGCCCGCCAGCACCCGGCCCAGGTCGGCCGCCGCCGAGGCGACCACCTCGCACACCGCGGGCACCCGGTCCTGAGCGGCGGTGACCAGCTCGTCCAGGCCCGCCAGCGGCACCCCGCGCGCGGCGCAGGCGTCCAGCAGGCGCTGACCGCCGATGCGGCCCTCCAGGCAGCCCCGGCCGCCGCAGTGGCAGGGCGGGCCCCCGGGGTCGAGCGAGACGTGGCCCACCTCGCCGCCCGCGCCGTGCGCGCCGCGCAGCAGCCTGCCGCCGGCCAGGAACCCGCCGCCCACGCCGACGGACCAGCGCACGTACACCATGTCCCGGACCGGTCTGGCCACCCCCCAGGTCGCCTCGGCCAGCGCCGCCAGCCTGGCGTTGTTGTCCACCGCCACCCGCACGCCGAACTCCTCGGCGACCCGCAGGGCGAGCGGCAGGTAGCGCGCGGGCACCCCTTCCGGCAGCCCTGCACGCTCGCCGGAACCAGCGCGAGATCCCAAGGGTCCGGCCACGCCCGCCGGTCCGGCATTGCCGGACCGCGCGTGGGGTCCCGGAGGTCCGGCCGCGTCCGCGGAATCCGAGGGGCTGGACGGTGCGTGCGTGGGTTCCGAGAGGGCGGGTGTGGTCGGCGCCGGGGTGGGGGCGGGGAGGTGGTCGTCGAGCACCCCGACGAGGCCGAGGCCGACCGCCTCCAGCGCGCCGAGGCTGATCCCGCGCTCCGCGGCGACCTCGCGGACGAGCCGCACCGCCGCCTCCGCCTGCTCCGCCGGGGCGGCGTCCTCGCGCAGGGCGGCCGAGGCGGTGGCGACGACCTGGTGGGCGGCGTTGGCCACGGCCAGCCGTACCCGGCCCCGCCCCAAGTCGAGGCCCAGGAGCAGGCCGGCGGCCGGGTTGAGCGAGACCAGCGCGGCGGGCCTGCCCCGGCCGCGCGGCTCGGCAGGCACCGCCTCGGTCTCGATCACCGCATCCCTTTCCATCAGGTCGGAGATGATGGCGAACAAGGTCGTACGCGACAGTCCGGTGCGCTCGGTGAGCTGGGCGCGGCTCAGCGCGCCCGCCGAGCGCAGCGCGGACAGCACGGCGTCCTCGTGCACCCGCCGCAGCCGCTGCAGCGCGTCAGTGGGGGTCGACATGGCACCATGATGGTGGGCGACGGATTTCTGTCATCTTCTCGCGAAAAATCAGCCCGCGGCCGCCGACGCGTACAGGTCGGCGGTGAAGTACGTGGCGGGGTCGGGTGACTCGGTCAGCTTGCCCATGGTGACGAAGATGTCGGCCAGGCCCTTGTACCATCCGGCCACCGAGCCGTCCTCGGCCATCTTCCGCAGCTCCGCCGTCGGCACGATCTTCGTCACCGACGAGGCGCCCTTGAACTGCTCCCCGGGCGCCTTCAGGAACGTGGCCGTCAGCGTCTCGGCCTCGGCCGTGTTGGCCGCCACCCAGTCGTTGCCCTCCTGCAGCACCTTGAGCACCTTGGTGACGGTCGCGGCGTCCTCGGCGACCAGCTCGTTGCGGGCCACGAAGGAGCTGGGGAAGCTGAGCGCGGGATAGTAGTCCTCGCTCTTGGTCAGCTCCACCAGGTCGGGCACGTTCTTCTTGATGGTGTCGATCAGCGGGTACCAGATGGCCGCCGCGTCGATCTGCTTGCCGCTGAAGGCGGTCACGACCGTGCTGGGGTCCATGTTGACCTTCTCGACGTCCTTGCCCGTCAGCCCGGCCTCCTTCAGCGCCAGTTCGAGGATCATGTCGCCGGAGGTGCCCTCGGGCACGCCGATCTTCTTGCCCTTGAGGCCGGCGATCGAGGAGATGCCGGAGCCCGGGTGGACGATCACGCGGTCGGCCATGCCCAGCATGTTCGGGGCGATGATCTTGGCCTTGCCGCTGGCGGGCAGCCAGGTGGCGCCGGAGCCGATGTAGCCGAAGTCGATGTCGCCCGAGCCGAGCGCCTGGATCTGCAGCGGGCCGTTGGTGAACACCTTCAGCTCAGGCTCCAGCCCGTGCTTGGCCCACAGGCCCTGCTTGTCGGCGGCGGCGAGCACCGCCGCGCCGGCGAAGTCGGCGATGTAGCCGAAGCGCACCTTCGCGGGCTCGGCGCCGCCCTCCTCGGAGGAGGAGCCGCACGCGGTGACGGGCAGCAGGATGGCCAGGGCCGCGAGGGCGGCGGCCAGTATGCGAGGACGCCTCATCGGGAGGTCCTTTCTGGGTTCACGGGTGGGGTGACGGGCGGCATCAGGCCACCTCGTCAGCGACGCCGTCCACGTCGGGGGCTCGGCCCTCGCCGATGTCGGCCATGTAGCTCATCCAGCTGTACGCGGGATCGCCGCGGCGCAGCAGCTCCTGGTAGAGCCGCGCGGTCATGTCACGCCGGACCGCCGCGTAGGCGGGCACGGCGTAGACGTTGCGCAGCTCGTGCGGGTCGCTGTCCAGGTCGTACAGCTCGTGCACGCCTTCGGGGTTGAACACCAGCTTGTGGCGGTGGTCCCGGATCATGCGCTGGGAGTAGGGGAAGTGGTGGCCGTGGAACTCGGTGACCACCGAGTCGCGGCCCTCGGGCGGCTCGCCGCCGATCAGCGGGAGCAGGCTCGCGCCGTCGCACGGATCCTGCGGCGGCAGCCCGGCGAGATCGAGGATCGTGGGGTTGAGGTCGATCAGCGTGGCGAAGGCGTCCACGGTCCGCGCCGGGGCGCCCGGCACCCGGACGATGCCCGGGATGCGGTAGATGTCCTCGTACATGGCGGGGCCCTTGTCGTTGAGCCGGTGCGCGCCCGTGAACTCGCCGTGGTCGGCCGTGAAGATCACCGCCGTGTCGTCCCACAGACCCAGCTCGCGCAGGGCGGAGAGCAGGCGCCCCACCTGCGCGTCGATCAGCGACACGTAGCCCCAGTAGGCGGCGATCAGCCCGCGCCAGGCGTCGGCGTCGAAGTGGTCGGCCGACCAGTACTCGGAGTAGCGGCGCTGCACCTCGGGTTTGCCGTCGAAGGTCTCGGCCATGGACTCCGGCAGCGGCACCCGCTCCGGGTCGTACATGTCGTAGAACTCGTCCGGGATCAGGTACGGCAGGTGCGGCCCGTACCAGTGGCAGGACAGCACGAACGGCCTGTCGCCGCGGTGGAAGTCGCCGGCGTAGCGCTCCAGCAGCTCCAGCGTGCGGTCGGCGAGGAAGGTCTCCACCGTGGCCGCCGCGGGCTGCTTGAGACGGCCGGCGATCAGGTGGCCGCGGCCGGTGCCGTTCTGGGCCGTGCCGAAGACGGGCCGCTCCACCGCGAACGGGGGATGGCCGTGCTCCTTCAGCCAGCTCTGGTAGGAGGGGTGGTGGAACGGGTTCAGCGCGCCCGGCAGGTGCTCGCCGTCCATGCCGTAGAACTCGGGGCCCCGTTCGCGGCCGATGTGCCATTTGCCGACGTGGCCCATGTTGTAGCCGGCGGCCAGCAGGGGCTCGGACATGACCGGCTGGCCGGCGGCGACCTCGTCGCGTCCGCCGCCGTTGCGCTCCGGGTTGACGAGCATGCCATGCCGGAACGGGTGCAGGCCGGTGAAGAGCGAGGCCCGCGCCGGGGTGCAGATGGCGGTCGGCGTGTAGAACCGGTCGAAGCGCGTGCCCTCCGCCGCCAGGCCGTCCAGCGCGGGCGTGCGGACCTCCGGGTTGCCGTAGCAGCCGAGAGTGTCCACCCGATGCTGGTCGGTCATCAGGAACAGGACGTTGCGTGGACTGGTCACCCGTACTCCGATCGCTCATTTTTTCCTGGGCGTTTACGTTAAAGGTGACCAGCGCTGACCGCAAGAGGGGCGACCTGGGCGTTACCGCTACTTTATTTCCGCTCTCTTGACGTTAATCGGCAAGGGTGATCACACTGTGCGAACCACCGCGCATCGATAAGGAGTCCCATGCGCCGCTCCCTCGTGGCCCTAGCGACCGCCGCGCTCTTAACTCCCGCACTCACCATCCCCGCACCGGCCCAGGCCGCCGCCGGGCCCGTCAACCTCGCGCTCGCCGGCGCCGCCACCGCCTCCAGCGTCGAGCTGGACCGCGCCGACTTCGTGGCCGCGCACGTCAACGACGGCGACACCGCCACCCGCTGGTCATCGAAGTACCAGGACGACAACTGGGTCCAGGTCCAGCTCGCCGCACCCGCCAAGGTCGACCACGTGACACTTCACTGGCCGAACGCCTGCGCGCGCGACTTCGTCCTGCAGACCTCGGCCGACGGTCAGACCTGGACCGACGTCGCCTCGCTGCGGCGCGACACGTGCCCGCGCACCGACGTGATCGACGTGCGCTCCGCAGAGCCGGTCTCGTACGTGCGCGTGCACGGGAAGCAGCGCTGGGCCGCGTACGGTTACTCGATCTCCGAGTTCGAGATCTGGGACGGTCCGCCCGCCGCCCCCGAGCCCACGCTCGGCCTGCTGCCCAAGCCGGTGTCGCTCACCGAGACCGGCGGCGCCCCGTACACGCTGCACCGCAACACCCGCGTCCTGGCCCTCGGCGACGCCGCCCAGGCGCCCGCGAACCACCTGGCCCGCCTGCTGCGCCGGGCCACCGGCCACAAGCTGACGGTCGCCGCCGCCGGCCGCGGCCCGGCGCCCATCGTCATCGAGGTCGGCGCCGGCAAGGCGCCCGAGGGCCACGAGGCCGAGGGGTACACGCTGTCGGTGACCGCCGCCGAGGTGCGTATCCGCGCCGCCACCCCGAACGGCGCGCTCCACGGCGTCCAGACGCTCCGCCAGCTCTTCCCGCAGTGGGCCGAGTCGGGCGAGGTCGTCGGCGCCGAATGGACGGTGCCCGCCGTGGAGATCACCGACTACCCGCGCTTCGCGCACCGCGGCATGATGCTCGACGTCGCCCGCAGCTTCTACCCGGTGGACGAGGTCAAGACCTACATCGACGCCGCCGCCCAGTTCAAGGTCAACCGCCTGCACCTGCACCTGACCGACGACCAGGGCTGGCGCATCGCCCTCGACGACCCGGCGAGCAACCCGTCCGGCATCGACTACGGCGCCCTCACCGAGGTCGGCGGCGCCACCGCGATGACCGAGCGGGGCACCGAGCCCGGCATCACCGGCTTCTACACCAAGGCCGACTACGCCGAGATCGTCCGCTACGCCGGCGAGCACGGGATGACCGTCATCCCCGAGGTCGACCTGCCCGGCCACGTCAACTCGGCGCTGCACTCCATCCCGCAGCTCAACACCCCGGGCGCGCGGCCGGCACTCAAGCCGGGCGAGACCACCGTCCCGCACAACGGCACCGGCGCCGTCGGCTACTCCTCCCTGGACGCGCACAGCTCGGTCACGTACGAGTTCGCCGAGCACGTGCTCACCGAGATCGCCGCCATGACCCCGGGCCCCTACCTGCACATCGGCGGCGACGAGGCGTTCTCGACCAGCCACGCGGACTACGTCAAGATGGTCGACGCCTTCACCGGCAACGTGCGCGCCCTCGGCAAGACCGTCGTGGGCTGGAACGAGTACGCCGGCACCGCGCTGCCGCGGGACAACGCGGTGGTGCAGTTCTGGAACGGCAACCGGAACGCCGTGGCCGCCGCCGTGAACGACCGCGGCGCCCAGGTCGTGCTCTCCCCGGCCGCGCACGCGTACGTGCCGCAGAAGCAGGATTCGCGCCAGCCCGAGGGCGGCACCTGGGCGTGCGGCGGGCCGTGCGGCCTGGACCGCCACTACAACTGGGACCCCGGCACGTACATCCCCGGCATCCAGGAGAGCAGCGTGCTCGGCGTGGAGTCGGCGGTGTGGGGCGAGTTCATCCGCCGCGTCGAGCAGGCGCAGTACTACGCCTACCCGCGCCTGATCGCCACCGCCGAGGTCGGCTGGACACCCCAGGACCAGCGGGACTACGCCGACTTCAAGAACCGCCTGGCGAAGATGGGCGGCAGGCTGACCGTGCAGGGCACGAACTTCTTCCCGACCGCCGACGTGCCCTGGCGGCTGGAGATCCTCGGCGGATCGGTGAGCACCCGCACCGGCCGGCCCACCGGCGCCTCCTGGACCCTCACCGCGCCCGGCCACACCGCCGCCGGCCTGGAGGCGGCCGTCACCTGGAGCGACGGCGTCCAGGAGCCCGTGACCCCGGCCACCACCAGGGAGGGAAGCATCCCCGGCATGCGGATCAACGCCGCCTTCACCGTGACCTCGGCCAGGACCTTCAGCCGGCCCGGCACCTACACCGGCACGCTGACGGTCCGCACGCCGGGCGGCGCGCCCGTCACGGGGGACCTGACGGTCACCGTCACGGGGTGAGCTCACCCTTCAGGCACAGCAGGAGACCGCGCGTCAGGGTGGTGGACGTGAAGCCGGACCCGGCGAGCGCGGCCTGGACCTTGACCGCGATCTCCTGCGCCTTGGCGGCGCCCGGCGGCTCGTAGAACAGGTAGAGCGAGCCGCCGGGCGCGAGCGCGTGCTTGACCGCCGCCAGCTCGGCGGCGGGGGAGCGGGTCCAGAAGACGTTCACGTTGACGGCGAACACCTTGTCGTACGGGCCGCCGGGCAGCCCGCCGCCGTCGAGCTCGGCCTGCTCGATCACCGCGGCGCCCGCCTCGACGTGGCGGGCGTTGCGCTCGCGTGCGGCCTTTACCGCCGCCGCCGACCGGTCGATCGCGGTGACGGAGGCGGAGCGCTCGCAGAGCAGTCCGACGGCGACGCCGCGGCCGCAGCCGATCTCCAGAACCCGCTCGCCCGGCCGCGTCTCCAGGGTCTCGACGGCCCACAGCAGCCTCTCCGGCACCTTCATGACGGTGAAGCTAGCACCGCGCCCGGTGTCCGCCTGCCGGACATTACGTTTATGTCAGCTTTTGTCCTGGCAAGAGTCATACGCCAGCTTGAACCGCGAGACACAGGAGCCGACCGTGCACCATTTCGCGATCGCCACCGTCGCCGAAGAGAGCACCGACTTCCGCCGGGTCCTGTGGACCGGGGAGAAGGTCCAGGTCGTCACCATGACCATCCCGCCGGGCGGTGAGATCGGCGAGGAGGTGCACGAGGACACCGACCAGATCCTCACCTTCGTCTCCGGGACCGGAGAGGCCCGTGTCGGCGGTGAGGTCCGTCCGGTGAAGGCGGGCGACCTGGTCGCCGTCCCGGCGGGCACCCCGCACAACTTCGTCAACACCGGCGCCGCGCCGCTCGTGCTCCACACGGCGTACGGGCCGCCCGAGCACGCCGACGGCACCGTGCACAAGACCAAGGAGGAGGCCGACCTGGCCGAGTCCGGCGAGGGCTCGCGCTAGAAGGACAGGCCGGTCGGGAAGCGGCAGTCGCCGGAGCGGCAGTCGGCGAGGCTCCGGGCGGCGAGGTCGCGGGCCCGGGCCAGCTCGGCGATCCTCGCGTCGATGCGCTCCACCACCGCTTCCAGCCGCCACCGCTCGCTCGCGCAGGTCGCGCCGCCCGCGTCGTGGGAGCGCAGGGCGCCGGCCACCTCGTCCAGCGTGAAACCCAGCTCCTGCAGGGCCTTGGCGGCGCGGATCCTGGACACCGCCGACGCGTCGAACACCCGGTAGCCCGACGGCCTGCGCCCCGCCGCCGGCAGCACGCCGCGGCGCTCGTAGAAGCGGACCGTGTCCACGCTGACCCCGGCCTCGCGGGCCACCTCGCCGATCTTCACACCGCTCTCCTCTTGACCCTGGACCTAGGTCCAGACTCTACGCTCCGGAAGTGACGGAAGGAGAGCACATCATGGACACCCCACCGATCGTCTGCGACATGACCACCGCCCGCGACACCCCCGAGGAACGGCTGGCCGAGTACCGGCGGCTGTTCGGCGAGGCGCTCACCGGACGCGAGCGGACCGCCGGGGGCATCCGGTTCCGGTTCCGCGCCGGTGACGGGGTCGAGGAGTGGGTACGGGATCTCGCCGCGCGGGAGAAGGCGTGCTGCGCGTTCTTCACCTTCGAGGTCACGGCGCCGGGTGACGAGGTGATCTGGGACGCGGCCGCGCCCGATGACGCGGGGCCGATCCTGGAGGAGTTCTACCTGCTGCCGGAGACGGCGGTGGGTCCGGCCGAGCTGCTGCGGCGCATGGAGGAGCGTGGGCTCAGGATCCACCAGGGCTGAGACGACTGTGACGCCTCCCTCAACGGGAGGCGTCACAGAGCGGGTCAGGCCGGACGGCCCAGGCTGCGGAGCTGGTCGGGGGTCAGGGCGGAGACGTTGTGGTCGATGGGCTTGTCGGAGTACTGGTGGATGGTCCACGACTTCCAGTCCGCCGGCGGGGTGATCTCGCCCTTGGGCTTGCTGTAGTGGGCCACCCAGAGCGGGTACTCCGACAGTCCCGCGCCGTAGGTGTCGGCGAAGTGCCAGCCGCTGTAGAACAGCGGCGTGACGCCGGTCTTGGCCTTGACGTGCGACAGCCAGGCCTTGGCCCAGGCGTTCACCTCGGAGACGGACCTGCCGTTGGTCGTCTCCAGGTCCAGCACCAGCAGGTCGCCGGGCTTGGCGGGCTGGGAGTTCACCACGGACAGGAAGTGCTCGGCCTCGGCGATCGGGTTGTTGCGCGGGTGCGCGTAGTGGTACGCGCCGCGCACGATGCCCTTCTTGTCCAGCTCCTGCCAGTGCCGGGCGAAGGTCTTGTCGGTGAAGCCGGTGCCCTCGGTGGCCTTGATGATGCCGAACTCGGCCGGGCTGGCCGCCCAGTCATGGTCGGGCTGGTAGTTCGACACGTCCTGGCCGTACGTGAGCTGGGCCGCCTGCTGCTGGGCGATGGCCGGGTTCGGCTCGACGGGGGCGGCGGCGCCGCCGGTGGCGGCGATGGCGGTGCCGGTCACGCTGGCGACGGCGGTGGTCCCCGCCAGCAGCGCGCCGGCGAAGGCGTACTTGAGACGGTTGCTGGGACGGTACTTCAGCGCAGCGGCAAGCCGAGGCTTGGGCATGAGGAAATGACTCCTTGCTTCCATGCCGCCTACCGGGTTAGCTGACGGGTTCGGAGTTGGAAGTCCCCTACGGACGCTGGCGTCCGATTCACCCCAGGAAGTGGGTCCCCGGCTCCGCGAGACGCGGATTCGGCGGCCGTGCGCTGCCCTGGCGTGAGGGGGACACCGTCAGGACAGCGCACGGTCCGGTCAATCGATGCGGCAACAGAGTTGAGGTATCACCGCGAATACGCAAAAGGTATATATGCAGACAAAAATATTGCAAGTATGACATATCCGGTTTGGCGGTTCGGACCCGGGGTAACACCCCCGAAACCCCTTGTACGTAAGGGAATCCGGCCTCCGGGTAAAATCTCCCGCCGGTGCCGTCACGGCGCCGCGAAAGTGCCCTGCCTGCGCACCGTGTGCCAGCGCAGCCGCACCCCGAGCAGCGCGGTCGCCACCGACTGGAACACCACCAGATACATCAGCTGCCGGTACACCAGCTGCTGCAGCGGCAGCACCCACAGCGCCGACACCCGCTCCCGGTCCAGCCGCAGCGCGTACCAGCCCGCCGCCGCCTGCACCACCACGAACCCGGCCCACACCGCCACCGCCGGCAGCGGGTCGCCGACCGCCGTGTGGTAGACGGCCATCAGGTCCACCACCGGCGCCAGCAGCGGCAGCAGCACGTGGAACAGCGCCAGGTAACCCAGGCAGCGGCGGCCGAACGGACCCGGCTCGGCCAGCGCGCGGCGGTGCTTCCACATCGCCTGCATCGTGCCGTAGCACCAGCGGTAGCGCTGCCGCCACAGCTGCCCCAGGGTCGCGGGCGCCTCCGTCCACGCCAGCGCCCGCTCCTCGTACACCACCCGCCAGCCCGCCCGGCACAGCGCCATCGTCAGGTCGGTGTCCTCGGCCAGCGTGTCGGTGCTCACCCCGCCGAGCCCGACCAGCGCGCCGCGCCGGAACGCGCCGATCGCCCCCGGCACCGTCGGCATGCAGTCGAGCAGCTCGAACGCGCGCCGGTCCAGGTTGAAGCCGATCACGTACTCGACGTGCTGCCAGCGGCCGATGAGCCCGCGCCGGTTGCCGACCTTGGTGTTGCCGCTCACCGCGCCCACGCGGGGGTCGGCGAGCCGGCGCACGAGATGCCCGATCGTGTCCGGCTCGAACACCGTGTCACCGTCGACCATGACGAGGAACTCGTGGCGCGCGTGCCGGATGCCGGTGTTCAGTGCGGCGGCCTTGCCGGCGTTGTCCTGCCTGATCACCCGTACTCCCGGCAGCCGCGGCCCGGCGGCGGCCTCGGCGGTGCGGTCCGTGGAACCGTCGTCCACCACCAGCACCTCCACCGGCCCGGGGTACG
Organism: Nonomuraea sp. NPDC049486; assembly: GCF_040676925.1. Lineage (NCBI taxonomy): Bacteria > Bacillati > Actinomycetota > Actinomycetes > Streptosporangiales > Streptosporangiaceae > Nonomuraea > Nonomuraea sp. NPDC049486. Next base: position 330,474 of record NZ_JBFAPV010000006.1, read on the forward strand.
CGGTCGCGACGAGCGAGCGCACGGTCGCGGCGATCCCCGCCTCTTCGTTGTACGCGGGCACGATCACGCTCACCCCCGGCGGCCGTTCCCAGGTCAGGGCCGGTCCCGGACCCCGGGAGCGCCGGGCGTGCACCCGGGCCAGCACCACCAGGAGCAGCAGCCGGGCCAGCGTCAGCACGCCGGTGGCGAACAGCACCCACCACAGCGCGTCCGTGAACGCGTTCGCCGCGCGCTGCGCCAGGCCGAGCGCGGCGCCGGCGATCCGCTCCGGCTGCGCGGCCGGCCGGTGCGCCGACGGCATGCCGAGCGCGGAGGTCAGCGTCTCGGCGCGGTAGCCGGCCCGGTCCAGCCGGTCGAGCAGGCGGCAGACGGCCTCGACTGTCTGGGCGCGGTCGCCGCCGGAGTCGTGCATCATCACCACCGCCCCGCGCCCGCCCCGCGGGAACGCGGCCCTGGCGATGCCGGCCGCGCCCGGCCTGCTCCAGTCCTCGGTGTCGAGGTCGGCCAGCGCGATCAGGTAGCCCTCGCGGCCGAGCATCGCCAGGGTGTCCCACTGCTCGCCGGTGATGGCGTCAGGGGTCGAGGAGTACGGAGGGCGGGCCAGCATCGTGTGCAGCCCCGTCGCCCCGGCCAGCGCCTTCTGGGTGAGGTTCAGCTCCAGCTCGGCCCGCCAGGCGGGGACGGCGGACAGGTCGGGATGGGTGTAGGTGTGGTTGCCGATCTCGTGTCCCTCGGCGACGATCCGGCGGGTCAGCTCCGGATGGGCGGCGATCTTCGAGCCGACCGTGAAGAACGTCGCCTTCGCCCCGTGCTTCTTCAGCGCGTCCAGCACGAGCGGCGTCCACTCGGGGTCGGGCCCGTCGTCGAACGTCAGCGCCACCGTGCGGGCCTTCGGGCGGGCGCCGGCCGGCTTGTCCCCGGTCAGGTCGAGCACCGGGCCGCTGCGGCGCACCGGCTCCAGCCACGACGCCGGGTCCCCGCCGCCTCGCTGGGGCCCGGTCTCGCCGACCACGTTCTTGACGAACCCGTCGAGCGTCAGCGCGCACCCCGCCAGCGCCACCCCGGCCAGCAACATCAGCCAGTGCCCCGAAGGCTCCACACCCCGCCCGGCCACCCGCCTCCTGCCCCGCCGCCGCCCACCCCGACGGACGTCACGCCCGTACGCCGGACCGGGCACCCGATCCGCCGCCTGCCCGATCGTCCTGCCGAGACCCGGGTCGTGTGCCTGCCCCCATCCGGGCGCGGGCGCGCTGTCCGGTTGTGGGACGGGGCGTCTGCGGCGGGGGGTCATGAGGGGGTTCCGGGGGTGGTGGGGTTCCGGGTCTGGGAGGGCTCGTCGCTGGAGTCCGGGGAGGGGGTCGCGGCGGGCTCCGGTTGCTGGGTGGGGGTGGTCTCGCCGGGGGGTGTGGTGTCGCGGGCCGTCTCGGGTTCCACGGCCACGCCCGTGTCCGGGGGCTCGGACGTACGGGACGGCCGCGCGGACGGTGAGGCGGGGCGGGCGGACGGGCTCTTGGCTCGCGTACGGGAGGGCGCGGCGGTGGTGCGCCGGCCGGAGGCGCGCGTGGGCGCTGACCGGGTCGGCGCCCGCCGGGACCTGGACCGGGAGAGGGACGGCTCCGGCTCGGCCTGCTCGCTGCCGGGAGCGGCGTCGTCGGAGGGCGTGCCGCCGGGCGGCGGGCTCGCGTGCCGGCTCGGCCAGCCGCCGGCCGGCAGCGGCGTGTCCGCGAGCACCGCGCCCACGAGCGTCACCGTCGCCGCCAGGGTGAGCGTGCTGACCAGGACCGCGCCCATCGTGAACCACCTCCTCCGCCGGCCGCTGTGGTCGACGAAGACCGCGCCGCTGGGCGGCGAGGGTTGCTCTCGGGCGGGGGTGAGGGGCGACATGGCCTGCTTCTGGGAAACCGGGGGGTGGGGACAGCTGATCATGTATAGACGATCATGCTGACGTCAAGTTGATGCTCGAACACAAGTTCGTAAAAATCAATCTATGTATAACCGTTGACCGACGCCGTCGTGGGCGACCGCGTGCGCGGCCTGTACGCCGACCCCGGCAAGATCCACCAGGTCGACCACACGGGCGAGCACTTCGCGCTGCGGACGTCGTTTTTGACAGGATGAGATCATGACGATCCTGCCGCTGAGCCCCGACGAGCTGCTCACCACCACCCGCAGCGTCCGCAAGCGCCTCGACCTGCGCCGGCCCGTGCCGGCGGAGCTCGTACGCGAATGCCTGGAGATCGCCCTGCAGGCGCCGAGCGGCGGCAACCGCCAGGGCTGGCACTGGATCGTGGTGACCGATCCCGGCCTGCGCGCCCGGATCGGCGACTACTACGGGCGTTCCGTACGCGCCTACCACGCGTCGGGGTCGTCCGCCGGGAAGCTGTTCCAGGACGACCCGGACCGGGCGGCGACGCAGCGGCGCATCTCCGACAGCTCCGCCTACCTGGGCGAGCACATGGGGGAGGTGCCGGTGCTGGTCATCCCGTGCATCGAGGTGCCCGGCGGCGGGTTCCCCGAGGGAAACCAGGCGGGGCTGTGGGGGTCGCTGCTCCCCGCCGCGTGGAGCTACATGCTCGCGGCGCGGGCGCGCGGCCTCGGCACCGCCTGGACCACCCTGCACCTGGCGTACGAGAGCGAGATCGCCGAGCTGCTCGGCCTGCCGGCGGAGGTCCGGCAGGGCGCCCTCATCCCGACCGCCTACTACACCGGCGACACCTTCAAGTCCGCCCCCCGGGTCCCACTCGACCAGGTGCTCCATCTGGACGGCTGGTCGCGTCCCGGGCCGTCCTGATCCCGCGCTCCGCGGCCGGTTCTATGGCAAAGTAATCGGAAATACATAGATTGGCCAAGGAGAGGGTGGATCCACATGAGCGCCTCCGGTACGGGGCCTAGTCTCGGGCGCATGCCGATCGATGAGAACGCCGCCGCAGCCTGGCTTCCCGACCCCGCCCGCTCGGTGGTCGCGGTCGTCCCGCCGGGCGCCGGCGACGGCCACTGGGCGGGTGCGCCCTGCGCGGTGGTCGCCGACGGGTTCGTCTACCTCGCCTACCGGCTGCGCAGGCCGGTCGGGGAAGGGCGCGGCCACGCCGTCGTAGTGGCGCGCTCCGCAGGCGGCGAGCGGTTCGAGACCCTGCTGACGATCACCAGGGACGAGATGGACGCCGAGTCCCTGGAGCGCCCGTGGCTGACGACGACGGAGGACGGGCGCTGGCGGCTCTACCTGAGCTGTGCCACCTACGGGAGCAAGCACTGGCGGGTGGAGGTGCTGGAGGCCGCGGCCCCGGCGGCCTTCGACCCCCGGCTGCGCGCCACGGTGCTGCCCGGCGACCCGAAGACCGGGGTCAAGGACCCGGTGATCGTCCGCCGGGGCGGCACGTGGCACCTGTGGGCCTCCTGCCACCCGCTGACCGGGCCGGGGGAGGAGGACCGGATGGTCACCGACTACGCCACCAGTGCCGACGGCCTGGCCTGGACCTGGCACGGCACCGCGCTGACCGGCCGTCCCGGCTGCTGGGACGCGCGCGGCGTCCGGGTGAGCGCGGTGCGTTTCACCGATGACGGCGTGCTCGCCTTCTACGACGGGAGGGCGAGCGCGGCGGAGAACTACGAGGAGCGCACCGGCGTCGCGGCCGGGACGGACCCGGCGGCGCTCACCCCGCTCGGGTCCGAGCCGTTCGCCGCCTCGCCGTACGCGGGCGGCGGGCTCCGCTACCTGGACGTGGTCGACCTGCCGGACGGCGGCGTCCGCCTCTACTACGAGTACACCCGCTCCGACGGGGCGCACGAGCTGCGCACCGAGCTGCGGCGCTGACCGGCGTGGCACCGGCCCATGATCAGCCGATCACCGGGCGGCCGTTGCGGGCCTGGCGCTGGCCGTCCGGCCGCACGCCGACCTGCCCGCCCGAACGCTCCCTGGGCCGCACCCAGTCGCCGAAGTCCTCGCCGGTGACGCGCTGCAGCAGCTCGATGTCGTCGGCGAAGCGCGGGATGAGCTGCTGCCGCTGCTCCCAGGTCAGCGGGCGGCGGGCGGCGGACCGCCGTTGCAGCAGGTGCTCCACCGGCTCCGTCAGCGCCCGCGCCAGCCCGTAGGGGAGCGCGCGGCCGGTGCGGGCCAGCGCCCGCAGGGCCGCGGAGAGCAGCAGGTGCCTGCCGCCCGCGTCCGGGTGCGCGGTCACGTTCTCCCTCGGCGCCTCGGTCAGCAGGCCCTGCTCCACGCCGAGGAAGGCGCAGATGCGGTCCAGCGTGTGCGCCGGCCGGTCGACCAGGTCGCGGTAGCGGAAGACCAGCACCTGCTCGCGCGGGAACAGGGTGAACAGATGGGCGAGCTGCTCGCCGTACCTGCCCAGCCGGACGTAGTGCCAGAAGTGTGCCCAGCCGTCCGCGACGCGCCGCTCCTCGGCGGCGCACGCGCGCACCACGTCGCCGATCGGCTCCAGCCCCGCCGACCACAGGTGGGTCCAGTTGGAGTGCGGCCGCTCCACCGGGTCGCGCAGGATCGCGATGAGCCGCGCGTGCGGGATCGCCGCGTGGATGCGGCGCTGCGCGTCCAGGTCGTAGAGGTAGAAGGGGGTCGCCTCGCCGCGCGCCGCGCCCGGCGGCGCGGCGGCGAACAGCGCCTCGTAGTCGGCTCTGCGCCACACGTGCTCCCGGTAGGTCTGCTGGTCGCCGGGCCCGCCGCGGTCCGGCGGCGGGCCGTCCGTGAGGAAGAACTTGGGTTCCTTCACGGGCGGCAGGTAGAGCCCGGGGTGCTCGCGGAGCGCGGCGTGCAGGGCGGTGGTCCCGGCCTTCGGAGCGCCGATCACCAGGAAGTCCGGCAGGGGCATCGTCATCGTCCTTCCGTCGGTAACCTTATTTTCCTACCAAAAGTATGGGATAATCTAGCCGTGAGCCTGGATGAGATGCGCCCGCAGAGAACCAGGGCCGACTCCCCGCTGACCGCCGCCATCTCGGCGGGCCGGTGGATCCGTTCCGCCGCCGTGGACGACGACCACGGCAGGCACTGGCTGGCCAACCCCGACGCGCGCGGCAGATCGGCCGTCACCCCGGAGCCGTCCTCCCTCTATTCGGGAGCGGCCGGCATCGTGCTGTTCTTCCTGGAGCTGGCCGCCGCCACCGGGCACGAGGCGTACCTGGAGGACGCCCGGGCCGGCGCCCGCAGGCTCGCCGCCACCTGGCGCGAGCAGCGCGACCCCACCCTGTACCACGGGCTGACCGGCACCATGGTCGCGCTCATGGAGGCCGGGTGGGCGCTCGGTGACGACCTGTTCGAGGTGGAGGCGGCGGCCATCGCCGACGAACTCGTCCGCAGAGGGCGCGAAGGCGGCGACGGCGTCGGCTGGTCCCGCGAGCCGGCCCAGCGCGGCGACGGCGGCATCGTCCTCGGCCTGCTGCGCGCCGCCGCCCACTTCGGCGCGCCCGCGTACGAGGAGGCGGCCGTCGAGGCCGGGCTGCGCATCGCCGCGCTGCCCGTGCCGGGCCACCGCTTCGGCGACTGCGCCGACCTGCCGCTGGACGCGGTCACGCCGGGCTTCCTGGCCGGCACCGCGGGCACCGCCTTCCTGCTCGCCCGCCTGTACGGGGTGACGGGGGAGGAGGTCTTCCTCCGGGCCGCGCGCCGGGGCGCCGGCTTCGTCCGCGAGCTCAGCGTCGTGACCGGTCAGTGCGCGGTCGTCCCGCACCACGTGCCGCAGGCCAGGCAGCTGCACTACCTCGGCTTCTGCTCGGGGTCGGCCGGCGTGGCGCGGATGTTCTACGAGCTGCACCGGGTGGACGGCGACCCGGGCGACCTGGAGTGGGTGGAGCGGCTCGCGAACGGCGTGGTACGGAGCGGAGTGCCGCGCCGCCGCACCGACGGGTACTGGAACGTGGCCTGCCAGTGCTGCGGCACGGCGGGCCTGGTCGAGCTCTTCGTCGGCCTGTGGGCGGCGACCGGGCGGCGCGCGCACCTGACCTTCGCCCGCTCGCTGGCCGACGACCTGATCAGCCGGGCCACCGACCACGACGGGCGGGGCTACCGCTGGTATCAGGCCTACCGGCGGCTGCGGCCCGCCGAGGTGACGGCCGACACCGGTTACCTGGTCGGCGGGGCCGGCATCGGGGCCGCGCTGCTCCATCTGGACGCCGTCGAGCACGCGCGGCGCGTCATCCTCCTCCCCGACAACCCGTTCCCCGCCATCCCGGTGCCGCCCGCGGCCCTATAGCTTCTATTCCATGTATTTCAGATAGGAATAACTCATGCCAGAGCACGACTACCCCGGCGACGTCCACTGGTACGACCTGCCGGACGACGAAGTGGAGCTCGACGAGGCCCCCGCGCCCCGGAGCCGGCTGAGTCGCCTCATCCCCTGGAGGGCCGCATGAGCCTCGTCGTCCTGGTCGGCAACCCCCGGGAGGGCTCCCGTACGCGCGGCGTGGCCGTCGAGGCCGCGCTGGCGGTCGGCGAGCGGGTCGAGCTGCCGGCGCCGCACGACGTCATCGACCTGGCGGCCCTCGGTCCACACCTGCTGTCGCCGATCCCGTCGGCCGACGTGGAGGTGGCGCTGGAACTGGTCACGGAGGCGAGCGTGCTGGTGGTGGCCAGTCCCACCTACAAGGGCACCTACACCGGCCTGCTCAAGGCGTTCCTGGACCGGCTCCCGCCCCGGGCCCTGGCCGGCACGGTCGCGCTGCCGCTGCTGGTCATGGGGGATCCGGCCCACTCGCTGGCGGTGGAGGTCCACCTGCGGCCGCTGCTGGTGGAGCTGGGCGCCACCGTGCCGACCCCCGGCCTGGCCGTGCTGGAGTCCCGGCTGCCCGATCTTCCGGAGATCCTCGCGGGCTGGGCGGAGCGGGTCGCCCCCCAAGCCAGTATCCAGTCCAAGAAAGTAGGGATTTAGGGCTTGACCGAGCCCCGTCCCTGCTTCAGGATTAACCCTACAAGTTAAGTAGGATTTATCGGAAAGGGTCGATCGTGCGAGCACTCCTCCTGCTCGGGCTGGTCGGTTTCGCCGCCCAGCTCGTCGACGGAAGCCTGGGCATGGCCTATGGCGTCACCTCCACCACACTGCTTCTGGCGATCGGCACCAACCCCGCCGCGGCCTCGGCGACCGTGCACCTGGCCGAGATCGGCACCACGCTGGCCTCGGGCATCTCCCATTGGCGCTTCGGCAACATCGACTGGAAGGTCGTCGGCAAGATCGGCGTACCGGGCGCGATCGGCGCGTTCGCCGGCGCGACGTTCCTGTCCAGCCTCTCGACCGAGGTGGCGGCCCCGGTCATGTCGCTCATCCTGCTGACCCTGGGCGTCTACATCCTGGTCCGCTTCACCGCCTACGGGCTGCCTCGGGGCAACCTGGGCAAGCCGCTGCGCAAGCGGTTCCTGGCCCCGCTCGGACTGGTCGCCGGGTTCGTGGACTCGACCGGTGGCGGCGGCTGGGGCCCGGTGGGCACCCCCGCCATCCTGGCCAGCGGCCGGCTGGCGCCGCGCAAGGTGATCGGGTCGATCGACGCCTCGGAGTTCCTGGTGGCGATCGCGGCCAGCGTGGGCTTCCTCGTCGGCATCGGCTCGGAGAACATCGACTTCGCCTGGGTGGCCGTGCTGCTGGCCGGCGGCGTGATCGCCGCGCCGATCGCCGCGTGGCTGGTCCGCCACATCCCGCCGCGCATCCTCGGCTCGGCGGTGGGCGGCCTCATCATCCTGACCAACGTGCGCACGCTGCTGCGCAGCGACTGGATCGACGCCTCCGGCGGCGTGCAGACCGTCGCCTACCTGGCCATCGCCATCCTCTGGGCCGGCGCGATCACCTACTCGGTGCGCGAGTACCGCAAGGACAAGGCCAACGAGTCGGTCGACGCGTACGAGGCCGAGCTCCGCAAGGAGGAGCCCACCGCCTCCGCCTGACCCACCGGACCGCCCGCAGGGCCCGGCCCCCGCCTCCGGGAGCCGGGCCCTTTCCGACCAGCACGGGAATCCATGAGAATCTCCGCACGCACCCAGTACGCCCTCGCCGCCATGATCGCCCTCGCGGAGGCCGGCGGCCCGGTGCACGCCGAGCGGGTCGCCGACTCGCAGGAGATCCCCCGCAGGTTCTGCGACAACATCCTGCTCCAGCTGCGCCGCGCCGGCCTGCTGCACAGCCAGCGCGGGCCCGACGGCGGCTACTGGCTCGCCCGGCCCGCCGCCGAGATCTCCCTGGCCGACGTCATCCGCGTGACCGAGGGGGTCGAGCAGGCCACCCGGCAGTTCCCCCGGGCGGCCGCGCCCCTGGACGCGATCTGGGCCCGCCTGCGCGACCACGAGAACTCCCTGCTCAGCGAGGTCACCCTCGCGGACGTCATGTCCCGGTCCGCGCCTTCCTAGAGCATCCACGCCCACTTACCCGGGGGCACCCCCATGGTTATTTCATGCTTTTCCAGTAGGTTATACTTGATTTTATCCCGTTTCGTTCCCTCGAAGGGCGATTTCCCCATGTCACGATCCAGACTGCGATCCACAGCCGTGGCCGGCGCCGCCATGCTCGCCGTCGTGGGGCTGCTCGGCGCCTGTGGCGGTGCGGGCCCCGCCGGGGCGGCCAGGGCGGCGGGCGAGCCGGTCTACGGCGGCACCCTCACCTACCTGGAGCACCAGCCGCCGACCTGCCTCTACCTGCCGGCCGCGGGCTTCTATCCCAACGGCGGCATCCTCAACCAGATCACCGACAAGCTCACCTGGCAGAACCCGGAAACCCTGGAGATCGAGCCGTGGATCGCCACCAGGTGGGAGGTCAGCGAGGACGCCACCTCCTACACCTTCCACCTGCGCGACGGCGTGACGTTCAGCGACGGCACCCCGCTCGACGCGGAGGCCGTCGCGGCCAACTTCGACGTGTACGGCCTCGGCGACGAGAAGCTGAAGCTCCCGGTGGCCGAGTTCGTCAACAACTACGAACGCAGCGAGGTCGTCGACCGGCTGACCGTGCGGTTCCACTTCGCCAAGCCCTCGCCCGGCTTCCTGCAGGGCACCTCCGTCATCGGCGCGGGCCTGGTCTCCAAGAAGACCATCTCGCTGCCGTACGAGGAGCAGTGCCAGCTCAAGAACATCGCCGGCTCCGGCCCCTTCACCGTCAAGCACCAGGTCGTCGACAAGGAGGTGCACCTGGCCGCCCGCGAGGACTACGACTGGGCGCCGCCCTCCTCCGAGCACCAGGGCCGGGCGTACCTGGACGAGATCAAGATAATCGTGACGCCGGAGGACAACGTACGCGTCGGCGCCCTCACCTCCGGGCAGGCCGACTTCGTGCGATACGTCCAGGCGTACGACGAGGAGACCGTCAAGAGCGCCGGCTTCACCATCTACGCCGAGCCCACCAGAGGCGTCAACAACGGCCTCTACCTGCGGCCGGGCAACAGCATCCTGAAGGACCCCGACGTCCGCCAGGCCCTGCTGGCGGGCACCGACGCCCGCGAGGTCGTCGACACCCTGTTCACGCCGAGCTACCCGGTCGCCACCTCGGTGCTCAGCCAACTCGCCCAGGGCTACGTGGACCTGTCGCCGCGGCTCGCCCACGACCCGGACAAGGCCAACGCGCTGCTCGACAAGGCCGGCTGGGCCCGCGGCGCCGACGGCGTCCGCGAGAAGGACGGCAGGAAGCTGCGGCTCGGGGTGTTCGTCGCCGGCCCGCAGCCGCTGTCGAAGCAGACGCTGGAGCTGATCGGCCAGCAGTGGGCCGAGCTCGGGGTCAAGCTGGAGATCCGCCCCGCCGACGCCGGCACCCAGGCCGTCGACATCAAGGACGCCGAGAAGACGCCCCTGCAGCACTCCATGGTGGGCCGCGCCGACCAGGACGTCATCAAGAGCCACTTCCACAGCGAGAACCGCGACGCCATCCTGTCCGACGACGAGAAGCTCGACCGGCTGCTGGCCGAGCAGTCCGCCGAGCCCGACGTCGCCGCGCGCAACGCCAAGGTCGGCGAGATCCAGCGTTACGTGATCGACCAGGCCTACGCCATCCCCCTGTTCGAGGAGCCGCAGGTCTACGGCGGCGCCCCGCACGTGCACGGGATCGCCTTCGAGGCCGTGGCCAGGCCCTGGTTCTACGCGACCTGGAAAAGCTAGATGACCAGATACGTCCTGTTCAGGGCAGGTCAGGCGGTCCTCGTGCTGTGGGCGGCCTTCACCGCCGCGTACGTCCTGCTGCGGCTGCTGCCCGGCGACTCCATCCTGATCAAGTTCCAGAACCCCGAACTGGGGCTGTCGCCGCAGCAGATCGCGGAGATCCGCGCCCACTACGACGGCGGCGCCTCCGCCCTGGCGACCTATCTCGACACCCTGTCCGGCTTCCTGCGCGGCAGCCTCGGCTACTCGATCGACACCGGCACGCCGGTGACCGAGCGGCTGGCCGAGGCGCTGCCGGAAACGGCCAAACTCGCCTCGGCCGGATTCGGGCTGGCGGTGCTCATCGCGGTCGCCATCGCCTTCGGGGCCGCCTCCAGCAGGTCCTCGTGGATCAGGGGCGCGCTGCTGTCGGTGCCGTCGCTGTTCGTGTCCGTGCCGGTGTTCTGGCTGGGCATCCTGCTCATCCAGGTGTTCTCGTTCCGGCTGGGCCTGGTGCCCGTCATCGGCGGCAGCGCGGCCCAGCAGCTCATCCTGCCGGTGCTGACCCTCGCGGTGCCCATCTCGGCGCCGATCGCCCAGGTGCTCGCCCGCGCCGTCGACCAGGTCAGGGCCCAGCCGTTCGTGCCCGTGGTGGCGGCCAAGGGCGCCTCGCGGCAGTGGATCCTGTGGCGGCACGTCGCACGCAACGCGACGCTGCCCGCCCTCACCATGGCGGGGCTCGTCTTCGGCGAGCTCATCGCCGGCTCCGTCGTCACCGAGACGGTGTTCGGCCGCAACGGCATCGGCCGGCTCACCGAGCAGGCCGTCAACGCGCAGGACACGCCGGTGATGCTCGCCGTCGTGGTGCTCGCCGCCGTCGTGTTCGTGCTCGTCAACCTGGTCGTCGACCTGCTCTACCCGGTGCTCGACCCGCGGCTGAAGGCGGCGCCGTGAACCGCGTCGGCCTCGGGCTCGCCGCCGCCTGGCTCGTGATCGCCGTCGCGCTGCTCTGGGCCGTCGTCCCGGGGCTGTTCACCGGCTACGACCCGATCGCGGGCGTGCCGGCCGAGAAGCTGCGGCCGCCGGGCGGACCGCACCTGTTCGGCACCGACCCGGTGGGCCGTGACCTGCTCGCCCGCGTGGTGCACGGCTCGGCGCACTCGCTGTCGGGAGCGTTCACCGCCGTCGCCGTCGGCCTCCTGCTCGGCACCCTGCTCGGGGTGCTGGCCGGCTCGGCCGGCGGGCTGGCCGACGACGCCATCATGCGGCTGGTCGACGTCCTGCTGTCGGTGCCGGGCCTGCTCCTGGCGCTCACGGTGATCATCCTGCTCGGTCCCGGCACGGTCAACGTGGCCATCGCGGTCGGCGTCGGATCGGTCGCGGCCTTCGCCCGCCTCACCCGGTCCGAGGTGGTACGGGTGCGCCGAACCGACTATGTGGAGGCCGCGTTCGGCAGCGGTGGACGCTACCCGGCCGTGCTCTGGCGGCACGTGCTGCCCAACTCGCTCGGGCCGGTCGTCGCCCTGGCCGCGCTGCAGTTCGGCCTGGCCATCCTCGCCATCTCCACGCTCGGCTTCCTCGGCTACGGCGCCGAGCCGCCCACCCCCGAATGGGGGCTGCTCATCGCGGAAGGACGCAACTACCTGGCGACGTCGTGGTGGCTGACCACGCTGCCGGGCGCCGTCGTGGTCGCCGTCGTGCTCGCGGCCGGCCGAATCAGCCGCTCGATCGGAAAGGACACCCCATGAGCCTGCTCGACGTACGCGATCTCGCCGTCTCCTACGACGGGCGGCGCGCGGTGGAGGGCATCTCGTTCACCGTCGATCCGGGCGAGGTCGTGGCCCTCGTCGGCGAGTCGGGCTCCGGCAAGTCGACCACCGCGCACGCCGTCATCGGCCTGCTGCCCGGCAACGCCACCGTCGACCGGGGGCGGATCCTGCTCGGCGACGCCGACCTGGCGACCTGGTCCGCGCGGCGGATGGAGGCGCTGCGCGGCGCCCAGATCGGCCTGGTGCCGCAGGACCCGGCCAACTCGCTGAACCCCGTCAAGACCATCGGCGCCCAGGTCGGCGAGGTCATGCGCATCCACGGACGGGGAGACCGGCGGGAGATCCGGCGGCAGGTCGTCGAGCTGCTCAACCGCGTCGGCCTGCCCGACCCCGAGACGCGGGCCCGCCAGTACCCGCACGAGCTGTCCGGCGGCATGCGCCAGCGGGTGCTCATCGCCATCGCGATCGCCCTGCGGCCCCGGCTCGTCATCGCCGACGAGCCGACCAGCGCGCTGGACGCCACCGTGCAGCGGCGCATCCTGGACCTCGTCGACGACCTGCGCGCCGAGTTCGGCACGGCCGTGCTGCTGGTGACGCACGACCTCGGCGTGGCCGCCTCCCGCTCCGACCGGCTCGTCGTGATGAGGGCCGGCCGCGTCGAGGAGCAGGGCCCCACGGCCGCCGTCCTCGCCGCCCCCGAGGCCGCGTACACGGCGAAGCTCCTGCGGGACGCGCCCGCCCTGTCCGTACGCGAGTACCGCGAGGCGGAGCCGGCCCCGCGCGAGCCCGCGATCGTGCTCCACGACCTGGTCAAGGAGTTCCGGCTCGGCCGGCGGCCGTTCCGCGCCGTGGACCGGGTCTCCTTCGAGGTGCCGCGCGGCACCACCCACGCGCTGGTGGGGGAGTCCGGCTCCGGCAAGACCACCACGGCGCGCATGGTGGTGCGCTTCACCGAGCCCACCTCCGGCACCGTGACGATCCCCGGAGCCGGCGAGGGCCGCCGGTTCCGCCGCCACGTGCAGCTCGTCCACCAGAACCCGTACGGCTCGCTCGACCCGCGCCAGTCCGTGGCCGAGATCGTCGCCGAGCCGCTGCGCAACTTCCGGCTCGGCGACCGCGCGGCCCGCGCTGCCCGGGTCGCCGAGTTGCTGGACCGGGTGGCGCTGCCGCGCGACCTGGCCGGGCGCCGGCCCAGGGAACTGTCGGGCGGCCAGCGCCAGCGGGTCGCCATCGCCCGCGCGCTGGCCGTCGAACCCGGCGTGCTCGTCCTCGACGAGGCCGTCTCCGCCCTCGACGTCACCGTGCAGGCCCAGATCCTCGACCTGCTCGAACAGCTCCAGCGGGACCTGGGGCTGACCTACCTGTTCATCTCGCACGACCTCGCCGTCGTGCGGCAGATCTCGCACACCGTCTCCGTCATGAGCGAAGGACGAATCGTGGAATCAGGCACCACCCGGCAGGTCTTCACCGAGCCCGGCGACCCCTACACCCGTGAGCTGCTCGCCGCGATCCCGGAGCCGGTGCGATGAGGCTCGGATTCTTCACCCGGCTGCTCGACGACGTGCCGCCGGGTGAGCGCTACCGGCTCGCCGCCGAGCAGATCCGGCACGCCGAGGCCGCCGGCTTCGACACCGCCTGGGTCGCCCAGCACCACTTCGACGGCGACGAGGGCGGCCTGCCCGCGCCCCTGGTCTTCCTCGGCCACGTGGCCGCCACTACTAGCCGCATCCGGCTCGGCACCGGCATCATCACGCTGCCGCTCGAACACCCGGTGCGGGTGGCCGAGGACACCGCCGTGCTCGACCAGCTGACCGGCGGCCGGCTCGAGGTCGGGGTGGGCAGCGGCGGCACGCCCGCGTCGTTCACCCCGTTCGGCCACGACAGCGCCGACCGGGCCGCCCTCTACGCCGAGCACCTCGCCGTGCTCATCGCCGCCTGGTCGGGCGCGGACCTGGGCGGCGGCAACCGGCTCTACCCGCCGGCGTCGCGACTGCCCGGCGCGGTCTGGGAGGCGACGTTCTCCGCCGCCGGCGGCGCCCGCGCGGGCCGGGCCGGGCACGGGCTCATGCTGTCGCGCACCCAGCCCAGGCCCGCCGACCGGCCGCAGGCGACCCTCGCGGAGATCCAGCGGCCCATCGTGGACGCCTACCACGACAACCTGCCGCCCGGCGCCGTCCCGCGGATCATGGCGTCACGGACCGCGTTCGTGGCCGACAGCAGGGCCGAGGCGCTGCGCTGGGCCGAACGCGGGCTCGGCCGCGGCAGGCTGCCCTTCGAGCTGCCGGACGGCGGCCTCGACACCCGGATCGCCGCCTTCGACGTGCACGTCGGCACCCCGCAGGACGTCATCGAAAGCCTGCGGGCCGACCCGACCCTCGACCGGGCGACCGACCTGGTCCTCCAGGTCCACTCGGTCGACCCGCCGCACCCTCTCATCCTCCGCTCCATCGAGCTCCTCGCGACCGAGGTCGCCCCGGCGCTCGGCTGGACCCCCGCCCAGGAAGCGAGCCGCACATGACCGCCGAACCACCCTTGAGCCCGCAGCCGCAGGTGAACACCGGGCCAAGCTTGAGCTTGGAGCCGCAGGTGACCATCGAGCCGCGCCTGAGCGGGGAGCCGCGCTTCGGCACAGAGCCACACATGATCACCGACGTCATCGACCATCTGGCCGGGGTCGCGCCCGGGTCGCCGCTCGACGGGCTGCGCCGTCGGCGGCCCGCCGCCCGTGAGCACGCCCAGCGCTCTTTCGACGCGTTGTTCGCGCCCGGCTCGGAGAGCGAGGTCAGGCTCGTCGAACGGGACGCGGTCGCGGCCTTCGTGGCCGGGCTGCACCGTGACGACCCCGCCGTCCGCTTCTACGCCGACCGGCTGGCCGAGCTGGCGCCTCGCCTGGCGGACACCGTACGGGCCGAGACCGCGGCCGGACTCACCACCGGACCGTACGGGATCGACCCCGCCCTGCCCGCCGACGGCGCCGAGGGACTCCGCTATCGCGTACGGAACCCCGGCGCGCTGGGTGTCCGCCTCACCGCGGCGTTCGAGCACACCCACCTGCTCGTGTTCCGGCCGCGCGAGGCGAGCCGGGAAGCTCTCGGCGCGCTGGAGAAGGCGGGCTGGAGCACCACCGGCATCGTGACACTCTCACAGCTCGTCGCCTTCCTCAGCTTCCAGATCCGGGTGGCGGCCGGGCTGCGTCTGCTCGGCCGTACGGAGGTGGCGGCGTGAGTGTCGTAACGAAGAACCGGGTCGATCGTGCGGGGGTGGCGGGCGTGGATGTCGTGACGCTGGAGCGGCTCGATCGTACGGAGGTGGCGGTATGAGCGGTTTCACGCTGGAGAGGCTCGGGTGGGCGCCGTGGCTGGCGCCGCTGAGCGCGGAGGAGCTGACCGACGAGCACCATGAGGCGCTGGTCGACCGGGCGCGCGCCGCGTCGCCGTACTTCCTGCTGCTCGCACGTGACCCGCACGTGCTGCAGGCGCGTACGCACACCGACAACGACATCTTCCACAACACCGACGGCGGGCTGCCGCGCGCCGAGCGTGAGCTGGCGGCCACCGCCACGTCGCGCCGCAACGGGTGCGTGTTCTGCGCGTCGGTGCACGCGCGGTTCGCCGCCCACTACGCCAAGCGGCCGGACGACGTGCGGCGGCTGCTCGACGAGGGCGTGCAAGCGCCGCAGGACGGCAGATGGCGGGCGATCATCGACGCCTCGGTGGCGGTCGCGGCCACCCCGGGCGAGTTCGACGTGGCCCACGTCGAGGCGCTGCGCGCGGCCGGCCTCGACGACCTGGCCATCAGCGACGTCATCCACGCCGCCGCGTTCTTCAACTGGGCCAACCGGCTCATGCTCTCGCTCGGCGAACCCGTCAAGGAGGACCGGTGACCATCGACCACCTCGTCTACGCGGTGCCCGACCTGAAGGAGGGCGTCGCCGCCTTCGCCGCGCTGACCGGCGTCGAACCGGTGGCGGGCGGCAGCCATCCCGGCGGCACGGCCAACCACCTCGTCGGCCTCGGCTCCGGCCGCTACCTGGAGATCATCGGCCCCGACCCGGACCGGCCGGGCGCCCGGCCGCGCGCGTTCGGCCTGGAGAACCTGCGTGAACCCCGCCTGGCCGCCTGGGCGATCAGGCCGGACGACCTCGACGAGGCCGTCCGGAGGGCGCGCGAGAAGGGCTACGACCCCGGCGAGGTCCAGCCGCTGTCCCGGCGCACCCCCGGCGGCGTCCTGCTGGAGTGGCGGCTCACCAGGCGGGACGTTCCGGCGGCGGTCAGGCCGGTGCCGTTCCTCATCGACTGGGGCGGCACCCCGCACCCGGCGGACTCCGGGCTGCCACAGCTGGAGCTGGAATCCCTGACCGCCTCCCACCCCGACCCGGACGCCCTCCGCCGCGACCTGGCCGCCGTCGGCGCCCCGCTCGACGTCGCACAAGGCCCCGAGCCCGCGCTCCGCGCCGTCCTCACCACCCCGCTCGGCCCCATCACCCTGCACTGAACCGGAAACGAGAGCATGAGCACCCTTCGCGAGTACCTGTCCCAGAAGCGCGCCGCCCTGCTGGCCCGCCGCGCCGCCCCGGCCGGCGGCCCGGTGCCCCTCCACGCGCATGTCACGGCCGAGGGCCGGAGCGGCGTGCGGCGCATCCGCATCCGCGACCACCGGATCCTCAGCGACAGCGGCCCCGACTTCGCCGGCTACGACCTCGGCCCCGGGTCACCGGAGCTGCAGGCGGGCGTGCTGGGCAGTTGCGTCACGCACATCTTCCTGATCAAGGCAGCCGAGCTGGAAGTGCCTCTGGACGCCCTGGAGGTGGACGTACGGGCCTCGTACGATCCCAGAGCCCAGCAACCGGGCGAGAGCGGCGTCCCGGTCCACCCGTACGACTTCCGCTACGAGGTGCTGATCGACTCGCCCGCCTCCGACGAGGAACTGGGCCGGCTGCACGCCGAGGTTGAGCGCGTGTGCCCCATACTCAACCTGCTCCGCGCCCCACAGCAGATCACCGGCACGATCGTACGATCACACCCCACCGCGGCGGCATGACCATCTCCCGATCGCCTCACCCAGACGGCACGCGACCGTGAGACCGGCACCCGCGCACCCCGAGCGCTGACCACGCCCCCGGAGCACCTGCCGGTCCAGAGGACCAGACGCGTTCCCGAACGCGACCGCGCCTGCTGATCCCGAGGATCAGGCGCGCCCCTTAGCGCGACCGCGCCTCCAGTCGCGCCTGCTGATCTGAGGGCTAAGGCGCGTTTCCGAGCATCACCGCGCCTGCGGAAGCGCTTGCTGGCCCCGAAGGTCCGGCGCGCCCGGCCCGGGCCGAGCGTTCGCAAGCGCTCGCGGACGTCCCCCGCTCGATCTGCCTCGCCTGCGGGAGAGCCTGCCTGTCACGAGGACCAGGCGTGCTCCTGAGTGCCACCACGCCTCCAGGCGCCTGTTGATCCAGAGGATCAGGCGCGTCCGGCCTGGGCCGAGCCCTCACGGGTGCTCGCGGACGCCGCCCGCTCGGTCTGCCTTCTCAGATCTCCTGTGCCAGTTTGTGGCTGTCGTAGGGCCCGATCGAGGTTCCGGTGTGTGCGGGTGTTTGTGGCTGTGGTGGGGCTCGCTCGAACTGTCCCCGCAGATGCCCGGCGACGGTAGGGGGTCACGATGGGGCTGGCGGATGGGGTTCGGGTGGTTGGAGGCGGTTGCGGATCTCGGTCACCTGCCGGGGTTCGGCGATCCCGTCCCATGGCGCGAGAGCCGCCAGGCCCGCCGCGCGGTGCGTCGCCGCCTCGGCGCGGCAGAGGGCGGCCAGTTGCAGGTGGGCGAGTGCCGTGGTGAGGCCTTCCGGTGGCAGTCGCGGCTCGGCTTCCCGCAGGAGCGCGACCGCTTCCCGTTCCAGCGCGGCCGCCTGGGCCGGCAGGGCGGACGCCTCCTCCAGCACCGCCACGGCCTCACGTTCCAGCCGCGCCGCCCGGTCCGGGTGCGCCGCCGCCTCCCGTCTGAGCCGCGCCGCCTCTCCGGCCAGCGCCGCGGCCCGGTCCGGGAGGGCGGCCGCTTCCGCCGCACAGGCCGTCGCCCGCTGCACCCGGCAGCGGGCCCGGCCGATGTCGTCCGCGGTCCGCTCGTACAGCCGCTCGGACTCCTTCCAGTGCTTCATGGCGTCCCGAGCGTGGTCCAGCTGCCAGTGGGCGAGCCCCAGCAGCTCGTGGGCGTGCGCCCGCGTGCGCTCGTCGGCGCTCTGCTCGGCCTGGTGCAGCGCCTCGAACAGGACGGCCCGCGCGTCCGCGTACAGGCGCCGCGCCTCACCGCCGTCCAGCGGCTGGGCGCGGCGCATGAGCAGCGCGGCCACGTTGACCAGCCTGATCGCGTGGCCGGCCGTGTCACCGTGGGCGAGCGCCTGACCGTACTGGACCAGGGCGGACTCCACGGCGGTGAACTCGTCGCCGGAGGCGAGCAGGATCGTCGCGTGCGTCAGGTGCAGCTCGGGCGGCCACGCCTCGACCGCGCCCCACGCCGCCGCGGCCCGGTTGAAGTGCTGGCGCGCCTTCTCCGGATTGCCGAGCGTGATCAGCGCCTTCGCCTGGCGCAGCTCGGCCGCCGCCCGTACGCGCTCGTCGCCCAGCTCCCACGCCGCCCAGGCGAGCAGGGCGGCGGCCCGCAGCCGGTCCTCGTGCCGCTGCTCCAGCGCGAACCAGGCCTCCAGCGCCGCGCCGATGCGGCCGAGCGCGCGTGCGGTCTTGCGTACGGGCTGCTCGCGGGCCAGCACCTGCAGCAGCACCCGGTCCTCGGCGGCGAACCAGGCGCCCGCGCCCGGATCGTCGGGCAGCAGGGAGGCGTACGCCTCGGCCTGGGCGGCGAAGTGCTCGACCAGCCGCCGCCAGGCCGCGTCGTCGGCCGAGCCGCTGTCGTGGAACGCGCCGATCACCCGGACGCGCGTCATGCGCACGTTCTCCACCAGGCCGCGCCCGGACAGCTCGGCGATGGCGTCGTCCGCGGACGGCACGCCGAGCAGGGCGGCCGCCGCCCGGTGGTCGACCTCGGCCACCGGCAGGCCCGCCAGCAGCACGAACAGCCGCTTGGCGGCCGGGTCCACCCCCTGCATGCTGCGCTGGAGCACGAACCCCAGCCTCTCGTCCACCGGCAGCCGGCTCAGGTCGTCGACCAGGGCGGCGAGCGTCACGCCCGGGTTCCGCTCCAGCCACCGGCCGAGCTTGACGATCTCGGCGGGGCTGCGCACGCACGCCTCCACCAGTGACCGCAGCGCCAGGGGGTCGCCGGTCACCCGGTCGTCGCGGACCTGCGCGGCCAGCAGCGCCTCCCCGTCCTCCGCAGAGAGCGGGCCCACCTGGACCGGTTTGATGTGCTGGGGCAGCTCTCCGGCCAGCTCGCCCGCGATCACGATGTGCGCGTCCGGCACCCGGGGCGGCAGCCACGCGACCTGGCTCCAGGTGCTCACGTTGTCGAGCAGCAGCACCCGGTCCCTGCCGGAGAGCGCCTCCTTGATCAGCGGCGCGGCGTCGTGCGGCTCCTGGATCAGGCCGGGCTGGCTGCCGAGCGCGCGCAGCACCCGCTGGGCCACGCTCAGCTCGGTCTCCGGCCGGTCCCGGTCGGGGCCGCGCACGTCCACGTACCGCTGCCGGCTCTCCTCCGGGGCCAGCTCCCAGGCGGCGTGCACGGCCAGCGTGGACGTGCCGGTGCCGGTCCCGCCCTGCACCACCACGACGCCGCTGTCGTGCGACCGGTCCACCACCTCGCGCACCTTGTCCCCCCGCCCGAGCAGCGGCTCCACCCGGTCAGGGAAGGACATCTGCCCGCCGACGGGCAGCGGCGGCGGCGTCTCGCGGGCGCGCAGGCGCCGGGTGAGGTGCGTGCCGAGCCCCGCCACGACGGGCGCGACGATCGCGAGCGGGATGAGCAGCGGCGCGGGGAGCACCGCCACCACGGCGTCGATCGCCTTCCCGCGTAACTCGTCCTGCAGGAGGAGCACCAGCTCACCGGCCGTCACCAGCCCGGACAGGCCGAGCTCGGGCAGGTGCGCCCGCGCCTGCCGGGAGGTGCGGTCCAGCCAGAAGCGCAGCCGCTCCTTACGCGACATCCCGGTCATGCGCGCACCCCGCCCGTCAGCCCGCGGTACAACAGGCGCCTGGTGACGATCACCAGGGCCACCGGCACGGCGGTCGCGATCACCGACTGGGCCGCCAGCGTCCCTGCCGTGCTCATGAAGTGGCGATTCTGCTCCAGCAGGATCAGCGGCAGATGGTCGCCCGCCGGCCAGTTGAGCAGCAGCCCGACCAGCGTGTCGTTCCACACCAGCACGAACGCCAGCACCCCGGCCAGCACCACCGACGGAGACCCCTCGCGCACCGCGTGCACGAGCGCCCACCGGTGCCGGGCCATCACCGGCGCCCGCACCCGCGCGAACCCCCGGTGCAGCACCAGCACGGCCAGCGGGATGACCAGCGCCGCGTGCACGGTGACCAGCGCCAGGGTGGAGCCGACCAGCCGGCTGAGGGACTCCTGCAGCGGCACCGCGAACGCCTGCGGCGGCAGCGCCGCCAGCGCCACCGCCACCAGGAGCACCGGGCGCCAGGCCCTGCGGGGCACCAGGTGCTCCTGCGCGAGCACGTACGCGGCCGGGACCGCGGCCAGCAGCACCAGCGCGACCACCACCACGGTGCGCACCAGCGTCGTCAGCAGGGCGCCGGTGAACCCGCTGTCGGCGAGCGCGTCCCCGTACGAGCGGAGGTCGGCCTGGATGTGCCACCATCCCGACACGGCCGCCGCCTCCGGAGCGCGCAGCGAGGTGAGCACGAGCACGACGAACGGCAGCAGCCAGAGCGCCGCCAGCGGCCCCATCAGCAGCCGCCGGCGCGAGCGCCGCCCGTGCGGGACGGCCCGCTGTTCCGGCCAGGTCACCTGCCGGCGCAGCCCGGCCAGCGCGGGCAGCGCGAGCAGCCCGACCAGCACCGACAGCAGCACGGCGAGCGCGGCGGCGGGCCCGGTGCCCAGGTCGCTGTGGTGCCGCCACCAGAACTGACCGCCGGGCTCCACCCACGGCTGCATCGAGCCCGGCGCCCCCATCAGCACCAGGTCGAACACCCGGGCCGCGGCCACCACCGCCAGCAGGTACGCCAGCGACGCCGCCCCGGCCAGCGACGGCAGCACGATCGACCAGATCTGGCGGCGCCGCTCCAGGCCGAACGCCTGCGCCATCCGCAGCAGGCTCGCCGGCATCCTGGCCAGCGCCTCGTGGAAGACCAGGAACGCCACCCCCGACCACTGCCACAAGAACGCCAGCCCCAGCACCAGCCAGATCCAGCCGAGCCCGAGGAAGGCCACGTCGGCGCCGAACGCCGCCAGCACCGCGTTGACCGCGCCCCGCTGCGGGTTGGTGTCGAACAGCAGGCGGAAGATCGCGCCGGTGGTGAGCGGCGAGACCACCGCCGGCAGCACCAGGACGACGCGGAGCACGCCGCCGAGCCGTCGGCCGACGTCACGTGCCAGCCAGGCGAGCCCGAACCCGGCGGCGCACACCAGCACGGCCAGCCCCAGCCACACCAGCGAGTTGCCGAGCGCCCGCAGCACGTCGGGGTCGGTGAGCACCCGGTAGTGGCCGAGCCCGTCCGACAGGCTGATCAGCACCGTGGCGGCCAGCGGCGCGAGCAGCACCCCCGCCGCGAGCAGGACCGCCAGGAGCAGGTAGCGGGCCGCCCGCCAGCGGCCGATCCCGTGCTGGGCGGCCGGGGCCCGGGTGTCGTGGTGCGGCGCCACCTCGTACAGGAACGCGTCCTCGCTCACGCCGCCCCCTTGCGGGCCGTCGCCACCAGCCGGGCGGCCGCCGCGGCGGCGGCCGCCGCCGGACGCTCCCGCGTCACGGTCGCCGCGGTGAACAGGTCGGTGAGTATCAGCCACAGCCCTCGCCCGTCGCCCCCGGCGAGCGGGCCGGTCAGCCGGTCGGACAGGTCGTACCGGGCGTTCCGCGCCTGGACGAGCTCGCCCGCGGGTCCCCGGAGCCCCGGCGGGGACACCTCCGGCGGGATGTGCGGAGCGAGGAACCCGCCCTCGCCGGCCCACGCCTCCAGCGCAGCGGGCCGTTCGGGGCCCGTCAGCCAGGTGACGAACGCGGCCGCGTCCGGGTCGCCCGCGTTCAGCGCGAGCGCCACGTCCCCGCCCACGACCAGCGGCGGCCCGGCGGCGGCCGAGGCGGCGGGGAAGCGGAAGTGCGCGGCCGTCACGCCCGCCGCGCCGTAGCGGGCGATGACGGGCCAGGCGAAGTCGGGCGCGGCCACCAGATCGGCGGTGCGGTAGGTGAACACGTCCAGGATCGAGTCGTGGAACTGCAGGGTCAGCGCCCGGCGGCCCTGCTCCGCGGTCATGCCGGCCTGCCAGACGGCCGCCAGCAGCTCCAGCGCCTCCGCCACCTCGGCGGACCCCCACAGCTCCGCCTGGGAGCCGAGCCCGGGGTACGTGCCGGGGCTGCGGGCCAGCAGCACGTTCTCGAACCAGTCGCTGAGCATCCACCCGTCGGCCGCGCCGATCGACAGCGTGCCCCGGGGCCGCGTCCACGCGTCGAGCGTCTCGGGAAGCGGGAGACCGTGGTCGTCGCGGTGCCAGACCAGCGACTTGTGCGCGATCTTGAACCAGGCGCCGAGCACCCGGCCCGGCACCGGCGACACCAGCCGCCGCCAGAACTCCGGCTGGGGCGGCGGGTCCTCCAGGGGCCTGATCCCGGCCCGGATCCCCGGCTCGTACAGCATGCCGAGCCGGGGGATGACGGCCACGTCCGGCGCGACCTCCGTCGACGGCCCGCGCAGCAGGGCGGCGATGTTGTCGCCCGCCGAGTAGACGGTGACCGTCCGGTGCGGGTAGTCGCGCGCCACGGTGAGGAACCGGCGTAACTCGTCGCCGCTCCACACCACCGCGACCCGCAGCGGCCTGGTCCCGGCGCACCCGGCGGCCAACCCGGCGGCGGGGATCGCCGCGAGGAACCGTCTACGGCTGAGCACCCGCCACCTCCTCGTCGGTCACGTCCCAGTCGGTGACATCCCAGAACAGCGTGGGAGGCGCGAGGCTCGCCACGCGGGTGCGGTCGTCGGTGATCACCAGCACCGCCAGCCCGGGGTCGGCGCTCAGCGCGGCGCTCACCGCCGCGTGGCACGGCCCGAACCCGGTACGGTCCTCGATCACCACCACCTTGACCGGGCGGTGCCGGCACAGCACCCGGGTCAGCGCGACGGCCAGCCGCTCGTCGTGCGCCAGCTCGTGCGGCCGGGCGTGCAGGAATCCCTCGATCTGCGTCCGCCTGGCCATGTACGCGACCCGGCCCTGGACCCGGGCGCTGGCCCGCTCGTCGAAGGAGGTGAGCACGAGGTTCTTCTCGACGGTCAGGTGGGGGAGCAGCCCCGCGCCGGCGGGCACCAGCCCGATCTCGCGCTCCCACGTCGCCTGCGTGACCTGCTCGCCGCCGATGGTGATCACGCCGTCGTGGCCCCAGGACAGGCCGAGCAGGAAGTCGGCGACCAGGTCGGCCTCCTCGGCGTCGTGCGCGACGAGCACCGCCGTCTGCCCGGACCGCACGGCCAGCGGGTCGGGCGTCAGGCCGCGCGGCCGGCCGTCGGCCTCCCAGTGAAGACCTTTCACCCGTACGAGCGGCTCCCGGGCACTGCTCTCTGTCCCGTCCACCAATTGACATTTACCCGAACGAAATCCAAGGGAGAAGCCGAACAGCGATTCCTGCGGAAAAGTCGCCGCGAGGAATCCCGCTCTTGACAAACGGTTGTTATATCGATTCAATCCGGGCATGTCTCCCCCCAGCAGCGCCCGCCGGTTCCTGGCGGCCGCCTCCGCCGCCCTGCTCTCGCTGACCCTCGCCGCCCAGCCCGCCGAGGCGGGCCGCGACGGTCATGGCCGCCACGGCGGCGTCCAGCTCGAACGCCTCGACCGCGGCCTGGTCGCGGTCCCGACAGGTCAGGGCGTGTTCCTGAGCTGGCGGTTGCTCGGTGACGAGGTCACCGGGCACGGCCGGTGGGGCATGACCGGCACCGACTTCCGCGTCTACCGCGACGGCCGGCCGATCGCCACCGTCACCGACAGCACCAACTATCTCGACAGCGCGGGCACCGCCACGTCCTCCTACCGGATCGCCCCGATCGTCAAGGGGCGGGAGGGGCCGCGCGGCCCTGCCGTGACGCCGTGGGTTGAATCGTTTCACGATCTTCCCTTGAAGAAGCCCGCCGACGGCGTCACCCCGGCCGGCGAGGCGTACACGTACTCCGCCAACGACCTGAGCGTCGGCGACGTCGACGGGGACGGCCAGTACGAGTACGTCGTCAAGTGGGACCCGTCCAACTCCAAGGACGTCTCGCAGCGCGGCTACACCGGCAACGCCTACATCGACGCCTACGAGCTCGACGGCACCCTGCTCTGGCGGCTCGACCTGGGCGTCAACATCCGCGCGGGGGCCCACTACACCCAGTTCCTGGTCTACGACTTCGACGGCGACGGCCGCTCGGAGGCCATGCTCAAGACCGCGCCCGGCACGAAGGTCACCCGCTACGGCCGCGACGGCCGCGTGCTGTCCGAGCGCCACATCACGATGCCCAAGAAGGACGTCAGGGCCGGATACTCGCACGCCGACGACTACCGCAAGAGCGCCGCCGGCTACTTCGACCACCTCGTCGAGATGTTCCAGGGCTGGCACGAGCACCCCGAGGTGGTGGCCGGGCGCTGGCCCGCCACGCTGGAGCAGGCGTTCGGCATCGAGCCCCGGCACGCCTACCCGCTCTCCCGCGAGTCGGCCGCCGACCTGGCGACCTACTTCGTGGACGTGTACGCGCCCGCCCGCAGTGGCAACAACCGGTTGCGGGAATTCGAGGGCTTCATTCTCACCGGCCCCGAATACCTCTCCGTCTTCGACGGCGCCACCGGCAGGGAACTGCAGACCATTCCCTACAAGCCCGGCCGCGGCGACGACGGCCTCCTGTGGGGCGACTACGCCATGGCCAGGGTCGAGCCGGGCAACCGCGTCGACCGCTTCCTGTCCGCCGTCGCCTACCTCGACGGCGATCGCCCGTCGGCGGTCTTCGCCCGCGGCTACTACACCCGCTCCACGCTGGTCGCCTACGACTGGGACGGCAGGCGGCTCAAGGAGGCCTGGTACGTCGACAGCGGCCACGTGCCGATGGACAACCCGTTCAACGCCTCCCCGCACGGCGTCGACGGCACCGACCCCGAGTACGCCACCCTCACCACCCAGGGCTTCCACTCGCTGAGCGCCGCCGACGTGGACGGCGACGGCAAGCAGGAGATCGTGTACGGGGCCGCGACCATCGACCACGACGGCGGCCTGCTGTACTCCTCGTTCGCCGAGGGCCCGCCCGGCAGCGCCGTCCCCGGCCAGAACGTGCGGCTCGGCCACGGCGACGCCATGCACGTCGCCGACCTCGACCCGGACCGCGAGGGCCTGGAGATCTGGACGGTGCACGAGGGCGGCCAGTGGGCCCCGTACGGCTGGGCCATGCGCGCCGCCGCCACCGGCGAGGTGCTGTTCGGCGGCTACAGCGGCGTCGACACCGGCCGCGGCATGGCCGGCGACATCGACCCCGCCGTCCGCGGCCTGGAGGCGTGGTCCTCGATGCCGCCGGACCAGGCCATCGACGCCGGCCTCTGGTCGGCCCGCGGCGACCACCTGGGGAGGAACGTGCCCGGCACCAACATGAGCATCCGCTGGGCGGCCGACATGACCACCCAGGTCGTCAACGGCACCGCCACCACCGTGCTCCAGACGCCGACCATCGACGACTGGAAGCGCGGCACCCTGCTCACCGCCGAGGGCACGCTCACCAACAACTGGACCAAGGGCAACCCCGGCCTGGTCGCCGACGTGCTCGGCGACTGGCGCGAGGAACTGCTGGTGCGCACCGCCGACAGCACCGCCGTACGGATCTACCTGAGCACGGAGGTCACCGACCGCAAGCTGTACACGCTGATGCACGACCCGCAGTACCGCGTCGAGGTCGCGCGCCAGCAGACCACCTACAACCAGCCTGCCTACCCGAGCTTCTACCTCGCCTCGGACATGGACTGGTCGAAGGTGCCGATCCCGCGCATCCGCACCCCGCGCAAGTAGGGGAAGCGACCCCTCCGCCGGCCTGGCGACGGCCGGCTGGGGGGTGACATCAGCGGCCGGCCTCCTGCTCCGCCTCGCCCGCCCGGCTCCGGTACGCGATACCGGGCCGTGCCGGGACCAGGCGCAGGGTGCCGGCACGCCGGGCCGACCGGGTCCACACGGTTCCGGCGGGCAGGAGGTCTTCGAGGGCGGCGCGGTCGCGCAGCGGCGCGAACCGGACCACGGCGGTGGGCGCCGAACCGAGGTCCAGCAGGGGCAGGTCCTCGGCCGCGCAGAGCTGCCACATGGTCGCGTGCGCGTCGGCCCCGGCGGCCGCTATCAGCTCGGGCAGTTCCTCCTCGGGTAGGGCGGCCGCCTCCCCGTCCCGCTCGCGGGCGAACGGCGGTGGAGCGTACACCCCGTGCTCGGACGCGTGCGCTTGCCAGACGGCGAGCAGCTCGGTGGTCACGACGCGGGCGCACTCGGCGTGCTCGGCGGTCGAACCCGCCGCCAGGTCGCGCACCCGTGGCGCCATCGCCCGCTCCACCAGGTCGGCGAGACAGCGCTCGATCCGGGGGTCCGGCCGGGGCATGACCTGCGCCGAGGAGACGTGGTTCCGGATCACCGCGGAGACCTGTTCGAGCGCCGCGCCCACCCGGGCCGCCGCGTCGGCGGTGGCGGCCCGCGCCCCCGCCCGCGCCCAGTCCCCGGCGGCGGCGGTGGCGACGGCGAGCAGGTCGCCGACCGCCCGCTCCGCCGAATCCAGCCCGCGATCCCGGGCCCAGGCGCCGGCTCTGGACCGCCATGAGGCGCGCGCGGCCCCGAGCGCCAGGGTCAGCGCCGCGACGAGCAGCGGCGCCCAGACCTCCGGCGGCAAGGGCGCGGGAATCGCCCTGATGGTGATCACCGTCCCGCACACCACCCCCGCCGCCCCCGCCGCCGCATTCGCGACGAGCGCGCCGGCCCGGGCGCCGAGCCGTCCGCCAGGACCACGCGTCACGGTGAGCGCCACCAGCAGGGTCCAGAGCGCCGCCATCAGCACCCCACCGGCCGGGCCGAAGGGGGCGAACGTCGCGAGCGCGGCCGTCACCAGCCCGATGGCCGGCAGCCACCTCTGCGGCTCCGGCATCGGCAGAGGACGGAGCAGCCGGGTCAGGAGCTCGTCGGGGCAGGCCCGGCGCAGGTCGGGGAGACGGGCTCCGCTGCCCGCCGGCGTCAGCCTCTCCTGCCACCCGTCCAGGCCGCCGATGAGCACGGGCAGGGACGCTCCCGCCCGCAGCCCGCGGGTCAGGTAGCCGCTGATGGCGTCACGCGCCACCGCGGGCTCGAACTCCTCGAAGCCGGGGAGGACGACGCCGGCCCGCTCGATCGCCTCCTGCTGACGGGTGGTGAGGCCCGTGGTGGTGTGCGCGGCGGAGAGAAGGTCTTCGAGCCGCGCCCGCAGCGCTTTCAGGTGGCGGCCGGCGTCGGCCGCGACCGCCTCGGCGCCGGGGGCGCCGGTGAACAAGGAGGCGCCGTCGATCAGCTCGCCGGCCACCGCGGTGGCCTCGGCGACGGCAGTCCTGGCCTCGTCGGCGGCGACCGCCAGCGGCCCGCCGGAACGGAGCCGGATCGGCCGGCTCTGTCCGTGCTCCTCGCCGCAGGAGATCTCCGGTGCCCGGCCTCTGCCCGGCGCCAGGATGCGGGCGGCGGCCGAGGCCATGGCCGGCTGGAGATCGCCCGCGTCGCCGCTCGGTCCCACCAGCCGCAGGCCGGGGTTGGCGATCAGGTCCGGCGTCCGCCGGACGCGGCTGAGGGTCCCGTGGAAGACCTCCGGCTGGGACAGGACGTCGAGCAGCCGGAGCAGCTCGGTCTCCGGCCCGTGACTCCGCTTCCTGCGCGTGGCGGGAGCCGCGGCGGCGAGCTCCCAGTCGATCCCGCACGGGTCCGGCACCCAGATGATCCCCGCGCCCTGAGCGAGGTTGCCCGGCACCTCCAGTCTCGGGGGGTTTCCGTCGATCGGCCCGACCGCGACGCACAGCAGTTCGTCCGTGTACCCCGAGGACGTCAGCGTCTCGTACGCGCGCTGATGCGCCTTCAGCGCCCGGGCGTCGTCGACCAGCAGGAGCAGCCGGAGATCGGGTTGCTCCTCGCCCGACAGCAGCGCCCCGGCCCTCGCGACCGCCTCCTCGCCGGTGGTGGAGCGCAGGTCGAGCCGGATCACACAGCGGTTCACGAGCCTCCTCCCGGGCGGCGGCACGCCCCGTAGAGAAGATGGGCGATCGTCGGCGTCAGGGCCACGGGTCCGCGGGATGCGCGACAGGTCCTGTGTCGCACGCCTGCATTCATAGAGGAATTCCTCAGGTGAATCCCCGGCACGTGGAATGTCGGGGGATGGTCATCCGGCCGCGAGTAAGAGACGCCCTCGCCTCTGTACGGGTTCTCGCACTGGCCAGTTTCGGACACTTCCAGACGGAAAGTTGTCGTTTTGTAACCATCCGATTTATCGTGATTGTGGCAAATGCTTGATATATCCGAATTGTGTCAAGGCGGACGTGAAGGGCGCGCGCGAGATACGGCGCCCCACATCGCTGGATCTCCATCCAGGATGGGAAATAGCGGATATCGGCCAGATATGTGCCACGCCGTAGCGGTGATCGTCCCCGAATATGAGCGACGCCGACTCAGGTGACGCCATCCCCATGTATCGCCGCCGGCGGATCCGAGAGCGAGAGGGCTCGCGAAATTCGCCGACGGCGGGGGCTGCCCAAGGAGAAGCACGCAGCAGCATGCGTGACACCGATTACGGGAGCATGGCGAGTTGCCGGCCCTGGGCGACGAGGACGCCTTTGGTGTCCCAGATCTCGAAGTCTTCTTCGTGGTATCCGTTGATCAGGTGACGCGTGGTGGCGCGACAGGCGAGCCAGCCAGGAGCGGGCCGGGCCCGTAGATGCGCGGTCAACTCGAGCGTGGCGGAAGCGAACTCGCCGACGGCCAGCACGGCCGGAGGTGCGGCATCCAGCAGCAACGGCAACGCGTCTGGATCGGCGTGGCGGCCGTCCCGGAAGCGCATCCAGAACTCTATTCCGGCATGCTCGGCGGGCTTCCCCTGCCACCAGCCGGGCACCTCGGCGAACCGGAACTCCACACGTTCGGTGATGCTGACACCGTCCAGCGACTTGCCGCCGAGCGGATCGACGCAGTCATCCGGGTCCGGGAGGACCGGCGGCTCGCCGGTGACGAGCGTACGCCCGTCGGCCTGGTCGAGGGTGCCGAAGGTGGCCGTCGCCCGCAGTCGTTCCTTACCCTCCTGCGACAGCACGACCTGGCCCGTGGCGACACGCCGCCCGGTCCGGATGATCTCGGTGCGCAACTCCGCCGGTCCGATGACCGCGGGGCGCAGGAAAAAGGCGGAGCCGACGAGCACATCGGGGAACGGCATCTCCTGCTTCAGCGCACGCAGACACATCGCCATCAGGTAACCACCGTTCGGACCACCGCCAAGCGCATGCCAGCGATCAGTGACGATGCCCGCATATCGGTTGGCGGCCACGAAATCGGTGCGGGAATCGACATCGAACGCGGACAGGGATGGTGCTGTCATCGTCTCCTCCGGGGTCATGCGGTGCTCCGGGTCATCGCGAGCAGTAGTGATCGCTCCCTCGGCCATTTTCTTGCGCACTCCCCGCAAGGGCGATGACCTGGCAGGTAAAGCGCCCCTCAGGTGAAATGACGCCGGACGGCGGCATGGGCGGAGTCCGGAAGTGACAGGTCAGAGCTTCAGTTCGAGCTGGATCCAGTAGACGCTGGAGATGTACTGGGAGAAGTCCGCGACGATCTCGGGCGCGTACGCGTCCTGACCGCGGAGCCGCACCTGCAGCGGGCGTCCCTCGTAGGACGCCGAGACGCGGTAACGGGCGATGGGGACGTCCACCAGGCCGGACCCGTCAGGGGTGCGGACCGCCCTGCGGGTGATGACCTGACCCTGCGAGCCGTCCAGCAGCGTGCTCTCGGGCGTGAGCGTGAGCTCGACCTTCTCGTCCTCCAGGAACGCTTCCGGGTTCCGCGGGTCGGTCATGTCCAGGTGGAACAGGACCGACCCGCCGTAGTGGCCCAGGCCGTCGGCCTTCTCGCCGGTGAGCTTCCAGGTGAAGTCCCTGATCGCACCGGTCGGGCCGGCGAACGAGGAGTCGTCGTCCGGCGACAGGTCGACCTGGTACGAGGTGCCGTTGTGCTCGACCGTCATCGAGGCCGTCACGTGGAACGTGGCCGCGATGTCGGTCTCGACCCGGTAGCGGCCGTCGGCGTCGGTCGACACGATGAGGTTGCTGTTGTAGAGCAACTGGTTGTCGGCCACGACTTTGGCCCCCTGGACCGGCCTGCCGTCGGCGCCCACGACCCTGCCCTTGAGCACCCCCGGCTCGACGCCCATGCGATCCCCCTCTTCCCGCGCGGTCTCGGCCGGCTCTCCCGCCCGCGTGTCCGCGGTCATCGGGGCCATGGGTGTGATCACGCAGCCGCTCAGGCACACCAGCAGAGCGCCCACCGGCACCAATCTCCTCATGGCGGGCCAACCTAGATCATCTGACTTGCAACCGACTTGGAACTCACCGCCGGAGCCACGCACCCGGCGGGCAGCGCGAACCAGCGCAGCCGCTCCGCGTCTCCGGGCAGCCGCGCCTGGCTCGCGTCCGGCTCGTCCGGAAGGGCCGCGAGCAGCTCGCGCGCCCGCGCCAGGTAGCCGGCCAGCGCGTCCTCCCCGGCCCGCGCACCCGGGACCGGCCGCTCGCCGGAGCGGAACACCAGGTCGGACAGGCTGACGGCGGGCTCGGCCGCCTCGCGGTGCCGCCACAGCCCGGTACGGAGGTCGAACCGGTAGTGGGGGAGCAGGCGCCGGCCCCGGGAGGCGACCAGGTCGACGGCGTCGACGACGTAGTCCGCCACGGTGTCGGACATGAAATAGGCGAAGGTGACCCGCGCCCAGCCGGGCTTGACCCCTTCGTACCCGTACCCGATCTGGTCGCGCAGCTCCGCCGACCGGCCGGCGCCGATGCCCAGCAGCCGGTGCCCGTACGGGCCCGCGCAGGAGCAGCCACCGCGCGCCTGGACGCCGAACAGGTCGTTCAGCACGGCGACCACGAAGTTGTGGTGCAGGTAGAGCCCGTCTCCCGCGCGGACGCGCAGCGAGAAGATCGGCAGCCTGCGCGCGGGCCCGTCGCCCAGGATCTCGATGTCCGGGTTGCGCCGCCACCGCTCCAGCGCCCGCTCCCGGAGGCGCTCCTCGCGCTCCTGGACGAGGCCGGTGCCCACGGCCTCCTTGAGCGCGAAGACCAGCCCGGCGCGGATCGACTCGACGATCCCCGGCGTGCCGCCCTCCTCCCTGGCGACCGGATCGTCCAGGTAACGGTGCTCGCCGGGGCTCACGTAGCGCACGGTGCCGCCGCCCGGCGTGGTCGGCACCCGGTTGCGCACCAGGTCCCGCCGGACGACCAGCACCCCCGGCGTCTGCGGGCCGCCGGGGAACTTGTGCGGCGACAGGAAGATCGCGTCCTTGTGGTCGGTCCGCCCCGGCGCGCTCGCCGCCATCCGGATCGGCACGTACGGCCCGGCCGCGGCGTAGTCCCAGAACGACAGCGCGCCGAACTCGTGCAGCAGGGCGGAGACCGGTTCGGTGTCGGACAGGATGCCGGTCACGTTGGAGGCGGCCGAGAAGCTGCCGATGAGCAGCGGCCGGTCCGCGTGCCGCACCAGCTGGGCGCGGAGCTCGCCGAGATCGATGCGGCCGTCGCGGTCCTGGCCGATGGCGACGGTCTCGGCTCCGGACTCGCGCCAGGGCAGCTCGTTGGAGTGGTGCTCGTACGGCCCGACGAACACCACCGGCCGGCCGCCCGCGCGGGTGGCGCGGTCGCGCAGCTCCAGGATGGCGACGAGCTTGTTGGCGGCCCCGGTCGCGCCGGAGCCGCAGAACAGGACCACGTCGTCCGGGCCGGCGCCCACGGCGTCGTGGATGATCCGCCGGGCCTCCTCCCGCAGCCGGGTGGTCTGCAGGCCGGTGCCGGAGCTCTCGGTGTGCGTGTTGGCGTAACGCGGCAGCACCCGGGCCCTGATGAAGTCCTCGATGAAGTCCAGGGACCGCCCGGAGGCGGTGTAGTCGGCGTAGGTGATGCGGCGCGGCCCGTACGGGCCGTCGAGGACCTCGTCCTCGCCGATGACGCCGCCGCGGATGCGCTCCAGCAGTCCCGGGTCCACGGCGGTTCCCGTGGCCGGGCTCCCGGCGTGGGCCGCCCGGGTCTCGACCCACGTCGTGCGGCAGGCGGCCACCAGAGTGCCGTCCGGCTCGTACAGCCCGGCGGAGGCGAACAGCTTGCGGCGCTCCCTGCCGTCGCGGCGGGCGACGACCACGTACGTGACGCCGGCCCTGACCGGGCGGCGCAGCCGCGCGGTCATCCTGCCGAGCAGCGCGGCGCCGCCCGGTGCGAGATGCGTCCAGCCGGTGGGGCAGTCGAGCGCCGCCCACACCGACGCGGGCGGCAGGACCTCCTGTCCGCCGGTCAGCTCCGGGTCGGCGAACCAGGTCGCGGCGAAGATCTCCGGATCGGCCGTCGGGCCCGGATGGACGCGCAGCCCGTCCTCGCGCAGGCCGCACACGAAGCAGCCGGGGAACGGGTGGCTCCGGTGGCCGGGGAAGCGCCGCTCGGCCTCCGCCGCGGCGCGCAGGGACACGGCGGGCGGCGGCACCGGGTCCCCGGCGGCGGGTCTGGCCTCGGCCAGCAGCCGATCTCCCGCGAAGAGCCCGAGCCCGTCCGGCGCGTGCGCCACCCGTAACGGCGTCTCGACCGGCGCCGGGGCGCGCAGCGTCACCTCCACCGGCCCCGTCGCGCCCAGCTCGCCCGCCAGCAGGCCGGAGAGCCATCCGCCGTTCACCACCCCCGGAGGACCACAGAACCGGCTCATAACGCTAAAAGTGCATATATCAGCCATAAGGGCAGAATGGACCGACCCGGTTTCAGGCCAATAGCCGGACGATTGACGTGAACACCCCCGGCAGCCCCCGCGCCGCCGGGACCACCAGCCGCGCCGTGGCCGGCCGCCGCGCGACCTGCACCAGCGCGCCCGTCAGCAGCCGGTGGGTGCGCGACAACCGCCGCCACGCGCCCTCGTACTCCTCGGGCCGGTCCTCCGCCAGACAGCGGGCCAGGATCTCCGCCGAGCGCACGGCCAGCGACACCCCCTCACCGGTGAGCGCGTCCACGTACCCGGCCGCGTCGCCCACCAGCAGGACGCGCCCGGCGCGCCGCGCCCGCGCCCGCTGGCGGAACGGCCCCGCGCCGCGCACCGGCGTCACGGCGGGCCCGCGCAGCCGCTCGGCCAGGGCGCCGAACCCCGCCAGGTGCTCGTCGTACGTGCGCCGCGCGGAGCTGAGGATCGCCACGCCCACCAGGTCGTCACCCACCGGGGTGACGTACGCCTCGCCGTGGCCCGACCAGTGCACCTCCACGAAGTCGGTCCACGGCGCCACCCGGTAGTGCCTGCGCAGTCCGTACCGCCGCACTCCGCCGGGCGGCGCGTCCAGCCCGAGCGACCGGCGCAGCGGCGAGTGCAGCCCGTCGGCGGCCACCAGCCAGCGCGCCCGCAGCCCGGCGGCCTCGACCCCGTCGCCGTCCTGGACGGCGTGCGCGATCCGGCCGGTGACGGTCTTCACGCCGAGGTCGGCGGCCCGCCGGGCGAGCGAGGCGTGCAGGGCGACGCGCCGCGCGCCCAGCCCCATGGCGGGGCCGAACGTCGCGCGGACCCCGCGCCGGTCGTCCAGGTAGTGGATGCCGCGCAGCGGACGCCCCGGCACCGTCACCCCCATCGCGGCCAGCGCCGCCACGCCGCCGGGCATGACGCCCTCGCCGCACGCCTTGTCGACCGGGCCGGCGCGCGGCTCGACGACGACCGCCTCCATGCCGAGCAGCGCCGCGTGGATGGCCGTCGCCAGCCCCGCCGGGCCGCCACCGGCGACCAGCACGTCGATCACGTGGCGGGCCGCCCGGCCGGCATGAGCGCCGCGTTCTCGGTGCGGATGCGCACCGTCAGCAGCGCCGCGTTCAGCACGGTGAACACCAGCGCCGTCACCCACGCCGTGTGCACCAGCGGCAGCGCGAACCCCTCCACGACCACCGCCACGTAGTTCGGGTGACGCAACCAGGTCAGCCGGTACGGGCCGCGCGTCACCAGCGGCAGCCCCGGCACCACGATCACCTTGGTGTTCCAGCGCGGCCCGAGCGCGGTGATGCACCACCAGCGCAGCCCCTGCGCGGCCACCACCAGGACGAGCATCGGCCAGCCGAGTTCCGGCAGGAACGGCCGCCCGGCCAGCCACACCTCGAGCGGCGCCCCGGCCAGCAGCGCCGTGTGCAGGAGCACCATCCACGGGTAGTGGCCGCGGCCGGTCTCGACGCCGCCGCGCGCCATGCTCCAGGCGGCGTTGCGCTTGGAGACGACCAGCTCGGCCAGCCGCTCCAGGCCGACCAGCAGGATGAGGACGAGATACCAGGTCATGGGGTCACCAGCGCAGCAGGACGAGTTCGGAACAGAAACCGGGGCCCATCGCGATGAGCACCCCCCACGTGCCGGGCTCCGGCCGCCGCGTGGCGAGCGTCTCGCCCAGCACGTGCAGCACCGAGGACGACGACAGGTTGCCGTGGGCCGCCAGCGAGCGCCAGGTGACGTCGAGCGCGCCCGGCGGCAGGTCGAGCACGTCCGACACGGCCTCCAGGACCTTCGGGCCGCCCGGATGGCACACCCAGGCCGTCACCTCGCCGGCCGTCACCCCGTGATCGCCGAGGAACGCGTACACGTCGTCGGCCAGATAGCGGCGCACCACCTCCGGCACGCCCGCGTCCAGCACCACCCGCAGACCGTCGCCGCCCACCTGCCAGCCCATGACATGCTCCGAGTCCGGATACAGATGACTGCGAGTCGCCACCACGACAGGCCCGGCCGCCGTGTCACTCGCCGGGTCGTCCGTCTCGTCCGGAGCGCGCCCGTCGCCGCAGGCTACGACCGCCGCGGCGCCGTCGCCGAACAGGGCGCTGGCGACCAGGCCGGCGGGGGAGCCGTCGCCGCGCTGCACGGTGAGCGAGCACAGCTCCACCGACAGCAGCACGGCCACGTGGTCGGGCCAGCCGCGCAGGTAGTCGTGCAGCCTGGCGATCCCGGCCGCGCCCGCGACGCAGCCCAGCCCGAAGACCGGCAGCCGCTTGACGTCGGGCCGCAGACCCAGCGCGCCCACCAGCCGGGCGTCGATCGACGGCACGGCGATGCCGGTCACCGACGTGAACATGATCATGTCGACGTCGGACGGGACCAGCCCGGCGCCGTCCAGCGCCGCGCGGACGCTCTCCCGCCCCAGCTCGACCGCGGCGGTCACGTACGCGTCGTTGGCCGCGCCGAAGCCGTCGAGCTTCTCGTAGTCCTCGATCGGCAGGGCCAGGTTGCGGTACTCGACGCGGGCGCTGCGGTGCAGCCGGTCGAGCAGGCGGCGGTCGGCGTCCGGAGGCAGGCAGACACGGGCCGCCATGTCGGTCAACTCGGCCTGTGCGTATCGATTCGGGGGAAAGGCGCAGCGAACTGCGGCGATATGGGTCATGGAGGGCTCCCCTGGGCGGGCGGCCGAAAACACTCGTCGATGCCACGGTTCCCCCCAGGTTGATCTGCTAAGCCCAGCGGGCGGTCTTCCCTGTAGATCGGCCGGTCAGGCCCGGTCAATTCGTCACCCGCCGCGAGCGCCTGCCGAAGGGATCTCCCGAGTAACATCGGCCTGTGACGGACGACGGGCGCCGGATGATCGCCGGGCTGGCGCGCGGCTGCCATCCCGGGCCCACCGTGGCGGTCACGTCACTGGTCACCGCGCTCGCCGCCGCCGCCGGGCACGGCGCGGCCGGATGCCTGCTCGTGGGTCTGGCGGTGCTGTCGGGCCAGCTGTCGATCGGCTGGTGCAACGACGCGGCCGACGCCGGGCGCGACGTGGCGGCGGGGCGTGCGGACAAGCCGGCGGTCGACGGCACGATCACGCCGCGTGCCCTCTGGATCGCGGCGGCGGTGGCGCTGGCGTGCTGCGTGCCGCTCTCGTTCGCCTCGGGGCCGCTCGCCGGCTCCGCGCATCTCGCCGGGGTGCTCGCGGCGTGGGCGTACGACCTGGGGGTGAAGGCGACCCTGCTGTCGTGGGTGCCGTACGCGGTGGGGTTCGGGGTGCTGCCCGCGTTCGTGACGCTGGGGCTGCCGGGGGAGCCGTGGCCCGCCTGGTGGGCGACGGCGGCGGCGGCCCTGCTCGGGGTGGGCGCCCACCTGGCCAACGTGCTGCCGGACCTGGCGGACGACCTGGCGACCGGCGTGCGGGGCTGGCCGCAGCGGCTCGGCGCCGCCCGCCTGCGCGCCCTGCTCCCGCTCCCGCTCCTCGCCGCCACCTGCCTGCTCGCCTTCGGCCCCTCCACCACGACCCCTCCCACCGCCGAACCTCCGGCTGCCACGGGCCACTCCGCCGTGCTCTCGGACGGCTCGTCCCCATCGGCACCGGCAAGCACGGATCCGTCCGCCGACGAAGCGGACGGTCCGGCCTTTCCCGGCCTCGCCCGTACGAGCCCCATGGCCTGGATCGCGCTGGCCACGGCCGTCGTCCTGACGGCTGCCGGGCTTCTGCTGGGCCGCAACCACCCCCGGGTGCCGTTCGCGGCGGCCGTCGCGGTGGCGGGCGTGGACGTGGCGCTGCTGCTGACCGGCGGTGCCTCCCTCACCGGCTGATGGCGGGCGGATACAACTGTCAACGGCCGCGTCGGTGGTGGCGGACGGTGTCGCGCAGCCAGCGGGAAGCCACCGCGTACGCCAGCGGGACGGGCACCGTCCCCGACCCCAGCCCCACCTCCACCAGCAGGTCGAACACTTCCTTGCGGTGGGCGGCGGTGGCGATGGCGGCGTCGATGAACCCCGGCGACTGCGCCAGCCGGGCCAGCACGTCCGTGGTCCGCAGGTGCCGCCCCAGGGCCGCGCGCAGGCCGCGCCGGTAGACGGGCAGCGGGTCGCCGGGCGCGTCCGAGGCCGCCTCGCCGGCCAGCCGCCCCGACAGCAGCGCGTAGTAGATCCCCTCGCCGGTCAGCGGGTTGATCAGGCTCGCCGCGTCCCCGGCGAGCAGCACCCGCCCGGCACCGGGAGCCGGCCGGCCGGTGGACAGCGGCAGGTGGTGGGCGCGCAGGTCGCGGGCGGGCCGGTCGGGCAGCAGCTCGGCGAGCCTGCCGTGCAGCACCTGCCGCCCCGGCAGCCCGGTGGCGTGCAGCCGGGGCAGCAGCATCCCGAACCCGACGTTCGCGGTGCCGTCGCCGATGGGGAACGACCACGCGTACGCGGGCCAGCCCGCCCGCTGCATGGCGATGAGCTGCACGTCGTCCTCGTCGGGGACGTCCGCGTACCCGCGCACGGCGATGGCGGTGTGCCGCTCCGGCGTGACCGGGAGCCCGATCAGCCGCCGCACCGCCGAGTTGGCCCCGTCGGCCGCGACCACGACCCGCGCCCGGATCCGGCC
Source organism: Nonomuraea sp. NPDC049486 (assembly GCF_040676925.1). Taxonomy (NCBI): domain Bacteria; kingdom Bacillati; phylum Actinomycetota; class Actinomycetes; order Streptosporangiales; family Streptosporangiaceae; genus Nonomuraea; species Nonomuraea sp. NPDC049486. Next base: position 367,925 of record NZ_JBFAPV010000006.1, read on the forward strand.
GTCGATCACCACCACCGGCCCGGCTTCGGCCAGCTCCCTGACCCGGTGGCGCCGCACCTCGGCCCCGGCCGCCCGGACCGCCTCGACCAGCCGGGCGTCGAAGACCCGGCGCGGCACCACATGGTTGGGCCGCGCCGCGGTCGCCGACACCCGCGTGCCGCCGGGGGAGACCACGGTCAGGCGGGGCGTGGGCCGGTAGTCGTCGATCAGCCCCGGCACGCCCAGCCTGGCCAGCTCGTCACGCCCGTGGGCCGCGATGCCGTCGCCGCACGCCTTGTCCCGGGGGAAGTCCGCCTTGTCGAGCACCAGCACCCGCGCGCCGGGCCGCCGCCGCAGCGCGCCGAGCGCCGCCGCGGAACCGGCGGGCCCGGCGCCCACGACCACGAGATCCCACACGTCCTCCATGGGAGGACTCCTGCCCCGGCGCGGGACTCAGATCACTTGCCGAACCCCGCCGTCAGGCCGCTCAGCAACTGGCGGCGGCCCACCACGTACAGGATCAGGATCGGCAGCGTGGTCAGCACGACCGAGGCGAGCACCGCGGGCACGTTGACGCTGTACTCCCCCTGGAACGACCAGAGCGCGAGCGGCAGCGTCCGCTTGTCGGGGCTCTGCGTCAGGATCACCGGCAGCAGGAACCCGTTCCAGATCTGCAGCGCGTTGTAGATCGACACCGTCACCACGGCCGGCCGGGTCAGCGGGAAGGCCAGGCGCCAGAGCGTGGTCTGCTCGCTCGCGCCGTCGAGCCGCATCGACTCGAACAGCTCCTTCGGCACGTCCCGGATGAAGTTGGCCAGGACCAGCACCGACAGCGGGATCGCGAACGCGATCGACGGCAGGATGAGCGCCAGCAGGCTGTCGTAGAGATGCAGCCTGATGATGATCAGGTAGATCGGGATGATCGTCGCCTGCAGGGGGATGGCCAGGCCCATGAGGAAGAGCCAGTTCACCGACTTCAGGAAGCGGTTGGTGCTCGCCCGCACGATCGCGTACGCGGCCATGAACGAGAACAGCACCGCCGGGACCACCGAGCCGACGGCGACGATGAGGCTGTTGAGGAAGTACAGCGGGAAGTCGGACTCGATGACCAGCTGGTAGTTGTCCAGCGTCGGCGCGGTGGGCGGCGCCATCGGGTTCGACAGGTAGTAGTCGCTCTGGGCCTTGAAGCTGGTGATGACCACCCAGTAGATCGGGATGATCACGATCGCCAGCCAGAGCCACGAGATCGTCCCGCCGATCCAGTTCTTGGTCTCGCGCAGCCTGGGCCTGCGGCGGCGGCGACCGGACGGCCGCATCACCGTCCGCCCCGGCTTGTCGGACAGCGTGGTCGCCATGTCAGGCCCCTTCCAACTGGCTCGCACTGCCGTCGCGCCCGCCGAGCCTGCGCAGCACGAGCGCCAGGGCCAGGCCCACCAGGACGAGGATGACGGCGATGGCGCTGGCCGGGCCCATCAGGTTGGCCTGGTATCCCCGCTTGTACATGTCGAGCGCGAGCACCCTGGTCGCGTCGCCGGGCCCGCCCGCCGTCAGCACGAAGATCAGGTCGAAGAGCGTCAGCGAGCCGACCACCATGAGGGTCGAGGACGTGATGATCGTGTACTTCAGCTGAGGCAGGGTGATGCTGAAGAACTTGCGCACCCGCCCGGCTCCGTCGAGCTCCGCGGCCTCGTACATCGAGCGCGGGATCTGCCGCACCCCGCCCTGGTAGAGCAGCGAGTGGAACGGGATGAACTGCCAGGACACCACGAAGATCACCACGCCGACGGCGAGGGGGCCCTCGCCGAGCCAGTCCTGCGCCAGGAAGTCCAGGCCCAGGCCGGCGCCGAGCCCGAAATTCGGGTCGAGCAGCGCCTTGTACGTGATCGCGATGGCGGCCGAGCTGAGCAGCAGCGGGATGAAGTACAGCACGGCGATCAGCGCGCGGTAGCGCTGATGGCCCGCCAGGAACACCCCGATGAGGATGCTGGCCGGCGTCTGCACCAGCCACGACAGGGCCATGATGAGAAACGTCACCCACAGGGCGTGCGGCAGCCCGGGATCGCTCAGCACCGCGCTCCAGCTCGTGAGCCCGCTGAAGGAGATGTCCTGGCTGAGCCCGTCCCACGTGGTGAAGCTCAGCGCGAGCACCCCGAGCAGGGGGATCACGCCGAAGGCGACGAAGACGAGCAGGGCGGGGACGGCCAGCCACACCAGGGAGCCGCTGCCGCGCACGCGGGTCGCGGCGGGCGGTCTCCCTCGGGGTGGAACGGTGACGATCGTGCTCACTTGCCGATGACCGCGTTCATGTTGGTGGCGAACTCCTGCGGCCCGATCGACAGCTGGAACAGCTTGGCGATGTTGTCGAGCAGCACCTCGGCGGCGGTCGGGCTGAGCGCCTGGTCCCACGACTGCTGGAAGACCTTGGCGTTGTTGGCGATGCCGACGACGAAGTTGAGGAAGTCGGCGTCCTCGGAGCCGGTGAAGAACTTCTCCGAGCCCTTGATCACGGGAACCGCGCCGGTGCCCACCCACTCCTCGGCCGACTTGTCGCTGATGACCTCGGTGGCGAAGAACTTCTTGGCGATCTCCTTCTGCTCGGCCGTGGCCTTGGCGGAGATCGACATGTACTGGCCGGGGTTGCCGACGGTGTTGCCGGGGTCGCCCTTGCCGCCGTCGATCGGCGGGAAGTTCATGTAGCCGAGGTTACCGCCGGAGACGAAGTCGCCGCCGTCCTGCTTCATGCCGCCGTACGTCCAGCCGCCGTGCACCATCATCGCGGCCTTGCCGGTGTAGAGCAGCGCCTGGTCGGCGTTGGAGTCGGCGGTGATGGAGGAGAAGCCCTTGATGAAGCCGTCGGCCTTGATCAGGTCCTGCATCTTGGTCAGCGCGTCGATGGCGACGGGGTTGGACCAGGCGTCCTTCTCCGCGTCGAACACGGCCTGGAACACCTCGGGGCCGCCCATGCGGTCGAAGAGGAACTCCAGCCACATCATGTTGGTCCAGCGCGACTGCCCGCCCAGCGAGAACGGCGCGATGCCCTTGGCGTTGAACTTGGGCACCAGGTCCATGATGTCGCCCCAGCTCTGGGGCGGCTCGGCGCCGATCTTCTCGAAGGCGCGCTTGTCGTAGTACAGGACGATCGGCTGCATCGTCTCGCAGGGGATCGCGTAGATCTTGCCGTCGACGGTCGCCGCGCCGAAGGACGAGGGGAACAGCTTGTCCTTGACGGCCGCGTTCTCGTCGAACCACGAGGTGAGGTCCTCGACCTGGCCGGCCTGCACGTAGCTGCGCAGACCGCCGCCGCCCCAGCCCCAGATGATCGTGGGCGCCTCGCCCGCGCCGATCGCCGTCTTGATCTTGGTCTTGAAGGCGTCGTTCTGGAAGGTCGTCCCCACGATCTTCCCGTTGGGGTTGGCCTGGTTGAACCGCTCCATGGTCCGCCTGCGGACGCCTTCCTGCGGCTCCGTCGACAGATACCAGTAGCTGGCGGTGGCGCCACCACCGCCACCGCCGCTGGTGCTCGTGCTGCCGGGGCCGGAGGTGCCGCAGGCGGCGAGCGCGGCTCCCAGGGGCAGGCCCATGGACAGGGCGAGGAAGTTGCGGCGAGACGTTGTCCTGGATTCCACGCTGATCTCCGTACTCGAACGCCGGGGGATGGTGCCGCGGCTCCACAGTGTCGAAACATTTTCGAAACGACCGCGTGGCACGCCAATCTAGATTTCGGCCGAAGGGGTGTCAACCTCTCCCCGCACGAAACTCCCTCTCGGCAAGAGCGAGACGAGTGGGATACGCTCGCACGGGCGCCACGCTGGGTGATCTGGAGCCGAGAGCGCTCCCACGCCACCCCCGCGCAGCGCGTCCGAAATGTTTCGAAACTTTGCGGCAAGAGCCGCCTCTAAGGAGAGCGATCAATGACGGCTCTAGATCGGCCGGCGGCGGGCCAAGCCCTCCGTCCCTGGCAGGATCCCGCGCTTCCGGTAGGGGAGCGGGTGGACGCCCTGCTGGCGGAGATGACGGTGGAGGAGAAGGTCGCGCAGCTCGGCAGCCGGTGGGAGGGCAACACCATGGGTGAGCCCGTCTCCGCCCCCGATCCGGGCGACGGCGGCACCGGCAACGTGGCCCCTTTGCAGGACGCGTTCGCCGCGTCGAACACCTCCCCCTTCCAGGAGGCGGTCCGCCACGGCATCGGCCATCTGACGCGGGTGCACGGCAGCCGCCCGGTGAGCCCCGCCGAGGGCGCCGCCGAGGTGGTCCGGTTGCAGCGTGAGGTGATCGCGCAGTCCAGGCTGGGCATCCCGGCGCTGGTCCACGAGGAGTGCCTGACCGGTTTCACCACCTACGGCGCGACGGTCTACCCGGCGGCGATCGCCTGGGCCGCCACGTTCGACCCCGAGCTGGTGGCCCGGATGGGCGCCGCGATCGGGCGCGACATGCGCGCCCTCGGCGTGCACCAGGGCCTGGCGCCCGTGCTGGACGTGGTCCGCGACTACCGGTGGGGCCGGGTCGAGGAGACGATGGGCGAGGACCCGTACCTCGTCTCGATGATCGGCTCCGCGTACGTGCGCGGGCTGGAGGGCGCGGGCGTCATCGCCACGCTCAAGCACTTCGCCGGCTACTCCGCCTCGCGGGCGGCACGCAACCACGGCCCGGTGCCGATGGGCCGGCGCGAGCTGATGGACATGATCCTGCCGCCCTTCGAGTCGGCCATCGAGCTGGGCGGCGCCCGCTCGGTGATGAACTCCTACTCCGACGTCGACGGCGTCCCCGCCGCCATCGACCCGTGGCTGCTGACCGAGGTGCTCCGCGACGACTGGGGGTTCACCGGGACCGTCGTCTCCGACTACTGGTCGATCCCGTTCCTGGCCACCATGCACCTCGTGGCCGCCGACGCCGGCGAGGCCGGGGTCCAGGCGCTCACCGCCGGCCTCGACGTCGAGCTGCCCGACACCCTCGGCTTCGGCCAGCACCTGGCCGAGCGGGTGCGCCGCGGCGAGCTGCCCGAGGAGCTGATCGACCGGGCGGTGCGCCGCCTGCTCACCCAGAAGGCGCAGCTCGGGCTGCTCGACCCGGACTGGACACCGCAGTCCTCGGTGACCGGCGCCGAGACCGTCGAGCTGGACTCGCAGGCCAATCGGGAGCTGGCCCGCGAACTGGCCGAGAGGTCCGTCGTCCTGCTCGACGCGGGCAGCGCGCTGCCCCTGCTCGGCGAGGGCCGCACCGCCCCGCGCCGGATCGCCGTCGTCGGGCCGTGCGCCGACGACCCGCGCACGTTCATGGGCTGCTACGCCTTCCCCAACCACGTGCTGCCCCGCTACCCCGGACTCGGTCTCGGCATCGACGCGCCGAGCGTGCTCGACGCGCTCCGCGCCGAGCTGCCCGGCGCCGAGATCGCCTACGAGCGCGGCTGCGACGTGCGCGACGGGGACCGCTCCGGGTTCGCCGCCGCGGCCGCCGCGGCCCGCGACGCCGACCTGTGCGTGGTCGTCGTCGGCGACCTGGCCGGCATGTTCGGGCAGGGCACCTCGGGCGAGGGCTGCGACGCCGACGACCTGCGCCTGCCCGGCGTCCAGGAGGACCTGGTGACCGAGCTGGCCGCCACCGGCACGCCGGTCGTCGTGGTCGTCGTCTCCGGCCGCCCGTACGCGCTCGGCGAGATCCACCCCAGGGCGGCCGGGCTCGTCCAGGCGTTCATGCCCGGCGAGGAGGGCGGCGCGGCCATCGCGGGCGTGCTGTCCGGCCGCGTCCAGCCCGGCGGCAGGCTGCCGGTGCAGATCCCGCGCACCCCCGGCGGCCAGCCGCACACCTACCTGCAGCCGCCGCTCGGCGCCGACAGCGACGGCATCAGCAACCTCGACCCGACCCCGCTCTTCCCCTTCGGGTACGGGACCTCCTACACCTCCTTCGAGCTCGGCGAGTTCCGGATCAGCGACACCGAGGTGCCCACCGACGGCGAGTTCACCGTCTCCGTCCGGGTCCGCAACACCGGCGCCCGCGCCGGGGACGAGGTCGTCCAGCTCTACCTGCACGACATGCTCGCCCAGGTCACCCGGCCGGTGCGGCAGCTCGCCGGGTTCGCCAGGGTCCGGCTCGAACCGGGGGCCGCCGCCGACGTGCGCTTCCGCGTGCACGCCGACCGCACCGCCTTCACCGGCCGTGACCTGCAGCGGATCGTCGAGCCCGGCGACATCGAGGTGCTCGCCGGCACCTCGGCCCGCGACCTGCCGTGCGCCGGCACCGTCCGGCTCACCGGGCCGCTGCGGGCCGTCGGCCACGACAGGCGGCTGTTCACACCGGTGGACGTGCACCCGGCGGGGGATCGGGACTAGCCGTGCCGGCCAAGCGCGCCACGCTCGCCACGATCGCGGCCGCCGCCGGCGTGTCGGTCGCGACCGTCTCGAAGGTGCTCAACGGCCGCAGCGACGTCGCGCCGGCGACCCGCTCGCTGGTGCTGTCGGCGCTGCGGCAGCACGACTACGTGGCCCCGCCGCCCCGGCGCGACGAGACCGCGGGCACCGTCGAGCTGCAGTTCGACTCCGACCTGAACGCCTACTCCAACGAGATCATCCAGGGGGCGGTGCGGGCCGGCGGCGAACTCGGCGTGTCCGTCGTGATCAGCATCCGCAAGGGCTCCGAGCGCACCAGCAGGTGGGCCAGGGAACTGGCGGCGACCGGCCGGCGCGCGCTGGTCGCCGTCACCAGCGAGCTGACCGCCGCCCAGCTCGCCGCCCTGGCCGAGGCCGGCCTGCCCCTGGTGGTGATCGACCCGCTCAACCTGCCGCGCACCCGCGTGACCAGCGTCGGGTCGACCAACTTCGCCGGCGGGCTGGCCGCCACCCAGCACCTGCTCTCCCTCGGCCACCGGCGCATCGCCTACCTGGGCGGCCCCGCCACGGCGGCGTGCAACCAGGCGCGGCTGCACGGCTACCGCGCCGCCATGGAGGCCGAGGGCGTGGCGGTGCGCCAGGAGTACATCCAGCACCGCAGGTTCCGCTACGGCGACGGAGTGGAGGCCGGCGCCTGCTTCCTCGCCCTCCCCGAACCGCCGACCGCGATCTTCGCCGGCTGCGACGAGACCGCGTTCGGCGTGATGGAGGCCGCGCGGGCGCGCGGCCTGCGCGTCCCCGACGACCTCAGCGTCGTCGGTTTCGACGACACCCAGATAGCCCGCATGGCCTCACCACCGCTGACCACCGTCCGCCAGCCGCTCCGCGAGATGGGCGGCGTGGCCCTCCGGCGGGCCCTGCGCCTGGCCGCCGGCGAACGGATCGACTCCCACCACATCGAGCTCGCCACCGAACTCGTGGTACGCGGCTCGACCGCCCCCGCCGCACCCCGGCAGTAGCCCTCATGCCAGTCCTGGGCGTCGTCCAGCGCGAGGTGGCCCAGGACGACGTCCAGGTACGCGAGAGCGGCTGAGCCGTGGTGGAGGCTCCGGCTCGCGCCGGACAGCGCGACGAACTCCTCGGCGTCGTCCGCTCTGACGCGCCGCACGGTGACGCGGGAATGTCCAGACACCCGCCCATTGTGCTGGGGCGAGATCGATCAGCGCAGTACCCTCGCGACGGAACCTTGGGTCTTGCCGGAGTCGCCGGTTCGGCCTTCAATGACGGCCATACGGCGATCACCGGAGGAACCGATGCGTGGCTCACGGGCGTCCGCAGTTGTCCTGGCGATGGTGCTCACGACGTTCGTGGCCGCCGAGCCGTCGCTCCCGGCGGTCGCCGGCCCCGCCGATCCGGAGCCCGCCTCGCTGGTGACGCTCACGGTGCCCGACCGGGCCGCGCTGGAGCGGCTGGTGGGCTCGGGCGCCGACCTCACCGGACGGGTGCGGCCGCAGCCCGACGGCAGCATCCGCGTCGACGCCGTGGTCACCCCCAGCCGGCTGGCCGAGCTGCGCCCGCTCGGCGCCACCCTGGCCACCGGCACCCCGGCGCCCGCCCCCGAGGACCGCGGCGGCACGAAGGACCGCATCGTGGTCGAGCGGGCGGTGTGGTTCCAGTCCCGCGACGGCTACTTCCTGTCGGTCGAGGCGTCCAGCAGCGCCGGCGCCGACGCCGCGCTCACCGTGACTTGGAAGGGCAAGGGCGGCGCGACCGGCCAGGTCGAGATGGTCCCGTACGTGGACGCCGGCGCCTATCTGGGCCACCAGTTCAGCGTCCCGGTGCCCGCCGGCGTCAGGCCGGACCGCGTCACCATCACCTCCGCCGCGGGCGGCGTGGCGGAGGCGCGGGTCGGGGAGTGGCCCGACGGCGAGCGGCCCGACCGCGACCGGCCGGGCTACCAGAAGGACTTCATCACCCAGTACATGCCGCCCGCGCAGCTCAACGCCCGGGTCAAGGACCTGCACCGCCGCTTCCCCGCCCTCACCGAGATCATCGAGCTGCCCCACCTGACCAACGGCTACCGGCGCCACGCTCAGGCCCTGATCGGCACCCCGCCGGGCGCCGCCCTCGTGGTGACCTCGCGCGCGTACGGGTCGGAAGGCGGCAACGACCTGGCCGTGGAGCTGTCCGACCCCGGCGCGGCCGACCGGCCGCTGGAGGTCGTCGTGGACGGCAAGCAGGTCAGGGTCAGCCTGGCCACCGACGGCTCCGGCACTCCGGTGAGCACCGCCGCCGAGGTCGCCGCCGCGATCACCGGCGCGCCGGGCAGCCCGGTGACCGCCGCCACGTACCGGACCGACCCGGGCGCGGGCGTCCTGGCGCCCGCCCCGCTCACCCAGCTCAGCGACTTCCTCGGCGCGCCCGCGGACGTGTCGCGGGAGCCGTGGCGGGTGCTGGCGCTGCGCATCGGCACGCACCGGGACGGCTCGCGCACCGGCGTGCTCGCCTACGCCCAGGAGCACGCCAGGGAGTGGGTGACGCCGCTGGTCACCATCGAGGCGGCCGAGCGGCTGCTGCGCAACTACCCGCGCGACCCGGCCACCAGGAAGCTGCTGCGCCGCGCCGACATCTTCATCGTCCCGACCGTGAACCCCGACGGCGCCAACTACTCCTTCTACGACTTCAACGCCCAGCGCAAGAACATGACCAACCACTGCCCGGCCGCCCAGTCCGACCCGGCGCTGCGCAACACCTGGGGCGTGGACGTCAACCGCAACTACGCGGTCGGTTCGCTGTTCGACGGCTACTTCGGCGCCTCGGCCAACTGCCAGAGCGGCACCTACGCCGGGCCCGGCGAGCACTCCGAGCCGGAGAGCCGCAACGTGATCTGGCTGGCGGAGACGTACCCGAACATCCGGTTCGCGCTCAACGTGCACAGCTACGGCGGCTACTTCATGTGGCCGCCCGGCGCCTACCGGCTCGACGGCCGCGTCACCCTGCCCAGGCCCAGCCGTCAGCAGGAGGCGTACTTCCTGCGCTCGGCCCGCACCATCCTGGAGGCCATCGCCGCCGAGCGCGGCACCGTCACCTGGCCGCAGCAGACCGGGCCGGTCACCGACGTGCTCTACTCGGCCGCGGGCAACTCCGCCGACGAGCTCTGGTACGACCACGGCGTCTACGGGTGGGACTTCGAGGTCGGCAGCGACCTGTGGAACCCGCGGACCGGGGCCTGGGAGGGCGTCGGCTTCCAGCCGCCGTTCGCCGAGGGCCACGCCGAGGCCATGGAGTTCGCCGCCGGCCTCATCTCCCTCATCGGCGTCGCCGCCGACTACCGAGAGGACCGGTGAACCCATACCGCGGTGATAGGGGCAAAGTGCCTTGTCCCCGGACGATGCCGTCGCGTCTACCGTGACAGCACCCCCACTGTCCGAGGAGACACGATGCCAAGACCCCTCCGTCTCGCGCTCTCTCTCATCCTCACCCTGGCCTTCCTGCTGGCCACCACACCCGCGCAGGCCACCGCCCTAGTCAGGGTGCTCCGCTACGACGCCAGCCGGGCGGCGGAGTTCCGCGGCGCGGTCGACCAGGCCGCGCAGATCTGGAACGCCAGCGTCGCGAACGTCCGGCTCGTCGCGGGCACGCCGGCCGACTTCGTCGTCGTCGCCGACGACGGCTGGCCCCGCGCCCAGCCGACCAGCCTGGGCCGGGGCCGGATCTGGATGGGCCGGCAGGCCACCGACCAGGGCTACCACCCGGTCCGCATCGCCGCCCACGAGATCGGCCACATCCTGGGCCTGCCCGACCGGCGCACCGGCCGCTGCACCGACCTGATGTCCGGCTCCAGCGCCCCCGTGAGCTGCACGAACGCCAACCCGAGCGCCGCCGAGCGGGCCGAGGTGGACCGCAACTTCGCCGGCAGCACCCCGCAGGCCGAGTTCGGCAGGCTGTACGTGGACCGCTGAGCCCGGCCGTGACCGGGGCGTACGACCGGCCCGGCGACGCGGCCCGCTGATCGATCGTCCCTAGACTGGTGCCGTCCCGCAGCCCCGTCCCAGAGGAGCAGACGACGTGACGGCACCGATGCGGCTGGCGCCGGTGATCCAGCCCTACGCGTGGGGGTCGCCGACCGCCTTCCCCGAGTTGTTCGGCACCCCCGCGACCGGCGAACCGCAAGCGGAGATGTGGATGGGCGCCCACCCGGCAGCCCCGTCCACCGTGGGCGGGGTCCCGCTCACCGAGCTGATCGCGCGTGACCCGCTGGGCATGGCCGGGGCGTCCGGCCCCGGCCTGCCCTACCTGCTCAAGGTGCTGGCGGTGGCGGGCCCGCTGTCGCTGCAGGTGCACCCGACGGCCGAGCAGGCGCGGGCCGGGTTCGCCCGCGAGGAGGCCGCCGGGGTGCCGATCGGCGACCCGGCGCGCACCTACCGCGACCCGTTCCCGAAGCCGGAGATGGTGTGCGCGCTCACGCCGTTCCACGGGTTCTGCGGCTTCCGCGCGCCGGACGAGGCGGCGGACCTGCTGGAGAGCCTGGACATCCCCGAGACGGGCCGCTGGGTGGAGACCCTGCGCGCCCGCCCCGCCGGTGAAGCGCTCCGCGAGGTCTTCCAGGACATGCTCGGCGACGCCTCCAAGGACGCCCGCGAAGCGGTGGAGCACGCCCTGACCGGCGCGCCCTCCGGGCCCGCAGGCCGGCTCGCGGTGTACGCGGAGCTCGCGCGCGCCTATCCGGGGGACCCGGGCGTGGCCGCCGCGCTGCTGCTCAACCACGTACGGCTCCAGCCCGGCGAGGCGATCTTCCTCGGCGCCGGGGTGCCGCACGCCTACCTGGGCGGCGTCGGGGTCGAGATCATGGCCAACTCCGACAACGTGCTGCGCTGCGGCCTGACCGGCAAGCACCGCGACGTGCCCGAGCTCATGCGGATCGTCGACTTCACACCCGCGCCGCCGCACCGGGTCCGGCCGTCCGCGGACGACGGGAGGCATGGCTACCACCCGCCGGCCACCCAGTTCGTGCTCGTGCGCCACGACCTCGCCGAAGGGGCCGCGCACACCGTGCCGGGCGGGGTCCCGCAGATCCTGCTGTGCACCAGTGGCCACGCCGTCGTAGGCGGGCTCACACTGGGGCCCGGCGAGTCGGCGTTCGTCCCGGCGAACGCCCCGGAGCTGACGCTGACGGGGGAGGGGACCGTGTTCCGCGCCCTGCCCGGCGGCTGACGCGGAGGCGGTTGCCTTCTCGTGGAGTCTGACGTAACCTGCAAGTGTAGTTGGAGGTTAGCGCCTAGCCAGCGAGGAGGTTCAGACATGCTCCTGACGACCGTCGACCCGTTCCTGCAGGAGTTCGAGCGCCAGTTCGACCGGCTCACCCGTCAGGCCTTCGGCGCCGGCGGAGCCGTCATGCCGATGGACGGCCTGCGCCGCGACGACGACGTGGTGCTCCGCTTCGACCTGCCGGGCATCGACCCCGGCTCGATCGAGGTCACCATCGACCGGGGTGTCCTCAGCGTCAGCGCCCACCGTGAGGAAGAGACCGGAGCCGACGAGCGTCTCTTCGTCCGCGAGCGTCCCATGGGCGCGTTCACCCGCCGGATCTACCTGTCGGAGCACCTCGACAGCGACAAGATCGACGCCGCCTACGCGGACGGCGTCCTGACCGTGCGGATCCCCGTCCTCGAGCGCGCCAAGCCGCGCAAGGTCGAGATCCAGCGCGCGGACGTCAAGGCCATCAGGCGCTGACGCCGCACCGCGCGGGGGCGGCTCCCCGCCCCCCGCCCCGGAGGAGGCCATGATGTCCCAGCTGCCGATCGACGACGATCACGCGCCGCTCTACACGCTCGGGCAGGTGGCCGACATGCTCCGGGTCCAGCAGGCGTTCCTGCGCCGTCTCGACCAGCACGACGTGATCAGCCCCCGGCGCTCCCCGGGTGGCCAGCGGCGCTACTCGCGCCGCGACATCCTGGTCGTACGCCACGTCATCGGGATGACCGACCAGGGGATGACGCTGGTCGCCGTCCGCCGCATCCTCGAACTCGAGGCCGAGCTCGATCGGCTCCGCGAGGAGCTGGCGGAGGAGCGGCGGCGGCAGAGCCGGCCGGACTGACCGCCGGTCGCCCGTCACACCGCCGTGAGGTGGATCAGCACCGCGTCGTCCGGAGACAGCGACGGGATCCCGATGCCGGACACGCCCAGCGCCCGCCCGGTGAGCACGTGCTCGCCCGTGACCCAGACCGGGTCGCCGTTCCGCGGCCGGGAGCGCACCGGCGTCAGCGGGCGGACGCGGTAGGCGGTGCCGGGGTCGAGCCCCGGCAGCCGTAGCAGGCCCGGTGGCCAGGTGACGGGCAGCGCCAGCATGGCGACGGCGAAGATCGCCTCGGAGCCGTCACCGGCCACCACCCCGTGCGCCTGGAAGCCCTCCGGCGCCTCGTCCAGCCGCACCGCCGTCCCGGTGTGCAGCAGCTCCCGGTGCCGCTTGTGCAGCTCGATCCAGCCGGCCACCTCGGCCAGCTCGGTCTCGGTCAGCGTGGTGAGGTCCCACTCCAGCCCGAAGTGGCCGAAGAACGCGGTCACCGCGCGGAACGGCAGCGCGTGGACGCGGCCGGTGGTGTGCGAGCGGGGCGCGCCGACGTGGCTGCCGATCAGCTCCGGCGGCAGCAGCTGCGCGGTCCAGCGAATGATCTGCTGCCGTTCGGTCGAGTCGATGCAGTCGCTGGCCCAGACCCGGTCGGTGTGCTCCAGGACGCCCAGGTCCACCCGGGCGCCCCCGGACGAGCAGGACTCGATCTCCAGCCCCGGACGGGCCGCGCGGATCTCGGCCAGCAGCCGGTAAAGGGCGAGCGTCTGCTCGTGCACCGCGGGCCTGCCGGTCTCCGCCCAGCCCGCGTCGACCAGGTCGCGGTTGTGGTCCCACTTGACGTAGTCGATGTCGTACTCGCCGATCAGGGCCAGCAGCCGTTCCTTGACGTAGGCGTACGCGTCCGGGTGCGCGATGTTGAGCACCTGCTGGTGACGGGCGGTGGGCGGCAGCCGGTCACCGGCCCCCATGATCCACTCGGGGTGGGCGCGGGCCAGGTCGGAGTCCGGGTTGACCATCTCCGGCTCGAACCACAGCCCGAACTCCATGCCGTGCGCCCGCACCCGCTCCACCAGAGGCTTGAGCCCGCCGGGCCACACCTCAGGGTCGACGTACCAGTCGCCGAGCCCGGCCCGGTCGTCGCGCCGGCCCCTGAACCAGCCGTCGTCCAGCACGAACCGCTCCACGCCGATCCGGGCCGCCCGGTCGGCCAGCTCGGTCAGCCGGTCCAGGTCGTGGTCGAAGTAGACGGCCTCCCACGTGTTGAGCACCACCGGCCGCGGCGCCGGCGGATGGGACGGGCGGGCGCGCAGGAAGCCGTGGAAGCGGTGCGCGGCCTCGTCGAGCCCGCGCCCGTACGCGGCGTACATCCACGGCCCCGGGTACCACTCGCCCTCGGCGAGCACGACCTCGCCCGGCAGCAGCAGCTCGCCGCCGCCGAGGTGGGTGCGGCCGGTGTGGACGCGTTCGGCGTAGGAGAGGTGGTTGCCGCTGAACGCGACGTGCACCCCCCACACCTCGCCGCGCCGGAAGCCCGCGTCCGGGGTGGTGGCGAACAGCACGGTCGCGGCGTCGGCGCCGGTCCGGCCGTGGCGGCCCTCGCGCAGGTGGGTGCCGACGGTGATCGGCCGCCGCTGCGGGACCCGTTCCTTGGACCAGCGGCCGGCCTGGTCGAGCAGGTCGGTGGCGACGGCGGGCACCGGCAACGCCAGGTGCAGCGCCTCCAGCGTGTACGGGTCCGCGTGGTCGTTGCGCAGCCCGGCCCTGGCCCGCAGCAGCCCCGAAGGGTGCAGCTCGACGGTGAGCGACAGCGTGAGCCGGGCGCGCGGGTCGGCGGCCTCCGCGGTGAGCGCCCGCACCCCGCCGCCCTCTTCGAGCCCGTACGTGACGGCGGTGAAGGCGGGCGACCAGTCGCGCCCCGCGCGGTGACCCCGCAGGCCGGGCATGCCGGTCCAGCCGGTGCGCGCCTCGGGGACCAGGCCGGTGCGTACGGGGACGTCGGAGGTCAGGTCGAGGCGGGGCCGCAGCGAGGAGGCCAGCGCGGCCAGCGCCCGGTCGTCGAGCGGGCCCAGGTCGGGCCCCCAGTGCAGGATGGCGGGCAGGGCGTCGGAGGGGCATTCGATCACCACGGAGACCCCGGAGGCCCTGAAGTGGTGGATGACAGGCTCCATGCGCGTCTTTCTGGGTGAGGGGACAACGCTCGGCTCGATCGTTTCACACGGCCCCGAGACGTCCCCGTGATGATCGTCTGCGAGGATGCCCCGATCCCGTACTGATCATGAAGGACATCCGATGAAGCGTGCCATAGCCGCGCTGGCGGGCGCCGCCGCCCTCCTCGCCGCCGCCCCCGCCCACGCGACCGCCCCGGCCGACCCCGTGAAGGTCCTGCAGAAGCGGCTGGCCAAGGGCACGGGGCTGAAGTTCACCGACACCATCTCGTACATCGACCTGGAGGGAACGACGGCGGCGCTGCGCCGCACCGGGAAGCTGACGCTGGACCGGAAGGGCGCCGCCGCCGTCGAGGTGCGTGCCCGCACCGTGAAAAACGACGCGGACCACCTCGGAGGCATCGTGGACGACGAGCGGGTGATCGCCGTCGGCAAGCGGACCTACGTCAAGGGGGGCATCCTGTCCCGCAGCGCGCCGGAGGGCAAGACCTGGGTCAAGCTCCCCCGCGCCTCTCTCGGCCTGGGCGGTCGATACAGCCAGACGATCAACCCGGCCGAGCCCGCCACGCTGAAGGCGCTGATCACCTCCGGCGAGAAGTCCGGGCGCACGTACACCGGCAAGATCAGCGAAGGAGAGCTGTGGAAGATCTCTTCCTGGTTCCGGCTCTCCAAGGTGATCAAACCCACGGATCCGGAAGTGCTGGAGTACCGGCTCACGCTGAGCGCGGGCGAGCTTCCCCAGAGGCTCGTCACCACCTTCCCCGCCGCGTCCGGACCGTGGCGGCGCAGCCACAACGGCGGCGAGACGATCAGCGTCGACACCCGCTACACCGGCTGGGGGAGCAAGGTGCGCATCAGCGCTCCGGCCAGGAGCCAGGTGCATGAGGTGAAGCGCTGAACAGCTCGTGACCTCCGGGGCCGAGCCTGCCCGCCAGCAACCGGCCCGCGCCCGGCAGCGCGGCCAGCCGCAGCAGCCAGTCGCGGGCCGCGATCCGGCCCCGGCTCGGCGGCGCCATCCACTTGACGAACCGGCGGCCGAACCGCTGCACCCGCGCCACGGGCCCGCGCATCCGCGTCTCGTAACGCGCCGCCGCGGCGGGCACGTCCGCCAAGGGCCCTCCGCCGGGCGCCGCCGCGGCGGGCACGTCAGGCCCGCCACCGGTCAGTTCCTCCGCGAGCACCCGGGCCGCCGCCATCGCCAGCGACGCCCCGTGCCCGGCGAACAGCGACACCGCCTGGCAGGCGTCGCCCAGCAGCACCACCCGGCCCCGGCTCCAGGCGTCCATCTCCACCTGGCTCACCTGGTCGTAGTACAGCTCCGGCGGGTCCGGGCAGTGCGGCAGCACCCGGGGCAGGATCCAGCCCAGGTGCCCGTACCGCTCACGCAGCGCGGCAGCGGGGGCGGCGGGCCAGGCCGGATCGGGCTCGCGGTGCAGGAACAGCATCGCGAGCCGGCCGCCGCGCAGCGCGTACGCGCCCGCCATCATCCCGGGAACGGTCAGCATGCGGTAGCGCACGCCCACCCGCCGGCTCAGCTCCTCGTCGTCGAGCGAGTACGCGGCCACGTGGTGGCCCAGGTAGCGCACGAACCGCTCCCGCGGCCCGAAGACCAGCTCCCGCACCCGCGAGTGCACGCCGTCGGCGCCCACCAGCAGGTCGGCGTCCCGCCACGTCCCGTCGGAGAGCAGGACGCGCACGCCGCCTGAGCCCTGCTCCACCGCGTCCACGGTGAGTCCGTACCGCACGGGCGAGCGCACCCGGTCGGCGACGGCCCGCGCCAGATCGCCCCGGAGCAGGCTGGTCACCCCGTACGCGCCGGGCGGCAGCGTCAGCCGGCTGGTGGTGCGCCCGTCCCCGTCCACGTAGCCGAGCTCGTTCACCTCGTAACGCAGCTCGCGCAGCCTCTCGCTCAGCCCCATCCGCGCGGCCACCTCGGCACCCGGGCCGTAGAAGTCGATCATGTAGCCGCCGTCGCGGAACGACCCGGCCCGCTCCACCAGCTCCACGTCCCACCCGGCCCGCTCCAGATGCCAGGCCAGCGTCAGCCCCGCGATGCCGGCGCCGCACACCACCGCTCTCATCGCGTCCCCTCCCGCACCAGGGCCAGCAGCGGCGCGGCCAACCGGTCCGGATCGAGGGCGGGGTCGAGCGCGCGATGCAGCACGATGCCGTCCATCGCCGCCGCCAGCACGGCCGCCACCGCGTCCGCGTCGCCCTCGTGCCCCCGCTCGCGCAGCCACGCCGCCACGACCGTCCGGAACCCGCCGACCTGCCCGCGCAGCCGCTCCCGCAGCTCCGGGATCCGGGTGGCGGCCAGGTAGAGCTCCGCGACCAGCAGCGACGCGGGGTCGGTGCCCGGATAGCGGCCCAGCTCGGCCATCATCCAGCGCACCCCGTCGCCGAGGTCGGCGTGCCGCGCCAGGCCGCCCGCGAACTCCTCCAGCAGCCGCCCCGTCACCTCCGTGCCCGCCTCGGCCAGCAGGTCCGTCACCGACGAGAAGTGGTAGTGCACCACCCCCGGCGCGACCCCCGCCCGCTCGGCCACCATCCGCGTGGACACCCCTCCCCAGCCCGCCTCCACGATCAGTGGGACGGCCGCGTCGAGCAGCCGCCGCCTCGTCGGAACCGCTGTCATACACCCTCCTTTTGGACGAACGCCTTGGACGACTGTCCAACACACTACGCGCGAAGGCCCGGTAAGGTCCAGCGAAGGGATCTACTCAGGGGAGATGGCGGCGCAGCAGCAGCATCGCGGCGTCGTCCGGCAGCGGGCCGCCGACGTGCTGGATCAGGTCGGCGCGCAGCGCGTCGAGGGCTTCCTGCGGCTCACCGGCCAGCAGGAGCCCGGTGCGGTCGGTCAGCGGGTAGAAGTCGCCGGTGCGGTTGCGCGCCTCGATCACCCCGTCGGTGAACAGCAGGATCTGGTCGCCCACGCCGAACGCCACCCGGTGCGGCTTGGGCCGGTCGGTCGCGAGCGCTCCGAGCCCCAGCGGCAGGCTCTCCTCCGGCGGATCCACCGTGATGATCTTCCCCTCGCCGCGGATCAGCAGCGGCGCGGGATGCCCGAAGTTCAGCAGCGAGATCTCCTCATCGTGCACCTCGGCCAGGATCGCCGTCACGAACGTCTCCGCGCTCAGGTGGCGGCCCAGGCTGGCCTCCAGCCGCTCGCCCACCTCGGTCAGCTCGCTCATGTCGTACGCGGCCTCGCGGAAGGCGCCGAGCACCCACGCGGCGGTCTCCACCGCGGTCAGCCCTTTGCCCTGCACGTCGCCGATCAGCAGCCGCACCCCGTGCGGTGTCGTGACCACCTCGTACAGGTCACCGCCGATCTGCGCCTCCGCCGCCGCCGACGTGTACGACAGCGCGATCCGCAGGTCGGCGGCCCGGCGCGGCACCGGCCGCAGCAGCACCCGCTGGGCGGCCTCGGCGACCAGGCGCACGTTGGCCAGCTCGCGCTCGCGTCGCAGCCGCAGCCGGCTGACGATCATGCTGGCCGCGGTGACGCCCGCGACCGTGGCGATGGTGATGTTGTTCTGCCGGGTCAGCAGCGTGCCCTGGTATTGAGCCAGGGGCACGCACAGCGCCAGCGCGGCCACGCCCACGAAAGCGGTCCTGCGCACGCTCCCGTACACGGAGGCGAACGTCGGGCCCAGCGTCAGCAGCGGGAGGAAACCCAGATCGCGGCCGGCCATCAGGTCGGTCACCGCCACCGCTAGCAGCACGGCGAACGGCAGGTAGCGCAGCACGACCTGCGATCTCACCGGAGCCCCTCGCCCCGTCGCCGCCCAGTCCCGACCCGCGCTCCCAGCACTTTCCTCCCCGAGCGTGCACGAACTCCCGGCCGTGAGACGTCAACGGCGCGCCGAGACAATCATGGCCGATCAAGGCGGTTTCGTTACCGACCGTTTCCCAATCGTAAGTCTTGCCTGCCGCGCGCCCCGGGAAAGACGCGCGGCTATCTGGACCGGATGCTCAGCGGGTTTCGTGCCGCTGACGGCAGGGCACGCAGTGCCGGGTCAGCGGCCTGATCTTCAACCGCTCGAACGGGATGCTGGTGCCGCAGTCGGCGCAGCGGCTGTAGCTGCCGTCCGCCAGCCGCTCCAGGGCGTCGCGGATCTCGGTGATGGTCCGCTCGGTGGCGGCCAGGTCGGCCAGCACGCCCTGCTTGGAGCCGTCGTCCGTGCCACCGCCTCCCTCCACCAGTGCCCGGAGCTCGTCCAGCCTGGAGGCGCGCCACATGAGCTGGCTCTGCAGGTTCTCGCTGATGGTCTGGACCTGGACTTCGCTGAGCATGACGTGCTCGTCGTGCTGGGTCATGGAATGCGTCCTTACGTGAGAGAGAGGTGTTCGTAGCTGCGGAAGAGGGGACGGCGCTCAGGCCGTGGGAAGGGCGAGCAGCGCCGCCATGGGAGGCAGGCACAGCCGCGCCAGCCCGCGCACGGTGGCGTGCGCGGGTTCGGGGGCGCTGCTCACCGTCATGCGCAGCCTGGAGCACAGGCGCCCCGCCAGCCCGGCTTCCGCCGCGCCGCCGCCGGTGAGCATCAGCCCGCCCTCGCGCGCCGCCGGGCGCAGCCGGGCCGGCAGGCGGGCCAGGAGTTCGGCCGCCATCTCGGTGACGCGGTCCTGGACGTGCGCGGGCAGCGACCCGTCGCCATCGGCGGGCAGCTGGACGGCGACGGCGTCGGTGACGGCGGCGTCCCTGATGACCACCGCCTCGATGATGCCCGCGCCGACGTCCATCAGAAGCCGCGGGCGCGGGCCGGTGATGTCCAGGCCGCTGCCGAGCGCGGCGGCCAGCGGCTCCTCCACCACGGTCGCCGCACAGCCTGCGGCCCGCTCGACGATGCCGGTGACCGTGGCCCGCTCGGCGGGCGAGGCGGTCACCGGCACGCCCACCAGCACCCGGCCGGGCGTCCGCGCGCCCTCGGGCAGCGCGGTGCGCAGCACCTGGTCGACCAGCCGCGCGCAGGCGGCGACGTCGGCGACCAGGCCGTGCCTGACCGGCCGGGGGGAGCCGGGCACGCCGGACGGCTCGTCGACGATCGACGGGTGGCCGAAACCGATCAGGCGGATCCGCGCGGTGCCGAGATCGACCGCGGCCCTGTCGTCCAGCCAGGAAACGCGGCCGTTCCCGGTCACGTCCCGTGCCCCGCCTCGTCTCCGGCTCCAGGTCCCGGCGGGACGGCCGCCTCGGGCCGGCTCCGCTCCGGGACTCCCGCGGGGGCCGGGCGCGGCGCCGGGATCTCGGTGGCGCCGGAGGGCCCCTGCTGCTCCCTGGTGCCGGCGCAAGCGAGGCAGAGCTGCTCGTGCGGGATGCGGCGCAGCACACCGTACGGAATGAAGGCGCCGCAACGCACACAGGTGCCGTACAGGCCGCGGTCCATCCGGGCGAGCGCCGACTCGATCGCGGCGCTCTCCCGGCGGGCGAGCCCGGCCAGCGCCGCGGAACCCGCCGTCACGGCGGCCGACAGGTCGGCGCGAGCGGCGGCGAGCCGCTCCTCCAGCAGGTCGCGCAGCTCCTCAAGCCGCGCACGGTGCTGGTCGTAGTCCTGCATGAGTGTCTGCAATGAAGCCATGAGGCATCGCTCCTAGCCTGAGAGATCCGGCGCGTACGCCGAGGAGGCCCCGCGCCGCGACAGCACGGGGAGGGAGGATCTCTAGACGGGCGGCGGGCTCCGGGAGCCGGCCGCGCGATGACCCGGCTGCTGGGGGCCGCGGATGGCGGCCGAGCCCGCTTCCGGCCAGGACGGGGCGTGCCTGACGGACACCGTCTCGGCACGCTGGCGCGCCGGCCACAGGCGGGGCAGGTGCTCGGCCCTGACCTGCTGGTGCGGCAGCGTCGACACCGCCGTCACCTCCGACCCGGGCGTCATCACCCCCGCGGTCTGGACGCGCTGCTGCACCGGGTGGACCCCGGCCCAGCGAGGCGTGGAGGCGACCATGACCAGGGCAAGCAGCAGCAGGCCCACCACCGCGAGAAACGGGGTGGAGCCACGTGTGATGCTCCGGGTCGCCATGAGGCCGACCATAGCTCACTTTCCTGGTGGAAGCACCGGTCAAAGTCGCCTGATCAGGGTGGCGTCCGCACTCTGGAACGGGCCCGGGAAAGCACCCCTGAAAGGCGCCGATACCGGCGAGGCGTCCGGTGCTGGGGCGGGCACGCCGTAGGGTGGAGGCTTACGCGCGTGAGTGCCTTCGCGGCGCGCGTGTGCCAGCATGGAGATCGGATCCAGCCGTCCGGTCGCGTACCGCCGGTGGACGGGACGATCCCGCTGATCGTCCCGGTAAGATCATCGTCACCGATGGCGGCGGCTGCGCAGCGGGGAAGCCGCGTTCCGTGCGGCCCGGCCGGATCTCCGGCGTCCACACCGCAAGCACGTCAAGATCAAGGCAGCGACGAGGAGGGACCGTGCGCACCAGGGTGCCCGCAGCGCTCCTCCTCATGCTGTCGTGGTTCCTGCCCGCCCCCGCCCACGGACAGGTCGTCCAGGTCGTCACCGCGCAGGGGGTGACCCAGCAGGCCCAGCAGGGCAGTCACCACCCGGGCGCGCGCAAGTCGCCGCTCCCGCCGTCCACCGCCCAGGCCCGGACGATCTCGTACGAGATGAGCGGCGGCGCCGCCCTGCTCCCGCCCGGCCCGCCGCGTCCGTCGCTGCACGCCGCAGCCGCCGAGCGGCCGCACGCCTGCGCGGGGTTCACCGCCGCCTGCCAGGAGACCACCCCCGCTCGCGCGCCCCCTTCCTCCACGGCGCTCTGAGAACACCTGGTCCCTTCTTTCCTCTCAAGCCCGTGGAGGCTTCCCATGTCACGTGCGCCGCTCTGGCGCGCACTGGCGGCTTTCGCCGTCATCGCGACCTCATTGGTCCTCGCCCTCACCATGGCGCCGCGGCTCGGCCTCGACCTGCGCGGCGGCACCCAGCTCGTGTTCGAGACGCGCGACTCGCCCACGATGAAGGCCGACTCCGAGGCCACCGACCGCGCCCTCGACGTGCTCCGCCGGCGGGCCGACGCGCTCGGCGTCGTCGACCCCACCCTGGTCCGCTCCGGCGAGCAGCGCATCATCGTCGAGCTGCCCGGCGTGCTCGACCCGGAGCAGGCGGCCGAGGTCATCGGCAAGACCGCCCAGCTGTCCTTCCACGCCGTGAAGGGAGTGGCCCAGGAGGGCGAGAAGGCGGAGAACGGCGAGATCGTGGTCGCCGACGAGAGCGGCCAGCGTCTCAGGCTCGGCCCGCCGGTCATCAGCGGTGACGGCGTCAGCGACGCCAACGAGCGCAGCGACCCCCAGCAGGGGCCGGGCTGGTGGGTGAGCGTCCAGTTCCGCGACGCCGCCGCCTGGCAGAAGCTCACCGGGGAGGTCGCCTGCTTCGAGGCGGGCGACCCGCGCCGGCGGCTCGCGATCCTGCTCGACAACGAGATCATCTCCTCCCCGCAGCTCGACCCGTCCATCGCGTGCCGGGCCGGCATCCCCGGCGGCGGCACCGACATCACCGGCGACTTCACCCTTGAGGAAGCCCGCGAGCTCGGCGTGCTGATCAAGGGCGGCGCGCTGCCCGTTCCGATGGAGCTGGTCGAGCAGCGCACGGTCGGCCCCACGCTGGGCGCCGACGCCATCGAGGCCAGCGCCAAGGCCGGCGTGGTGGGTCTGCTTCTCACCACGCTGTTCATCGTCGTCATCTACCGGATGGTCGGCCTCGCGGCCGCCCTCGCGCTGGCCTGTTACGGGCTGATCTCGTACGCGGCGCTGGTGGCGATGGGCGCCACGCTGACCTTGCCGGGCCTGGCCGGTTTCGTGCTGGCGATCGGCATGGCCGTGGACGCCAACGTGCTGGTGTTCGAACGCGCCAGGGAGGAGTACGCGGGAGCGCCCAAGCGGGGCCTGCGCCATGCGCTCGACCGCGGGTTCAAGATGGCCTGGAGCGCCATCGCCGACTCCAACATCACCACCCTGATCGCCGCCGGGCTGCTGTTCTGGCTGGCCTCCGGGCCGGTCAAGGGCTTCGGTGTGACCCTCGGCATCGGTGTGCTGGCGTCCCTCGTGTCGGCCATGCTCATCACCCGCGTGTTCACCTCGCTGATCATCGACCGGATGGGCCCGCGCGTGTCCGGCCTCGGCTCGGTCGGGCGGGTCAGGACCTGGCTGACCAAGCGCGACCCGCAGGTCATGGCCCGCAAGACGCTCTGGCTGGGCATGGCGGTGGTGGTGACCGTGGTCTCGCTCGCCGGGCTGTTCGCCCGCGGGCTCAACTTCGGCGTCGAGTTCACCGGCGGCCGGCTGGTCGAGTTCTCCACCTCCACCCCCATCACGGCCGACACGGCCAGGCAGGCGGTCGCGGACGCGGGCTTCCCGAACGCGGTGGTGCAGGCTTCCGGCCCGGACGTCTCCGTAAGGGCGGGCGAGCTGGAGATCGCCGAGGTCAACCGGATCCAGGAGGCGCTGGGCGAGGTCGGCGGTGAGGTGAACAAGAGCCGCGACGAGTTCATCGGCCCGAGCCTCGGCGAGGAGCTGCGCCGCAACGCGCTGATCGCGCTCGGCGTGGCGATCGCCGCCCAGCTCGCCTACCTGGCGTACCGGTTCCGCTGGACGTTCGGCACGGCCGCGGTCTCCGCGCTGGTGGTGGACGTATCGGTGGTGATCGGGCTGTTCGCCTGGCTGGGCAAGCCGATCGACGGCGTGTTCCTGGCCGCGATGCTCACCGTCGTGGGCTACTCGGTCAACGACAAGGTGGTGGTCTTCGACCGGGTCCGGGAGCTGTGGGCACTCAACCGCAAGGAGCCCCTGGCCAAGTCGGTGAACGGGGCGATCCTGCAGACGCTGCCCCGGACGATCAACACCGGTCTGGGCGCGCTGTTCATCCTGATGGCGCTGGCGGTGTTCGGCGGCGACTCGCTGCGCGACTTCGCCATCGCCCTGGTGACGGGTATCATCGTCGGCACGCTGTCGTCGTCGTTCGTGGCCGGGCCGCTGGCCATCACGCTGGGCCGGTTCGACAAGCAGCCGCCGCCGGAGCCGCCGCAGCCGCGTGTCAAACGAGCCCGCGAGGGCTCGGGCGCGGTGCTGTGACGAGCCCGTGAGGACAAGGGACGCGCCGGCGGTTCGCCGGCGCGTCTCTTGCTTTCCGGGGTGATGACCCAGGTCAGAGCCCGGCCACCCCCTCCATGCGACGCGTTTGCGGATGTTTGCCGCCGCCTTTGACCGGCGGGACACGGCAACCGCGAATAATGGCCAGCAACCATAAAGGCGAAATGGGGGGCGAAATCCGATGAGCGGCCCTCGTGATGTCCGGAATGCGCTGAGCGGGCTGCTGCGGGACGGGCAGCAGGCCACGCTGGAGGACCTGCCGAACCTGGCCGCCCGCCACGCTCCGCAGGTGGGTGTCCGGCAGTGCCTGATCTACCTGGCCGACTTGCAGCAGAGCACGTTGCGGCTGCTCGCCGAGCGGGACGGGCCGTACGGCCACCCCGGCGCGCCGGACGACGTCACCGAGGACAAGCCGCCCGACGACCTGCGCATCGACGCCACCTACGGCGGCCGGGCCTTCCAGGAGGTGCGCATCCTGCGCAAGCCCTCCGAGCGCGGCATGGAATGCTGGTGGGTGCCGCTGCTGAACGGCGCCGAGCGCCTCGGCGCGCTCCGCGTCCTCGTCGAGCGGCCGGGCGACGTGGCCGAGGAGGACGTGCTCGACCTGGCCCAGTTGCTGGCTCTCCTGGTCGCCGGCCGGCGCTCCTTCAGCGACTCGTACACGCGCCTGGTGCGCTCGCGGCGGATGAACGTAGCCGCCGAGATGCTCTGGCATCTGATGCCGCCGCTCACCTTCGCCAACGCCGAGGTGACCATCGCGGGAGTGCTGGAGCCCGCCTACGAGATCGGCGGGGACGCCTTCGACTACGCGCTCGGCGACGAGATCGTCCACCTGGCCATCTTCGACGCGATGGGCCACGACGTGGCCGCCGGGCTGGCCGCCAACCTGGTCATGGCCGCCAGCCGCAACCTGCGGCGCGACGGCGCCTGCCTGGCCGCGACCAGCGAGGGCATCGAGAACATGCTGCTGCGCGAGTTCGGGGAGACGGCCCGGTTCGTCACCGCGATCATGGCCGACTTCGACCTGCGCACCGGCATGCTGTCGTGGGTGAACCGCGGCCACCACCCGCCGGTGCTCATCAGGGCCGGCCGATGGGTCACCACGCTGGACTGCCCGCCGACGGCCCCGTTCGGGCTCGGCCTGGAGCTTCCCGCGCAGGTCTGCCACGAGCAGCTCGAACCCGGCGACCGGCTGCTCATGTACACCGACGGCATCGTCGAGGCGGGACGCCACCGCGGCGAGCAGTTCGGGATGGAGCGGTTCGTCGACTTCATCCTGCGGCACTCCTGCGCCCGGCTGCCGGTGCCGGAGACGCTCCGCCGGCTCATCAAGGACGTCATGGACCACCACGAGGGCCGGCTCCAGGACGACGCCACGGTCCTGCTCACCGAGTGGCACGGCCGCGCCGGCGCGTAACGTCGCAGGTCATCGGTGTCAACCGGCTGCCTCGGGGCAGCGGTGCGGGGATGAGGTCGCACGAGGTGTCGTCGTGGCGGGAGCTGGACGACGCGATCTGCGAGGCCAGCAGGCCGCGCGGCAGCGCCCACGTGCATCCGACGCTGGTCTTCCGCGGGCTGGCCCGGAGCACGGACGCGCACGTGTCCAGCCTGTCGCGGCTGCGCGGCGACTACGCCGCCCTGGAGCGGCACCTGGTGCGCAACTTCCGCAAGTACGCCCACCGCGCCACGCCGGGTGAGACCGTGTGGGACTGGCTGGCGCTCGGCCAGCACCACGGGCTGCCGACCCGGCTGCTGGACTGGACGTTCTCGCCGCTGGTGGCCCTGCACTTCGCGACCGCGTCCTGGCCCGAGGAGGACGGGGCGCTGCTGGCCGTCGACTGCGAGCGCGCGCACCGGCTGCTGCCCGGGCCGCTGCGCGAGGAGCTGGAGCGGGAGGGGGCGCTGGTGTTCACCACCGAGATGCTCGCCCGGGTGGCGGGCGACCTGGACGGGTTCGGCCGGCTGGCCGGCGACCGGCCGTTCCTGACGTTCTTCGAGCCGCCGTCGCTGGACGAGCGGGTCGTCAACCAGTCGTCAGTGCTGTCGGCGACCTCTTCCCCCGCCTACCAGGTGCAGGAATGGCTGGCCGGGCATCCGGACCTGTGGCGGGGCTGGCTGCTCCCCGCCCGGGTCAAACTGGAGATCAGGAACCGGCTGGACCAGGCGGGCATCACCGAGCGGGTGCTGCTGCCCGGCCTGGACGGGCTGGCCGCCTGGCTGCGCCGCTACTACACGCCCGGCGAGGCCGACCGGGGCTACTCCGAAGACGGCAGCACCACGGCCGGCGGTTCCGCCCACCGGGAGGAAGGCCGCACGGGGGCGTAGGAGTCGGCGAGGGCGGCCGCCTCCGCGATCAGCGAGGCCGTCATCCCGCCATGCTGGAACGGGAACACGTGCGCCCCCGGCACCGTCACCGACCGCCCCAGCGGGGCCGTGATGGCCAGGCCGTCGGCCCAGGTTTTCGGGCACATGTGGTCGCGCGCGCCCCGGACGACCAGCACCGGGCAGGAGATCTTGCCGATCAGGTACTCGGGGAAGTCGGACTGCGCCGAGCGGACGCACCGCAGCACCTCGGCCGGCCCGCCCCGCAGGTAGTACGGCAGCGTGACGGGCAGCACGCTCAGCGGCTCGCGCACCACCGTGCGCAGGAAGGGCCGCGCCGCCCGCCGCAGCGTCCGCTGGCGTGGCGGGAACGTCGGCCCGAGCAGCACCAGCGACCTCACCAGCGCCGGGTGCGCGGCCGCGACCCGCAGCGCGACCTGGGCGCCGCTGGAGTGCCCCGCGAGCACCACCGGCCCGTCGGGCACCGTCTCCAGCCAGTCGCCCACGGCCTCCGCCACGGCCGGCACCTCGGCCGCGCACGGCCTCGGCGGCCGGTGCCCGAACCCCGGCACGTCCAGCAGGAACGCGTGCGCCCACGAGGCGCAGCCGGCCAGCGTGTCCTTCATGTAGCCGACGGCGCCCAGGCCGGGCAGCAGCACGACCGTCTCGCCGCGGCGCCCCACCTCCAGGCTCCGCATCCGGCGGTCACCCACGTCGTCCCAGCGCTCGCGCATCCGCAATCCACCCACACGCGACGCCCTACCGGAATCGAGCCCGTTCAAACTTGGGTGAATTGTTTTC
The DNA here is from genome assembly GCF_040676925.1 of Nonomuraea sp. NPDC049486. Lineage (NCBI taxonomy): Bacteria > Bacillati > Actinomycetota > Actinomycetes > Streptosporangiales > Streptosporangiaceae > Nonomuraea > Nonomuraea sp. NPDC049486. Next base: position 394,664 of record NZ_JBFAPV010000006.1, read on the forward strand.
CGGCGGCTCCGAGGCGGGGCGCATTCATATTGATAGGGATTTTCTCGGGGAAATGTGGGGGAGGGATTTCGAGGCTTTCTTACTGGATGTGTTGCAACCAAGGGCCGTCCTTGTCATGATGTCGTGCCCGGTCGCGGTTCCCCGTGTTTCCGGTCCCCGGGGAACGGTGCCGTCGGCCTGCTCGTAGCGACTACGGCCGATATTGCTCGAACAGCTTTCTCGCCTTGACAAGCTCCTATTCATGTGGGCCGGAAAGCGGTGTGGAATCGCGCCGATGGTGGTGGCCGGATCGCCGGACCGTGGCCGCCGGGGCCGGGATCTGACGAAAAAACGCGCGAGCCGGGAATTCTTGTCACGGGGCCGGCCGCTCTGAGGCTCGGGGGGCCTCCGGCTCGCCGTGCGGAAGCTCACCGACGGCTGGGCGCAGCAGTGAATCACCCTATAGAGGCAGATTTGGAGATAAAGGCGGATATAGCGGACAGCGAGGCCCGGAATCGGTCCGCCGTATTTGGTTTCGGTCGCATTCGGCCGCCTCGCACGCGCGCCTATCATCCCAGGGCTGCCTGGGCAATATTTCCCCGGGTCTGATTTTTGTCGCGTCGCATGGCGGAAGAGCGTTAATCGCGGCGTTGACTCCTCCTCTCAACCTGGATATAAGAGTTCTTGTCGCACTACCGCGTTACATCGCACGAAATGTAGTGACCCTTCGTAGTAATTCCCCATTTGCTTAGTTGTTCCGAGGCATTTGTCGAGGAGCGCCGTAACATGGCGATTGACGGCCTGCACATCGAGCGACGAATCCATCACACTCCGACTACTTGCGCCGCTCCCCGCCGGGGAGGTGCTGGACGATCGCCGGCTTCTTGACGGCGGCGCAGCGGACCCCTCATCCCACGGTGCCCGCTCCCGCCCGCACGCTCTTCTGCCTGCCCTACGCCGGAGGAGGCGCGAGCGCTTACGGAGGTCTCCTCCGCGAGCTCGCCGGCCTCACGGTGACCCCCATCCAGCTCCCCGGCCGCGAGAACCGCATCGCCGAGCCGCCGGCCTTCACCGTGGGCGAGATCGCCGACGAGATCGAGCCCGCCACCGGCGCCCCGTACGCGCTGTACGGGCACAGCATGGGCGCGCGGCTCGCCTTCGAGGTGGTGCGCGAGCTGCGCCGGCGCGGCCTGCCGCCGCCCTCGCGCCTGTACGTGGGCGGCGCCCACCCGCCGCACCGCAAGGTCCCGCTCGCCGCCACCGCCGACCTGCCCGACGAGGCGTTCATCGACCAGCTCGTCCGCCGCTCGGGCGCGCTGCCCGAGCTCAAGCACGTGCCCGAGCTGCGCGAGCTGCTGCTGCCCGTGCTCCGCGCCGACTTCGCCTGGATCAAGAGCTACCGGTACGAGCCGGAGCCGCCCGTCGACACCCCGATCGTCGCCTTCACCGGCCTGGACGACGGCGAGGTGGGCGCGGCGGACATGCTCGGCTGGGCCCGCCACACGACGGCCGGCTTCCGCCTGCGCACCCTCGCGGGCGGTCACCTGTTCGTCAAGGACCGGCCCGGCGACCTGGCGGCCCTCATCGCCGCCGACCTCGCCGGCGTCCATCCCCTCCCTGACCTGGGCGAGGTCCACCTCTGGCTGGGCGGCGGGCCGCTTCCGTACGGCGAGCACGGGGACGCCGGGCTGACCGTCGCCACCTGCCAGGCGGCCGGCCTCGTCCTGACAGCGGTCACCCGCGCCCCGACCGTGGGCGTGGCCCTCACGCACCCGGCCGGGCCGGTCGACGCGGCGAGGTGGCTGAGCGCCGCGGAGCGGGAGCAGGTCGAAGGGGCCGCGGAAGAGGACCGGCGGTGGCTCGAACTGCGGGCCGTCACCGCGAAGCGGGCGCTCGCCGCCGCGGCCGGTCCCGGCGCCGACCCGACGGCCGCCGGGTTCCCCGATCTGGCCGATCCGGCGCCGTGGCGGGCCTCGGAGGGCCGGCTGTCCGGCTGGTGGGTCGTCCACCTGCCGGTGCCCACCGCCCGGGGCGAGGCGCCGGCCGCCGTGGCCGTGGCGTACGACCGGGTGCGGCTGAGATTCGACACGCTGCCCGACCGGGCCGGATGACGGGGTGAACGTGACCACCGCGACGCTGCTCCACGAACTCGTCACCGCCCAGGCCGCCCGCACTCCTGACGCGCCCGCGGTGCGGCAGTGGGACACGAGCCTGACCTACCGCGGGCTCACCGCTGCGGCGGGAGCGCTGGCACACCGGCTGCGCGAGCTGGGCGCCGGTCCGGAGACGCGGATCGGCGTGTGCGGGCGGCGCACGCCCGAACTGCTGGTGTCGGTGCTGGGAGTCCTGATGTCCGGCGCCGCGTACGTCCCGCTCGACCCGTCGCACCCGCGCAAGCGGCTGGAGACCGTCATCGGCGACGCCGGGATCACTCTGGTGGTCGCCGACCAGGCGGGCCGCGGCGTCCTGCGCGACCTCCCCCTCCGCCTCGTCGCCCCCGCCCAGGGCGAGCTCCCGCCCCCGGAACCGGCCGCCGCCGCGGAGGGCTCCGCGGCGTACGTGCTCTACACCTCCGGATCCACCGGGCGGCCCAAGGGGGTCGTGGTGAGCCACGCGTCGGCGGTGGCGTTCGTGACCATGGCGGGCGCGTACTTCGGCCTGGACGCGTCGTGCCGCTCCATCGGGTTCGCGGCGCTCGGGTTCGACGTGTCCGTGCTCGACATCTTCGCGCCGCTCGCGCGGGGCGGGTGCGTCATGCTCACCGCCGACGAGGACCGGGTCGATCCCGTACGGCTGCAGCGGTTCCTGGAACGGCACCGGGTCACCTGGGGCACGATCCCGCCCGCGCTGCTGCCGCTGCTCGACCCCGACCGGCTGCCGGCGCTGCGCGACCTGCTCACCGCGGGCGAGCCGGCCGGGCCCGAGCAGGTGGCGCGGTGGTCGCGGCCGGGCCGCAGGCGGTTCCACAACTGGTACGGGCCGACCGAGACGACCGTGTGCGTGGTCGGCACCGAGCTCGACGGCGACTGGGACCGGCCGTTGCCGATCGGGCACCCGCTGCCGGGCTGCACCGCGTACATCCTCGACGACCTGCTCCGGCCGGTCCCGCCGGGCACGCCCGGCGAGCTGTGCGTCGGCGGGCCGCAGCTCGCCCGCGGCTACCTGCACCGGCCTGGGCTGACGGCCGAGAGGTTCGTGCCGGACCCGTATGGCGAGCCCGGCGCGCGGCTGTACCGGACCGGGGACCGGGTGGTGCTGGACGCGGAAGGCCGGATCGGCTTCATCGGCCGGCTGGACCGGCAGGTGAAGGTCCAGGGGCAGCGGGTGGAGATCGGCGAGATCGAGGTGGTGCTGCGCGCCCACCCCGAGATCCGCCAGGCCGTCGTGGACGCCGGCACCGGAGCGGGCGGGCTGACGGAACTGGTCGCGTACCTGACCCCGCAGGAGGCCCCGGACCTGGAACGGGTGCGCGCCCACTGCCTGGACAGCGTGCCCGCGTACATGGTCCCCACCCGGGTGCTGCGCCTGCCCGCACTCCCGCTGACACCGGCAGGCAAGGTCGACCTGGCCGCCCTGCGCACCCTCGGCGACCAGCACACCCACCCCTCCAGCCCTGAGGTCACCACGGAGGAATCCGGCCACCGGCACGCCCACGAGGAAACCGCCAGCACGCATCGAACGGCCCCGCCCACCGCCCGCGACGGCGAGCCTCGGACGGCCCATCGCGCGGCCGGCGATGGGGAGCATCGGACGCCCTCGCCCGTGGCCGACCAGCAGACGGCTCCTCGCGAGGGCGAGCGTCGGACGGCCCGTCGCGCGGCCGGGGATGGGGAGCATCGGACGCCCTCGCCCGTGGCCGACCAGCAGACGGCTTCTCGCGATGGCGAGCGCCGGTCGGCTCCTCGTGTGGCGGACGGCGAGCACGGGGCCGGTTCGTCTGCGGCCCGCGACAGCGATCACCTGGGCGGGGGTGAGGTGATGGTGCGGGAGGTGGCCGGGGCCTGGGGGGAGGCGTTCGGGGGTGCGGAGCCGCTGGCGGACGACGACTTCTTCGCCCGCGGGGGCCACTCGCTGCTGGCCATGCGGCTGACCGCGCTGCTGAGGACCCGGCTGGGCCGGGAACTGGCCGTCGAGGACGTGCTGGCGGGCAGGACCGTGGCCGGGATCGCCCGCCGGGCCGCGGCGGCGCCTCCGCTGCGGGAGGAGCCGCCCGGCGACGGACCGGCGGCGCTGTCGGCGGTGCAACGGCGGATGTGGTTCGTGGAACGGCTGGCCCCCGGCACGCCGGCGCACAACATCGCCATGGCCCAGCGGCTCACCGGCCCGCTGGACGTGGCGGCGCTGCGCCGGGCGCTGGCGTCGGTGGCCGAAAGGCACGAGGTGCTGCGCTGGCGGGTGCCCCAGACGGGCGGCGTCCCTTCCGTGACGGTCACTCCGCCCGGCCCGGTGCCGCTGCCCGTCGAGGACGTGACCGACGCGGAGCTGCGCGAACGGCTGCAGGCCGAGGCGCGGCTGGCGTTCGACCTGGCCGAGGGGCCGCTGTGGCGGGCCAGGCTGCTGCGGCTCGCCCGGGACGAGCACGTGGAGGAGCACGTGCTCGTCGTCACCGTCCACCACCTGGTGTTCGACGGCTGGTCACAGAAGGTGCTGTACGAAGACATCTCGCGCGCGTACCGGCAGGAGGCGTTCCCGCCGCTGCGCGCCACCTACGGCGGGTACGTGGACTGGCTCGGCAGGCGCGACGGCGAGGCGGACCTGGCCTGGTGGAGCGGGCACCTCGACGGCGCGCCCACGGTGCTGGACCTGCCGCGCGACCATCCGCGCCCGCCGGTGCAGACGTTCGACGGCGAGTCCGTCACCGCCGAGGCGGGCGCCGGGGTCAGCGCCGCCGTGCGGGAGCTGGCCGCCCGGCTCGGCGGCACCCCGTACGCGGTGCTGCTCGCCGCCTACGGGCAGGTCCTGCGGCGGCTGTCCGGCCAGCCCGACCTGATCGTGGGCACCCCCGTCGCGGACCGCCGCGACCCGGCGCTCGACCCGGTGGCCGGGTGCCTGGTGCAGGTGCTGCCGGTGCGGCTGCGGGTGGACGACGGCGCGCCGTTCTCCGCGCACGTCACCCGCTGCCAGGAGGCGCTGTCGGGTGCGCTGGCCCACCTGGACGTGCGGCTGGAGCGGCTGGTGGACCGGCTCGGGCCGGGCCGCGACCTGTCGCGCAACCCGCTCGTGCAGGTGTTGTTCAACATGTACGACTTCACCGAGCCGCGGCTGGACCTGCCCGGCGTCGCGGCGGCCCCGCTGCCTCCCGGGCTGCCCGGCTCCTTGTTCGACCTCACCCTGTACGTGGGGGAGCGCGACGGGTGCTATGTGCTGCAGGCCGTCTACAACCCCAGACTGTTCCGCCGGTCGCGCGTCGACGCGCTGCTGCACGGCTACCTGCGCCTCCTCACCGACCTCACCGCCGACCCGGCGCGTCCCGTACGCGAGTCACGCCTGCGCCCCCGTCCTGGACGAGGTGACGAAGGGCCGCTCCCGGACCCGGCTGAGGTCAAGCCGCTGACCCTTGCCGGGGCGGCCAGCGCCGGTGGCGTGGAGGTGGCGGCGACGGCGGGGGCCCAGACCGGGGTGGTGGGCGTCGGTGATGTGGCCGGGGCGGCCGAGGTTCAGGGCGGGGAAGCCTTCCGCGACGGGGGAGCGTCGGCGGGGGCGCAGGGCGGTCACGGGGTGTGGGGCGGTGCTTCGCCGGATGTGAGTACGGGGCTCATGGATGCATCCGGGGCGGTCCGGCTGCCGGATGGGACTGCGGTGCTGTCCGGATGGGACGGGGCCGGGGTGGTGGAGCGGGTGCTCATGCAGGTGGCCGGTGGGCCCGAGCGGGTGGCGGTCAGCGGCGAGGACGGCGAGCTGACGTACGCGGACCTCTCCCGGCTGGCCGATGCGGCGGGCGCGGCCGTGCGGGCGGGGGAGACGGTGGCGATCCTCGCCGAGCGTACGCGCGAGCTGCCGGCCCTGATGCTGGGCGTGCTGGCGGCGGGAGCCCGCTGGGCGGTGCTCGACACGGCGCTGCCGCCCGCCCGGCTCGCGGCCCAAGCCCGCGCGGCCGGCGCGACCAGCATCATCGCCTGCCCCGGCATCCAGATCCCGCCCGACCTGGCATGGCTCCCTCCAGCAGGAGAACCCCGTACCCCCGCGAACGGTGAGGAAGGGCCAGCCGCCCTGGCAGCCCGGAATCTGACCGGTGAGGAAGGCGCCGCGGGTCCTGGCGTCCTTGACGGGAACGGTGAGGGGGAGTCGGTCGATCTTGCGGCTCGGAAGCTGCTCGGTGAGGGAGAGGCGGGTTCCGACGTCCTGAACGGGAGTGGTGACCGGGTAGTAGCGGTCACGAACGGGAGTGGTGACGGGGCGGAAGCGGCCATGAACGGGAGTGGTGACAGGGCGGAGGTGGGTTCGGGGCAGGGTGGGACGGCCTGTCGGGTGGTGGCGATGGAGGAGCGGGGGTATCTGGCGTTCACGTCGGGGACCACTGGGGAGCCCAAGCCCGTGCGGACGCCGGAGCGTCCGCTGGCGCGCTTCCTCGACTGGTACCCGCGCGCGTACGGCCTCACCGGGGACGACCGGTTCGCGCTCCTGGCCGGGCTGGCGCACGACCCGCTGCTGCGGGACGCGTTCACCCCGCTGGTGCTCGGCGCCACCCTGCACGTGCCGGGCCCGGACCTGGTGCGGGACCCCGCCAAGCTGGCCGGATGGCTGCGCGGGCGAAGGATCACCGTCGCCCACCTCACCCCGCAGCTCGCCGCGCTCATCGCCGCCGCCGGGGTCCAGCTGCCCGATCTGCGGCTGGTGCTGTTCGGCGGCGACCGGCTCACCCACGCCGACGCCGCCCGGTTCCGCCGCGTCGCCCCGGACGCCCGCCTGGTCAACGCCTACGGCACCACCGAGACCCCGCAGGCGCAGGCGGTGCACGAGATCGGCGACCCGCCCGACCACGGCGACCCGGTTCCGGCCGGGCACGGCGTGGACGGCGCCGAGCTGCTCGTCCTCGACGCGGCCGGCGCGCCCGCGGCCGTCGGCGAGCTGGGCGAGGTCGTGGTCAGGAGCCGCCGCCTGGCGGAGTCGTACCTGGACGAGACCCTCACCCGGGAGCGGTTCGCCCGCGAGCGGGACGGCGAGACGGCCCGCTATCGCACCGGCGACCTCGGCCGCTACGACCCGGACGGCCGCGTCGTGCTCGCCGGCCGGGCCGACGGGCAGGTGAAGATCCGCGGCTACCGGGTGGAGCTCGGCGAGGTCGAAGCCGCCCTCCTGGCCCACCCCGGCGTGCGGGCCGCCGCAGCCACGGTCGCCGAGCGGCCGGGCGGCCGGGTGCCGCTCGCGTACGCGGTCACCGACGGGCCCGCCGTCGGCCAGGCCGAGCTGCGCCGCCACCTGGCCGCGAGCCTGCCCGGTTACGCGCTGCCGGCCGAGCTCGTCCTGCTGCCCGCGCTCCCGCTCACCCCCAACGGCAAGGTGGACCGCGCCCGGCTGCCCGCCCCGCCGCCCCGCCCCGCGCCGGCGAGCGGCCAGGAGCCCGCCACCGGAACCGAACGCCTGGTCGCCGGCGTCTGGCGCGAGGTGCTCGGCCTGCCCAGCATCTCCGCCGGCGCGAACTTCTTCGAGATCGGCGGGCACTCGCTGGCCACCGCGCAGGTCCAGGCCCGCCTGGCCGCCTCGCTCGGCCGCGAGGTGCCGATCGTCGACCTCTTCCGCTTCCCGACCGTACGAGATCTGGCCGCGCACCTCGACGGCGAACGCCGTCCGGCCGGCTGGGACCGAGCCGCCCGGCGGGTCGCCGCGCGGCGGGCACGATCCTCACCCCACCGGCCACAGCAGCCCAGACAGGAGAGCAACGAATGAACCACGAAGAAGGCAACGGGGTCGAGCCGATCGCGGTCGTCGGGCTGGCCTGCCGCCTGCCGGGCGCCGAGGACGTGCCCGCGTTCTGGCGCAACCTGGTGGACGGGGTGGAGTCCGTGAAGTTCCACACCCGGGCCGAGCAGGAGGCGATGGGCGTGCCCGCCCACCTGCTCGACGATCCGATGTTCGTCCCGGCGGCCTCCGTCGCCGACGACTACGGCGCGCTGGACGCCGCCTTCTTCGGCATGTCGCCGCGCGAGGCGGAGCTGCGCGACCCGCAGCAGCGCATGTTCCTGGAGCTGGCCAACACCGCGCTGGAGGACGCCGGCTACGACCCGGCGCGCTACCCCGGCGAGATCGGCGTGTACGGGGCGATCGGCTCCGACGAGTACCAGTGGCTGTACGTGCGGCCCAACACCGAGGTGTTCGCCTCCGTGGGCAACCTGGCCGTCTACACCGGCAACCACCCCGACTACCTGGCCACGCTCGTGTCGTACAAGCTCGACCTGCGCGGCCCGTCGCTCACCCTGCACACGGCCTGCTCGTCCTCGCTGGTGGCGCTGCACGTCGCCTGCGAGGCGCTGCGCGCCGGCGAGTGCGACATGGCGCTGACCGGCGGCGCGTCGCTGGAGCTGCCCGCCGAGTGGGGCTACCTGTACCACCAGGACGGCATCTACTCCCCTGACGGGCACTGCCGGGCCTTCGACGCGTCCGCGCAGGGCACGATCTGGGGCGGTGGCGGCGGCATGGCCGTGCTCAAGCGGCTGTCCGACGCGATCGCCGACGGCGACCACGTCCGCGCCGTCGTCATCGGCAACGCGATCAACAACGACGGCGCCACGAAGGTCGGTTTCTCCGCGCCCAGCGCCGAGGGCCAGGCCGCGGCGGTCTCGCAGGCGCTCGGCGTTGCCCAGATCGACCCGCGCACCGTCACCTACGTCGAGGCGCACGGCACCGGGACCTCGCTCGGCGACCCGATCGAGGTCTCCGCCCTGGCCGGCGTGCTCGGCGCGGCCTCGGAGGAGACCGGCTGGTGCGGCATCGGCTCGGTCAAGACCAACATCGGCCACCTCGGACCGGCCGCGGGCATCGCCGGCTTCATCAAGACCGTGCTCGCGCTGGAGCACGGCATGATCCCGCCCAGCCTCAACTACGAGCGGCCCAACCCGCGCATCGACTTCGAGTCCGGGCCGTTCCGGGTCAACGCCACCCTGACCAAGTGGGAGACGAACGGCCACCCGCGCCGCGCCGGCGTCAGCTCCTTCGGCATCGGCGGCACCAACGCGCACGTCGTCGTCGAGCAGGCGCCGCCCGCCCCGCTGCCGACCGCCCGGCCCCGCCCCGCCCACCTGCTGCAGCTGTCGGCCCGCACCCCGGCCGCGCTCGACGCCGCCGTGCGGCGGCTGGCCGGCCACCTGGAGGACCGGGAGGTCTCGCTCGCCGACGTGGCGCACACGCTGCGCACCGGGCGCAAGCAGCACAAGCACCGGGCAGCCGTGGTCGCCGCCGACCCCGCCGACGCGGTCGCCGCCCTGCGCGACTCACGCCGGGTGACCAAGGCCAAGGCGGGCACGCCCCGGGTGGCGTGGCTGTTCTCCGGCCAGGGCGCCCAGTACGCCGGCATGGGCGCCGGTCTCTACCGCACCGAGCCGGTGTTCGCCGCCGCCGTGGACGAGTGCGCCGCGCTGCTCCGCGACGAGCTCGGCCTGGACCTGCGGACGCTGCTGTTCCCCGGCGACGACGAGCGGGAGGCCGCCGACGAGCGGCTGCGCCAGACGGAGCTGGCCCAGCCCGCGCTGTTCACCGTCGAGTGGGCGCTGGCCCGGCTGTGGTCGTCGTGGGGGATCGAACCGGCCGCCATGATCGGCCACAGCATCGGCGAGTACGTGGCCGCCGCCGTCGCCGGCGTCTTCCCGCTGCCGGACGCGCTGCGCCTGGTCGCCACCCGCGGCCGCCTCATGCAGTCGATGCCGCCCGGCTCGATGCTGGCCGTGCGCCAGGACCACGAGGAGGTCCGCCGCACCCTGCCGGACGGGCTGTCCGTCGCCACCGTGAACGGCCCGGGCACCTGCGTCGTCGCCGGCCCGGCCGAGCTGGTCGAGCGGTACGCGGCCACGCTGGACGAGGCCGAGGTCCAGCACACCGCGCTGCGCACGTCGCACGCCTTCCACTCGGCGATGATGGACCCGATCCTGGGCGACTTCCACGCCGCCGTCGCCGCCGCCACCCGCGACGCGCCCAGGATCCCGTTCCTGTCGAACGTCACCGGCGCCTGGATCACGCCCGAGGAGGCCACCGACCCCGGCTACTGGACCCGCCACCTGCGCGAGGCGGTCCGGTTCGGCGACTGCGTGGCCGCGCTCGCCGCGGAGGGCGAGTGGCGGATGCTCGAATGCGGTCCGGGACGCCAGCTCGCCGGCCTGGCCAGGACGCAGCTGCCGCGCACCGCGCCCGCCCCGCTGCCCAGCCTGCCAGGACCCGCCGACACCAAGTCCGACCTCGAGGTCCTGTACGCGGCCGCGGGCACGCTGTGGGCCGCGGGCGCGCCGCTCGACGTCACCGCGATCACCGAGCCCGCGCGGCGCGTCCCGCTGCCCGCCTACCCGTACGAGCGGACCCGCCACTGGGTGCCGACCGCGGTCGACCCCGAGCTGATCTACCCGAGAGCCGCGCGGACCGGGGCGCTGCCGCAGGAGGAGCGCTTCTCGGTGCCCGCCTGGCGGCAGGCCCCCGTCACCCCCGTCCCGGCGGACTCCCTCGCCGGCGCCCGCTGCCTGGTCTTCGCCGGGCCCGGCGGGGTGCCGCTCCTCGACGCCCTGCGCGCCGCCGGCGCCGACGCGGTCCAGGTCGTCCCCGGCACCGCGTACGGGGTCGCCCCCGACGGCACGGTCACCGTCAGGCCCGCCGAGCGCGAGGACTACGAGGCGCTGATCGCGCAGACCGGCGTCCCCGCCAGGATCGTGCACGCCTGGCCCCTCGACGGCACCCCCGCCGAGGGCATCGCCGCCACCGACGCCGCCCAGGACCTGGGGTTCTTCAGCCTGCTCGGCCTCGTCCAGGCGCTCGCCCAGGCCGACCGGGACGGCGGCGTCCATCTCGACATCGTCACCAGGGGCACCCAGGGAGTCGTCGGCGGGGACGTCACCAGGCCCGAGCACGCCACCGTCGCCGGCTTCACCGCCGTCGTCCCGCTGGAGGCCCGCTGGCTGACGGCCCGCCACGTCGACCTGGAGGAGGGCCCGTACGACCCGGCCGCCGTGCTCGCCGAGCTGGCCGCCGAGCCCGGCGAGCCGCCCGAGGGCGAGCCGCCGTCGCCGGTCGCGCTGCGCGCCGGCCGCCGCTGGCTGCGCGGGCACACCCGGGTGCCGCTGCCGCCGCAGGCCGACCCGCTGCGCCGGCACGGCGTGTACGTCATCACCGGCGGGCTCGGCGGCATCGGGCTCACCCTCGCCGAGGACCTGGCCGGTCGGGCGCAGGCCCGGCTCGTCCTGCTCGGCCGGTCGGGGCTGCCGCCCCGGGAGGAGTGGGACACCCTCGACGGCGCCCCCGACCGGGTCCGCCGCGCCGTCGCCGCCGTGCGCCGCATGGAGCGGGCCGGCGCCGAGGTGGTCGTGCTGGCCGCCGACGCCGCGGACCCCGGGGCGCTGCGCCGCGCCAGGACCGAGGCGCTCGACCGGTTCGGCCGCATCGACGGCGTGGTGCACGCGGCCGGGGTTCCCGGCGGCGGCATGGCCGAGGTCAAGGAGCGGGCGGCGGCCGAGGCCGTGCTCGCCCCGAAGCTCGCCGGCACGCTGGCGGTGCGCGAGGTCTTCGGCGACCTGCCGCTCGACTTCGTCATGCTGTGCTCGTCGGTCACCGCCGTGGCCGGCGGGTTCGGCCAGGTCGACTACTGCGGCGCCAACGCCTTCATGGACGCCTGCGCGCACGCCTGGCCAGGCCGGGCGGTCTCGGTCAACTGGGGCGCCTGGCTGGAGGTCGGCATGGCGGCCGAGGTCGCGGCCCCGGCCGCGTTCCGGGCGCTGCAGCGCGGCGACCGGGTCACCAGGATCGACCACCCGGTGCTCGGCCACCGCCACGAGAGCGCCGGTCGCCGGCCCTGGTACGCGGCCACGCTCTCCCCGTCCACGCACTGGCTGCTCGACGAGCACCGGGTGGCGGGCGTGCCCGTCATGCCCGGCACCGGCTACCTGGAGACGGCGCGGGCCGCGTTCGAGGCCGCCGTGCCGAGCCCGGGCCCCGGCCACGCGATCGAGCTGCGCGACGTCGCGTTCGTCGCCCCGCTGCCCGTCGCCGACGGCGCCGCCGCCGAGCTGCGGGTGCTGCTCACCCCGGCGGGCGACGGCATGGACTTCGAGGTGGTCAGCGTGACCGGCGGCGAGGCCACGCAGCACGCCCGCGGCTCTGCCGCCTGGGTCACCGGGGAGCCGCCGCCGTCGGACCTGGCGGGCGCCCGGCAGCGATGCGTGTACGGCGGCGAGGACGGGCCGAGCCCGTTCGCCTCCGCCTCCGGCCTGGTCACCTTCGGCCCCCGCTGGAACAGCCTGCGCTCGGTGAGCCAGGGCGGGGACGAGCGGCTCGCCCGCCTGGAGGCGGGCCCCGACGTGGCCGCCGACCTGGACCGGCTGCCGCTCCACCCGGCGCTGCTGGACGAGGCGACGGCGTTCATCTCTGTCGCGTCAAGCTCCGTCTCCGGCGGCCACAGCTACCTGCCGCTCGGATACGGCCGCGTCACCGTGCACGCGCCGCTCCCGGCCCGCCTGTGGAGCCACGCCCGCCACCGCGACACCGGCGGCGGCGAGGTGCTCGCCGCGGACCTCACCCTGTACGACGACGCCGGCGAACCGGTGGTCACCATCGCCGACTTCGTGCTGCGCCGCATCGACAAGGACGCCGTCACGCGGACCGTCGGCGAGGGAGCCCGCCGGCAGGCCGAGGACACCGCCGTCGACGAGGAGTCGGCCGCCGCCGGCCAGGCGCTCGACGTGGACGGCGCCAAGCGCGGCATCAGCCCGGCAGAAGGCGCCGAGGCGTTCCGCCGGCTGCTCGCCGCGAACCTCGGCCCGCAGGTCGTGGTCAACGCCACCGACCTGGCCGAGTACGTCGCCGGCGTGCGCGAGCTGACCCAGGACACGGTCGCCGGCGAACTGGACGCCGCCGCCGCGGCGGGCGGCGCCGACGAGCTCCCCGACGACCACGTCGCGCCGCGCAACGAGCTGGAGAGCACGCTCGCCGGCCTGTGGGGCGAGGTGCTCGGCGCCCGCCGGGTCAGCGTCGAACAGGACTTCTTCGACCTGGGCGGCAACTCGCTCGTCGCCGTCCAGCTCATCGCCCTCATCAGGAAGAAGGTCGGGGTCCGGCTGCCGATGCGCAGCCTCTTCCAGGTGCCGACCGTGGCCGGCATGGCCGCGCTCGTGGAGGAGCTGCGCGGCAAGCAGCAGGCCCCCGCCACCGGCACCACCACCATCAGCAGGCTCCCCCGGACGGAAAGGCGCTGACATGCGGGACGGCCAGTACAAGGTCGTGGTCAACGACGAGGAGCAGTACTCGATCTGGTTCGCCGAACGCCCCGTCCCCGACGGCTGGCGGGAGACCGGGTTCGAGGGCGCCAAGCAGAGCTGCCTCGACCACATCGAGCAGGTCTGGACCGACATGCGCCCGCGCAGCCTGCGCGAGGCCATGGACCAATACTAGGAGGACACCGGCCGTGACCGGCACCTACGTCTTGCCTGCCTCGTACGCCCAGGAACGCCTGTGGTTCCTCGCCCGGCTCGACCCGGACGCGCCCGCGCACCACGTCAACGCGGTGATCGAGCTGCCCGGCCGGAGCGACCCGGAGCGGTGCCTGGACGCGCTGCGCCAGGTCGTCCGGCGGCACGAGACGCTGCGCACGTCGCTGGCGACCGAGGACGGCGACCTGGTCCAGGTCGTCCAGGTGGACCTGCCGGTCACGCTGCCCTGCACCGACCTGCGCGGCCTGCCGCCCGAGCGGGCCGAACGCGAGTTCCGCGCCCTGGCCCTGGCCGAGGCGCGCAGGCCGTTCGCCCTGGACCGGCCGCCGCTGTGGCGGGCGCGGCTGGTCCGCATGAGCGACGAGCTGCAGCGGATCGTGCTGGTCGTGCACCACGCGGTGTTCGACGCCCGCTCCGGCGTCGTCTTCACCAGTGAGCTGAAGGAGATCCACGACGCGCTCGGCCGGGGCCGCGAGCCGGACCTGCCCGAACTGCCCATCCAGTACGCCGACTACGCCGCCTGGCAGCGCGAGCACCTCGCCGGGGGCGTGCTCGCCGGCCAGCTCGGCTACTGGCGCGAACGCCTGGCCGGACTGCCCGGCGACACCGGCCTGCCCACCGACAGGCCGCGCCCGGCCACCCGCGGCCACGCCGGCGACGAGTACGCCCGCACCCTGCCCGGGGACCTCGTCGACGCGCTGGAGGAGCTGGCCAGGCGGCGCGGCGCCACCCTGTTCATGGTGCTGCTGGCCGGGTTCAAGGCGCTGCTCGCCCGCTACGGCGGCCAGGACGACGTGGTGGTCGGCTCGCCGGTCGCCGGCCGGGACCTGCCCGAGTTCGAGCCGGTCATCGGCATGTTCGTCAACACGCTGGTGCTGCGCACGGACCTGTCCGGCGACCCGTCCTTCGACGAGCTGCTGGACCGGGTGCGGGGCACCGTCCTGGAAGCGCTGGACCACGCCGACGTGCCGTTCGACCGGCTGGTGGAGGCGCTGCGGCCGGCCCGCGACCCCAGCCGCACCCCGCTGTACCAGGTGGGCTTCAACCTGCTGCCGATGGACGCGCGCGGCCAGTTCCCCAACGGCACCGCCCAGCACGACCTCGGCCTCGACGTGGTCAGGACCCCTTCCGGCGCGGGCCTCTACTTCGAGTACAGCACCGAGCTGTACGACGCGGACACGGTGGCGCGGATGGCCGAGGCGTACCGGCTCGTCCTGGAGGCCGCCGTCGCCGACCCGGGCATCCGGGTGTCGCGGCTGCCGCTGATGACGCCCGAACGGGAACGGCGGCTGCTCACCGGCTGGAACGCCACCGCCGCACCGTACCCCGCCGGGACCCTGCACGAGCTGGTCGCCGAGCAGGCCGCGCGCACGCCCGACGCGGTCGCGCTCCGCGACCTCGCCGGCGGCACGCTCACCTACGCCGAGCTGGACGAGCGCGTCCGCGCGCTGGCCGGGCGGCTGGCGGCGGCGGGCGTGGGCGCCGAGACCTGCGTGGCGCTGTGCCTGCCCCGCGACGCCGAACTGGTGGTGGCGCTGCTGGCGGTCCTGCGGGCGGGCGGCCACTACCTGCCGCTGGACCCGGCGTACCCGGCGGAACGGCTGTCGTACATCCTGGCCGACTCCGGCGCGCGCCTGCTGATCACCACCTCGCGCCTGGCCGGCGACCTCCCCGCCGACCGGCCGCCGGTGTTCCTGCTGGACCGGCCGCCGGAAGGGCCGCCCGCGACGCCGGTACGGGTGGGTCCGGACAATTTGGCCTACCTGATCTACACCTCCGGCTCGACCGGGCGGCCCAAGGGCGTCGAGGTGCCGCACCGGGGGGTCGTCAACCTGGTCACCGACGTGATCCGCCGGGTCGGCGGCGGCAGCGCGCTGCTCATGACGTCGCTGTCCTTCGACATCGCCGCGCTGGAGATCTTCACGCCGCTGCTGTCCGGCGGCACCCTCGTCGTCGCCCCCGACGACACCTCCCGCGTGCCCCGTCAGGCCGGTCGCGCCGCCGAAGGGGTGGACCTGGTGCAGCTCACCCCCTCGGTGGCCGGCCTGGTCGCCGGGCACCTGCCGCCCGGCCTGCCGCGCCTCATCCTCGGCGGCGAGCCCCTGCCGCCCGACCTGGCGGCGCGGCTGCTGAAGGTGGCCGGGGAGCTGTGGAACTTCTACGGCCCGACGGAGACCACCATCTGGTCCACCGCCTACCGGGTGCCGCGTGACGCCACCACGATCCTCATCGGCACGCCGGTGGCGAATACGTCGGTGTATGTGGTGGATGGGGGGTTGTGTCCGGTTCCGGTGGGGGTGCCGGGTGAGTTGCTGCTGGGTGGGGTGGGGGTTTCTCGGGGTTATCACGGTCGTGCGGGGTTGACGGGGGAGCGGTTTGTTCCGGATCCGTTCGGTGGTGGTGGGGGGCGGTTGTATCGGACGGGGGATTTGGTGCGGTGGTGTGCGTCGGGGGAGTTGGAGTATCTGGGGCGTGTTGATGATCAGGTGAAGGTGCGGGGGGTGCGGGTCGAGCCGGATGAGGTCGCGGCGGTGCTGGGGGAGTGTCCGGGGGTGGGCCGCGCGGTGGTGGTGGTGCGTGATGACGCTCCGGGTGGTCGTGGTCTGGTGGCGTATGTCCAGCCTGGTGCGGGTTCGGGGGTTGATCCTGGTTCGTTGAGGGGGTTTCTGCGGGCGCGGTTGCCGGAGGCGATGATCCCGGCCGCGTTCGTGACGGTGGACGGCTTCCCGGTGCTGCCGAGCGGCAAGCTCGACCGCAACGCGCTCCCGCCGCCGCACCCCGGCACCGCCCCCGCCTTCGTGCCCCCGCGCACCCCCGCGGAGGAGACGCTGGCCGCCATCTGGTCCGACCTGCTCGGACGGGACCGCGTCGGAGCGCGCGACGACTTCTTCGAGCTCGGCGGCCACTCCCTGCTCGTGGTCCGCCTCATCGCCCGGATCTCCGACGAACTGGGCGTGGAACTGCCGCTGCGCCGCTGCTTCGACGCCACCACCGTCGAGGAGCAGGCGCTGGCCGTACTCGAGCACGCGCTCGGGACCGATCTGGAGCTTCTTGAGGAGGAGCGGTGAGCGACGCCGAAGGGATCCGCGAGCGCCTGGCCGCGCTCAGCCCGGACCAGCGGGCCGCACTCGAGGCCCGCCTCCTCGGCCGCCGCCGGCCGAGCCCGCCCACTCCGGCGATCCCGCACACCGACCCCCGGCTGGGCGCCCCGCTGACCGAGGCGCAGCGCCGGCTCTGGGTCGTCGACCAGCTCGACCCCGGCAACCCCGCCTACACCCTGTCCTGGGCGTACCGGATCGACGGCCCGCTGGACGCCGCCGCGCTGGCGGCGGCGTTCGACGCGCTCGTGGACCGCCACCCCGTACTCGGGTACGTGGTCACGCTCAAGGACGGCGAGCCCTGGCAGGCGCCCGGCCCCGTCAGGCCCGCGCTCACCGTCGAAGACGTCACCCCCGCCGAGGCGGACGCGGCGGCCCTCGGCGAGGCCAGGCACCGGTTCGCCCTGGACACGGGCCCCCTCACCAGGGCCCGCCTGCTCCGGGTCGCCGAGCGGGAACACCGCCTGATCCTGACCCTGCACCACATCCTGGCCGACCGCTGGTCCGTGGCGATCCTGCTGCGCGACCTGCTGGCGCTGCACGCCGGCGACCCGCTCCCTGCGGCGCCGACCGGCTACGCCGCCTACGCCACCTGGCAGCGGTCCCGCCCCGCCGGCGGGGACGGCGACCTCGCCCACTGGCGCGAGACCCTCGCCGGGCTGCCCGACGTGCTCGACCTGCCCGCCGACCGGCCCCGCCCGCCCGTCCGCCACAACGCGGGCCGCAGGCTGCCGTTCGACCTGGACCGGCCGACCGCCGACGGGGTGCGCGCGCTGGCGGCCGGACACCGGGCCACCCCGTTCATGGTGCTGGCCGCCGCCGTGCAGACGCTGCTGGCCCGCTACACCGGCCAGACCGACATCCCGATCGGCACGCCCGTCTCGGCCCGCCCCGACCCGTCGCTCGACGACACCGTCGGCCTGTTCCTCAACACCGTGGTGCTGCGCGGCGACCTGTCCGGGGACCCGAGCTTCACCGAACTGGTGGAGCGCACCCGGGAGCGGGCGCTGGGCGCGTTCGAACACGCGGCGCTGCCGTTCGAGACCCTGGTGGAGGAGCTGTCGGCGGGCCGCGACCTGTCCAGGAACCCGCTGTTCCAGGTGATGCTCGCCTACCAGAACACCCCGCCGCTGCCCGGCGGCGCGCGCGGCCTGCGCCTGGAACGGCTGGACGTGCGGCCCGGCACCGCCATGTTCGACCTGGACCTCATCGTCGAGGAACGCCCCGACGGCCGGCTGCTGTGCGTGCTTGACTACCCCACCGACCTGTTCGACGACGACCGGATGGCCCGCCTGGCCGGCCACCTGCGCACCCTGCTGGCAGCCGCCGTCGCCGATCCCGGCCTGCGCCTGTCGGAGCTGCCGCTCATGCCCGCCGACGAACAGGAGCGCACCCTGCGGGCAGGCGACGGCCCGGCTCTCCCGTACCCGGAACGCGGCGTGCACGAGCTGGTCGCCGAGCAGGCCGCCCGCACCCCGGACGCGCCCGCCGTGGCCGACGCGCACGGCCGCGTCCTGACGTACGCGGAGCTGGAGGCGAAGGCGGCCCGCCTGGCCGCGCGGCTGCGGCGGCTCGGCGTCGGCCCCGAGACCCGGGTGGGCGTGTGCCTGCCCCGCACCCCGGACCTGGTCGCCGCCCTGCTCGGGGTGCTCAAGGCCGGCGGCTGCTACGTCCCCCTGGACCCCGGCTACCCGCCGGAGCGGCTCGCCGGGATCCTCGCCGACTCGGGGGCCGCGCTCGCCGTCACCACCGCCGCACTCCAGGCCCGCCTCCCCGACCGGCCCGGCCGCCTGCTGCTCGAAGACCTCCCCGCGGACGGGGAGGAGTTCGGTACGGGCGCGCACCCGGACCAGGCCGCCTACCTGATCTACACCTCCGGCTCGACCGGCCGGGCCAAGGGCGTCGTGGTGCCGCACCGCGGCCTGGTCAGCCTGCTGGGACACGTCCGCGAGGCGCCCGGCCCGGCGGCGGGGGAGCGGTACCTGTTCCTGACGTCGGTGTCGTTCGACATCGCGATGATCGAGATCTTCGGCCCGCTGGTCACCGGCGGGACCGTCGTGGTGGCCTCCTCCGCCGAGATCGAGCGGGTGCACCGGCTCATCGGGGACGTGCACACCGTCCAGGCCACCCCGTCCATGCTGGAGGGCCTGCTGCCCGCGCTCGCCGCCCGCGTCCCCCGGATCATCTCCACGGGCGAGGCGCTGCCCGCCGGGCTCGCCGCCCGGCTCCTGAAGGTGACGGACGAGCTGTGGGACCTGTACGGGCCGACCGAGACGACCGTGTGGTCCACCGGGCACCGGGTCACGGGCGACGCAGGCGGCTCCATCGGCACGCCGGTGGCGAATACGTCGGTGTATGTGGTGGATGGGGGGTTGTGTCCGGTTCCGGTGGGGGTGCCGGGTGAGTTGTTGCTGGGTGGGGTGGGGGTTTCTCGGGGTTATCACGGTCGTGCGGGGTTGACGGGGGAGCGGTTTGTTCCGGATCCGTTCGGTGGTGGTGGGGGGCGGTTGTATCGGACGGGGGATTTGGTGCGGTGGTGTGCGTCGGGGGAGTTGGAGTATCTGGGGCGTGTTGATGATCAGGTGAAGGTGCGGGGGGTGCGGGTCGAGCCGGATGAGGTCGCGGCGGTGCTGGGGGAGTGTCCGGGGGTGGGTCGTGCGGTGGTGGTGGTGCGTGATGACGCTCCGGGTGGTCGTGGTCTGGTGGCGTATGTCCAGCCTGGTGCGGGTTCGGGGGTTGATGCCGGTTCGTTGAGGGGGTTTCTGCGGGCGCGGTTGCCGGAGGCGATGATCCCGGCGGCGTTCGTGACGGTGGACGGCTTCCCGGTGCTGCCGAGCGGCAAGCTCGACCGCAAGGCCCTCCCGCCGCCCCCGCCGGAAGAGGCCCGAGAGCAGCGGCCGCCGCGTACGCCGGAGGAGCACACCTTGCACGCCGTCTGGACCGGCCTGCTCGGCAGGGACCGGATCGGCGTGGACGACGACTTCTTCACCCTCGGCGGCCACTCCCTGCTGGCGATGCGGCTCGTGGTCAGGATGCGGGAGGAGTTCGGCGCGCGGGTGACGCTGCGCCGCTGCTTCGAGACGCCGACCATCGCCGGGCTGGCCCCCCTGCTGACCTCGGCGCACGCCGCCTCCATCCCCGCGGCCGACGGGCCTGTGGAGCCGTCGCACGCCCAGGCCCGCCTGTGGTTCCTGGACCAGCTCGAGCCCGGCAACCCCGCCTACAACGTGGCCTGGGCCGAACGCCTGACCGGCCCGCTCGACGTCGAGGCGCTGGCCGCCGCCTTCGACGACCTGGTGGACCGGCACGACGCCCTCCGCCTCGTCATCACCGGCGCCGACGGCGAACCGCACCTCCAGGAGGGCACCCGCAGACCCCGCCTGGCCGTCCGCCCCCTCCCCGCTCCCGGCGGGACGGACGAGGACGAGATCGGGCGCCGGGAGGCCCGCCACCGGTTCGACCTCGCCACCGGCCCCCTCGCCAGAGCCGTCCTCGTCAGGCGGAGCCGCGAGGAGCACGACTTGTTCCTGACCCTGCACCACGTGAGCGCCGACCGGTGGAGCCTGTCGATCCTGCTGCGCGACCTCATGGAGCTCTACCGGGCCCGCGTCACCGGCACCCCGCCGGACCTGCCCGCCCTGCCCACCCGCTATCGCGACTTCGCCGCCTGGCACCGCCGCCGGGCCGGCGAACGTACGGACGATCTCGCGTACTGGAAGGACATCCTCGCCGGCCTGCCCGCCACCCTGGACCTGCCCGCGGACCGGCAGCGGCACGGGCCGGCGGGCATGGCGGGCCGCAGGCTGACGTTCGGCATCGACGCGGACACCGTCGCCGCGGTCCGGGAGTTCGCGGCGGAGCGGCAGGCGACGCCGTTCATGGTGCTGCTGGCGGCGCTGCAGGCGGTGCTGGCCCGCTACACCGGCCGCGACGACATCCCGATCGGCACGCCGGTGTCCGGCCGGGCGCACCCGGACGTCGAGGAGCTGGCCGGACTGTTCCTCAACACGCTGGTGCTGCGCGGCGACCTGTCCGGCGACCCCGGCTTCGGCGAGCTGGTCCGGCGCACCAGGGAACGGCTGCTCGACGCGCACGACCACGCCGAGCTGCCGTTCGAGGTGCTGGTGCGGGAGCTGGCCGAGGAGCGCGACCTGGCCCGCAACCCGCTGTTCCAGGTGATGCTCGCCTACCAGAACGTGCCGCCCGCCCCGCCGGAGGCGGCCGGGGTGTCGCTGCGCACCCTGGACATCGACCCCGGCGTCACCCAGGCGGACCTGCACCTGGTGATCGAGGAGGCCGGTGACGGGCTGACGGGGGTGCTGCACTACGCCACCGACGTGTTCGACCACGACCGGATGGAGCGGTTCGCGGACCACTTCCGCGCCTTCCTCACCCGGGCGGTGGCCGCGCCCGGGCGTCCCGTGAGCGAGGTGCCGCTGCTCACGCCCGGAGAGCTGGAGACGGTCCTGCGGGCCAACGACACCGCCACCCCGTACGAGAGCGCGACGCTCGCCGGCCTGCTGGCGGACCAGGCGGCGCGCACCCCCCACGCCCCCGCCGTGCGCCACGGGGAGGAGTGGCTCACCTACGAGCAGTTCACCGCCCGGGTCGACCGGCTGGCCCGCACGCTGCGCGCGCTCGGCGCCGGACCCGACCGGGTCGTCGGCGTGTGCCTGGAACGCGGGCCGGACCTGGTGGTCGCCGTGCACGCGGTGATCGCCGCCGGCGCCGCCTACCTGCCGCTGGAGCCGGACCACCCGCCGGCCCGGCTCGCCGCCATGCTGTCCGACTCCGGCGCCCGCCTCGCGATCACGAGCACCACCCACCACGCCCTCCTGCCCTCCGGCATCACCCCCGTCCTCCTCGACGCGATCCCCCTCACGGAGCCGGCCCCCGACACGACTCCTGAGGTCCATCCGGACGCGCTCGCGTACGTGATCTTCACGTCGGGATCGACGGGACGTCCGAAGGGCGTGGGGGTGTCGCACCGGGCGATCGTCAACCGGCTGCGGTGGATGCAGGACGCCTTCCCGCTCACCGGCGAGGACCGGGTGGCGTTCAAGACGCCGTTCTCGTTCGACGTGTCGGTGTGGGAGCTGTTCTGGCCGCTCATCACCGGCGCCGGAATGGTGGTCGCCGACCCCGGCGGGCACGCCGACCCCGGCTACCTGACCCGCCTGTTCGGCGCCGGGGACGTCAGCACCGTCCACTTCGTGCCGTCCATGCTCGACGCCTACCTCGACGAGCCTGACCTGCCGCCGCTGCGGCGCGTCATCTGCTCGGGCGAGGCGCTGCCCCCGGAACTGGCCGCGCGCTTCCACGAGCGGATGCCCGGTACGGAGCTGCACAACCTGTACGGCCCCACGGAGGCGGCCGTGGACGTCACCCGGCACGCCTGCGAGCCGGGTGAGACCGTGATCCCCATCGGCGGGCCGGTCGCCAACACCCGCCTGGAGATCCTCGACGAGCGCATGAACCGGGTGCCCGTCGGCGTCCCCGGCACGCTGTGGATCGGCGGCGTCCAGCTCGCCCGCGGCTACGTCGACCGTCCCGCCCTGACCGCCGAACGGTTCGCGCCCGACCCGCACGGCCCGCCAGGCGGCAGGCTGTACGACACCGGCGACCTGGCCAGGTGGCGGCCCGACGGCGAGATCGAGTACCTGGGCCGCGCCGACCACCAGGTCAAGATCCGCGGCATGCGGGTCGAACTGGGCGAGATCGACGCGGCGCTGTCGGCGCTGCCCGGCGTCCGCGCCGCCGCCGCGCGGGCCGTCGCCGATGGGGCCGGCCTGCGACTGGCCGGATACGTGGTGCCGGACCCCGGCGACCACGACCCGGCGCGGTGGCACGCCCTGCTGCGCGAGCGGCTGCCCGGCCACCTGGTCCCCGCAACCCTGACGATCCTGGACGCGCTGCCGCTCAACCGCAGCGGCAAGCTCGACCGCGACGCGCTGCCCGACCCGTCCGCCCCCGACCCGTCCGCCCACGCCGACCCGGAGGGCGAGGCCGAACGCGCCGTCGCCGCCGCCTGGCAGGGCGTGCTCGGCCTCGCGAGGGTGTCGGCGCACGACAACTTCTTCGCCGTCGGCGGCGACTCCATCCGCAGCCTCAAGGTGGTCTCCCGGCTGCGCGAGGCGGGCTACGCCGTACGGCTGGAACAGCTGTTCCTGCACCAGACGGTCAGAGAGCTGGCCGCCCGGCTGGAACCGGCCACGCCGGCCGCCGAACCGCGGGCCGCGGCGCCGTTCGGCCTGCTCGACCCCGAGGACCTGGCACGGATGCTGGAAGGCGAGGCGCGATGACTGTCACGACCGGGGCCCGGGGCCTGGAGGACGCCTACCCCCTGGCCGCTCTCCAGGCGGGCATGCTCTACCACAGCGCCTACGAGCCGGACGCGGCCACCTACCACGACCTGACCACGATCACGCTGCGCGGCCGGTTCGACCGGGAGGCGTTCGAGGCCGCCCTGGCCGAGGTGACCGCCCGGCACCCGGTGCTGCGCACCTCGATCGACATGACCGGGTTCAGCGAGCCGCTGCAGTTCGTGCACCGCTCGGCCACACTGCCGTTCGCCGTGACCGACCTGTCGGGCGTCCCGGACGCGGACGAACGGGTGGCGCGCTGGGCCGAGGAGGAGAAACGGCGCCCGTTCGACTGGTCGCGGCCGCCGCTGGCCCGCGCGCACGCGCACCTGCTGCCCGGCGAGCTGTTCGCGTTCAGCCTGAGCTTCCACCACGCCATCCTCGACGGGTGGAGCGTGGCCACGCTCGTCACCGAGCTGTTCCGCCGCTACCACGCCCGCCTGGCCGGGGAGCCGCTGCCGGTGACCCCGCCCGCCGCGGCCTTCCGCGACCTGGTGGCCCGCGAGCGCGCCGTCGTCGCCTGCGCCCAGACCCGTGACTTCTGGCAGGCCCGGGTGGACGACGCGCCGGACACGCGGCTGCCGCGGCTGCCCGAGCACCGGGACGGCGACGGCGTCGAGGTGCTGCGGCTGCCGCTGGAGCCCGCCCTGCTCGCCCGCGTGACCGACGTGGCCCGCGAGCTCGCCGTCCCGGTGCGCACCGTCATGCTGGCCGCCCACCTGCGGGTGCTGGCGCTGGTCACCGGCGAGGACGAGGTGATGACCGGCCTGGTCACGCACAGCCGCCCGGAGAGCGAGGCGGGCGAGGAGGTGCTCGGCCTGTTCCTCAACACGGTGCCGCTGCGCCTCGACACGGCCGCGCCCACCTGGGGCGAGCTGGTGCGCCGGGTGTTCGACGCCGAGGTGGCGCTGCTGCCGCACCGGCAGTTCCCGCTCTTCGAGATCCAGCGGCTGTCCGGGCGCTCGCCGATGCTGGACGCGCTCTTCGACTACCGCGACTTCCACGTCTACCGCGGCATGCCCGGCGCCGAGATCGTCGGCCAGGAGTTCTTCGAACAGACGGACCTGCCGTTCACCGCCGCGTTCACCCGCTCGCGCGAGCACGGCGGGTTCGACCTGGTCATCACCTACGACCGGGCCCAGTTCGGCGCGACGCAGATCGCCCGTATCGGCGGCCATTACCTGACGGCCCTGCGCCTGGCCACCACGAGCGCCGCCGATCCGCGCCGGGCCGATCCGTTCCTGACGGCGGACGCCGGGGAGATCGGCCGGTGGAACGCCACCGCGCGGCCGTACCCGGAGGCGACCCTGCCGGAGCTGTTCGCCGCGCAGGCCGCCCGCACCCCCACCGCGCCGGCCGTCTGCTACGACGGCACCTGGATCACCTACCGCGAGCTGGCCGCCCGCGCCCGCGCCGTCACCGCCCGGCTGGCCGCCGCCGGCGCCCGTCCCGGCGCCGTGGTCGGCCTCCACCTGGACCGCGGCCCCGGCCTCCTGCCCGCGCTGCTCGGCGTCCTCGGCGCCGGCGCCGCCTACCTCCCGCTGGAGCCCGGCCTGCCACCGGAAAGGCTGGCCCACATGATCGAGGACGCCTGCGCCCGCATCGTCCTCACCGACGGCGACCCGCCGTCGTCCGACGCCGGTCTGCCCGCCGGGGTGGTGGCGCTGCCTCTCGACGGTCCCGCCCCCGACACGACTCCTGAGGCCGCCGTCCATCCGGACGCGCTCGCGTACGTGATCTTCACGTCGGGGTCGACGGGACGTCCGAAGGGGGTGGGGGTGTCGCACCGGGCGATCGTCAACCGGCTGCGGTGGATGCAGGAGACCTTCCCGCTCACCGGCGAGGACCGGGTCCTGCACAAGACGCCGCTGTCGTTCGACGTGTCGGTGTGGGAGCTGTTCTGGCCGCTCATCACCGGCGCCGGGATGGTCGTCGCCGAGCCCGGCGCCCACCGCGACAGCGCCCGCCTGGCCGCCCTCGCCGCCGGGCACCGCGCCAGTGTGGCGCATTTCGTGCCGTCGATGCTGGAGGTGTTCCTGGACGAGCCCGAGCTGCCGCCGCTGCGGCGGGTCATCTGCTCGGGCGAGGCGCTTCCCCCGGAGCTGGCCGCGCGTTTCCACGAGCGAATGCCCGGCACGGAGCTGCACAACCTGTACGGCCCCACGGAGGCGGCCGTGGACGTGACCTGGCACGCCTGCCAGCCGGGCGAGACCGTGATCCCCATCGGCGGGCCGGTCGCCAACACCCGCCTGGAGGTGCTCGACGCCGAGGGCCGCCGGGTGCCGGTCGGCACGCCGGGCGAACTGTGCCTGGGCGGCGTCCAGCTCGCCCGCGGCTACGTCAACCGGCCCGCCCTGACCGCCGAACGCTTCGTACCCGACCCGTACGGCCCGCCCGGCACGCGCCTGTACCGCACCGGGGACGTGGCCCGCTGGCTGCCCACCGGCGAGATCCAGTACCTGGGCCGCACCGACTTCCAGGTGAAGATCCGCGGCCAGCGGGTCGAACTGGGCGAGATCGAGTCCCTGCTGACCGCCCACCCGTCCGTACGCGCCGCCGCCGTCGTCCTGCGCGGCGAACGCCTCGTCGGCTACGTCGTCCCCTACACCCCCGCCGACCCCGCGCAGCCCGAGGATCCCGGTGCCGAGCTGGCTGCCGCGTTACGGCGGCATCTGCCCGATCACATGATCCCGTCGGCGTGGGTGCGGCTGGCCGAGCTGCCCGTCACCACCAGCGGCAAGCTCGACCGGGCCGCGCTGCCCGAGCCCGGCGAGGCAGGGCGGCCCCCGTACCTGCCGCCGCGCGACCCGTTCGAGGCCAGGCTGGCCACCGCCTGGGAGGAGACGCTCGGCGTGGACTCCGTCGGCGTGCACGACGACTTCTTCGCCCTCGGCGGACACTCGCTCCTGGCGCTGCGGCTGACCATGCGGCTGCGCAAGGAGCTGGGCCGCGAGGTGCCGCTGCAGGCCGTGCTCACCGCCCCCACCGTGGCCCTGCTGGCCGCCGAGCTGCGCCGCCCGCACGACAACGACGGCGTCCCCGAGCGGATCGTGCCGCTGCGCCCCACCGGCGACCGGATCCCGATCTTCCTGTTCCACGCGCTGGGCGGCCAGGTGTTCCGCTACCTGCCGCTCGCCCGCCACCTCGGCGCCGACCAGCCCGTGCTCGCCGTCCAGGCCGCCGGGCTCGCCCCCGGCGAGGAGCCGCACAAGACGCTGGAGGAGATGGTCGACGACTACACCGAGCACCTGCTGCGGGTCCGCCCTCAGGGCCCCTACGTGCTCGGCGGCTACTGCATCGGCGGCAACATCGCGCTGGAGACCGCCCGCCGGCTGCGCGAGCGCGGCGAGCGGGTGCCGCTGGTGGTGCTGTTCTACTCCGACGCCGCCGAGCCGGTGCTGCGCGCCTCGCTGGAGGACGACGCCGTGCTGCTCACCCACGCCCTGGCGGGCGGCAGGGTCCAGGTCGACCTGGACGAGCTGCACCGGCTGGACCCCGACGAGCGGCTGCTGGCCGTCATCGACGCCGCCGCCCGCGCCGACACCCTCCAGCCCGACGCGGCCGACCTGCGCCAGGCGCGCCGTTTCGTCTCCGTCTTCCGCGCCAACGCGCACGCCGTCGGCTACTACCGGCACGCCCCCTACGACGGTGACGTGCTGCTGTTCTCGCCCGCCGCCGAGGGCGTGCCGCCCGACGACATGGGCTGGCGCGACGTCGTGACCGGGCGGCTGCGCATCTCGCCCATCCACGGCGAGCGCTTCACCGTCATGTACGAGCCGCGGGTCGCGCGGGCGGCCGCCGAGGTAAGGAGCAGCATCGACAATGGCCTCACCGACGACTGACCGCGCCGGCACCCTGTGGCGCAATCCGGACTTCCTGAAGTTATGGGCGGGTGAGAGCCTGTCCCTGGTCGGCTCTCAGGTGACGGTGCTGGCCATGCCCGTCGTCGCCTACCTCCTGCTGAACGCCTCCGTCGCCGAGATGGGCGTGCTCGGCGCGCTGGCCCGCCTGCCGATGGTGCTGTTCTTCGTCGTCGGCGTCTGGGTGGACCGGATGCGGCGCCGGCCCGTGCTGATCTGGAGCGACGTGATCCGCGCCGCCATGCTCTGCACCGTGCCGCTGCTGTTCGTGATGGACATGCTCACGCTCTGGTGGCTGTACGTCGTCGTCCTGGTGATGGGCGTGTTCGGCGTGCTGTTCGAGATCGCCTACCGGTCGTACCTGCCGCTGCTGGTGGCGCCCGAGCATCTCGGCGACGGCAACAGCAAGCTGCAGCTGAGCGACTCGGTGTCCAAGGCGGTCGGGCCCAGCCTGGCCGGGGTGCTGCTGGCGGCCCGCTCCGCGCCGCTGATCATCCTGGTCGACGTCATCAGCTACGTCGCCTCGGCGCTGTGCCTGATCTTCATCCGCAAGAAGGAGGACCCGCCCCCGCCGGACAGCGGCGGCAGCATGATCTCGGCGATCCGGGCCGGGTTCGGTTTCGTGATGAGCCAGCCGATCATCCGGCCGCTGGCGATCGCCAGTGCCGTCTACTCCTTCTTCGACATCGGCATCCTGCAGACCCTCTACATCCCGTACGTGCTCGGTGTCGTGGACCTGCCGGCCGCGGTGGTCGGCGGGGTGCTCGCGGTCGGCGGGATCGGCGCGGTGGCGGGGGCGTGGCTGTCGGTGCGGCTGATGAAGGGGTTCGGGCCGGGGCCGACCATGTTCTGGTCCACGGTGATCGGCAACAGCGCGCTCATCCTGGTGCCGCTGGCCGGCGGGCCGCTGTGGCTGGCGCTCGGCACGCTGGGCCTGTCGCAGCTGCTGGTGGGGCTCTGCACGCAGATCTTCGTGGTCAACAACATCACGGTGCTGCAGTCGGCCGCGCCGCGCGAGCTGGTCGGCCGGGTGATCGCCACCATCTGGGCGATGGGGCTGGTGCCGGCGCCGGTGGGCGCGCTGGTGGCCGGGCTGCTCGGGGAGGCGTTCGGGATGCGGCCGGTGGTGCTGGTGGCGGCGGTGATCGGGGCGCTGGTGCCGATGGTGGTGCTGTGGCGGTCGCCGATCCCGAAGATGCGCGAGTTGCCCTCGGCTCCCGTCGGGAGCTGAGGGTCACGCGGCGAGTTCCGCCAGCCAGGCGAGCTGCTCGGCGCGGTCCTCCAGGGTGGGCGCGTTCAGGCCGACGATCAGCCTGGTCGCGCCCGCCTTGCGGTAGGCGGTCAGCCGCTCGCGCACCCGCTCAGGGGTGCCGCACAGGGTGAGGGCGTCGACCAGGTCGTCCGGCAGCTCCTCCACGGCCGCGCCCAGGTCGCCGTCGAAGTAGGCGTCCTGGACCCGCCCGGCGGCCGGCCCGAAGCCGAGCCGGTGCGCCAGCCGGTTGTAGAAGTTCACCCCGCGCGTGCCCATCCCGCCCAGGTACAGCGCCAGCATGGGCCGCACCATGTCGCGGGCGTAGTCGGCGTCGTCGTCGACCATGGCCATCACCATGGGCGAGACCTCGACGCGGGAGGCGTCGCGCCCGGCGCGGGCCGCCCCGGCACGGACGTGCTCCAGGGTCTCGGCCACGTGCTCCGGCGGGAAGTGGATGGGCAGCCAGCCGTCGGCGATCTCGCCCGCCAGCCCGGCCGCCTTGGGGCCCATGGCGGCCAGGTGGATCGGCAGCGGCCGCTGCACCGGCGCCGCCTGCATGGTCAGCTCCTTGCCGCGGCTGCCGGGCAGCGGCAGCGTGATCTCCGGCCCGTCGTGCCGTACGGGGCGGCCGTCGAGCGCGGCGCGGACCACGGCGACGTAGTCGCGCAGGTGGGCCAGCGGCCGCCGGTAGGGGTGGCCGTGCCAGCCCTCGGCCACCTGCGGTCCCGAGGCGCCGAGCCCGAGCAGGAACCGGCCGTCCGACAGGCGGTCCACGGTGGCCGCGGCCATGGCGGCGGCGATGGCGGTGCGGCCGGTCGCCTGGAGCACCCCGGTGCCCAGGCGGATCCGCTCGGTCCCGGCCGCGAGCCAGGCCAGCGTGGTGGCCGGGTCCACCCCGTACCCCTCCGACGCCCACACCGAGTCGTAGCCGAGCCGCTCGGCCTCCCGGACGAGCGAGAGCTGGGCCTCGTGGGTGGCCGCGACGGGCCCGAGGGTGCCGATGCTGAATCCGAGTCGCACAGTCGCCTCCTCCAAGAATGCCGATCTTGCCCCACTTTCTCCCATCCAGGCGGGTGACGCCAGCGGTGCGCCCTTGCGACCGCCGTGCCCCGTCGCCTCGTGACAGGTGGTCAGCAGCAGAATCGCAGGTAGTCCCGCAGGTCGCCGAGGATGCGGGCGACGCCGTCGCGGTCGCCCCGGTACAGCACTTCCTTGCCGGCGCGGCGGGAGGTGACGACGCCGCCGCGGCGGAGCAGGGCGAGTTGCTGGGAGGCCGCGGACTGGCTGATGCCGGCGCGTTCGGCGACCTGGTTGACCGACAGTTCGGCCCCTTGGGCGAACAGCAGCATGATCTGCTGGCGTCCGGGGTTGCCCAGGGCCTTGAGGAAGTCCTGGGCGGCCTGCGGCAGCTGCGGGACGCACGTGGCGCCCGCCGTCGTGGCTGGTGATGTGGTCTCGGCCATGGCTCCTCCCTACCGTCCCCGCACTCTACCCTTATACCGACTTATTGACATATTAGAAAATGACGGTACGTTCTGGCGGCATGCCGATCGACAACGACCGCCTTCTGATCATCGGAGCCGGGCAGTCCGGCCTGGCCGCCGCGCATGCCGCACTGGAGCTGGGGCTGCGGCCCGTGCTGCTGGAGGCCTCAGGCCGGGCGGCCGGGTCCTGGCCGCGCTACTACGACAGCCTCGCCCTGTTCTCGCCCGCCCGCTACAGCAGCCTGCCCGGCTTGCCCTTCGACGGCGATCCCGAGCGCTACCCGCGCCGCGACGAGGTGGTCGTCTACCTGGAGCGCTATGCCGCCGCCCTGGTCGAGCGCGGTGCCGAGCTGCGCACCGGCGCCCGTGTCGATGCCGTGCGTCCCACCGGTGAGCCCGACGGGACCGGCTTCCTCGTACGCCTGACCGGCGGGGAGGAGCTGGCCGCCCCGGCCCTCGTCGCGGCCAGCGGCTCCTTCGGCCGCCCGCACCGGCCCGCCCTCCCGGGTCTGGGCGCCTTCACCGGCCCGGTGCTGCACGCCGCCGACTATCGCTCGCCGGCCTCGCTTCCCGGCGAGCACGTCATCGTGGTCGGAGTGGGCAACTCGGCGGTCCAGATCGCGCACGAGCTGGCCGCCGAGCGCCGGGTGACGCTGGCCGGCCGCGCGCCGATCCGCTTCGTCGAGCAGCGCCCGCTCGGCCGTGACCTGCATTTCTGGTTTCGCGTGACCGGGTTCGACCGGCTGCCGCTGGCCCGTGCGGAGGCTCCGCCCGCCTCGCCGGTGCTCGACGACGGCCGCTACCGCCGGGCGCTGCGCGAGGGCCGCTACGCGCGGCGGACGATGTTCGCCCGGCTCGACGGCGATCGCGCGGTCTGGCCCGATGGCCGGAGCGAGCGCGTCGACGCGGTGCTGCTGGCCACCGGCTACCGGCCGAACCTGCCCTACCTCGCCGGCCTGGGCGCGCTGTCCGCCGGCGGGCGCCCGCGCCAGCGCCGCGGCCTGTCGCTGACCCACCCCGGCCTCGGCTACCTGGGCCTGGAGTGGCAGCGTACTCCCTCCTCCAACACCCTTCGCGGGGTCGGCGCCGACGCCCGTCGCGTCGTCGCCGCGCTGGCCCGCCATCTCCGCGGAACCCGCCGGCGCGTGAGCGGACCGCTTCCGGGGTACTGATTAGATGTAGCTCTAATTTGACATTGCTCTAAGTTGTCCGCCAAGCTACTTAGACAATCGTCAAAACAGCGCGGACCGTCGCGGCCCGCGGAACCATGAGGAGAAGCACCATGAGCGGATGCTGCGGTCCCACCGCCGTCGAACTCCAGCCGAGTGCGCAGGCCGTGCGGTCCGACGACCTGCCCGTCGCGGTCGTCGGCGCGGGCCCGGTCGGGCTGGCCGCGGCGGCCCACCTGGCCGAACGGGGCCTCGATTTCGTGGTGCTGGAGGCCGGTGAGCAGGCGGGCGCCTCGGTGGCCCAGTGGGGACACGTGCGGGTGTTCAGCCCGTGGAAGTACAACATCGACCCAGCCGCCCGCCGCCTGCTGGAGGCCGATGGCTGGAGCGCCCCCGACCCCGAGTGGCTGCCCACCGGGGCCGAGCTGATCGACGACTATCTCGCGCCGCTGGCCAAGCTCTTCGGCGACCGGATCCGTACGGGCGCGAAGGTGAGCGCGATCAGCAGACTCGGCTACGACCGGGTCCGCACGGCGGGCCGCGAGCGGGCGCCGTTCCTGATCCGGCTGGCCGGCGGCGGCGAGCTGCACGCCCGCGCGGTCGTCGACGCCTCCGGCACCTACGCCACCCCGAACGTGCTCGGCGCGTCCGGCCTGCCCGCCCACGGCGAGGCCGGCGCGGCGGATCTGGTCGACCACGCGCTGCCTGACGTGCTCGGCGCCGATCGCGACCGGTACGCCGGCAAGCATGTCCTGGTGGTCGGCGCCGGGCACTCGGCCGCCACCACGCTGCTCGCGCTCGCCCAGCTCGACGACACCCCGATCACCTGGGCCATCCGCGCAGGCGACGCCGGCCGTACCTACGGCGGCGGCGAGGCGGACGCGCTGCCCGCCCGCGGCGCGCTCGGCACCCGCCTGCACGCCCACGTCACCTCCGGCCGCATCCGCCTGCTGACCGGCTTCTTCACGCACGCCGTCGAACGCGACGGCGCGCGGGCGCGGGTGATCAGCCGCGATCCGTCCGGCGCCGAGCAGGCCGTCACCGCCGACCGGATCGTGGCCGCCACCGGCTACCGCCCCGACCACGCCATCGCGAGCGAGCTGCGCCTGGACCTGGACGCGGTCCTCGGCTCCACCCGGGCGCTGGCGCCGCTGATCGACCCGAACGCGCACTCCTGCGGCACCGTGCCGCCGCACGGCGCCGACGAGCTCGCGCACCCGGAGGACGGCTACTACGCGGTGGGGGTCAAGAGTTACGGCCGCGCCCCCACCTTCCTGCTGGCCACCGGTTACGAGCAGGCCCGCTCGGTCGTCGCCGCGCTGGCCGGCGACTGGGAGGCCGCCCGGGACGTGCGGCTCGACCTGCCCGAGACCGGCGTGTGCTCCTCCAGCCTGGCCGAGGCCCAGGAGCAGCGCCTCGGCCTGGCCACCGGGATCAGCGGCGGCCTGCTGGGCAGTCCGCTGCCGCTGGCGACCGCCGGAGCCTCGCAGGGCGGCGGCTGCTGCGGCTGATCCCCGACGACCGCCTCTTTCCAAGGAGCGCTTATGCCGGCCGTCGATCCTCTCTCCGCCGCCTCGGCCGGCGGAGAGAGCGGTGCCCGCCCCGCGCCCGGCCGCGGCCTGGGCAGGGGGTGGCCCCTGGTGGCGGCGCTGGCCCTCACCCAGACCCTCGGGTTCGGCGTGCTGTACTACAGCTTCTCGGTGCTGCTCACGCCGATGAGCCGCGACCTGGCCGCCGACCCGTCGCGGGTCTCGCTCGCGCTGACGGTCTCGGTGCTCATCGCGGCGCTGGGCGCGCCGGTGGCGGGCCGCTGGCTGGACGCGCGCGGCGGCCGCGCCCTGATGACGGCGGGCTCGGTGCTGGGCGCGGTCTCGCTGCTGGCCTGGTCACAGGTGCGGACCGTGGCCCAGTTGTACGCGGTGTTCGTCCTCATCGGCGTCGCCGCGGCCATGGTGCTGTACGAGGCGGCCTTCGCCGTGATCGTCGCCCGCTTCGCCGCCCCGGCCCGCGCCACGGCGCTGCTCGCGGTCACCGTGGTGGCGGGGTTCGCCTCCTCCATCTTCATGCCGGTGACCGGCGCGCTGGTCCAGGCGTACGGCTGGCGCCAGGCCCTGATCATCCTCGGCGTCGTCTACGGCGCGGCGGCCATTCCGCTGCATCTCCTGGCCGTGGGCCGTCCCCGGACGGGGAAGCCTTCGGCGTCGGACACGAGTGACTCGGCCCAGGCCGGGGCCGGCGAGCGGGCGGCGCTGGTGCGCGCCGCCACCCGCCAGGCGGCCTTCTCGTTGCTGGCCGCCGCTTTCACCCTGCACAGCGCCGGCACGGCCACCATCTCGGTCCTGCTCATCACCTACCTGATCCACCTCGGCCACCCGCCGCTGCTGGCCGCCGGTGTGGCCGGGCTGCTCGGCGTGCTGTCGGTCACCGGACGGCTGATCACCACCGGGCTGCAGCGCCGCCTGCCCGCCGCGCTGATCGCCGCCGCCATCTTCGCCCTGCAAGCCGTGGGCGCCGCCGCGCTGCCGCTGATCGGCGCCACCACCGCGGGCGCCGTCGCCGCGGTGCTGATGTTCGGGCTCGGCTTCGGCGTCGCCACCATCACCAAACCGCACCTGCTGACCGAACGCTACGGCACCACCGCCTACGCCAGCCTGTCCGGCCGCCTGGCCCTGCCCGCCACCCTGGCCAAGGCCGTGAGCCCGGCCGCAGCCCTGGCCCTGGCCCAGGCCGCCGGCTACGGATGGGTCATGACCGGCGTCGCCCTCACCTGCCTGACCGCCGCCGCGGCGCTGACCCTCTACCACCGCCTATCATTTAGACGAACATCGAAACACCAGTCAGGCCCGGAGGCTCCCGCATGACCGCCACCACCCTGCCCCTCGCCCGCGGCAGCCAGGACGCTCAGGCCGGGACGTGCTGCGCGCCGATCGCCCGCCGGCCGCTCAGCGAAGGCGACGCCGCCGAGCTGGCCGTCCTGCTCAAGGCGGTGGCCGATCCGGTCCGGCTGCGCCTGCTGTCCATGATCGGCTCCCACGCCGGCGGCGAAGCCTGCGTGTGCGACCTGACCGACGCCTTCGACCTGACCGCGCCCACCATCAGCCACCACCTGAAGGTGCTGCGCACCGCCGGCCTGATCGGCAGCGAGCGGCGCGGCACCTGGGTCTACTACTGGATCATCCCCGAGACGGTGAACAAACTGGGCGCCCTGTTCGCCCCGCTGACCGAGCCCGGCTCCCGCTCCGATCGTCCGGCGGACCTCACGGTCACCCCGACCTGAGCCCCCGAGCACCGGCCCTCGCTCGTTGATCAGTTCCACCCGAGTGGGACAGTGAGTCCTTCCTCGGCCGCCAACACCTCACCGCCGAACTCCTCGCGGGCGGCGGCCACGGAGGCGGCCCGGTCGTTGCCCGGCCAGAAGTGGGTGAGCATCAACCGGCGTGCGCGTGCGCGTCGGGCCCAGTGACCGGCCTCTGTGGAGGCGAGCAGATTGCGGGTGGGGCGGTCGGCCTCGCCGTCGCGGTCGGTGGCCTCGACGATGAACAGGTCGGCGTCGCGCCCGAGCTCGGCGAGCGCGGGAGTCGGACCGGTGTCACCGGTGTAGGCCAGGACGACCCCGTCGGCCTCCAGGCGGATGCCGGCGTTGGGCACATAGTGCGGCAGCGACAATCCCGTGAGGGCGAACGGCCCCACCCGGTGACCGCCCGGCAGCGGACGCACGTCGAAGACCGCGTGGAGGTCGGCGTCGGGCTCCAGCCCGCCGATCCGGTCGAGCACGCCCGGCGGGCAGTACAACGGCAGCCGTGGGCCACCGGGGTCGCCGTAGAAACGCATCCGGAACAACCCGTGCAGGTCGACGCAGTGGTCGGGGTGCTCGTGGGTGACGACGACCGCGTCCACCGCGCCGTCCGGCCAGTGCGCGAGCAGGCGCGGCAGCGTGGCGTAGCCGAGGTCGAGCAGCAGCCGGTAACCGTCCCAGTCCACCGCGAACCCGCTGCAGGCACGGCCCGGCTCGGGGAACGCACCACAACTGCCGAGGACGGTCACCTGTCGCATCCGTACAGGATGCCAGTCCCCTGTGACGGTCGTGGAACGGCGAAGGCCCCCGCCGGGTCGGCGGGGGCCTTCAGCCATACGTGTGCGTACCGGTGTGCGTGTCGCCTCTCGGCGAAAGGCTCAACGCGGCTCCAGCCGTACGGTAGTCCGCGAAGGCGATAGGTGAGGCCCGGGGACACTGGGCACACCGGCCACGAGTCATGTAACCACCGGGAGGCCGCGGATGTTCCCGCGCGGCCGGCCGGTGAAGGAAGTCACCGGTCGACGGCGTAGGTCGACTGGACGACGCCCGCGCCGAGCACCCGCGTGGACCGGTGGGTCAGCGCGACGTCCTCCTCCAGCGGGCTGAGGGTGCCGTCACCGGTCAGGGCCCGCAGGATGAGCGCCCCGTTGTAGGCGACCTGCACGGCGCGGGCCGGCGCGGGCACGTCGGTGGCCGGGGCACTGAATGATCTACTTTGTAAAGGCGCCGGGTCAGTGGACCGAGAAGCCGCCGTCGACGTACAGCAGGTGGCCGGTGACGAACGCGGCGGCGTCGCTCGCCAGGAACACCGCGGCGCCCGCGAAGTCCTGGGGGACGCCGTTGCGGCCGGCCATGTGACGGGCGGCCATCTGCTCGACGCGGCCGGGGATGGCCTGGGCGGGCTCGGTCAGCGGGGTGAGGACGAATCCGGGGATGATCGTGTTGACCGACACTCCCTGGGCGGACCATGCCTCGGCCTGGGAGCGGGTGAGGCCGGCGAGCGCGGCCTTGGCGGCGCCGTAGACGCCGCTGTCGCCGAAGGCGCGGACGCTCTGCTGGGAGCCGATGTTGATGACGCGGCCCCAGCCGCGTGCGGCCATGAGCGGCCCGTAGTGCTGCCCGAGCAGGTAGGGGGCGGTCAGGTTGACCGCGATGGTCTGCGCGTAGTCGTCCTCGGTCAGCTCGGCCATGGGCTTGCGGATGTTGTTGGCCGCGTCGTTGACCAGCACGTCGATGTGGCCGGCCTGCTCGCACACGCGGCGCACGGCCTCGCGGTCGCCGAGGTCGGCCACGATCGTGGAGGCGGTGACGCCGTGTCCGCGCAGCCGTTCGGCGGCCCGGTCGAGCCCGGCCTTGCCGCGGGCGACGATCACCACTTCGGCGCCGGCGCGGCCGAGCGCCTCGGCGATGGCGTAGCCGATGCCGGAGCTGCCGCCGGTGACCAGCGCGCGCCGCCCGGCGAGGGAGAACAGGCTCTGCAGGTAGTCAGGCATGATCGGCAAGCTAGCACGCGGCCCGGCGGAGGCGGTCGGCAGGGAGGCGTTGCCGCGCACGCCGACGGGAGGTAAGCTCGACTGCTTGACATCTAAGACAGTCTTCACACATCTCCCGTAAGGAGTATACCACTTGATGGATAATCGTCAAGATGCTCTCGCCGCGGCCCTTGACACCGAACAGCGGGTCGTGTCGGACCTCTACGGCAGGCTCGACTCCGCCAGGGAGCGGGCGGAGTCGGCGCTGCGCGCCGTGCACGCCCGGGGCGGCGGCACCCGCCAGGCCATGGTCGAGCGCGAGGCGCTGGCCACGTCGCAGGCCCGCCGCCTGGCGCAGCTGAACGGGGTGGAGCGCGGGCTGTGCTTCGGCCGGGTCGACGACCGCGACGGCCGGAGCGTCTACGTCGGCAGGATCGGCCTGCGCGACGAGGAGGGCTCGGCGGTGCTGATCGACTGGCGGGCCCCGGCCGCGCGCGCGTTCTACCTGGCCACCGCCACCGACCCCGGCTCGCTGGTGCGGCGCCGCCATCTGCACCTGCGGGGCCGCACGGTCACGGGGCTGGACGACGAGGTGTTCGACCTGGAGGGGATGAGCGACGGCGAGCGCCGCACGCTGGTGGGGGAGGCGGCGCTGCTGGCGGCGCTGCGCCGGGGCCGCACCGGCCGCATGGGCGACGTGGTGGCCACCATCCAGACCGAGCAGGACCGGGTGATCCGCGCCTCGCTGCAGGGCGCGCTGGTGGTGCAGGGCGGGCCGGGCACCGGCAAGACGGTGGCGGCGCTGCACCGCGCCGCCTACCTGCTCTACACCCACCGCGACACGCTGGAGCGGCGCGGCGTGCTGGTGGTCGGCCCGAACGCGATGTTCCTGCGCTACATCGGCCAGGTGCTGCCGTCGCTGGGGGAGACGCAGGTGGTGATGGCGACGCTCGGCGAGCTGTTCCCGGGGGTGCGCGCGACGGCCGCCGACCCGCCGGCGGCCGCGGTCGTCAAGGGCGACATCCGGATGGCCGGGGTGGTGGCCGCGGCGGTGCGCGATCGCCAGCGGGTGCCGGACGGCGAGCTGGTGGTGGAGCTCGACGGGTTGCGGCTGCGGGTCCCGCACGAGACCTGCGCCCGGCACCGGGCGCGGGCGCGCGCGGTGCGGCTGACGCACAACATGGCACGCAAGCTGTACGTGACGGAGATGCTCAAGGAGCTGGCCAGGGCCGAGGCGCGGGCGCTGGAGGAGGGGCTGCGCCTGGCGGAGATGGAGCTGGAGGACCCGGAGCTGGCCGGGCCGCTGGACCTGGAGTCCGACCTGGACGAGATCGACCTGGCGGTGGCGTCGGAGCGGCTGTGGGCGCAGCCGGAGGTGCGGGAGGCGATCGACGCGCTGTGGCCGGAGCTGACGCCGTCGCGGCTGATCAGTGAGCTGCTGTCCTCGCCGGCGACGCTGGAGGCGCTGTGCCCGCCTGACCTGGACTGGCGGGCGCTGGTGCGGCCCGCCGGCGCCGCCTGGACGGCCGGTGACGTGCCGCTGCTCGACGAGGCGGCCGAGCTGCTGGGCCAGGACGACTCGGCGGCACGGGCGGCGGGCCGCCGCGCTGAGGAGGACCTGCGGGAGCGTCACCTGTTCGCCCGGGAGGTGCTGCAGACCACCGGCGTGCTGGAGGAGGGCATCTTCGAACGGGCCGACGTGCTGGCCGAGCGGCACGCCGACGACGGGTCCGAGCTGACGACGGCCGACCGGGCGGCGCGGGACCGCACCTGGGCGTACGGGCACGTGATCGTGGACGAGGCGCAGGAGCTGTCGGCGATGGCCTGGCGGCTGGTGATGCGCCGGGTGCCGGCCAAGTCGCTCACGGTGGTCGGCGACCTCGCGCAGACGGGTTCGGCGGCCGGGGCCCGCTCGTGGGGCGAGGTGCTGGATCCGTACCTGGAGGGCCGCTGGCGGGAGGAGCGGCTGGAGGTGAACTACCGCACCCCGGCCGAGATCATGGAGGTGGCGGCGGACGTGCTGGCGGCGATCGACCCGTCGCTGACGCCGCCGCGCTCGGTGCGCGACGGCGGCGCGCCTCCCCGATCGGTGCGGGCGGGGCTCGCGGACCTGCCGGAGCTGGCCCGCGAGGAGCTGGCGGCGATCGGCGAGGGCCGGGTGGGCGTGGTGGTCCCGGACGCGCTGTACGGGCGGGCGGCAGCGCTGTTCCCCGGGCAGGACCTGGACGCGCCGGTGACGGTGCTGACGGTGACGAGGGCCAAGGGGCTGGAGTTCGACGCGGTGATCGTGGCCGATCCCGCCGCGATCCTGGCCCAGTCGCCGAACGGGGCGCAGGACCTGTACGTGGCGATCACGCGGGCGACGCGCCGGCTGACGGTGGCCTGCGAGGGTGAGCTGCCGCCGTCGCTGTCCCGCCTGACCACTTGATCTACATTGTAAAGGCGCCGGGCGGGGGTCGTGATCTCCCGTACGGGGGGAACCCCCGCTACGACGCCCGATGCAGCTCGGCGGCGGCTTCGTGGAGGCGGACGGTCACGTGGTGCAGGCAGCGGAGCGTCTCGGTGTCGAGGTGGTTCATGATCCGGCGGTACTGCTTGAGGCCGGCGTCGTTGATCTCCTCGATGAGGGTGCGGCCGGCGGGGGTGAGCTCGACGCGGCGCACGCGCCGGTCGTGCGGGTCCTCGTGGCGGCTGACCAGGCCGTGGGCGACCAGGCGGTCGACGAGGCCGGTGACGGTGCCGAGGGTGACGCCGAGGTTGTGGGAGAGGTCCTGGCCGGTGGCCGAGCCGTTGGCGGCGACGAGCATGATGACCTTGAGCTGGCGCATCGTGAGGTTGGAGGAGAACAGCGGCGACTGGTGGCGGGCGAGGGCCCGGCCGAGGTCGCGCTGGATCTGCATGATCTGGTGGATCAGATCGTCGCGTTCGTCGTTCACGTACACCTCTCGATTTCCTGAGAAGGTTATCAGGAACGTCGTGCGACGTTAAATATTCGTCCAAGGCGAAGTGTTAGTCTGGGGCCGAAATCTTGAAGGGAACCGACTCCATGACCGCACTCGCCCGGTTGAGCCTTGCCAACCGCAGTCTAGTGATCTTGATCGCGGTCGTGCTCAGCGCCTTCGGCCTGTTCACGATCCCGCAGCTGAAGCAGCAGTTGCTGCCGTCGCTGAGCTTTCCCGGCGCCTTCGTGGTGGCGGCTTATCCGGGCGCGTCGCCGGACATCGTGGAAGAACAGGTCACCGAACCCCTGGAGGACTCCTTCCAGGGGCTCGACGGCATGGAGTCGATGACCTCGACGTCGAAGGAAGGGCTGGCGCAGATCCAGGTCGCCTTCGAGTACGGCACCGACGTCGACGCGGCGGTCAGCCGGATGCAGCAGGCGGTCAACCGGATCGGCGGCCAGCTCCCGGCGAACGTGGAGCCGCAGGTCGTGGCGGGCAGCACCGACGACATCCCGGTGCTGGTGCTGGCGGTGGGCGACGGCGGCGACCCGCGGGAGATGGCCGACAAGCTGCGCGGCATCGTGCTGCCGGAGCTGCGGGCCGTCGACGGCGTGCGCGAGGCGCAGGTGACCGGCACCCGCGACGAGGTCGTGACGATCACGCCGGATCTGGGGAAGATGGCGCTGGCCGGGGTGTCGGCGGCGCAGATCCCCGAGGTGCTGCGCGCCAACGGCACGCCGGTCCCGGCCGGTTCGCTGGTGGAGGACGGCACGTCGCTGACCGTCCAGGTCGGCACGCGCGTCGAGTCGGTCGAGGACATCCGCGACCTCTACCTCACGCCCGCGCAGCCGCAGGCCCAGGCCCAGCCGCAGCAGCAGCAGGCTCAGAACGCGCAGCAAGCGCAGCCGCAGGCGCCGCAGCAGGCCGTGCAGCAGCGCGCGCCGAAGCCGGTCAAGCTCGGTGACGTGGCGACCGTGGAGCGCGGCCTGTCCGACGCCACCACGATCACCCGCACCGACGGCCACACGAGCCTGGGCGTGTCGGTCACCATGGTGCCCGACGGCAACGCGGTGGCGATCTCCCACGAGGTGCGGGAGAAGCTGCCCGAGCTGACCCGCGCGCTCGGTGACGGCTCCGACACCGCGATCGAGGTGGTCTTCGACCAGGCCCCGTACGTGGAGGAGTCGATCGAGAACCTCACCACCGAGGGCATTCTCGGTCTGGTGTTCGCGGTGCTGGTCATCCTGGTGTTCCTGCTGTCGGTGCGCTCCACGCTGGTGACGGCGGTGTCGATCCCGCTGTCGGTGGTGATCGCGCTGCTGGTGCTGTGGCTGGGCGACTACTCGCTCAACATGCTGACGCTGGGCGCGCTGACGATCGCGATCGGCCGGGTGGTGGACGACTCGATCGTGGTGCTGGAGAACATCAAGCGGCATCTCAGCTACGGCGAGGCCAGGCGGTCGGCGATCCTGACGGGCGTGCGCGAGGTGGCGGGCGCGGTGACGGCGTCGACGCTGACCACGGTGGCGGTGTTCGCGCCGATCGCGATCGTCGGCGGCATGGTGGGCGAGCTGTTCGCGCCGTTCGCGATCACGGTGACGGTGGCGCTGCTGGCCTCGCTGGTGGTGTCGCTGACGGTGGTGCCGGTGCTGGCCTACTGGTTCCTCGGGACGCGCGGGCTGACGCCGGAGGAGGCCAGGGCGCAGCGGGAGAAGGCGGAGGCCAAGGAGCTGCGCTCGCCGCTGCAGCGCGCCTACCTGCCGGTGCTGCGTTTCGCCACCCGCTTCAAGGTCGTGACGCTGCTGATCGGCGTGGTGGTGTTCGCCGGCACGATGGGGCTGGCGGGCAGCCTGCAGACGAACTTCCTGGACTCCTCGGGCCAGGACACGATCTCGATGAGCCAGCGGATGCCGGTGGGCACCGACCTGAAGACCACCGACAAGGCGGCGGCCAAGGTCGAGGAGGTGCTGGAGCAGGTCGACTCGGTCGAGTCCTACCAGGTGAACGTCGGCGGCGGCAACGCCATGATGGGCGGGACCGGGGGCGGCGCCGACCGCGCCTCCTACTCGATCACGATCAAGGACGGCAGCGACACCCCGGCGGTGGAGCAGGAGCTGCGTGACCGGCTGGCCGAGGTGTCGGGCATCGGCGAGGTGACGGTGGGCGGCGCGTCGGCCGCGGGGTTCTCCTCCGACAGCGTCCAGGTGATCGTGCGCGCCCCCGACATCGGCGCGCTGCGCTCGGCCGCCGACGCGGTGACGGGCGCCATGGGCCAGGTGGAGGGGCTGCGGGACGTGTCCTCGAACCTGGAGACGAGCGCCCCGCGGATCGAGGTGCGGGTGGACCGGGAGAAGGCCGCCGCGCGCGGCCTGACCGAGGCGCAGATCGGGCAGACGGTGGCGCAGGCGTTCCGCGGCGCCCCGCTGGGCCAGCTCACGCTGGACGGCCGGGCGAGCGACCTGGTGCTGCGCGTCGGTGACGCGCCCGACGACGTCAAGGCGGTGCGCGACCTGCGGCTGCCGACGGCGTCCGGGCTGGTGAAGCTGTCGTCGGTGGCCGAGGTGGAGAAGGTGGACGGTCCCACCCAGATCACCCGGATCGACGGTGAGCGTTCGGCCACCGTCTCGGCCAAGGCCACGGCCGCCGACCTGGGCAGCGTCACCGCCGAGCTGACGCGCGAGCTGGACGGACTGGGCCTGTCGGCCGGTGCCGCGTACGAGATCGGCGGCGCTTCGGCGGACCAGGAGGAGGCGTTCGCGGACCTGGGGATGGCGATGCTGGCGGCGATTGCCATCGTCTTCATGATCATGGTGGCGACGTTCCGTAGCTTCGTGCAGCCGCTGATCCTGCTGGTGTCGATCCCGTTCGCGGCGACCGGCGCGGTGGGGCTGCTGGTGGCCACGGACACGGCGATGGGCGTGCCGGCGCTGATCGGCATGCTGATGCTCATCGGCATCGTGGTGACGAACGCGATCGTGCTGATCGACCTGATCAACCAGTACCGCGCCCAGGGCATGGGGATCGTGGAGGCGGTCGTGGAGGGCGGCCGGCGGCGGTTGCGGCCGATTCTCATGACGGCGGTGGCGACGATCTGCGCGCTGGTGCCGATGGCGCTCGGCGTGACGGGTCACGGCGGGTTCATCTCGCAGCCGCTGGCGATCGTGGTGATCGGCGGTCTGATCAGCTCGACGTTGCTGACGCTGGTGCTGGTGCCGACGCTGTACACGATGGTGGAGCGGGGCAAGGAGCGGATGCGGCGCACCCCGCCGGAGGCGAGGCCGGAGCCGAAGGTGCTGGAGACGGCGGCGCCCTGACGGGCGTGTCCGCCCGTGCGGCCCGGTGCCGTGCGGGCGGATGCCCCCGCTAGCCGCTCGTGGCGATGCGGTCGAGCCAGTCGGCCAGCAGGGCGCGTTCCGGCGCGTTGAGCGCGGTGGTGCGGGGCAGCACCGCGCGCAGCGCGACGGCGGCGGCGACCGGCCCGCCGTCCGGCGTCGCGCCGGGCGGCGGGCCGGTGGTGATGGTGGCGATGACCGAGTCGCGGGCGGTCGCCGACAGGGCCGGGTCGCGCTGCTCCTCGGGCATGGAGATGAGGGTGAGGGTGATCCCGCGGCCGGCGGCGTGCACGAGGAGGGCGGCGCGTTCCTCGGTCATGGCGAGCCGGCCGGCCTCGGCGATGCGGTGGATCATGCCGGAGAGGATCTCCGACGCCTGGCGGGCGGCGGGTGACTCGCCGGGGCGCGGGTCGCCGTAGATGAGGCTGTAGAGGGCGGGGTGCGCCAGGCCGAAGCCGACGTGCAGGTCCCAGCCGCGGCGCAGGTCGGCGACCGGGTCGTCGGTGACGGGGTTGTCCTTCTTGCTGCGCAGGTAGGTTTGGAAGCCGTGGCCGGCCACGGCGTCGAGCAGGCCCTGTTTGTCGCCGAAGACGCGGTAGATCGCCGGGGCCTGCACCCCGGCGGCGGCGCTCACGGCGCGGGTCGAGACCGCGTCGCGCCCGCCCTCGGTGAGCAGGGCCGAGGCGGCTTCGATGATGCGGTCCCGGTGCGTCTTCGCCATGTTTCCGATGGTAACAGAATGATGTTATCGATTTGGCCCGTGCCGGTCAGCGTTCGCTGTCCAGGTGGGCCATCGCCGGGGCGGCGTAGCGCGCGCCGGAGGCGGCGCCGGCGGGCACCGCGCGCTCGATGTCCGCCAGGTCCTGCTCGGTGAGGTGGACGCCGGTGGCGGCGAGGGATTCGGCCAGCCGGGCCCGGGTGCGGGCGCCGACGAGCGGCACGATGTCCTGGCCCTGCCGGCTCACCCAGGCGATCGCGGCCTGGGCGGTGGTCACGCCCTTGCGTTCGGCGACGCCGCGCAGGGCCTCCGCCAGTGCCAGGTTGCGCTCCAGGTTGTCGCCCTGGAAGCGCGGGCTGGCGGTGCGGAAGTCGCCGGAGGCGAGGTTTCTGTCCGGGGTCCAGTGGCCGCTCAGCAGGCCGCGCGACAGCACGCCGTAGGCCGTGACGCCGATGCCGAGCTCCCGCGCGGTGGGCAGGATCTCGGCCTCGATGCCG
Source organism: Nonomuraea sp. NPDC049486 (assembly GCF_040676925.1). Taxonomy (NCBI): domain Bacteria; kingdom Bacillati; phylum Actinomycetota; class Actinomycetes; order Streptosporangiales; family Streptosporangiaceae; genus Nonomuraea; species Nonomuraea sp. NPDC049486. The sequence continues at coordinate 438,241 of NZ_JBFAPV010000006.1, forward strand.
CGTGACAGCAGTGAGTACTCGATCTGCAGGTCGCTGATCGGGTGCACGGCGGCGGCCCTGCGCAGGGTGTCGGCGCCGACCTCGGACAGGCCGATGTGGCGGATGTATCCGGCCTGGACCAGCTCGGCGAGCGTGCCGACGGTCTCCTCGATGGGCACCTCGGGGTCGAGCCGGGCGGGCCGGTAGACGTCGATGTGGTCGGTGCCGAGCCGTCGCAGGCTGTAGGCGAGGAAGGTCTTGGTCGCGGCCGGGCTGGTGTCGTAGCCGAGCCAGCCGCCGTCGGGGCCGCGCAGCGCGCCGAACTTGACGCTGATCACGACGCGGTCGCGGTCGCCGCCGCGCAGGGCGTCGCGCAGCAGCAGCTCGTTGTGGCCCATGCCGTAGAAGTCGCCGGTGTCCAGCAGTGTGACGCCCGCTTCGAGGGCGGCGTGGATGGTGGCCAGCGACTCCTTCTCGTCGGCGGGGCCGTAGAGGTCGGACATGCCCATCAGGCCGAGCCCGAGCTCGGACACGACCGGCCCGGTGACGCCGAGGGTGCGCGTGTTCATGAGGTGTCTCCCTGAATGTTTTCACTGTTAACAGATATGACGGTATCACCGATAAGTTATCGTTGATACCGTAAGGGTGTGATCGCCGATACCGGCCTGTGCGGTACGGGCCGCGCACCTGCCCATACACTTGTCCAACGTGACTTCCAAGCCTCGCATCCCTGACGTCCTGGCAGCCCGTTACGCCTCGCCGGAGCTGGCCCGCCTGTGGTCTCCCGAGCACAAGGTGATCGCCGAGCGGCGGCTGTGGCTGGCGGTGCTGCGCGCGCAGGCCGAGCTCGGCGTGGCGGTGCCCGAGGGCGCGGTCGCCGACTACGAGAAGGTCGTCGACAGGGTCGACCTGGAGTCGATCGCGGCGCGCGAGCGGGTGAGCCGCCACGACGTCAAGGCGCGCATCGAGGAGTTCAACGCGCTGGCCGGGCACGAGCAGGTCCACAAGGGCATGACCTCCCGCGACCTGACCGAGAACGTCGAGCAGCTGCAGGTCCGCGACAGTCTCCTGCTGGTGCGCGGCCGCGTGGTGGCGCTGCTGGCCCGCCTGGCCGAGCTCGCCGCCCGTCACGAGGCGACCGTGCTGGCCGGCCGGTCCCACAACGTCGCCGCCCAGGCCACCACCCTCGGCAAGCGTTTCGCGGGCGCCGCCGACGAGCTGATGGTGGCCTACCGGCGGCTGGAGGAGCTGATCGCCCGCTACCCGCTGCGCGGAATCAAGGGCCCGGTCGGCACCGCCCAGGACATGCTCGACCTGCTCGGCGGCGACCACGCCAAGCTGGCGGAGCTGGAGGAGCGCGTCTCGGCCCACCTGGGCTTCGAGCGCCGGCTGACCAGCGTCGGCCAGGTCTACCCGCGCTCGCTGGACTTCGAGGTCGTCACCGCGCTCGTCCAGCTGGCCGCCGCGCCGTCCTCGCTGGCCAGGACGATCCGGCTGATGGCCGGCCACGAGCTGGTCACCGAGGGCTTCAAGGAGGGCCAGGTCGGCTCGTCGGCGATGCCGCACAAGATGAACACCCGCTCGTGCGAGCGGGTCAACGGCCTGGCCGTGGTGCTGCGGGGTTACGCCTCCATGGTGGGGGAGCTGGCCGGCGACCAGTGGAACGAGGGCGACGTGTCCTGCTCGGTGGTGCGCCGGGTGGCGCTGCCGGACGCGTTCTTCGCCTTCGACGGCCTGGTGGAGACGATGCTGACGGTGCTGGAGGAGTTCGGCGCCTTCCCCGCCGTGATCTCCGCCGAGCTCGACCGCTACCTGCCGTTCCTGGCGACGACCAAGATGCTCATGGCGGCGGTCCGGGCCGGGATGGGGCGCGAGCGGGCGCACGAGCTGATCAAGGAGCACGCGGTGGCGTCCGCGCTGGCGATGCGCCGGAGCGGCGGCGCCAACGAGCTGCTCGACCGGCTGGCCGCGGACGAGCGGTTCCCGCTGGACCGGGCGGCGCTGGATGCGCTGCTGGCCGACCGGGTGTCGTTCACCGGCGCCGCCGCCGGCCAGGTGCGGGAGGTCGTCGAGCAGGTGGGCCGTGTGGTGGCCGAGCACCCGGAGGCGGCCGCGTACCGTCCGGGCGCCATCCTGTGATCCACGAGCTGGCTTCGCTCGCCGGGTTGCGGGCCGCGTGCGGTGACGACGACCTGGTGGTGTGGAACGCGCAGGACCTCGGCGGCGGCGGGCCGGCGCGGGCGTGGGCGTCGGGCGGAGCGGTGGTGTCCGCCGCGCCCGGGGTGTCGCGCCACGACCGGCTGGCGGTGTGGGGGGAGGCCGCCGACGCGGTGGAGCTGGTCCGGCACGCGCTGGCCGAGCTGGGCCCCTCCTACCGGCCGTGGGGCGAGCGGGAGCTGCTGGCGCAGGTCGTGGCGAAGCTGGACGGGCTGGAGGTGGGCGGCGTGTTCTCCTGGATGAGCCTGGCCGGCCGGCCTGGGCCGGGTTTTCCGTCCGGTCCGCCCTTCGCGACGGAGGTGGGCTGGTTGCCGGCAGAGGCCGAGGGGGAGGTTGCCGCGCTGCTGGCGGTGGACGCGCCGGACTCCTACGCGGCTCCCGGGATGCCGGGGGTGCGCCGGTGGGCGGGGGTGCGGGTGGACGGGGTGCTGGCGTCGGTGGCGGCCGACGCCTGGCCGGCTCCGTCGGTGGGGGTGCTGGCGGGGGTGGCGACGGCGGCCGCGTTCCGGGGGCGGGGGCTGGCCGAGCGGGTGTGCGGGTGGGTGTCGGGGGAGCTGGTGGCGTCGTACGGGCGGGCGGCGCTGATGGTGGACGACGACAACGCCACGGCCATCGCCGTGTACGAGCGGCTCGGGTATCGGATCAGGCCGGTGCTGTCCTCGTACATGAAATCTACAATGTAAAGGGCGCGGGCGGGTGCGGAAACCGCACGTTACCAACCCCAGAAACCACCGACGGTCAGAAGGGGTAGGTGCGGGGTTCGTCCCGTACGGTGACCCACTGGGTCTCGCAGAACTCCTCGGCGGCGAAGCCGAGGCCGAACCGTCCCCAGCCGCTGTCCTTGACGCCGCCGAAGGGCATCTGCGGTTCGTCGTTGACGGGCTGGTCGTTGACGTGGACGATGCCGGCTTCCAGGGTGGCGGCCAGGCGTAGTCCGCGCCGGCTGTCGCCGGTGATGATGGAGGCGGCGAGGCCGAGGTCGGTGTGGTTGGCGCGGGCGACGGCTTCTTCGGCGGAGTCGACGGTTTCCACGACGACGACGGCGCCGAAGGTCTCGCTCTGGGCGATCTCGGCTTCGTCGGGGACGTCGGTGAGGACGGTGGCGGGGTAGCAGGGGGGTGCGGGTTCGCCGCCTGCCAGGACGCGGGCGCCGAGTCCGACGGCTTCTTTGACGCGCCGGTCGAGCAGGGCGAGGGCCCATTCGTTGATGACGGGGCCGATGACGGTGGCGGGGTCGGCGGGGTCGCCGGTGGGGAGTCGGGCGGCGCGGGCGGCGAAGCGTTCGGTGAAGGCGTCGGCGAGGGGGCGTTCGACGTAGATGCGGCGGGCGCACATGCAGACCTGGCCCTGGTGGATGAAGGCGCCGTAGACGGCGGCGTCGACGGCGTGGGTGAGGTCGGCGTCGGCGGCGACGATGAGGGGGTTCTGGCCGCTGAGTTGCAGGACGACGCGTTTGAGGTGGCGGCCGGCTTTTTCGGCGAGGCGTCTGCCGGTGGGGGTGGAGCCGGTGAAGTTGAGGCGTTTGACGAGGGGGCTGGCGAGGAGGGTGTCGCCGACGGCGCCGGCTTCGCCGGGTGCGTGGGTGATGACGTTGAGTGCTCCGGCGGGGAGTCCGGCTTGGTGGAGGATTTCGGCCCAGAGGGTGCCGCCGGTGTAGGGGGCTTCTTCGGAGGGTTTGAGTACGACGGTGTTGCCGAGGGCGAGGGGGCCGGTGATGGCGCGGCCGGAGAGGGTGAGTGAGGCGTTCCAGGGGGCGATGGCGGCGACGACGCCGACGGGTTTGCGTACGGCCATGGCTTGGGTGCCGTCGGTGTCGGAGGGGAGGAGTTCGCCTGCGGGGCGGTAGGCGAGGTTGGCGGCTTGGCGGAGGAGTTTGACGGCGAAGTCGAGTTGTACGGTGCCGAAGTGGTGGCCGCAGCCGGTTTCTGCGGCGAGGGCGGCGAGGACGTGGGTGGCGCGTTGTTCGAGGAGGTCGGCGGCGTTGAGGAAGACGCGCTGGCGTTCGGCGGGGCGGGTGCGGCTCCAGGTGGGGAAGGCGTGGTGGGCGGCGGTGATGGCGCGTTCGGTGTCTTCGGCGTCTCCGGCTGCGGCGTGGCCGAGGATGTGGCCTGACCAGGGGGATCGGTTGGGGTAGGTGCGGCCGGTGGTGGCGGGTGTCCAGGTGCCGGCGATGAAGTGTGTGGTGTTTGCGGTCCAGGGTTGTGCCGCGGCCATCGAGTCCCCGATCTTCTTGCTCGTTGTTGCCGGCCGTTAGCTTTCCGGTGGTGGGGGCGGGCTGTCCACAACGGTTCGGATGGTTAGAACGTTGGGGTCGTATTCTGGCACGCGTGGCTGATGATGGTTCTTCTCGTGGTCGTGCGGCGGCTGGTTCTTCGGCGTTCTCGGTGTCTTTGGAGCGGGGGCTGAGTGTGCTGTCGGCGTTCGGTGGTGATCGTTCGGTGCTGGGGATCGCGGATCTGGCGCGGGCGGTGGGGTTGAACAAGAGCACGACGTATCGGTATGTGGCGACGTTGGTGAAGCTGGAGTATCTGCGGCAGGACCCGGAGACGAAGAAGTATTTCCTGGGGCCGCGGGTGGTGGATCTGGGTTTCGCGGCGATCGATTCGATGGAGTTGACGAAGGTGGCGGGGCCGGTGTTGCAGGCGCTGGCCGATGAGACGGGGTTCACGGCGAGCATGGGGCTGTGTGACGGGCCGGACGTGGTGTATGTGGATCGGCGGCGGAGTGCGCGGCGGAGTTCGCTGGCGATGGATCTGAATCTGCATGTGGGGTCGCGGTTGCCGGCGTACTGCACGTCGATGGGGAAGGTGTTGCTGGCTTTCCGGGATCCGGTGGCGTTGCGGCAGACGCTGGATCGGATCGACATGGCGCGGCGGGGTCCGAAGACGATCACGAACAGGGAGCAGTTGGTGGCTGCGCTGGCGAAGGTGCGGCAGAGCGGGTGGGCGGTGAACGACGAGGAGCTGGCGCCGGGGTTGCGGTCGTTCGCGGCGCCGGTGCGTGATCGTTCGGGTGAGGTGGTGGCGGCGGTGAACGTGGCGGTGCATCTGACGATGGCGCCGGCGGCGGTGGAGTCGCTGGCGGGGCGGTTGGAGGGGCCGTTGCGGCGTACGGCGGCGGAGATTTCGCGGCGGTTGGGTTACCGGCCGGAGTAGGGGCGTTCGGGGGAGGCAAATCGCGTTCGGGTGGTTCGAACGCTGTGTTGCTCTGGTGTGGGCGGGACCGTACGGTCGGCTCAACTTCCGCCACCGGAGGTCCGTGCCGTTCCCCGGCCAGCTGGTGGCCGGGTGAGACATCCCCCAGAGCAACTGCGGCGTGTCCAGGTTCAGTGCTGCCTGCGCGCCGTCGAAACGAGGAGTTTGGCGTGAGTGACATCCCCACACGCGGCCTGGATCGGCGTTCTTTCCTGAAGGCGGCGGCGGCTCTCGGCGGTACGTCCTTGGTGGGCGCCTGCGGAGGGCTGAAGGGCGCCGGTAGTTCGTCGTCGGATGTGCTGAAGATCGGTTATGTGAGTCCGCAGACGGGTCCGCTGGCGGGGTTCGCCGCCGCGGACAATTTCGTGGTGCAGCAGATCCAGGACGCGTTGCGTAACGGTTTCACCGCCGGTGGGCAGAAGCGCCGGATCGAGATCGTCGTCAAGGACACGCAGTCGAATCCGAACCGGGCGACCGAGGTCACGCGTCAGCTGATCAACAGTGACAAGGTGGATCTGATCGTCGGTTCCTCCACTCCGGACACCACGAATCCGGTCGCCGACCAGTGTGAGGCGAACGGGATCCCGAACGTGACCACGATCGCTCCGTGGGAGGCGTGGTTCAACGGCCGGGGCGGCAAGGATGGTGAGGGGTTCACGTACACGACGCTGTTCTTCTTCGGCATGCGGGAGTTCGCCGACTGTTTCATCCCGATGTGGGAGCGGGTGGATCCGTCGAACAAGAACGTGGCGGCGTTGTGGCCGAACGACACCGATGCGAACGCCTTCCGGCAGGGGCTCGGGGCGATGATGAAGGAGTCCGGTTACACGCCGGTCGACGGTGGCGCCTATCAGAACGGGGCGGCGGACTTCACGGCGCAGATCGCCACATTCAAGGAGTCGCGGGCGGAGCTGTTCACCTGCACGCCGATCCCGCCGGACTTCCAGACGTTCTGGAAGCAGGCGCGGCAGCAGGGTTTCCGGCCGAAGCTGGCCACGGTGGCCAAGGTGATGTTGTTCCCGTCGGAGGCGGAGGCGCTGGGGCAGCTGGCGGCCAACATCGCCACGGACTTCTGGTGGAGTCCGGCGCATCCGTACACCTCGACGCTGGACGGCAGGAGCGCCAAGCAGCTGGCGGACGACTTCGCGGCGTCGACGGGCAAGCAGTGGACGCAGGCGCTGGGGTCGGTGTATTCGCTGTTCGAGATCGCGGTGCAGGCGTTCAAGGAGGCGAGCGATCCGAAGGATCGTGACGAGGTGGCGTCGAAGCTGCGCGGGATGAAGATCGAGTGCATGAGCGGGAAGCTCGACTTCACGGCGGGGCCGCAGCCGGGCATCGCGATCCAGCATCCGGTGGGCGGGCAGTGGCGCAAGGGTGAGAAGTTCCCGTGGGATGTGGTGATCGTCGACAACACGCCGAACAAGGATGTGCCGGTCGGCGGCGACCTGCTGCCCACGAACCAGGGCGACTGATGGCGGCGCCGCTGCTGCGTCTGGACGGCGTCGCCAAGAGTTTCGGTCAGGTGGTCGTCGCCCGTGACCTGAGTTTGTCGGTGGAGCCGGGTGAGGCGCTGGGGATCGTGGGCCCGAACGGGGCCGGCAAGTCGAGCCTGTTCGCCATGATCTCGGGGGATCTGCGCCCGGACGGCGGCACGGTGTGGCTGGACGGGCGGGATGTCACGGGTGCGGCGCCGCATGCGCGCACGCGTGCCGGGATCGGCCGTACGTTTCAGGTGCCGCGGCCGTTCGAGCATTTGACGGTGTTCGAGAACGTGCTGGTGTGCGCGCATCAGGGGGCGGGGCTGCGGGGCAGGCAGGCGCAGGCGCACGCGATGGGCGTGCTGGAGCGCGTCGGCCTGGCCGAGCTGGCGAACACTGCGGCGGGGCGGCTGGCGTTGTTGCAGCGTAAGCGGCTGGAGGTGGCGCGGGCGGTGGGCACCGGGCCGCGGCTGCTGCTGCTGGACGAGGTCGCGGGCGGGCTGACCGAGCCCGAGGTGGCCGAGCTGGTGGCGGTCGTCAGGGAGTTGCACGCCGGCGGGCTCGGTGTCGTGTGGATCGAGCATGTGGTGCACGCGCTGGTCAAGACGGTCGGGCGGATGATCTGCCTGGCCGGGGGTGACGTGGTGGCCGACGGTGAGCCGTTGCGGGTGCTGGCCGACCAGCGGGTGCGTGAGCTCTACCTGGGCGCCGGTCCCGAGGCCGGTGCGGAGGAGGGGTCGTGACGCTGTTGTCGGTCCGGGATCTGACCGTCCATCACGGGCAGCTGCGCGCCGTGGACGGTGTGAGTCTGTCCGTGGACGAGGGTGAGGTGCTGGCGATCATCGGCGCCAACGGCGCGGGCAAGTCGACGTTGCTGCGCGCGCTGGCCGGGCTGAACGCGCCGTCGTCGGGGACGGTGGAGCTGGCGGGGCGTGACATCACCCGGATGCCCGCGCACAGGCGGGTGGTGGCGGGCGTCGCGCTGGTGCCGGAGGGCAGGCGGCTGTTCCGCTCGTTGACGGTGGAGGAGAACCTGCTGGCGGGCGCGTACCGGGGGCGGCCGGGACCGTGGACGATGGCGGCGGTTATGGAGCTGTTCCCGTGGATGGCCGAGCGGCGCGGGCAGAACGCCGCGCAGTTGTCGGGCGGTGAGCAGCAGGCGGTGGCGATCGGCCGGGCGCTGCTGTCCAATCCTGACCTGCTGCTCATCGACGAGTTGTCGCTGGGGCTGGCGCCGGTGGTGGTGCGCCGCATCTACGAGGTGCTGCCGGGCATCGTCGGCGCGGGCACGACGGCGCTGATCGTCGAGCAGGACGTCTCGCAGGCGATGCGGGTCGCCGACCGGGTGCACTGTCTGCTCGAAGGCCGTTCGGTGCTGCAGGGCCGGCCGGCGGAGCTGACCGGGGAGCAGGTCGAGCACGCGTACTTCGGGATCGGGGCGGCGGAGCCCGCACAGGAGGGACGTCACTGATGGGCTGGGTCAACGCCGTCGTGCAGGGTTTGCTGCTCGGTGGCCTGTATGCGCTGTTCGCCACCGGGTTGTCGTTGATGTTCGGTGTGATGCGGATCGTCAACCTGGCGCACGGCGATCTGGCGGTCGTGGCGTCGTTCCTGGCGCTGGCTCTGGTCAGCGGGACGGGGCTGCCGTTGTGGGTGGTGATCGTGGTGACGGTGCCGTTGTTCGCCGCGCTCGGTTATCTGACGCAGCGGGTGCTGCTGCAGCGGAGCCTGTCGTCGGGGCCGCTGGCCACGCTGCTGGTCACGTTCGGGTTGTCGATCGTGCTGCAGAACGTGCTGCTGGAGGTGTTCTCGGCGGACACGCGCACGCTCGACGCCGGGGCGTTCGCGACCGGGTCGTTCGAGGTGAGCGGCGCGGTCTCGGTCGGTTATCTGTCGCTGACCACGTTCCTGCTGGCGTGCGCGGCGCTGGCAGGCATCCAGCTGTTCCTGTCGCGTACGGGGCTGGGCAGGATGCTGCGGGCCTCGTCCGACGATCCGGAGACGGCGAATCTGATGGGCGCCGACAGCCGGCACGTGTACGGGATCGCGACGGTGATCGCGTTCGCGACGGTGGCGCTGGCCGGGCTGATGTTCGCGATCCGTTCGTCGTTCGACCCGGCGATCGGCCCGTCGCGGCTGATCTTCGCGTTCGAGGCGGTCGTCATCGGCGGGCTGGGCTCGCTGTGGGGGACGCTGCTGGGCGGCATGGTGCTCGGGGTGACGCAGTCGGTGAGCGCGCAGGTCGATCCGGCGCTGACGCTGCTGGCCGGACATCTGATCTTCCTCGCCGTGCTGGCCTTCCGGCCGCAGGGCCTGCTCGCTGGACGGACGGCATGACGATCTCCCATCTTCTGAGCGCGCGGGCGGCGCGGAACGTGCACGTGGTGCGCGCCACCCGTTCGGCCAAGCTGTCGGCCGTGGTGCTGGCGGCCGCCGCGGCGGTGCTGGCGGCGCTGCCGTTCCTGGTGTTCAGCACGGTCACCGACACGCTGATCAACCTGTTCGTGCTGATCGCGCTGGCGAGCATGTGGAACCTGCTCGCGGGTTTCGGCGGCCTGGTGTCGGTGGGGCAGCAGGCCTACATCGGGATCGGCGCCTACAGTCTCGTGGCGCTGGCCGACCTCGGGGTGCAGCCCTATCTGGCGGTGCCGCTGGCGGCGCTGACCTGCGCGGTGTTCGCGCTGCCGACGTCGTGGCTGGCGTTCCGGCTGCGCGGCGACTACTTCGCGGTCGGCACCTGGGTGATCGCCGAGGTGTACCGGCTGCTGGTGGTGCGGGTGGACAGTCTGGGCGGCGCCAGCGGCAAGAGCCTTTCGGGGTTGTCGGGGATCGACGCGACGCTGCGCGGCGCGCTGACGTACTGGATCGCGCTGGCGCTGGCGCTGGCCACGATCGCGGGCTGTTATCTGCTGCTGCGCGGCCGGCTGGGGTTGTCGCTGATGGCAGTGCGCGACGAGGAGACGGCGGCCGCCTCGGCGGGGATCGACGTGCGGCGGGCCAAGCTCCTGGTCTACCTGGTCTCGGCGGCCGGGTGCGGCGCCGCGGGCGGGGTGATCACGCTGAGCTCGCTCAGCGTCAACCCGGACTCGATCTTCAGCGTGCAGTGGTCCGCGTACATGATCTTCATTGTGGTGATCGGCGGCATCGGCTTCATCGAGGGGCCGCTGATCGGCGCGCTGATCTTCTTCGCGCTGCAGCAGCTGCTCGCCGACTTCGGCTCGTGGTATCTGGTGCTGCTGGGCGTCGTCGGCATCGTGGCCGCGCTGCGGCTGCCGCGCGGGCTGTGGGGGCTGGTGCCCGGCCCGAGCCTGTTCCCGATCGGCTATCTCGTACGGAGGTCCGATGGCCCCGCGTGACCCGGTCGAGCTGACCGAACGGATGCTGGCCGCGATCGAGGCCACCGAGCCTCACCTGCACGCCTACGCCACGGTGACGGCCGGCCGGGCCCGGGAGCGGGCCGCGGCCCTGGCCAGGGAGCCGGCCCGCGGCCCGCTGCACGGCCTGCCGATCGGCGTCAAGGACCTGATCGACACCGCGGGCGTGGCCACCGGTTACGGGTCGCCGCGGTTCGCCGGGCACGTGCCGGCCCGGGACGCCGCCGCGGTCCGCGCCCTGCTGGACGCGGGCGCGGTGATCCTCGGCAAGCACACCACGCACGAGCTGGCCTGGGGCGGCCGCACCGACAGCCCGCTGCTCGGCCCCACCCGCAACCCCTACCGGCCGGGGCACATCCCGGGCGGCTCGTCCGGCGGGTCGGCGGCGTCCGTCGCGGCGGGCAGCTGCCTGGGCGCGGTCGGCTCCGACACCGCGGGCAGCGTGCGCATCCCGGCCGCGCTGAGCGGCTGCGTCGGTTTCAAGCCGACCCGCGGGCGGATCCCCCTGGACGGCGTCCTGCCGCTGGCGCCGTCCCTGGACCATCTCGGCGTCCTGGCGCCGACGGTGGACGGCGCGGCCGCCCTGACAGCGGCACTGACGGCGGCGCTCACGACCGGCCCCGCCGCCGTCCCCGCGTTCGAGCCGGGGGAACTGCGGGTGGGCTGGCTCGGCGGCTGGTTCGACGCCGTGCTCGCCCCGCCGGTGCGGGCGGCGCTGGCGGCCACCCGCGCCCGGCTGGAGGAGCACGGCGTACGGGTGGACGACGTGGTCATTCCTGACGAGCCGCTCATGCCCGGGGCGGTGCTGGCCAGGATCCACGCCGAGGCGAGCCGGTTCCACCGCGACGCCTTCGAACGCGACCCCGAGCTGTTCGGCCCCGACATCGCCGAGCTGATGCGCCTGCCGGCCGCCACCGCCGGGCAGGCAGAACGTGACGAGGCCGCCATCGCCCGCATGACGGCCGCGCTGCGCCGGGCCCTGGCCGGCCACGACGTGCTGGCCGCCGCCACCGTGCCGATCACCGCACCGCCGATCGGCGACATGACCGTCACCGTCGCAGGCCGGAACTGGCCGATCGAGCTGGTCCTGACCAGGCACACCTCGGTCTTCAACGCCGCCGGGCTGCCCGCCGTGTCGGTACCGGTGGCCCTGGACCAGGAGTGCGGGCTGCCCGTGGGCCTCCAGCTCGCCGGGGCCGCCATGAGCGACGACACCGTCCTGGGCGCGGCCCGCCTCGTCGAGGCCCTGACCCCGTCGCTGCCCCGTCCCGCCCCCACCCGCTGGAGGAACCCGGCATGAGAGTGACCGCGGCCGTCGTCGACCGGCTCGGCGGCCCCTTCCGTCTCGAGAAGCTGGAACTCGACGAACCCGGCCCCGGCGAGGCGCTGGTGAAGGTGACGGCGTCCGGCGTCTGCCACACCGACGAGATCACCCGCCACGGCGACCTGCCGATGCCGTTCCCGTGCGTGCTCGGCCACGAGGGCGCCGGCGTGGTCGCCGCCACCGGTGCGGGCGTGAGCGGCGTGCGGCCCGGCGACCACGTCGTCATCGGCTGGCCGTCCTGCGGCGCCTGCCGCAACTGCCTGGACGGCGAGCCCCGCTACTGCGCCCGCCTCGGCGAGGCGCTGTGCGGCGGCGGGCGGCTGCTCGGCCCCCTCGCCGGGCGAAGCGCGCTGCGCCGCGACGGCGGCTCGCCCGTGCACAGCCACTTCTTCGGCCAGTCGTCCTTCTCCACCTACGCGCTGACCTGGGCGGACGCGCTGGTCGTGGTGCCGCGCCAGGCGCCGCTGGACCTGCTGGGGCCGCTGGCCTGCGGCATCTCCACCGGCGCCGGCGCGGTGTTCCACACCCTCCAGCCGCGGCCGGGGTCGAGCCTGGTGGTGTACGGGGCCGGCGCCGTCGGGCTGGCGGCCGTCATGGCCGCCCGCCTGTCACCCGCCACCACCATCGTGGCCGTGGACCGGCACCCGTCCAGGCTGGCGCTGGCCACCGAGCTGGGCGCCACCCACACCGTCGACGCCGGCCGGGCGGGCGCCGACCCGGTGGCGGAGGTCCACCGGATCTGCGGCGGCCCGGCCGACTACGCCCTCGAATGCACCGGCGTGATCCCCGTGGTGCGGCAGGCCGCCGACAGCGTCGGCATGCTCGGCACCTGCGTGCTCGTCGGCGGCGCCCCGGCCGGGGCCGAGTTCGGGCTCGACCATCTGAGCACCCTGTGGGGCAAGCGCGTCGTCGGCGTCCTGGGCGGCGGCGGCCGCAGCCGCCCCCTCATCGGCGCTCTGGCCGAACTCCACCGGCAGGGCCGCTTCCCCTTCGACCGCCTGATCCGCTTCTACGACCTGGCCGACATCGACCGGGCACTGGACGACAGCCGGCGCGGGGAGGTGCTCAAACCCGTCCTGCGCATGAACCACTGACGACGATCGGAAGAGACGACATGGAGAAAGGCGAATCGGCCGTGGCACTGCTCGACACCATCGACTGGCAGGGCAAGATCTTCAAGAACGGCGTGTGGACGGCCGGGCACGGCGGCGACTACGCCGTCGTCGAACCGGCCACGGGCGCCGAACTCGGCCGGATGGGGCTGGCGACCCCCGCTGACGTGGCCGAGGCCGCCGCGAGCGCCGCGGCCGCGCAGCGGGAGTGGGCCGCGCTGCCGCACACCGCCCGCGCCGCCGTCCTGCGCCGGGCGGGCGACCTGTGGCAGCGGCACGCCGAGGAGATCAGCGGCTGGAACGTCCGCGAGGTCGGCGCGGTGCCCGGCATGGCCGGGTTCGCGCTGCACGTGGCGGCCGAGGAATGCTACGAGGCGGCCACGCTGCCCGGCCGGGCGATCGGTGAGGTGCTGCCGTCGGAGCAGCCGCGCCTGTCGATGGCGCGCCGCGTGCCGGCCGGGGTGGTGGCGGTGATCTCGCCGTTCAACGTGCCGATCATCCTCGGCATCCGCTCCGTGGCGCCGGCGCTGGCGCTGGGCAACGCGGTCATCCTCAAGCCCGACCCGCGCACCGCCGTCACCGGCGGCACCCTGATGGCGCGCGTGCTGGAGGAGGCCGGGCTGCCGCCGGGTGTGCTGCAGATGCTGCCCGGCGGCGCGGACGTGGGCGAGGCGCTGATCGCCGACCCGCACGTGCGGGTGATCTCCTTCACCGGCTCCACCCCGGTGGGCCGGCGCATCGGCGAGCTGGCGGGCAGGCACCTCAAGCGCGCCCACCTGGAACTCGGTGGCAACTCGGCGCTGCTCGTGCTGGACGACGCCGACGTGGACGAGGCCGTGAATCTGGCCGCCTGGGGGTCGTTCTTCCACCAGGGGCAGATCTGCATGACCACCGGCCGCCACCTGGTCGCCGACCGGCTCTACGACGCGTTCGTGGAGGGCCTGGCCGCCAAGGCGGGCGCCCTGCCGGTCGGCGACCCGGCCGCCGGCGACGTCGCGCTCGGCCCGGTGATCGACGCCGGGCAGCGCGACAAGATCCACGGCCTGGTCACCGCCAGCGTGGAGCAGGGCGCGCAGCTGGCTTCCGGCGGCGCCTACGAGCGGCTGTTCTACCGGCCGACCGTGCTGGCCGGGGTGCCGCTGACCGCGCCGGCCTTCGCCGAGGAGGTCTTCGGCCCGGTCGCGCCGGTGACCCGCGTCTCCTCGGCGCAGGAGGCCGCCGAGCTGGCCGCCGCCGGCGAGTACGGGCTGTCGCTGGGCATCGTCACCCGCGACGTGATGCGCGGCCTGGCCGTCGCCGAGCGGATCCCGACCGGGATCGTGCACATCAACGACCAGACCGTGAACGACGAGGCGAACGCGCCCTTCGGCGGGGTGCGCGCGTCCGGCACCGGCGCCCGGTTCGGCGGGGCCGCGGCCAACATCGAGGCCTTCACCGAGACCCGCTGGATCACGATGCGGGGCGAGCCGCCCCGCTACCCCTTCTGACGGCGCGCGGGCCCCGGCCGGGAGCGGGTTTGCGGCCGGGGCCCGGCCCTGCCGGGGCGCGGATAATTCGGATGTGGCAGGCGGCGGCGTCAGGCACAGTGGACGGCGTGATGTCCGATTTCATGCCCGGTATCGAGTTGTCCCGCGCCTTCTACGGTGAGGTCGTGGCGCCGCTCGTCGCCGGTGTTCCGCATAGTGCCGCGCTGATCGGTCCCGGGTCGGAGGTGCTGGCGTTCGACACCAGCCGCTCGACCGACCACGACTGGGGGCCGCGCGTGCTGGTCTTCGCGCCCGCGGGGGTGGTGACGGAGGTGGAGGCCCGGGTGGCCGCCGGGCTGCCGGAGCGGTTCCGCGGCCAGCCGACCGTGTTCGACTACCTGGGGGAGAGGCGGCCGGGCGTGGTGGTGACCGAGCTGGGGTCGTGGCTGAGCGGCCGGCTCGGGTTCGATCCGCGGCGGGGGGTGACGCTGCTGGACTGGCTGTCGGTGCCGTGGCAGCGGCTGGCGGAGGTGACGCAGGGGGAGGTGTTCCACGACGGGCTGCCGTCCCCGGCGGCGGAGGGCGTGCCGTGGCAGCGCGGCCCGCAGCCGGGTGGCCTGGAGGCGGTGCGCGGGCTGCTGCGCTGGTATCCGCAGGACGTGTGGCGCTACGTGCTGGCCTGCCAGTGGCGGCGGATCGCCGAGGAGGAGGCGTTCGTGGGCCGGTGCGGCGAGGTGGGCGACGAGCTCGGGTCGGCGGTGGAGGGCGCGCGGCTGGTGCGGGAGGTGATGCGGCTGGCGCTGCTGCTGCGGCGGCGCTACCCCCCGTACGCCAAATGGCTGGGCAGCGCGCTGGCGCGGATGCCGGGGTCGGCGGAGCTGGCGGAGGCGCTCGGCGCGGCCCTGGCCGCCCGGTCGTGGCGGCAGCGCCAGGAAGGGCTGTCGGCGGCCTACCGGCGGCTGGCCGCGCTGCAGAACCGGGTCGGCCTGGCGGGCCGGCTCGACGAAGGGGTGCGCGGATACCATGACCGGCCGTTCGAGGTGATCGGCGGGGAGCGCTTCGCGGCGGCGCTGCTGGGGGCGGTGTCGGATCCGGTGGTGCGGAGCCTGCCGGTGGCGGGCTGCGTGGACCAGCTGTCGGATTCGACCGATCTGCTGACGTCGCCGCCCCGGGCCCGCGCCGCGACCGCCGCCGCCCTGGGCCTGTCCGCGCCGCCGGACCGTCTCACCGCCTGACGGCTCACGTCAGGGCTGGGCGTTGCGGGCGGCCGCGATGACGCGGGTGAGGACCTGGTGCAGGTCCTGCAGCTCGTCGAGGTCCATGCCGAGGCGGGCGACGATGGCCGGGGGGATCTTCTCGGCCTCGGCCCGCAGCCGGCGTCCTTCGGGGGTGAGGGTGACGCAGAGGGCGCGCTCGTCCAGGCTGCTGCGCTCGCGGTGGATGTAGCCGAGCGCCTGCAGCCGCTTGAGCAGCGGCGACAGGGTGCCGGCGTCGAGCTGCAGCAGCTCGCCGAGCTCCTTGACCGACAGGGGCTCGTGCTGCCAGAGGGCGAGCATGGCCAGATACTGGGGGTGGGTGAGGCCGAGAGGCCGCAGCAGCGGCCGGTAGAGGGCGATCACTGCGCGTGAGGCGACGCTGAGGGCGAAGCACACCTGCCGGTCGAGGGCGAGCAGGTCTGTCGCCTCTGTCACAGGCTTCACGCGTGCCCACCTCCGGTCGCCCCTGGTAGATTAGTTTGCGTACAAACTATTACTGTACAAAAAGTTGACACGCAAATCTTGGGGACGCCACGTGTTTCACCGCAAGTCGCTGGAGGAGCGCATCGCCGAGCGCCAGGCGAAGCTGCCTCCGCTGAAGGAGGGCAAGCACTTCGAGCACGGCCCGGCCAAGTTCGTGTTCGTCGCCCTGCTGGTCGCCGTGGCGCTCATGCACTTCGTCGGCCTGGCCGTGGTGATGCACTTCTACTGATGGGCGCCTCAGCCGGCGTCGAGCAGGGCCTCGGCCAGCTGCTCCACGCGGGCGCGCCAGGCCGCCAGGGTCGCGGCGTCGCCGGGGCCGGTGAGCGTGAGGCGGGCGCCGTGACCGGTGCCCTCGCCGAGCTCCCAGCGCACGGTGCCGCCGCCGGTCGCGTACTCCAGGATCTTTCCCGGTTCGGCGCGTGAGACCGGCCCGGCCGTCACCCCCGCGGCGGTGAACGGGGCCGGCGGCGGCGACCCGGGCTCGGCGCGCCCGCCCTCCAGTGCGTGCCAGACCTCGTCGGCGGGACGGGTGAGCTGGCGTTCGAGACGGACCGCGCCGCCGGAGAGTTCACCGGAGGTCAGGCCGAGGATGGCCACGTAGTCCTCGTGCAGCCGGCCCATGTCGCCGGGGCGGGGGAGCGGGCGGCCGTCGAGCAGGGCCGCGAGTGCGGCCATGCAGGTGTGCCAGCCGGAGGCGAAGCTGGCCGCGCCGAACCGGTCACCGAACACGTGGGTGAGGGTCAGCAGGCTGCCGTCGCCGTCGGGGCGGATCTCCCAGCGCAGCTCGTCGTCGCCCCAGCTGTGGGCGAACACCCGGGGCGGGTCCAGCTCCAGCACGCGGCCGTCGGGGCCGAACCCGTAGCGGACGCGGTCGCCGTCGATGACGAGCTCGGCGGGGAACCACTGCTTGAGATGGCCGGGCTCGGTGACGGCCCGCCACACCTTCTCGGGCGGGTGCGGCAGGCGGCGGCTCATGCGCAGCTCGGTGCGGCCGTCGGGACGGATCATCAGGTGGTCGTTCACCGGTCCTCCTCGCGGTGGTCGGGCATGGGATCGGGCGCTGGGTCGGGCATGGTGTCCAGGTGCCGCTCCAGCCGGTCGAAGCTGCCGCTCCACAGACTGCGGTACGGGGCGAGCCAGGCGTCGATCTCGGCCAGCGGCTGCGGGCGCAGCTCGTACCAGCGGCGCTGCGCTTCCTTGCGTACGGTGACGAGCCCGGCCTCGCGCAGCACCCGCAGGTGCTTGGAGGTGCCGGGCTGGGACAGGCCGAGCTCCGCGGTGAGCTCGGCGACCGGGCGGGGCCGCTCCAGCAGCAGATCGAGGATCCGCCGCCGGGCGGGCTCGGCGAGCACGTCGAAACGCATGCCAGCCAACATACCGCAATGGTTATATACCGGCAACGGCATTAAATTCGGACTTATTAATCTACAAAGTAAATTCGCCCGGTTCGTACAGAAATCTACGCACCAGACCGACAAGCATTAGCCACGATGGCCAAACGCAGGAAAGCGGCCAGGCCGGGCGCGAGCGTCTCGTAGGTGGCGGTGAACCGCGGATCCGACACGTACAGCTCGCCGAGCCCGCGGTGGATCTCGAACGTGCACGTGTAGAACCAGCGGCTGATGTGGCCGCGGTGCCGCTCGGCCAGGTCCATGGCGTGCTCGCCGTCCGGGGGCAGGCCGGCCTCGCAGGCGGCGGCGAGGCCGCGGCTGATCGCCTCGGCTTCGGCCTTGAGCTCCAGCCAGTCGGCCCTGGTGTAGGAGGCGACGCGGCGGCGGCTCTGCTCGTAGGCGGCGCTGCCGCCCCAGCGGCGTTCCACCTCGGCGTCGTGGTCCTCGGGGGTGAAGGCGCCGAAGAGTTCGAGGCGTTCTTGGGGGGTGAGGGCGATGCCGCGGGTGCGGGCTTCGATGGCGCGTTCGACGGCGGTGATGACCTCGCGCAGGCGTTCGGTCTTGCGGACGAGGAGTTCGTGCTGGCGGCGCAGCTGGGTGAGCTCGTCGGTGGCGGGGTCGTCGAGGATGACGGCGATCTCGTCGAGGGGGAAGCCGAGCTCGCGGTAGAGGAGGATCTGCTGCAGGCGGACGAGGTCGTCGTCGGTGTAGCGGCGGTAGCCGGCGTGGGTGCGCTCGCCGGGGGTGAGCAGCCCGATCTCGTCGTAGTGGTGCAGGGTGCGCACGGTGATGCCGGCCAGTCTGGCCACGTGTCCGACGGTGAGGCTCATGGGACCAGCCTGAAGCCTCACGCCGGGTGAGGCGCAACCCGCTGGACTCGCCCCCTCTCGGGAGGGCCCATGCTGGGGGCGTGGACGGTGATCTGCTGCCGATCGGGCAGTTCGCGCGGCTGGGCCGGTTGAGTGTGAAGCAGTTGCGGCATTACGACGAGCTGGGGCTGCTGGTTCCGGCGTGGGTGGATCCGGTGACGGGCTACCGCTATTACCGGGCGTCGCAGGCGCGGGTGGCGTTGTCGATCGGGTTGCTGCGGTCGCTGGACGTGCCGCTGCCGGTGGTGGGGCGGGTGCTGGAGGGGGATTCGGGCGCGCTGGAGGACGTCCGGGCGGGGCTGGAGGCGGAGCTGGCGCGGCGGCGGCGGACGCTGGCGTCGCTGGAGCGGGTGATGGCCGGCGGCCTGCCTGCGCCGGAGGTGTCGGTGGCGCGGCTGCCGGCGCGGCGGGTGCTGGTGGCGCGCGAGGTGGCGGGCGGCCCGGAGGGGATCGGCCGGGCCACCTCGGCGGCGGTGGCGCGGGTGCTGGCCGTCTCGGCGGGGGAGGGGGAGGTGCGGCTGACGGGGGTGTTCCCGGTGGATCTGGACGGGGTGGTGGAGGTGCTGGTGGCTCGGGAGGTGCCGGGCGGGGCATGGCGCGACAGCGCGGCGACGGAGGCGGGCGCGGGGGTGCTTGCGGAGGTGCTGGCGGGCGGGGTGTTCGCGGCTGCCCGGCATGTGGGCCCGTACGACCAGATCCCGCTGACGGCGAGTGCGGTG
Organism: Nonomuraea sp. NPDC049486; assembly: GCF_040676925.1. Lineage (NCBI taxonomy): Bacteria > Bacillati > Actinomycetota > Actinomycetes > Streptosporangiales > Streptosporangiaceae > Nonomuraea > Nonomuraea sp. NPDC049486. The sequence goes on from NZ_JBFAPV010000006.1 coordinate 457,103, forward strand.
CTGGCGTGGTGCGGGGAGCGGCGGCTGGTGGCGCTGGAGGTGCGTGAGGTGTACGGGTCGGATCCGGCGGTGACGGCGCCGGATCGGCTGGTGACGGATGTGCTGGTCCGCTTCGAGGCGGAGGAGTGAGGCCGGCGGCCGTACGCCGACGACAGTGGGGGAGCGGTGGCGGGGCTGCGGCTGGCGGAGGTGACGCAGGGGGAGATGTTTCCCACGACGGGCTGCCGTCCCCTACGGCGGAGGGCAACCTGAGCGCCCCGCCGCTTGCCGTGGCAGCGCGGCCCGCAGCCGGGTGGCCTGGAGGCGGTGCGCGGGCTGCGGCTCGCCTCCAAGAGTTCGGCGTAGGACGGCCTGGGGTGATCAGGGTGGGGCCGCGGCGTTCGGCTCGCCTCCGGAGGACGGCGGGGGACGTGCCGGCCTGGGGTGGTCAGGGTTCGGTGAGGATGACGGGGCCGTCGTCGGTGATGGCGATGGTGTGCTCGGCGTGGGCGGCGCGGCTGCCGTCGGTGGTGCGCAGGGTCCAGCCGTCGGCGGCGACGCGGTAGTGGCCGCTGCCGGGGGCGAGCATGGGCTCGATGGCGAGGGTCATGCCGGGGCGCAGGGTCATGCCGCGGCCGGGGCGGCCTCGGTTGCTGACGTGCGGGTCCTCGTGCATGTGGCGGCCGATGCCGTGGCCGCCGAAGTCGGCGGGGCCGGCGTAGCGGCCGCGGGCGGCGACGGTCTGGATGGCGTGGCCGATGTCGCCGATGCGGTTGCCGGCCACGGCGGCGGCGATGCCGGCGGCGAGGGCCTGGCGGGTGGCGTCGATGAGGGCGCGGTCGGCGGGATGCGCGGTGCCGACGGTGAAGCTGATGGCGGCGTCGCCGGCCCAGCCGTCGAGGTAGGCGCCGCAGTCGACGCTGACCAGGTCGCCGTCGCGCAGGCGGTCGCGGCCGGGGATGCCGTGGACGATGGCGTCGTTGACGGAGACGCAGATGACGGCGGGATAAGGGGTGGGGGCGAAGTGCGGCTGGTAGCCGAGGAAGGCGGAGGTGGCGGCGGCTTCGCGGATGGTGGTGGCGGCCAGGTCGTCGAGCTCGGCTATGGGGATGCCGGGGGCGGCATGGGCGGCGACGGCCTGGAGGGTGCGGGCGACGACGCGGCCGGCTTCACGCATGGCCTGGAGCTCGCCGGTGGTCTTGATCTCAACCATGGCGATAACTATACCGGTATTTCTATTGGGTTATAGACTTGCGGCATGGTCCGTCCCCCGCTCACTCCCGAAGAACGCCTGCGCGGCGAGCGCCTCGGCACCCTCCTGCGCCAGGCCAGAGGCGAGCGCAGCATCACCGAGGTCGCCACCGCCGCCGGCATGTCCGCCGAGACCCTCCGCAAGATCGAGACCGGCCGCATCGCCACCCCCGCCTTCTTCACCATCGCCGCCCTGACCGACGTCCTCGGCATCTCCCTCGACGACCTCGCCCTCCACACCACCCCCGCAGTCCCCACCTGACCTGCTCCGGCAAGCAGCGGGGGAGTGCGGCCCCCGAACCCGTCACGGGGTGTCGGCAAGAAACGTGTCATGAGCCCCGAACGGCGTTGATCTTGCTGTGACTTGCCTGGTCATCGCCGCGGGTTCTTCAGACCGTAACTGAGGCCGGCTCACCACGCAGGCGCTTCAGCCCAGCAGCGCGATCACACCAGCGAGGAGTATCGCGGCGACGAGCAGGGCCACTACGACCAAGACCGTCGTGCCGAGCCGCCGGCGGATGAATTTCGGGTTGTGGGCCATCGTGATGTCCTTCAAGGCTAGGCGTGGCGTCGGATCGCCAGATAGGCGATACCGGTCAGCTGGCCGCCGGACGATCGGTCTACCCGCTCGCGCGGGCCGATGTCATGCCCGGACAGCAGTGACTGCGCAGCCGCACGATCCCAGCGGGGGTTGGCCGCGAAGCCGAAGCGCAGCAGGTCGGCGACGCTCCACCGGCGATACAGTGGCTTGTCCTGGACGACGAACGCGACCGCGGCCGTCCCCAGCGGACGGCCGAAGACCTCCGCCCGTCCCGCGGTGGGCGTCAGCAGGCCGGAAACCAGGTTCAGCAGCGTGGACTTGCCTGCCCCGTTCGGCCCGACCAACGCGGCCCTGGCCCCGGCGGGCACCGCGATGGTGGCCTCGCGCAGCGCCCACCGCTGCCGGTAACGCCTGCCCAGGCCGCTGGTCCGCAGCGCGTTCACCGCTCTTCCCCGCCGGTCAGCTCGTGCATGCGGCGCAGCAGCGCTGCGCGCCGGGCATGGGCGCGCAGCGCCAGTGCCAGGGCCACTGCGGCGAACAGGCCCCCGACCGCCAGGGCGAGCCCCGCCCCGGTGCCACGCTGCACGGCTACGACGGTCACGAGTGCCGTGGTGGCCAGCGAAGCGGCCAGGCCGATCCAGGCGGCGATCACCCGATCGGTGGCGAACAGCGGAACCCGGCGCGTCAGCAGCCACCCACCGTAGGCTGCCCAGGCCAGGCAGAGCGCGGTGAACAACGCGAACGCCACATGCGTGCGCCCGGGCAGCGGCCCTGGCTCCGACCACCACAACGTGCCCACGAACACCGCGCCGGCTGCGCCGGCCAGCAGTGTCGTCACCGCCCGGATCCGGACTCTCAGCGACAGCACCGGAGCCAGGTGCTCGATCATGTCCTGCGCCGACAGGCGTGGTTCGTCCGTCATGGCCCGTATCCCTTCTCCTCCAGGTGTCCACGCAGCAGACGACGGGCGCGGTTGAGCCGGGACTTGACTGTTCCGGCCGGGATCTGGCAGATGTCGGCGCACTCCTCCACCGGCAGGTCCTCCAGGTAGAACAGGACGAGGATCTCCCGCTCCAGCACCGGCAGAGCTGAAAGCACGCTCACGAGCGCGGCACGATCCACCATGGCCTCAGCCGGGTCTTCGACGACCATGTCGCCGAATCCGGACGTTTTCTCCTCCTGGGCGTACTCGCCGCGCAGCCGGTCGGTGACCGACCGCCGGGCGATCGTGAACAGCCACGGCGCGAACCGGCCGGGTTCCCTGAGCCGGGGCAGGCCGCGGACGACGGCCAGCCAGATCTCCTGCGTAACGTCGTCGGCCCGGTCAGCATCCAGCATGCGGCGCACATAGATCCACACCGGTCTCCGCCACCGAGCCAGCAGTTCGGCCAGCGCCGCGCGCTCTCCCAGCTGAGCGCGCACCACCAGCAGCTCATCGGTCATCTCGCCCTCCCGTCATCTTGCACAGTCGGGCGAGAAGCCAAGAAGGTTCACGGTTCCCGGATCACCTATGGAGTACGGTCACCGCAACCGGCAGGTCGACGTCGCGCTCACGGAGTCGCGCGGCCAGGTCGAGCAGATGCCGCAGGGATCGTGCGGCGCGTGACAGTCGAATGACGAAGATGCCGCCGGGCCGGAGGTATTCCGGTGGGGCTCATGACACGTTTCTTACCGGCCCCCCCTCACGCGCCGATGTTCGGCTGCGGGCCCGCGTACGCCTGCACCAGCGACGGCACCTGGGAGGCCGCGTCCAGGCTGTAGGAGTAGAACGAGCCGGGCGTGAACGCCGAACCCCCGGTCTCCTGCCGGCCCGTGCAGCCGGAGCACACGCTGCCCGACTGCCGCAACTGGGCCGCGGCATCGCGGTAGTACGGATCCTTCACGTTCTGGAAGTAGCTGTTCTCCAGCACCAATCTGGTGGCGCCGCGCGCGTAGTTGCCGTAGCCGGTGATGTTCTGCAGATAGTTGTTGTACAGGTGCGCATAGGCCACGTTGTCCGTGGACGGGTTACGCGAGGCGTTGTCACGCAGCCAGTTGTGGTGGATGGTCATCCGCGAGGTGACGTTCGGCGTCCAGCCGATGCCGAACGCCTTGCGGCCCTCCGCGATGACGTTCCACGACACCGTCAGATACGAGGTGTCCTCGCGGCTGTCGATCAGGCCGTCGTTCATCCGGGTGATGTGGTTGTGGTCGATCCACACGTGGTGGGCGCCGTCCATCTGGACGCCGTCGAAGTCATAGGTGTCGTCACCGGGGTCGTCCTCGGGCATCAGCGTGTCCCGGATCGTCATGTTGCGGATGATGACGTTCGAGACGCCGTCCAGGAAGAAGCCGCCGCCGGCGAGGGTGCCGTTCCTGCCGACGCCGACGATGGTCTTCTCGGAGGCCACGCGGATCTCGCTGCCCCTGGGCGAGGCGGCCAGGGTGCCGTTGACCCGGATCACGTACGGCTGACTCGCCGTGGCGTAGCGGACCAGGTCCGCGTAGGTCGTCACGGTGACCGTCTGGCCCGCGGCGCCGCCCGTGGTGGTGGACAGGCCGCCGCCGCTGGTGGCGGCGAAGCCGTCCGCGGTGCCCGGCCACGTCCGGCCGCCGGTCGAGACGGGGTTGAAGCGCCACTGCATCCGGGCGATGTCGGAGCAAGCCTCCTGGACGACGGGGTTGTTGCCCGCGGTGGAGCCGTCCTTGTTGCCGACGCACAGCCCGCTGTGGGAGCTGCGGACGAGGAACCGGTCGGCGACCGCCGACGGCGTCAGGGTCCACGTCTGGTTGCCGCTCGCACCGCACGTCCACTGCCACAACTGGACGCCGGCCTCGGTGGAGTAGCCGGGCACGTCGACGCAGCGGCCGCTGCCGACGTTGACCAGGCCGTACGCCCCGCTCTGGGCAACGACCCGGAACCGCTGCGCGCCCGCGGACGCATCACAGGCGATCTGGGCCAGCACGGCGCCGTTACCGGTCCCGGCGCCACTGACGTTGACGCACTTACCGCTGGAGGCCGACACCAGCGTGTAGACGCCATCGGCCACCGGCGTCGCCGCCCCGCCGGCGCAGCCGTCAACCCGACGGCGGACAGCGCCACGACAGCGGCGGCCACGAGAACCCGCCTCACGCCCCGGACGTTCACGAGCGCAGCGCCGGCCGACGGCCAACTGTCAGGCATGACCTTGGTCTCCTTGGTCTCCTTGGTCTCCTTGTCCGCAGGACCCGGGAAAGCAGGCGCCCGCACGGCGCCGGTGTCGCTGGCCGAGAGCGAAACACGCCGGCGCCGAACCGGTCAACGAACCCCGCGCGGCCCACAGCCGCCGCACACCCGCCATCGCCTCCCGGACCTGCGCCGCAAGACCGGGACGCCACGGCACGGGCCCCTGATACTTTCCGGAGCCGGCCCGGACAGGCCAGGTTCATACATCCGAGCTGTCACCACGACCCCGGACGCCCGGCAGGAACACCTCCGGCTGGTGCACAGGGGCCGAAACCGCTGACGAAGAGCGCTTTCACAGCAGGCACGGCAAGACGAGCGCGCAGCGTCCGGCCGTCAAACGATCCGCAAAAGGTCCGATGCCACAGCTCCGGCAGCCCACGTCGGAGGGGGACCCGTCAACCCTGCCCGTCGTGAACTTCCCCGCCCGGCCCCACCCCGTCCCGGACGCGACCGGGACGCGGCTCCTTCAACAGCGGATGAGCCCGCATCGCCACCTCCAGCTCACCCGGCAGCTCGTCACGATAACGCCCCAGCGTCGACAGATCACCATGCCCCAGCACCCGCCGCACCGCGTCCATGTCGACCGCGTCCGCCAGCAGATGCGTCGCCGTCGTATGACGCAACCCATGAGGCGTGACCGTACGCCGCCGATCCGGATCCACCCGCCGCTGCACCCGATCGATCACCGCCTGCACGTCACCCCGCGCCAGCCGCCGCCCACGCCACGACAACAGCAACGCCTTGTCCGCCGACTCCGAACGGCCCCGCTCCAGATAGGCCTCCAGCACCCGCGCCACATCCGACGGCAACGGCACGTCACGCGTCCGCCCGCCCTTGCCGAAGATCCGCCAATAACGCACACCGTCATTGGTGAAGAAATCCTCCACATTGGCCCGCACCAGCTCCGACACCCGCGGCCCCAGCGTGGCCAGCAACAGCACGATCAACGCGTCACGCAACTCCGTCCGCTGATCACGACGGCCCGGCCCCGACGGCTCCTCACCCAGCCGCCGCGCCGCCCCCACCAGACCCTGCGCCTGCTCACGCGTCAGCGCCCGCCGCTCCGGCCGCAGCCCGCCCCGCTCCCTGGCCGTGATCGTCGCCACCGTCATCGGATTGACCTGCACCCAGCCCACCAGCGCCGCATGCTTGAACAACGCCGAGATCGACCGCCGGAACCGCGCCTGCGACGACGCCGACTGCCGGCCCCGCCCACCAGCCTCCCCACCGGCGGGCCGGCGGCCGTCGGGCTTGCGGGCGAACGCCAGCAGCACCGCGTCGACATCCTCACCCGTCAGATCGTCGAGCACCCGGCCCGCGCCCGCCAGCTCCACCAACGTCGCGACGTCACGCGCGTACACCTCCGCCGTCGCCGCCGACAACGCCCCCGTCAGCACCCTCGCCCGCACCAGCTCCACGTAGCGGTCCGCCGCCTCCGCCACCGACACCCGGTCGAGCTCCGCAGGCCGCACCCGTGCACCCCTTCTCCCGTCAAGATCCAGCAGAAGGACACGGTAGCGGCCGCCACCGACACTTTCAGATGTCGCGGAAGGTCTCGATCCGCGCCCCCAGCGCGTTCAGCCGCTCCGCCAGATCCTCGTAACCACGGTTGATCACGTACACGTTGCGCAGCACCGACGTGCCCTCCGCCGCCATCATCGCCAGCAGCACCACCACCGCGGGCCGCAACGCCGGCGGGCACATCATCTCCGCCGACCGCCACCGCGTCGGCCCCTCCACCAGCACCCGATGCGGATCCAGCAGCTTCACCGAAGCACCCAGCCGGGTCAGCTCTGTCAAGTAGATCGCCCGGTTGTCATACACCCAGTCGTGGATCAGCGTCGACCCCTCCGCCGCCGCCGCGATCGCCGCGAAGAACGGCACGTTGTCGATGTTCAGACCCGGGAACGGCATCGGATGGATCTTGTCGATGGGGGAGACGAGCTTCGACGGCCGCACCGTCAGATCCACCAGCCGGGTACGGCCGTTGGCCGCCGCGTACTCCTCACCCCGGTCATGGTCGAGCCCCATCTCCTCCAGCACCGCCAGCTCGATCTCCAGGAACTCCACCGGCACCCGGCAGATCGTCAGCTCCGACGACGTCACCACCGCAGCGGCCAGCAGGCTCATCGCCTCCACCGGATCCTCCGACGGCGAATAGTCCACATCCCGCTCGATGTCCGGCACCCCGTGCACCGTCAGCGTCGTCGTGCCCACCCCCTCGACCCGGACCCCCAACTCCTCCAGGAAGAAGCACAGATCCTGCACCATGTAGTTGGAGGAGGCGTTACGGATCACCGTCACCCCGTCATGACGGGCCGCGGCCAGCAGCGCGTTCTCCGTCACCGTGTCACCGCGCTCCGTCAGCACGATCGCCCGCTTCGGCGACACCCCCCGCTCCACCTCGGCGTGATAGAACCCACCGGTCGCGGTGATGTGCAGCCCGAAATGCTGCAGCGCCGACATGTGCGGCTGCACCGTACGCGTGCCCAGATCACAACCCCCCGCGTACGGGATCCGGAACACGTCCGTGCGGTGCATCAGCGGACCCAGGAACATGATGACGCTCCGCGTACGCCGCGCCGCCTCGGTGTCCATCGACTCCAGCTCCAGCCGGGCCGGCGGCACGATCTCCAGATCGTTGCCCTCGTTGATCCACCGCGCCCGCACCCCGATCGACGCCAGCACCTCCAGGATCCGGTACACCTCCTCGATCCGCGCCACCTTGCGCAGGATCGTCCGCCCTGAGTTCAGCAACGACGCGCACAGCAACGCCACACACGCGTTCTTCGACGTCTTCACCTCGATGCTGCCCGACAGGCGCCGCCCGCCCACGACCCGCAGGTGCATCGGCCCCGCGTAACCGAGAGAGACGATCTCACTGTCGAGCGCCTCACCGATCCGGGCGATCATCTCAAGGCTGATGTTCTGGTTGCCGCGCTCGATCCGGTTGATAGCGCTCTGGCTGGTCGCCAGCGCATCCGCCAGCTGGAGCTGCGTCCATCCGCGGTGCTGCCGCGCGTCCCGGATCAGCCGACCGATCCGTACAAGGTAGTCATCTCCCACAACACCTCAACCTATCTCACATATGAGATGCCTCCGCGTCAGGTGCCGGCGACGCGCCGGACCCCCGCCTATGCAGGGCCAGACGCGCCGGCGTGCACGCGGGCCGCCGCCCGTGCACCAACGCCCTCCTGGCCTCACCGAACCCGCGACGGTCACCGAACACGTCACGACTCAGCTCCGCCAGCTCCTCCGCACGATAAGCCTCCAACGGCTTACGCCGCTCATCGGCCTCCAGCGCCTCCCGCTTGGCCGCCAGCAACCGCTCATAACGCGGACTGGACGCGAGCCTGTCAGCGTACTCCAGCACCGCCCCCTCGAACTCCGGCCGCGACCCCGGCACCACCCGATCCGCCAGCCCCAGCTCCACCGCCTCCTGCGCGCCCACCGGCAACGCCCGCCAGGCCAGCCGCCGCGCCTGCCGCGCCCCCACCCGGCGCGGCAGCACGTACGCCCACAACCCGCCCCCCGACAACCCCAAGGTCCGGAAATGCGGATTCAGCACCACACCCGAACGCACCATCACCCGATCACCGCCCAGCGCCAGCATCACCCCGCCCGCCCACGCGTCACCACCCACCGACGTCACCACCAGCTGCCCCGTACACGCCACCAGCTCCCGGCACAGCAGACCGAACGCGGTCACGTTCATCCACGCCTCCAGCTCCGGATACCGCGCCGCCTCGATCACCTCCAGATGCACACCCCGGGAGAACACCTCACCACCCCGCACCACCAGCACCCGCGTATCCTGCGCCGCCGCATACCGCAACGCCGCCACCAGCCGCCGGCACTGCCCTGCCGACATCGCCCCCTCATAGAAATCGAACCCCACCACACCCACACCATCACCCCGGTCATAGGTGATCTCGCTGAAGCCCGGCCGCTCCCGCACCCCGTCCAACCGCCCACCCAGCACCGACGCCGCAGGCAACGTCACCGCACCCCGCTCCCCGGCCCGCAACTGGCCCACCCACACCGTCCCGTCACCGGTGTGCACCAGCACCGCACCCTCCCGCCGCCCCGCCACCACACCCGGCGCACCCCCCAACACCGGCCCCGGATACACGTCGAACACCCGCACCGCCAGCCCGCACAACTCCGCCACCACCCCCGGCTCCCCATCAGCCGCCCGCACCCGCCGCACCACCTCCTCCGTCGGCGCCTCCCACGACAGCACCCCACCCGGCTCCCGCACCCGCGCCACCGGCCCGCCCGGCACCGGCGGCTCCGGCACGAACCCCGGATCGGCAGCCCTGTCCGCCACCTCCAGCACCAGCTCCGCCGCCGCCTCCGCCACCGGCCCCCGATACAACGCCGACCTGCGCGGCGGCTCAGCAGGCATCGCGAACATCCGATGCCCCCACACCGGCGCCCCCTCCATCTCCCGCCCGGCCTGCAACGCCGTCACACCCCACTCACCCACCCCGCCCGCGATCGCCCGCTCCAGCGGGAAAGGACCCCGATCACCCGGCGGCCCCGGACGGATCACCACCGTCCGCGCCCCCTCCCACAACGGCGCCGGCGCCCGCCCCGCCGCCGACGGGCAGATCACCAGATCCGGCTTCGCCAGCCGGACCGCCTCCATCACCAACCGCTCCGACAGCGCCAGCTCCACGCTGACCTCGTGCCCGGCCCGGCGCAACGCCAGCCAGACACGCTGCACCAGACCGTCGAAGGAGGAACAGACAAGCAGGACACGCACAGGAAGATCATCCTCACCGGTGGGACGTGCCGCCGGAAGGGACGCGCACAGCCCCGCCCGGCCCGTACAGGCAAGCATGCTGACACGTCCACGCAAACGTCGATGACAGATCCCAGCAAAACCCGCCACATCCGGGGGAGTGGAGCCACCCCCACACGACCGTGCCACCATGGGCCCATGACGGCGTGGCACGAGGTCGAACAAGCAGAGCCCGCATTCGCCCGGCGCGTACGAGCGCTGTTCGACGCCCACAGACACAAGACCATCGCCACCCTGCGCACCGACGGATCACCCCGCATCTCCGGCATCGAGGCCGCCTTCGAGGACGGCGAACTCGTCTTCGGCTCCATGCCCAACGCCCGCAAGGGCGCCGACCTGCGCCGCGACCCGCGCTTCGCCCTGCACAGCGCCACCGTCGACCCGGTCGAGGGCTCCGAGGCGCAGTGGCCCGGCGAGGCGAAGATCGCCGGGCGGGCGTTCGCCGGCGGGGGAGGAGCGGACGGTGATCGTTTCCGTGCCGACATCGCCGAGGTCGTGCACACGCATCTCGACGACCAGGCGACGGTGCTCGTCGTTGAGTGGTGGACGCCCGGGCATGGGCTGCGCAGGGTGGAGCGCGCGTAGCCGCGACGGTTTTTCCGCGTTGACCGGTTCCGATCCGATACCAAACAGAATTCAGCTTCTGTTTGGTATCGGGTGGTTTGTCCGGGTTAGAGGCGGTTGACGAGGCGAGTGGCGGCCCGGTGACTCATGCCGGTCTCGCCGCGTACGAGGAAGACCGCCTCCTGGATCTGACCCATCGCCTTCAGCTCGCGGGCCTGGTCGATGATGTCCTGCCGGGGGGAGGGACGGTTGCGGGGCGCCTTGGTCAGGCGGACGGCCAGGATGATCAGGTAGATGATCGCGACGGTGACGACGAAGGTCAGCGCGATCAGACCCCCGGTGGATACGGCCATGAGTCGATCGTACGTAAAGAGATCGCCTCGCGGGAGTCAGAGCGTGCCGACGAAGGTGGCGGCGTCTTCCTCGTTCATGCCGGTTTCTGCGCGTACGAGGAGGATGGCCTGTTCGGTGTGGCCGGCTTCTTTGAGGTGGCGGGCCCGGGTGGCGAGGTCGGGCTGGGCGGGTGTACCGGTGAGGGCGGTGTAGGCGGGGTGGCTGATGGGGCGGCCCGCGGCGAGGCCGTCGACGGCGTCCTTGGCTTCTCGCAGGCCCATGCCGGTCTGTTCGCGCAGGAGTTTGATGGCGTGGATCATCTTGTTCTGCTGGATGAGGGTGTGGAGCTGGGTGTCGAGCTGGTCTCGTGTGAGCTGGACGTGTGACGGCGCTGGTGTGTGCGGCCGCGGGTGTTTCTGTTTTTGATGAGGATGGTGGCGCCGGCGGCGAGGATGGCGAGGGTTGTGGCGATGATCAGTAACTCGGTGGTGGGCATGGCTGGGATGGTATCTCGGGCGCTCTTGTGGTTGCTTGATAATGGACATTATGTCAAGTAGGGCTGAGTGGTGCCCTGTTGGCGGTTAGTCAGATTGGGTGGTTTCGGTGGTGCGGGATTTATATGTTGTGACATGCGTTACGTGACGGTGAGTGACGTCGTTGTGGCTGTCGGGCGTTATCGATGTGTGATGTGATCTTGTGGTGCCGGTGTTGCCGCTGGTGGCGGGGTGTGGCGGGTTCAGGTTGGGGCCTCTCCCCCGGTGGGCGGCGGGTGCGGGCTGGATGCGGTGTGTGGTTGACAGGTGACATGACTTGTCGTTGATTCCTCGCCCTCGGGCAGGGGTGGCCTTTAGGGTGGTCTTCTGCTATCGCGCCGCGAGAGGAGCAGCACGTGGGGAACGAGTCCGTGTTATGTCCGGTGTGTCAGGGGGTTCTTCCCGCTGACGGGCGCGAGGCGTATACGCCGCTGCGTGGGCGGTTGATCCTGACGAACGGTTACTGCCCGGGTGGGTGTGCCGATCGGCGTGCCGCGCATGTGGAGCAGGTGCGGCAGCGCGCGCCTCAGGCGCCTCAGGCGTTGCCTCAGTCCATGGTGCCGTCGATGGGGCAGGGGGTGTCTCAGCCGGTCGCGGGGCCTGGTGGGGAGCTTCCGGTGCGGCGGCCGCAGGCGGCTGTGGTGGGGCCGGGGGTGCGGGTTCCGCGCTGATTGTTCCGGTTGCCGGCGTGCGGGGGTGTGCCGGTGGCGGGGTGTTGTGTACGGCGGGTCCATGGTCTGAGGCGGGTGTGCCGCTGAGGATGGTGGGCTCGCCGTTTTCGTGTGTGCGGGGTCAGGGGTGGTAGGGGCGGGTGCGGGTGACGGCGGTGGTGGGGAGCGGTCCGTACAGGTGGGGGTAGCCGTTCTCGTGGCGCATGTCGAGTCCGGTGGGGTCGATGTCGAGGATGAGCAGGGGTTCGGTCACGTGGCTGTAGTAGGTGGCGTGGACGGTGCGGAGTTGGTCGTGGTCGCGGCTGCAGTGGATGAAGCCTTCTTGGTCGAGGGTGCGGCCGAGGGTGGAGATGCGGTACTCCCCTGTGTTCTGGGCGTGGGTCCAGTCGGTGGCGAGGGCGAGGTGGTGGATCATGGGGTCCATTCGTGGTCGAGCATGGCGTAGATGAGTTCTGAGGACCATTCGCCTTTGACGTGTTCGTTGTCGATGAGGTGGGCTTCGCGGCGCATGCCGAGTTTTTCGAGGACGCGGGCGCTGGCGGTGTTGCGGGCGTCGAGGCGGCCGGTGATGCGGTGGAGGTGGAGGCCGTCGAAGCCGAGGCGGAGCATTTCGCGGGCGGCTTCGGTGGCGTAGCCGTGGCCGTGGTGGTCGGGGTGCAGGACGTAGCCGATTTCGCCTTGGCGGTGGGCTTTGCTGGTCCAGATGAGCAGGCAGTTGCCGATCAGGGTGCCGTCGTGGGTGATGGCGAGGTCGATGGCGTCGCCTTCGTCGAGGAGTGCGGTGCGGGTGGTTTTTTTGTCGAGGAAGGTGCGGGTGGCGTCGCGGTCGCGGGGGTGCCAGTAGAGGTAGCGGGTGACGTCGGGGCGGGATTCGTAGGCGTGGAGGGCGTCGAGGTCGTCGGGGGTAAAGGGGCGGAGGGTGAGGCGGGGGGTGGTGATGGGGTATTGGGGTTTGAGCACGAAGGCATTTTAGGGGGGTTTCAGTGGGTGCCGGCGAGGTTGAGGATGACGACGCCGGTGATGATGAGGAGGATGCCGCCGATTTTGTGCAGGGTGAGGGTCTCCCCCATGAAGGCGGCGCCGATGAGGGCGATGGCGGCGGTGCCGGCTCCGGCCCAGACGGCGTAGGCGGTGCCCATCTCGAGGTGGAGTTTGAGTGCTTGGGCCAGGAGGGCGAAGGAGGCGATGTAGCCGAGGGCGGTGGTGACGGTCCAGCCGGGGTTGGTGAAGCCGTTGCTGAGTTTGAGTGCGGTGGTGGCGGTGACCTCGCAGATGATGGCGAGGGCGAGCAGGAGCCAGGCCATGGTGTTTCTCCCCGGGAGGCGGTGCGGGTGTCCCAGCGTATGGGGGGTGTGGACTTCCCCTTCTAGCGTGGAGACCTGACCTAAGGAGAAGGTTGGGTCGTGGGAGAGACCAGACGCAGGTTCGATCCGGAGTTCCGGGCGGGC
>NZ_JBFAPV010000007.1:0-114335 GCF_040676925.1 Nonomuraea sp. NPDC049486
TCGGCGAGCAGGCCGGCGCCCGCTCCACCATCGGCTGGGACGCCTACACCGTCACCCACGCCCAGTGGTTCAAGGACAACAACCGCTGGGGCAGCGAGGCCAAGCCCGGCAGCGTCGTCTTCTTCGACTGGGGCGGCAGCAAGAACATCAGCGCCGTCGACCACGTCGGCCTGGTGAAGAAGGACAACGGCGACGGCACGATCACCACGATCGAGGGCAACACCGGCAACGGCAAGGTCGAGGAGCGCATCCGGCCCGTGTCCCAGGTGACCGGCTACGGCTACCCCGAGTACAAGGCCGCCTGAACGGCCTGACAACCGTCTCGGGTTGATCACGGATGGGTGCCGGGTCGGACACCCGGGTGCTTCCGGCTCGGTGCTCCACTCCCTCGCCGTCGGCGTCATCGTGGTCGACCTGCAGCGGGCCGCGTTCATCGACCGCGTGATCGCCGACCCGGCCGCCATCACGATGGAGGAGGTCGAGGCCAGTGACGCCCTCTACGCCCTCACCGGCATGGCGGAGCTCGGCCGCGCTCGGGGCTGGTCACGCTCTGGTGGGCGCTCTGGCTGATCGGCAACTGGGTGGCGCTCGTGGCCGGGCGGCTGTTCTTCAACGCCGAAGAGCTGGAGTCCATGGCGTCGGCGGCCAGGTTCGACGTGCTGAGCTGCGCGCTGATGCTGGTGGCGGCGGTGCCGGCGGCCCTGGTGGTCCTGCGGATCAGCAACGCGCAGGAGGCGCGGCGCCCCGCCGCTCCGGTGTCGCCCTTCGAGAGCCCGGCCGTCTAGCGGAAGGCGGCCAAGGGGATCGACACCCAGGTGGGGCGGTTGCGGGCCTCGTACACGACCTCGTAGACCGCCTTCGACAGTTCGAACGCCCGCAGCAGCGCCGTGTCGGCGGGGGTGATGACGCCGCCGCCCTCGGCGTAGCCCTCAAGGAACGCGGCCCTGTTGCGCTTGGCCCACTCCTCGGCCATCGGCTCCAGGCGGGCCGCCTCGGAGTGGTCCGCCAGCAGGTGCCTGGCCGCGTAGTCGAACGAGCGCAGCATGCCGGCCACGTCGCGCAGCGGCGAGGAGAGCGCGCGGCGCTCGGCCAGCGGCTGGCCGGGCTCGCCCTCGAAGTCGAGCACCACCCAGTCGGTGGTGGTGCGCATGACCTGGCCCAGGTGGTAGTCGCCGTGCACCCGCTGGACGCGCACCTCGGTGGTCAGCTCCTCGGCCCGGTGGTAGGCGAGCTCCAGGGCGGGCACGTGCTCGCGCAGTTCGGGGACCTCGCCCACGGCGCGGCCGAGCTGCCGCCTGAAGTCCTCGGCCATCCGCTTGATCTCGTGCGGCTCCATCACCTCCGTGCCGAACGCCTCGCGCAGCTCGTGGTGGACGCGGGCGGTGGCCGCGCCGAGCCGGCCCGCCTCTGCGGCGAAGTCGCCGCCCGCCTCAGCGGCGGGGAGGCCGGGCAGCGAGTTGTAGAGGTCGCGCACGCTGGTGAGCGCCAGGTCCCAGCCGTCGGTGGAGTTCGACAGGAACTCCTGCATGATCGCCAGCGTGGTCGGGGTCTCGTCGAGGTCGGTCTCGATCCACCCGTACGGCTGCGCGATGTGCGGCGCCTGCCTGATCGCGAGCGCGGTGACGATCTCCAGCTCCGGGTTGACGCCGGGGACGAGCCGGCGGAAGAGCTTGCAGATGTACTCCTCGCCGAACACCAGCGAGGTGTTGGACTGCTCGGCCCCCAGCACCAGGCTGCGCTGGTTGGTGTCGATCTCGACGCCGGGCAGGTGGTGGAACCGCACGCCCGCCCGGCCTGAGCCGGCCGCCATCGACTCCAGGATCCAGCGGGTCAGCTCGTGGTCGTGGACGGCGTCGTACACCACGCATTCCCCGTCGTCCGCCGCGTACGGTCCGATGAAGGCGTGGGTGAGGGTGTCGGGGAGCTCCCTGCGCAGGCCGAGCGGGAGCTGGTAGCGCTCGCGGGACCCCTCCTGCCACACCGACACGATCAGGTGGCGCAGGCTCGGGTCGCCCGCCTCGATGACGACGTCGGAGTCGATCGACAGCGAGTCGATCGGGCGCCCCTTGCCGCCGAACCAGCGTTGGCGTGCGATCCATGCGGCAAGGAGCTCCTCCAGCACGTCCTACTCCTCCTGGGTGTGGGCCGGCGGCAAAGTGAACCAGTAGAACCCATGCCCAGGGAGCGTCAAAAGATACGGAAGTTCGCCAATCGGTGGAAATGGCACGCCACCCATGGTCTCCACGGGCGAGACGCCGACGAACCTGCGCAGGTCCAGCTCCACCGGCTGCGGGAAGCGGGACAGGTTGTTCACGCAGAGCATGCGGTCGTCGCCCAGCTCGCGGACGAACGCCAGCACGCTCGGGTTGGAGGAGTTGAGCTCGATGAACTCGCCGAGCCCGAACACCGGGTGGCGCTTGCGGATCTCGATCATCCGGCGGGTCCAGTGGAGCAGCGAGCCGGCGTTCTTCTGCTGGGCCTCGACGTTGAGCCCTTGATAGCCGTAGATCGGGTCCATGATCACCGGCAGGTAGAGGCGGCCGGGGTCGCAGTCGGAGAAGCCCGCGTTGCGGTCCGGGTCCCACTGCATGGGGGTGCGGACGCCGTCGCGGTCGCCGAGCCAGATGTTGTCGCCCATGCCGATCTCGTCGCCGTAGTAGAGCACCGGCGAGCCGGGCAGCGAGAGCAGCAGGGCGGTGAACAGCTCGATCTGGTTGCGGTCGTTCTCCAGCAGGGGCGCCAGCCGGCGGCGGATGCCGACGTTCGCCCGCATACGGGGGTCTTTGGCGTATTCGGTATACATATAGTCGCGTTCTTCGTCCGTGACCATTTCGAGGGTCAGCTCGTCGTGGTTGCGGAGGAAGATTCCCCACTGGCAGTTTTCCGGAATTTTCGGCGTTTGTGCCAAAATTTCGGAAATGGGGTAACGGGACTCCCGGCGGACCGCCATGAAAATGCGGGGCATCAGCGGGAAATGGAAAGCCATGTGGCATTCGTCCCCGCCGCCCACCGGGTCGCCGAAATACTCCACCACGTCCGAAGGCCACTGGTTGGCCTCGGCCAGCAGCACCCGGTCCGGGTAGAGCCTGTCGACCTCGGCCCGCACGCGCTTGAGGTATTCGTGCGTCTTCGGGAGGTTCTCGCAGTTGGTGCCCTCCTCCTCGAAGAGGTACGGCACCGCGTCCAGCCGGAACCCGTCGATGCCCAGGTCGAGCCAGAAGCGCAGCACCTCCAGCATCGCGTCCTGCACCGCGGGGTTCTCGTAGTTGAGGTCCGGCTGGTGATGGAAGAACCGGTGCCAGTAGTACTGCCCGCGCACCTGGTCATACGTCCAGTTGGACGTCTCGGTGTCGATGAAGATGATGCGGGCGTCGGGGTAGCGCGTGTCGGTGTCGGACCAGACGTAGAAGTCGCCGAACGGCCCCTCCGGGTCGTGGCGGGACGCCTGGAACCACGGGTGGGCGTCGCTGGTGTGGTTCATCACCAGGTCGGCGATGACCCGCATGCCGCGCTTGTGCGCCTCTTCGACCAGCCGTACGAAGTCGCCGAGATCACCGAACTCCGGGAGGATCTTCATGAAGTCGGCGATGTCGTAGCCGCCGTCGCGCAGCGGTGACTCGTACAGCGGGAGCAGCCAGAGGCAGTCGACGCCGAGCCACTGCAGGTAGTCGAGCTTGCCGATGAGGCCGCGGATGTCGCCCGTGCCGTCGCCGTTGGAGTCGGCGAACCCTCTGATCAGCACCTCGTAGAAGACGGCACGCCGGTACCAGTAGGGGTCGCGTGGTTTCTCGTCGTCGAAGGTGTTGGGAATGGGTGTGGAGCTCATGAGCTCTCCTCTCGGGTGCTCATGAGGGAGGCGCTTGCACACACTGTTGAAGACTCCCCGCTGAATTCAGCTCTACCGTGGCGAGGCTCGTACGGTGAGAAGGTGGGCCGGCTGGATGTGAGGGTCGAGACGCACGTAGTTGTTCTGTCTCCAACGGTACGACTCGCCAGAAAACTCGTCGTCCACCACGAACTCGGCGTTCCAGTCGAGCCCGAGGGCGGGCAGGTCGAGGTCTACCGTGGCCTCGTGCGTATGGTGCGGATCGAGGTTGATCACCGCTATGACGACGTCGCCCAGTCCGTGCCGTCGTGTGGCCGCGTCGTAGGCGCCGGGCAGCCGTTTGGAGAAGCAGATGATGTCCGGCTGGTCGACCCGGTGGAACCGTAGGTTACGCAATTCCTGCAGGGCCGGGTGGGCCCTTCTGAAGAGATTCAGGTGGGTGATGAAGGGCGCCAGGCTGCGGCCCTCCCGCTCCGCGGTCACCCAGTCACGCGGCCGGTACTGGTACTTCTCGCTGTCGAGATACTCCTCGCTGCCGGGACGTACCGGCACGTTCTCCGCGAGTTCGTAGCCCGAGTACACCCCCCACGTCGGCGAGGCCGTCGCCGCCAGCACGGCCCTGATCTTGAACGCCGGGACCCCGCCGTGCTGCAGGTACTCGTGCAGGATGTCCGGCGTGTTGACGAACAGGTTGGGCCGCAGGAAGTGGGACGTGGCGTGGGACAGCTCCGCCAGGTAGTCCTCGACGTCCCACTTGGAGTTCTTCCAGGTGTAGTACGTGTACGACTGGTGGAATCCGATCTTGCCCAGCGCGTGCAGCATCGGCGGCCGGGTGAACGCCTCCGACAGGAACAGCACGTCAGGGTCGGTGGCGTGGATGTCGGCCATGAGGCGCTCCCAGAACGCGACCGGCTTGGTGTGCGGGTTGTCCACCCGGAAGATCCGCACGCCGTGGTCCATCCAGTGGCGCAGCACCCGCTTGATCTCCGCGTACAGGCCCTCGGGGTCCTTGTCGAAGTTGAGCGGGTAGATGTCCTGATACTTCTTGGGCGGGTTCTCGGCGTACGCGATCGTGCCGTCGGCCCGGACGGTGAACCACTCCGGGTGCTCCTTGACCCACGGATGGTCGGGGGAGCACTGCAGCGCGAAGTCGAGCGCCACTTCCATGCCCAGCTCGCGGGTGCGGCCGACGAAGTCGTCGAAGTCGTCGATGGTGCCCAGGTCGGGGTGGACGGCGTCGTGCCCGCCGTCCTCCGAGCCGATCGCCCACGGCGAGCCGGGGTCGTCGGGCTCGGGGTTGAGCGTGTTGTTGCGTCCCTTGCGGAAGGTGTGGCCGATCGGGTGGATCGGGGGCAGGTAGACGACGTCGAAGCCCATCTTGGCGATGGCGGGCAGTCGCTTGGCCGCAGTCTGGAAATTTCCGGACTTGGAGGCGCCGACGCCGTTGACCACGGCCCCCTCCGACCGCGGGAAGAACTCGTACCAGGAGCCGTAGAGCGCCCGCCGCCTGGACACCCGCACCTTCTGCTGCCTGGACCTGGTGACCAGCTCGCGCAGCGGGTGGGCCGCCAGCAGCGAGGCCGTCTCGGGCAGCTGCGCGATCGACAGCCGGGCCCGCGGGTCGAGGTCCTCGTCGCGCAGCCTCGCCGCGACGCCGAGCAGCGCGGCCCGGTGGCCGCAGGCGCTCTCGCCGTTGGCGCCGTCGGGAGCCGGGCAGTCGGCCTGCCGCACGGCCCTGGCCGCGCGCTCGAACAGGCGCGCGCCCTCCTCGCACATGAGATCGGTGTCGAGCCCGCGCGGGATCTTGATGTCGGCGTCGTGCAGCCAGCTGGCGATGGGGTCGCTCCACGCCTCCACGCGGTAGACCCAGTCGCCCTCGCTCGGCAGGCAGACCTCCACGGCCCACCGGTCGGTGCCGGGGGCGGTCTCGCGCATCGGTCTCAGCCTGCCCCGCTGCCCGTCCGGCGCGGTGAGGACCACTCCGGCGGCCACGGCGTCATGGCCCTCCCGGAACACGGTCGCGGAGACCTCGAAGGTCTCGCCGGCGACCGCCTTGGCGGGCCACTGCCCGCAGTCGACGACGGGGGAGATGTCCGTGATGGGAATTCGTCCGATCATCGCATTTCAAGGTTTGCGACGGCACTCGGTACCGCCGGAGGCTTTCCTGGCAGGATCGATCCTTGCACGTGAATTGCGGGCAGCGGTGGATAGAACTCCCGAGTGTCCCCGGGAGAACCTGACATGGGGGAAAGTTGCCCCAAAAGTCTCCCTTCATGCTTCATCTCGGAAGGGGTTTGAAAGCCGGGACTGGGGGTGAAGGAACCAGACGTTCCTCCTAGCCCGTAGGGTTCACATTGTGAGAGCTATCCGCCGGTTCACCGTCCGGACCGTCCTGCCCGCGGAGCTGGCCGCACTCGGCGAGCTCGTCCACAATCTGCGCTGGTCATGGCACCCAGAGACGATGGATCTCTTCGCCGAGGTCGACCCCGTCCTCTGGGAGCGGGTCGGCCACGACCCGGTCGCGCTGCTGGGCGCCGTGGGGCCCGACCGGCTGGCCGAACTGGCCGCCGACCGCCGCTTCCGCCGGCGGCTCGCCGACGCAGCGGACGACCTGCGCGAGTACATGACCGCGCCGCGGTGGTATCAGACGCTGCCCGACGCCGCGCGGGCCATCGCCTACTTCTCACCCGAGTACGGCATCGCCGCCGCGCTGCCGCAGTACTCGGGCGGCCTCGGCATCCTGGCGGGCGACCACCTCAAGGCGGCCAGCGACCTCGGCGTGCCGATCCTGGCTGTGGGCCTGCTCTACCGCCACGGCTACTTCACGCAGTCGCTCTCGCCCGAGGGCTGGCAGCTGGAGCACTACCCGTCGCTCGACGCCGGGGGCCTGCCGCTGAGCCTGCTCAAGGAGCCCGGCGGCGCACCGGTCAAGATCCGCATCTCGCTGCCCGACGACCGGGTGCTGCACGCCCAGGTCTGGATGGCGCAGGTCGGGCGGGTCCCGCTGCTGCTGCTCGACTCCGACGTGGCCGAGAACGACAGCGCCGCCCGCGACGTCACCGACCGGCTCTACGGCGGCGGCACCGACCACCGGCTGATGCAGGAGCTCCTGCTCGGCGTGGGCGGGGTGCGCGCCATCCGGGCCTTCTGCCGCATCACCGGAAACCCCGACCCCGAGGTGTTCCACACCAACGAGGGCCACGCGGGCTTCCTCGGCCTGGAGCGCATCCGCGAGCTGACCGAGTCCAGGCTCTCCTTCGACGAGGCGCTGGAGGCGGTGCGGGCCGGGACGGTGTTCACCACCCACACCCCGGTGCCCGCGGGCATCGACCGGTTCCCCGTCGACATGATCGCCCGCCAGTTCGGCGGCGGCAACGCCTGGCCGACCGTGCCCGTCGAGCGCATTCTCGAACTCGGCGCCGAGGCCGATCCCGGCCGGTTCAACATGGCCGTCATGGGCATGCGGCTGGCCCAGCGCGTCAACGGCGTGTCCGAGCTGCACGGCGAGGTCAGCCGGGACATGTTCAAGGACCTGTGGCCCGGCTTCGACGTCGACGAGGTGCCGATCGGCTCGATCACCAACGGCGTCCACGCGCCCACCTGGGTGGGCCGCGAGTTCATGGAGCTGGCCGGCCGCGAGCTGCCGTCGCTGCTGGAGCGGGCGCGCGGCTGGGAGGGCGTGCAGAAGATCTCCGACGCGGAGATCTGGGAGATCAGGCGCGAGCTCCGCGGCCGCCTGGTCGAGGGCGCGCGGGCGCGGCTGCGCCAGTCGTGGCTCGACCGCGGCGCCTCGCCGGCCGAGCTGGGCTGGATCGACGACGTGCTCGACCCTGAGGTGCTGACGATCGGGTTCGCCCGGCGGGTGCCGTCCTACAAGCGGCTCACGCTGATGCTCAGCGACCCCGAGCGGCTGAGCGAGCTGCTGCTCGACCCGGACAAGCCGGTGCAGATCCTGATCGCGGGCAAGGCCCACCCGGCCGACGAGGGCGGCAAGAAGCTCATCCAGCAGATCGTCAAGTTCGCCGACCGCGCCGACGTCCGCCATCGCATCGTCTTCCTGCCCGACTACGACATGGCCCTGGCCCAGCTGCTGGTGCAGGGCTGCGACGTGTGGCTCAACAACCCGCTGCGCCCGCTGGAGGCATCCGGCACCTCCGGCATGAAGTCGGCGCTCAACGGCGGACTCAACCTGTCCATCCGCGACGGCTGGTGGGACGAGTGGTACGACGGCACCAACGGCTGGGCCATCCCCACGGCCGACGGGGTGACCGACCCCGACCGGCGTGACGAACTGGAGGCCACCGCGCTCTACGACCTGATCGAGCACGAGGTGGCCGACCGCTTCTACGACCGGGCCGCCGACGGGCTGCCCCGCCGCTGGATGGAGATGGTCAAGCACACCCTGACCTCGCTCGGGCCCAAGGTGCTCGCCGGGCGGATGCTCCGCGACTACGTGGTGGGCCTCTACACGCCCGCCGCCAGGGCCGCGCGGGCGCTGTCGGCCGACGGGTACGCTCCGGCGCGGGCGTTCGCAGACTGGCGGCTCAAGGTCACCAAGGAGTGGCCGGGCGTGCGCGTCGAGCACGTGGAGGCGTCGGGCGTCGGAGACACGCCGGAGGTCGGGGCCTCGCTGGAGCTGCGGGCCACGATCACGCTCGGCGACCTCGAGCCCGGCGACGTGCTGGTGGAGGCCGCCTACGGCAGGGTCGGCCCGCACGACGAGCTGATCCATCCCGAGTACGCCGAGCTGACCGCGGCCGGGGTCGACGACGACGGCCGCGCCCACTTCACCGGGGTGGTCCCGCTCGGCCGCACCGGCGCCTTCGGCTACACCGTCCGGGTCGTGCCGCACCACCCGCTGGTGGCCGCGCGGGCCGAGCTGGGGCTGATCGCCGTGCCCGAGGAGCCGGTCGGCATGACCAACGGCACCCTGCGCTGATTACGCGGTGTAGAAATCAGGTCAACCAACGGCATAATCAGGTCTGTGGACGACAGCGGCAACGGCATGCGAGCCGACACCCTGGTGGCCACGGTTCGTGGTGTGCTGCCGTCCCTGACGCCCGCTGCCCGCACCGTCGCCCAGCTGATCCTCGAGGACCCGGCGACGGTGGCCCGCAGCACGATCACGGAGCTGTCGGCCGCGTCGGGCACGAGCGAGGCGACGATCGTGCGCACCGCCAGGCTGCTCGGCTTCGCGGGCTATCCGCAGCTGCGCCTGGCGCTGGCCGCGGCCGCCGCCCAGCCCGACCGGCTGGTGCCCGGCGACCTGGCCCCCGACGACCCGCTGTCGGAGGTCATCCAGAAGGTCGCCAGGGCCGAGTCGGAGGCGATCAACGACACGGTCGCCCAGCTCACCTCCGAGCGGCTCGGCCTGGTCGTCGACGCCATCGTCGGCGCCCGCCGCATCGACGCCTACGGGGTGGGCGCCTCCGGCCTGGTGGCCGAGGACGTCGCGCAGAAGCTGCTGCGCATCGGCCTGTCCAGCCACGCCTTCCAGGACGCCCACCTGGCGCTGACCAGCGCGGTCCTGCTCAAGGACGGCGACGTGGCGATCGGCATCAGCACCTCGGGCGAGACGCCCGACGTGATCGAGCCGCTGCGCCGGGCGGGGGAGGCCGGCGCGACCACGGTCGCCATCACCAACAACCCCCGCTCGTCCATCGCGGAGCTGGCCGAGCACGTGCTGATCTCGGCCGGGCGCGAGACGGAGTTCCGTCCCGGCGCCCTGGCCAGCCGCATCAGCCAGCTCCTCGTCGTCGACTGCGTCTTCGTCGGCGTCGCCCAGCGCACCTACGACTCCTCGCAGGAGGCGCTGGCCAGCACCAGGCGCGCCGTCTCGGAGTTCACCCGGAGAACGTCACCCGCACGTCGTCAGCCTTGACGAACATGATCCGGTGCCCGAACTGGATCTGCAGATACTTCGTCTTGCCCCGGACCACCTGGTGGTTCGCCGGGTCGAAGGTGACGGCCCGGTAATACTCGGTCGCCGCCGTCCCGGCCAGTGTGTACTTCTCGCCCGCCGAGAACGTGTACTGCAACGGCGTGACCGCCTGGTACGGGACGCCCTCGGGGTAGGCGGCCTCCTCCGGGTAGGCCCTGCCGTACACCGGCACCGTCGCCAGGCCCGGCCTGGGCGTGACCACGAGCCCCATCGACGGCACGGCGGTCGGCGCGGACGCCGGGTTGTGGAACCACGCCTTCTGGCCGAGATACCAGATCGCCGTCCAGTCGCCCTGCCGGTCGGCCACCGCGTACCGCTGGCCGGTGCTGGCCCGCGCGCTGTGGTCGTACACGCTGTAGAGGGACTCGCCCGTGGGGTGCTTGCCGATGTCCTTCACCAGCGGCGCGTCCTCGCGCGGCTCGGTGCGCAGCCAGACGGTGTGCGCGGGCAGCGGCGGGCAGGCGGCCTCCGGGTTCTGCCGGTCGCAGCCGTAGAAGTACGGCTTGTTGTTCTCGAAGTCGGGCCTGATCATGACCGCGCCGGAGCGGGGGCCGCCGAACGGGTGCAGCGGGGCGCCGAGCAGCTTGAAGTAGTGCGCCCAGTCCCAGAACGGCCCGGGGTCCTCGTGCATGCCGCGCACCGTGGTCGGGAGCGTGCCGGGCACGTTGTCGTGGCCGATGATGTGCGCCCGGTCGAGCGGCACGCCGTGCCGGAGCGCCAGGTAGCGCACCAGTTTGGCCGACGTCCGGTACATCGCCTCGGTGTACCAGGTGTGGCCCTCGGCCAGGAAGCCCTCGTGCTCCAGCCCGATCGACTTGGCGTTGATGTACCAGTTGCCGGCCTGCCAGGCGACGTCCTTGGCCTTGATGTGCTGGGCGATGTGCCCGTCGGAGGAGCGGAGCGAGTACTGCCAGCTCGCCCGGTAGGCCGGGTTCTGCACCAGTCCGACGGAGGGGCCGAAGTAGCCCTCCATGTCATGGATGACGATGTAGTCGATCTTCTGGGAGCTGGGGCGGTTCGCCAGGTCGTGGTTGCCGTAGCCGCCGCCGGGCAGCTCGGCGTAGCCGGCCGGGATCCACTCGCACGACACCGTGCTCGGGCACTCCACGCCGTCGCGGCGCGGCGCGCGCAGCCCCAGCTTCTCCAGCCACGCCACGACCTTGCCCAGGTTCGGGACGGGGCTGAGCCTGACCCGGTGGCCGTCGTCGGTGACCCGCTCCTCACCGGACTTGATCGTGGCGAAGACCTCGTCGGCGAAGAACCGGGCGGCCTCCTGCTGCTCGGCGCCCGAGTACTTGGCGACCGCGCCGTACCACTGGCCGGGGTCGTCGCTGAGCGGCGCGCCGATCGACTTCTGGTAGTCGGCCAGCAGCGCGGCGCCGCCCCTGATGTTGGCGGCCGGGTCGGCGCGCAGCCGCTCGCGGCTCTCTCCGGTCAGCTCGGCCGCCCGCTCCAGGGTGCGCAGCGCGGCGGGGATCTCGGCGGGCCCGGGCGCCTCGGCCGCCGGGACGGCGGGCCTGCTGTCGTCGCCGCGCGGGTCCTCCTCGTCCTGACCGTGGTGGTTGGAGCCGGTGTACGAGGCCGCGTCGGTCAGGTGCATGGGGCCGAAGCCCGCGTTGTTGCTGGGCGTCCCGGCGTGGGCGTCCCAGCGCGACTCCAGGTAGGAGACGCCGAGCAGCACGCTCTCGGGGACCTGGAACTCCTCGGCCGCCGCCGCGAAGGCCTGCTGCCGGTCGTCGGGCTCGGCGGCCGACGCGGCCGTGACGTGGGCTAAGGGCAGGATGGCGACCGCCGCGATCGCCAGCGCTCTGCGCATGTACCGCTCCTTGCTGGGGGCTGTCAGAACGGAGTCAGCGTCTCAACATTTTCCTTCTCTGGCGAGAGCTTTGCGAAGAAATTCTTCATCGACTGGGTCCCCGGACAGACCTGCCGGAACCGGCGAAAAGGCAGCCGGTAGGGTTCGCTCCATGGCTGAGTTCGTAAGCGTCGAGGTGGCCGACCAGATCGCCACGATCAGACTCGACCGTCCGAAGATGAACGCCCTCGACGCCCAGGTCCAGCGGGAGATCGCCGAAGCGGCCCGTCTCGTGGACGACGATCCCGGGGTGCACGCCGTGGTGATCTACGGCGGCGAGCGGGTGTTCGCCGCGGGCGCGGACATCAAGGAGATGGCGGTCATGTCGTACGCCGACATGTACGCGCACTCGCGCGCCCTGCAGGACAGCCTCACCGCCGTCGCCCGCATCGGCAAGCCGGTCATCGCCGCCATCACCGGCTACGCGCTCGGCGGCGGCTGCGAGCTCGCCCTGTGCGCCGACTTCCGGGTCGCCGGGGAGTCCGCCAAGCTGGGCCAGCCTGAGATCCAGCTCGGCATCATCCCCGGCGCCGGCGGCACCCAGAGGCTGCCGCGTCTGATCGGCCCGGCCCGCGCCAAGGACCTCATCTTCAGCGGCCGTCACGTGCCCGCCGCCGAGGCGCTGGCCATCGGCCTGGTCGACCGGGTCGTGCCCGACGCCGAGGTCTACCAGGCCGCGCGCGAGTGGGCCGCGACCTTCACCGGCGGGCCCGCGATCGCGCTGCGGGCCGCCAAGCTGGCCGTCGACCGGGGGATGGAGGTGGACCTCGACTCCGGCCTGGAGATCGAGAGGCTCCAGTTCTCCGGCATCTTCGCGACGGAGGACGCGAAGACCGGCATGACAGCCTTCACCGAGAAGTCCACCCCCGAGTTCACCGGCCGCTAGCGCCTCGCGGTCGCCAGCAGGGCCTGGTAGGCGGGCTTGGGCCGCAGGTTCTCGTCGAGGATGCAGGCCGCGCCCTCGCCGTCGAACCAGCCGGGCACCCACGAGTGCCGGTCGGTGTAGCCCCAGACGGTGAACTCGCGGCAGGCCTTGACGCTCAGGCAGTCGGTCAGCGCCCTGCTGTAGTACTCGGCCTGGGTGGCGAGCTTCTCGGGCGTGACGGGCAGCACCATCCGCACGTCCATCTCGGTGACCGCGATCTCCAGGCCGAGGGCGGCGAAGCGCCGCATGACGTCGGCCCAGTCACCGGGGTAGTCGTACTGGATGCCCAGGTGACCCTGGAAGCCCATGCCGTCGATCGGCACCCGCTGCGCCTGCAGCTCCTGGACGATGCTCAGGTAGCGGTCGATCTTGCTCTGGTTCCACTCGACGTTGTAGTCGTTCAGGTAGAGCTTGGCGCGCGGGTCGGCGGCGCGGGCCCAGCGGAAGGCGTCGGCGATGTAGCCGGGGCCGAGGTGCTGCAGCCAGATGGTCTGCCGCATGTTGCCGTCGTCGTCGACGGCCTCGTTCACCACGTCCCAGGCCCTGATCTTGCCCTTGTAGCGGCGGACCTGGGTCTGGACGTGCTCGCGCAGGATCTTCCTGAGCTCGGCGGGGCCGATGGAGCCGTCCGCCACGCCGCTGGTCAGCCAGCCGGGGAGCTGGTTGTGCCAGATCAGCGTGTGGCCGCGCACCTGCTGGCCGTTGCGGCGCGCGTTCGCGACCACCGCGTCCGCGTCGTCCCAGGTGTAGACGCCGCGCTCGGGCTCCACGCTCTCCCACTTCATCGCGTTCTCGGCGGTGAGGTGGGTGAACTCGCGGTTGAGCACGTGCCGGTAGTCGGCCTCGGCACGCAGCGCGGCGACGTCCACGGCGCTGCCGATCCTGATGCCGTGCTTGCGCGCCAGGTCGCGCAGGTCCTTGACGCGGTGGTGGTTCTTCGCGGCGTCCTGGCCGGGGGGCGCGGCGGACGCGGGGAGTGCGAACGCGGGCACGGCGAGCGCCAGCGTGAGCGCGACGATCAGGGGTCTCATCGATGGCCTCCGACGACGATGGTGGTGAGGGCGCGCGGCGGGAGCGTGACGCTCCCGCCGGTGATCTTGCTGGGGGCGAGGTCGTGCGTGCTGTCGGTCAGGTACGCGGTCGCCCGGCCGCGCACGCCGTGCCAGGTGACCGGCTCGGCGCCGGTGTTGATCACTTCGATGACCGTGGACCCGTCACGGTTGCGGAAGGCCGACGCCTTGAGCGCCGGGTTCGCGGTGGTGGCGTCGAGCCGGACCGCGCCGGGCCTGATGAACCTGCCGTAGGCCGCCAGCGCCCAGAACCGCTTGGCCACCCGGTAGGTCCCGGCCGCGTCGTCGATCTGCATCAGCGCCCTGGTCGCGCCGCGGGAGGCGCCGAACCAGTAGACGTAGGCGTTGGCCCGGCCCAGCGTCAGCGCGTCGTGCACGGCCAGGGCGATGGTCATGCCGTCGTAGCCGCTGCCGTCGTCCCAGTTCTCGTTCCAGGTGGTGCCGTTGGGGTTCCACTCCGACATCCACACCTGGCGGCGGGTGGGCAGCGGGCCGTCCACGGGGCTCGCGTACGTGTGACCGGTGTGGACCTTGACCCAGCGGCGGGCCTCGGGGTCCGCCTCGACGGCCCGGGTGTAGGCGCGCGCCTCGTCCCAGCCGAAGGAGTCGCAGCAGACCACGTTCATGCCCTTGGCGATCGGGCCCAGGACCTTGACGAACGCGGCGGCCTGTTCCGGGGTGAACCGCATGGAGGCGTACGGGGCCGTGTAGTCGGGCTCGTTGGTGAACGCCAGGTCGGTGATCCGGATGCCCTCCTTCTTGTAGAAGTCGGTGTAGGCGACGAGGTAGCGGGCGTAGGCCTCGGCCCACTCCGGCTTGAGCGTGCCGCCGTTCTTGTCGTCGCCGTTGTCCTTCATGTAGCCGGGGGCGCTCCAGGCGTTGGCGTAGAAGCGCTCGACGCCGTACCGCCGCGCCTCCTTGGCGACCCACACCTGGCTGTTGTCGTCGCCGTCCCACACGTACCGGGGGCGCGCGTCCGGCCCGCCCGGGTCCTCGGGCTGGTGGGAGACCATGTGGTCGTACGGGCTGCCGGCCGGGGAGGAGCCGATGCCCAGGCGCAGGATGCTCAGCCCGGCCCCCTCGCGCGGGTCGAACCACAGGTCGAGGATCTCGCGTCGCTGTTCGGGGGACAGCGCTTCCAGCAGCTCGTTGCGCCTGAAGGCCTGGGAGAGGCCGAACCCGTCGATGTTCTGGTGGCGGACGTGCTCCCGGACGGTGACGGCCGGGGGGTCCCCGTGCGGCGCGGGGTTCACGGCGGTGAAGCCGAGCAGGGTGACCGCGACAACGCCTCGTAACATGGCGCCTCCGAAACTTTTCGGAAAAGTGACGATATATTTCGTCGCCAGCCGGAAACGTAGATGGCGGGGGCCGCTTCGTCAACACCTCTGTCAAGGTCCGCCGGATATGCCGGATATTCGGTGGCAGAGCCATACCGATCCAGCTACAGCCCGGATTCGGACGGCAGGAGCGAGGGAGGTTTCCGACTATGGTGACGTTCCATGAAGCGCGTCCTCGTCCCCGCGCGGCTGCGTCAAGCCGTGCGTTCGTGGTTCGACTCCCGGTACATCTCGATCGCGGATCACCGCCAGGACATCAGAGACGCTCTCTGGGAGGTGCAGACGCTGCGCCGGGAGATGGCCGCCCTCCAGTCCGAGGTCGAGCGCCTGCGCGCCGCCGTCAGGCAACAGGCCAGGCCGCCGGGGCCGCAGCCCGGGTCCGCCGACGCCCAGCGGGTCGCCGGTGACGCCCACCGCCTGGCCAAGGAGACCGCCCAGGCTCTCGACGGCCTGCTGCAGAACGAGGTCCTCATCTGGCAGGCGATCGACGACCTCAAGGCGCGGGTGCCCGCCGTGGCGCGGGAGGAGCCTCGGCCGTGCGCGTGACCTGGGCTGACGGCCTTCTCACGTTCCGGCTCGACCTCGAAGACCAGATCACCGGCAAGGCCTCCGACGAGTATCCCGTCAAGCTGGCCACGAACTCCTGCACCATCACCGACGTGCCGGACGACGCCCACCCCGACCTGTTCGCCGTCGCCGCCTGGACGGTCGTCGCGCCCTGGACGAGGAAGCGGATCACCTTCGACCGCGCGGTCTCCGCCCGGTTCGCGCAGGTCCTCCATGACGGCTGGGGCGTCGAGGCCGGCCCCGTCGGCGCCGAGCCCCGGGCCGCCGGCGGCACGCTCGCGATCTCGTACAGCGGCGGCGCCGACTCCGTGGCCGCGGCCGCGATCTACCCTGACGCCCCGTTCGTGCACTTCCGCCGGGTGCCGCACCCCCGGGTGCCGAACAGGTGGCCGCACTACCGCTCCGACGTCCTGGCCAGGCTCGCCCAGCAGACCGGCCGGCCGCTCACCACGGTGCGCTCCGACCTGGAGTACACCCTGGCCGAGCCGCGCCCCGGCTATCCGGAGCACCACGCGGTGGCGGCGGGCGCGCTGCTCAACGCCGACCGGCTGGACCTCGGCGGGCTGGGCTTCGGCTACGAGATCGGGTCGCGCTGGCTCGGCGGCGGCCGCTACCTGCACCGCTACACCCCCGACAACCCCATGTGGGCCCCGCACGGCAAGTGGGGCCGGCTCTTCGCCGCGGTGGGCGTGCACATCGTGCTGCCCGTCGGCGGCGTGAGCGAGGCGGTCACCATGCGCCTGGCGCTGGAGTCCGAACTCGCCGGCCAGGTCCGGTGGTGCCTCAGCGGCGCGGCCGACGGCCCCTGCCGGACCTGCGCCAAGTGCCTGTACAAGGAGCTCATCCAGGCCGCCGTCGAACGCCGCCCGCTCGACACCCCGCTCACCGCCGGCCACCCCCGGGCCAGGAAGTGGCTCCGCCCGCCGCCGTACGGCGGTCAGGAGATGGTCGAGTACGGCCTGGCCCGCATCCCCGGGATCGAGCGGACGCTCTTCGCCGGGGCACTCGACTACTTCGACGCCACGGAGGAGTCCACCAGCTGGCTCGAACACTGCTACCCGCCGGCGCTGGCCGAGATCCCGGAGCCGTGGCGCGAGCGGGCCACCTCGTTCATGACCGCCGAGGTCGGCCTCATGACGGAGAAGGAGATCCACCGGGTCGAGACCTGGGGCTCCACCGGATAACGTCTCCGGCGGCAGCGAGTGAGGGAGTGAGCGCATGAGGGTCTACCTGTCCGTCGACATGGAAGGCGTCACCGGCCTGACCGACCCCGAGGAGATGCACGCGGGCAAGCGCGGGTACGAGCGGGGCTGCGAGCTGATGACGGCCGACGCCAACGCGGCGGTCGAGGGGGCGTTCGCCGCCGGCGCCGGGAAGGTGCTGGTGAACGACGCCCACGGGTCGACCAAGAACCTGCGGATCGACCTGCTCGACCCGCGGGCGACCCTGATCAGGGGGCCGGGCAAGGCGCAGCGGATGGCGCACGGGCTCGACGGGTCCTTCCAGGCGGCCGGCTTCGTCGGCTACCACGCGCGGGCCGGGGTGAGCCACGGCGTGCTCAACCACACGTGGATGGGCAAGGAGATCCAGAACGTCTACCTCAACGGCGAGATCGCCGGGGAGACGCGGGTGGTGGCGGCGTGCGCCGGGTTCCACGGCGTGCCGGTGGTGCTGGTCACCGGTGACGAGGCCGTCGGCGAGGAGGCCCGCCAGCTGCTCGGCGATGTGGAGACGGTGGCGGTCAAGAAGGGGATCGACAAGTTCTCCGCCGAGTTGCTGCCGCCGAGCGTGGCCCAGGGACGGATCCGTGAGGGCATGGCCAGGGCGCTAAGCCGGTTGACCGACTTCACGCCCTACACGATCGATCCCCCGTACACGCTGGGTGTGGAGTGGAACTCGACGGCGATCGCGGCGGCCGTGGCGCTGATCCCCGGGGTGAAGGTGGCGGGGTCGCGGCACACCGAGTTCACGACGGACGACTTCGCGCAGATCATGGCGCTGTTCGGCATCTTCGCGACGATCGGCGGCCAGGTGGCGTGCGGCAGCGGCCCGTACGGGTGAGGGCCCTCGCGTGAGGACCGGGGGCGGGGAGTCGTAGGGTTCCACCGTTCGTCCGGGGTTCCGGGTTTTGCGATGGATTGGCCGGTTCCGTGGGTGTCCCGGGCGGCGGGGCGGCAGCATGGGCGGGTTCGTGACGCCGCGCGGGTCTGACAGCGCGGCCAGGGCTGGAGGCGGGTGGCATGGAAGGCGCGGAGCTGACCAGGCGCGGGCTGCTGGTGGGCATCGGGGCCGCGGGCGGCGCCGGGGCCATGTACGCCGCCATGGGCGCGCTGGGGCTGGCCCCCGACGAGCAGGACAAGACTTTCACCCCGCCCAGGCCGGGCGACTTCTCCCTGCAAGGACGCGGCGCGGCCAAGGTGGTGATACTCGGCGCCGGCGTGACGGGGCTGACCGCCGCCTACGAGCTGGGCAAGGCCGGCTACGACTGCACCCTGCTGGAGGCCAGGGCCAAGGCCGGCGGGCGCAACCTCACCCTGCGCGGCGGCGACCGGCTGACCGAGCTGAACGGCCCCGCCCAGGAGGTCAAGCTGGGCGAGGGCCTCTACTTCAACGCCGGCCCGGCCCGGATCGCGCAGTGGATGGTGACCCTGGACTACTGCCGCGAACTGGGCGTCCCCATCGAGACGTTCGTCAACAGGAACGCCCAGGCGTACATCCACACCAACGGCCAGTCCGTGCGCCAACGCACCGCCCGCGCCGACATGTACGGATATGTCGCCGAACTGCTCGCGAAGGCCACCGACTCCGGCGCGCTCGACCGCAAGCTCACCGCCGAGGACCGGGATCGGCTGCTCACCTTCCTGCGACGCTTCGGCGACCTGGGCCCCGAGCTCGACTACGAGGGCTCGCCCCGCCGCGGCTTCTTCGACTACCCGGGCCTGGACGAGGGCAGCCCGTTCCCCCCGCCCGGCAGCCTGGCGCAGGTGCTCGCCGCGGGCACCGGCCGGGCCATCACCAACGACTTCGGCCACGACCAGGCCAGCCCCATGTTCCAGGTCGTCGGCGGCACGGACACGATCGTCACCAGACTGGTGGAGGCCATCGGCGCGGACCGGATCACCACCGGCGCCAAGGTCACCGGGATCACCGACCTGCCCGACGGGGTCGAGGTCACCTGGGACGGCGGCCGGACCAAGGCCGATTACTGCATCGCCACCCTGCCGCCCCACCTGCTCGCCAAGATCCCGCACAACCTGGGCGCGGACGTCACCGCCGCCCTGCGGCTCCCCACGCCCATGTCCACCGGGAAGATCGGCCTGGAGTACGATCGCCGCTGGTGGGAGCTGGAGGACCGGATCTACGGCGGCGTCAGCGAGACCGACCTGGACATCGCACGCATCTGGTACCCCTCGTACGGCTACCACAGCGAGCGCGGCGTGCTGGTCGGCTACTACAACCACGGGCCGGACGCCGAGCTGTACGGCGCGCTCACCCCCGACGACCGCCGCCGCCGCGCGCTCACCCAGGGCAAGAAGATCCACGGCGAGAAGTACCGCACCGGCGTCCTGTCCTCCATCTCCGTCGCCTGGGAGCGCCAGGAACACATCCAGGGCGGCTGGGCGAGCTGGCCCGCCTTTGATTCGTCCTTCACTCTTCTGCAACGTCCCAGCGGAAGGGTCTACTTCGCGGGCGACTGGCTCACCCGGCTGACCGCCTGGATGGCCGGAGCGATGGAATCAGCCCGTGGCGTCGTCACTGAGCTGCACAAACGCGTGCTGCAGTCATCGTGACGCCACCCGCTGCTCCCGGGACCGGCGTAAGGTCCTGAGAGGAGCGATCGAGGAGATGGGATGACGTTGCACTGGGTGCCGGCCGCCGGCCGGACCGACCTGCTGGCCGAGCCGGTGGCGCGGGCGATCGGGCAGGTGGAGGACGCCCGGGTCGCGGAGATCGACCCGGAGCTGGCCGACACGGCCGCGTTCTGCGAGCGCTACGGCGTGGCCATGGGAGCTTCGGCCAACTGCGTCGTCGTCGCCGCCAAGCGCGGCGGCGAGGTCCGCTACGCCGCCTGCATGGTGCTGGCGACGACACGGGCCGACGTCAACGGCGTGGTGCGCAAGCATCTCGGCGCCCGCAAGGCGAGCTTCGCCCCGATGGAGGAGGCGGTGGAGCTCACCGCTATGGAGTACGGCGGCATCACCCCGGTCGGCCTGCCGGCCGACTGGCCGATCCTGGTCGACACCCAGGTCGCCGAGCACCCCGAGGTGGTCATCGGCAGCGGCCTGCGCCGGTCCAAGCTCGCCGTCTCCGGAGCCACCCTGGCCGGGCTGAAGGGAGCCGAAGTCCTCTCCCTGTCCGTCTGAGCGCGACAGCTCCAGAGAGCGAGGAACGATGCCGGCGGAGGGCCGATCGGTCACGGAGGGAAGACACCGTGGCCGAACCGAGACCGTTGGATCGGAAACCATTCACCCCGATCCGGACGTTGTACGAGTGGGAATGTGGCCTCATGGTTCATCTCGTGGGCGGGGATTAAGCCGGTATGGTGCTTCATGCCATGAACGATGACCGACTCGGCCCTTACCGGCTGCTCAGGCGGCTCGGCGAGGGGGGAATGGGCGTCGTCCACCTCGCGGTCGACCCCCAGGGGCGGCAGGTCGCGGTCAAGGTCCTGCGCGCCGAGGTCGCCGGCGACGAGCTCGCCAGGCGGCGGCTTTCGCGCGAGGTCGAGACGATGCGCCGGGTGCGGAGCAAGTACATCGCCGAGGTGCTCGACGCCGATGTGACCGGTCATCGCCCGTACATCGTCACCCGCTACGTCGCCGGCCGCTCGCTCGACGAGATCGTCAAGGACGACGGCCCGCTCGACCTGCCCGCGCTGCTCAAGATCGGTCACGGGGTGGCCGCGGCGCTGGCCGCCGTCCACTCGGTCGGCGTGATCCACCGCGACCTCAAGCCGGGCAACGTGCTGATCCTCGACGGCGATCCCGTGCTGATCGACTTCGGCATCGCGCAGGCGGTCGACGCGACGCGGCTGACCCAGACGGGCATGTTCATCGGCACGCCCGGCTACCTCGCGCCGGAGATCATCGAGGGGCAGGAGGCCGGGCCCGAGGTCGACATCCACGCCTGGGCCGGCACGCTCCTCTACGCCGGCACGGGCCAGCCGCCGTTCGGCAAGGGCACGCTGGAGATGGTGTTCTACAACATCACCGCGGGCAAGGCCGACGTGAGCGCGGCCCCCGGGCCGCTCCAGCCGCTGCTCAAGGGCGCCTTCCAGCGCAACCCGGCGAAGCGGCCCAAGGCGGCCGAGCTGGCCGAGCAGGTGGCCAGGCTGATGCCCAAGGCCGGGCTGTCGATGCCCGACGAGATCTCCACGGTCCCCCACCCGGACCCGTCCGTGACTCCCCCGTACGAGGGACCGACCACCCCCGCACCCGGCCACGACAGAATCCGCCCCCAGCCCGTCAGCGGCCCCCAACCGGCCTTCCCCGGCGGCTCCCAGCCGGCCTTCCCTGGAAGCGGTTCTCAGTCGGCGTTCCCTGCGGCCGGCGGCGGTTCTCAGGTCCCGCAGAGCGGCGGCCCTCAGGGGCCTTCGGCCCTGCCGCACGGCGCCGCGGCGAGCGGCCCGCAGGGGCCGGGCAGCGGAGCGCAGAGCCTCCTCACCGGTTCCCAGAGCCCCGACACCGGCCCTGCCGCCGGTACGTCCGGCACCCCTTACGGGCCGGGCAGCGGCGCACAAGGCCCCGGTGGAACCCCCCACAGCCAGCCACAGAGCCTCCTCGGCGGCCCGCCCGGTCAAGGCCCCGCCGGAGGCCCGCAGAGCGGCCCCCAAGGCCCCGCCGGAGGGCCGCCTGGCCCTGGCAGCGGCGCTCAGGGTGCCGCCGCCGGGCCGTATGGGCAAGGGAGCGGTGCTCAGAGTGCCGCCGGGCCGTATGGGCAAGGGAGCGGGCCGCAGAGTCCTGCGAGCGGGTCTCATGGCACGGGCAGTGCGCCGCAAGGGCTTGCCAATAGGCCTCACGGCAGCGGGCCGCAAGGGCTTGCTGGAGGGCCGCATGGCTCGCAGGTGGCTGGTGGGGCGCAAGGGGGCGGGGCTCGGGATGCGGAGGCCGGTGACAAGCCGTCGTGGGAGATCTCCACGCCGCCGATGACGCCGCGCAAGCTCGTCGAGGGCCAGGACCCGCGCGTCCCGCCGCCCGCGCAGGACCAGCGGTACGTCTCGCTGCTCGGCCAGGGCGACCCGTGGCCGACGCGCAGGGTGAGCCCTGAGGAGCTGCGCCAGATGCAGCGCGAGGCCCAGCAGAGCGCGCCCTGGCAGCAGGGCCCGGGCGGCCAGGGTCAGGCCAACCACCATGTGCCGGAGGCCGACGTGCCGACCCGGCGGGTGCGGCCCGACCCGCAGGACCTGCCTACCAGGCGGGTGCGCCCCGAGGCCCCCGACTACGGCAGGGGCACCCCGGTGCAGCCTCCTCCGTACATCCCGCCGCAGGCCCAGTTCCCGCCCGACCCGCAGACCAAGCGGGAGCCGTTCATCCCCGGCGCCCGCCCGGGTCAGGTGCTGCAGCGATCGGCCGCCTACGGGGTGGCGGGCGCGATGCTGCTCATCATCATGATCGTGCTGGCCGCGCGGGCGCCGGTGCTGGTGACCCTGGTGTCGCTGCCGGTCGCGGTGCTGCTGCGCGCCGCCGACCTGGCCCAGCCCGAGCTGATCACCCGCCGGCCGACGGGCGCGGCCGCGCTGGACGTCATCAGAGTGTTCGCCTACCCCAAGGCGCTGGTCAAGTCGGCGGCCATCACGCTTGCCCTGATCCCGTACGCGCTCATACTCGGACTACCCGTGACGCTCCTGCTCACGGTGATGGCCGGCATGAGCCCAGACAACGCGCTGGCCTGGGGCGCCGGGGTGGCCCTGTGGACGGTGTGCGCAGGCCCCGGAGTCGAGGGCCCGGGGCGCCAGATGCGCAGGACGCTCTCATCGCTCGTACCCTCGAGAACAGCGGCGATGGTGATGGCGGGAGTGTTCGCGGCGATGGCCGCGCTCACGCCGATCCTCGCCACCGGCACATTCGGGGACAACGCGAGGAGGGCCATATGGACTCCGGTGAACGTCGGGCCCGTGGTCGATCTGCTGCAGGACTGGAAGGGGGACTCGGGGGGATGACGCTGGGACGATGGCGATGAGCGCGGGCAACACCCAGACGCCAGAGCGGCTCGGCCCGTACCGGCTGGTGCGGAAGATCGGCGAAGGCGGCATGGGGGTGGTGCACCTCGGCATCGACGGCGACGGCCGTGAGGTCGCCATCAAGGTCCTGCATCCGCACGTCGCCGCCGACCTGAAGGCGCGCGACCGGCTCACCCGCGAGGTCGAGACGATGCGCCGGGTGCGCAGCCCGCACGTCGCCGAGGTGCTCGACGCCGAGCTGGTGGGGGGCCAGCCGTACGTGGTGACCCGGTTCGCGCCTGGGCGCACGCTGGAGGAGACCGTGCTGTCCGACGGGCCGCTCGGCCCGCGCCAGCTCATCACCCTCGCCCAGGGCCTGTGCCAGGCGCTCGTGGCCATCCACGCGGCCGACGTGATCCACCGCGACTTCAAGCCGTCCAACGTGATGCTCGTCGACGGCGAGCCGCTGGTCATCGACTTCGGCATCGCCCATCTGGTCAACGCCACCCGGCTGACCCAGACCGGCATGTTCGTCGGCACGCCTGGCTACCTGGCGCCGGAGATCATCCGCGACTCCGACATCACGCAGCGGGCCGACGTGCACTCGCTGGCCTCCACGGTGTTCTTCGCCGCGACGGGGGTGCCGCCGTTCGGCACCGGCACGTTCGAGGCGGTGTGCTTCAACATCATGGAGGGGCGGGCGCAGCTCGACAAGGCGCCCGTGTGGCTGCGCGGCTGGCTCAGCCGCGCGCTCCAGGTCGACCCCGCCGACCGGCCCGACGCGCGCGAGCTGCTGCGCATGGCCAGGGCGCTCGACCCCTCGGTGACCACGTTCAACGAGTCGCCGCCGGAGGACCAGCCGGGGCGGACCAAGCGGCTGCTCGGCCGTACGAAGGTCATGGAGTCGTTCTCGGACCTGCTGCCGCCGGTCCAGTACGGGCGGCCGGCGCGCGAGGAGAAGCCGCCGCCGTACGTCCCCGCGCCTGTCACGTCCCGGCCCCCGTGGCCGGACCAGCGGGTGGCGGGCTATCCCGCGCCGG
This sequence comes from Nonomuraea sp. NPDC049486, assembly GCF_040676925.1. NCBI lineage: Bacteria > Bacillati > Actinomycetota > Actinomycetes > Streptosporangiales > Streptosporangiaceae > Nonomuraea > Nonomuraea sp. NPDC049486. The sequence goes on from NZ_JBFAPV010000007.1 coordinate 23,721, forward strand.
CCCCCACACACGCGCAGCCGCAGGCCCAGCCCCAGCCGCGGGCCCAGGCCCAGGCGCGGCCCCGGGCCTACACGCCGCCGCGCGACCAGACGCCGCCCCGCGAGCGCAAGCGCTACCTCGCGGGCAGCCAGTTCGTGGCGCTGCTCGGGCTCGTCACGCTGGTCGCGCTGGCGGTGATGATGCCGGTCATGGTGAGCGCGATCGCGATCGTGCTGGCGCTGGTGCTGCGGGTGGGCGAATACCTGTTCGGCGACATGGTGCAGCGGCGCCAGGTGCGCGGCAGCAGCGCCGCCGACCCGCTGCTCGTGCTGGTCGGCACGCCGTGGGCGCTGATCAAGGCCACGCTGGTGAGCGTGGTGCAGGTGCCGCTGGCGATCCTGTTCGGCGTGTGCGTGTGGGGCGTGCTGCGGTGGGGCGGCGGGATGGGCGTGAACGAGGCCGCCGCCTACGCGGCCGGCGCGCTCGTGGCCGGCCTGTTCCTGCTGCCCGGCGGCGGTTCGCCGCGCAAGGCGGTCACCCGCACGCTCACCGGTGTGCTGCGCTCGCCCGGCGCCGCGACGGTGGCGGTCCTGGTGATGGGCACGGTCGCGCTGTTCGCGGTGATGTTCGCGCTGGGCGGCACGCCGTCGTGGGAGCCCTGGCGGGCCCCCGAGACCGTCATCGAGGAACTGACCACCCGGGCGCATGACAGTGCGACCGGCCTGATCACGGGCCTCGTCGACGACCTGATGAGAGAGCTGGGGCTGGGCTTCCTGTCGCCCTGGTCGTGAGTGTCCCCGGCGGCCGTGGTGGGGAGAAGTAGGGGTATGAGCGAGCACCTCGGCCCCTACCAGCTGCTCTCGCGGCTGGGCGCGGGCGGGTTCGGCCACGTGCACCTGGCGCTCGACCAGGAGGGCCGCACGGTCGCGGTCAAGGTGCTCCATCCGCACGTCACGGCCGACTCGGCGGCGCTGGCCCGGCTGGCCCGCGAGGTCGAGACCATGCGGCTGGTGGGCGGCAAGAACGTCGCGGAGGTGCTCGACGCCTCGTTCGACGGCGACCGGCCCTACCTCGTGACCCGCTACGTGCAGGGCAAGCCGCTCAGCGCGGTGCCCGTGCCGGTGGCCGACCTGCGCAAGCTGGCCACCGGGCTGGCCGAGGCGCTGGTGGCCATGCACGACGCGGGGGTCGTGCACCGCGATCTCAAACCGGCCAACGTGATGATGAGCGAGGGCGAGCCGGTCGTCATCGACTTCGGCATCGCGCACGCGCTCGACTCGCTGTCGGTCACCGCCTCGGGGGCGGTGGTCGGCACCCCCGGTTACTTGGCGCCCGAGGTGCTGGAGGGCGGGCCGGCCGGCCCGGCGGCCGACGTGTTCTCCTTCGGGGCGACGCTGGCCTACGCCGCGACCGGGCGTCACCCGTACGGCACGGGGCCCGCGTCGGCGGTCGCCTACCGCGTCGTCCACCACGAGCCCGACCTGGAGGGCGCGCCCGGCTGGCTGGAGCCGCTGCTGGCCGAGTGCCTCGCCACCGACCCGGCGGCGCGGCCGGTGGCCGCCGACATCTGCGCGCGGCTCGGCGTGGCGGCGGTCCCTCGGTTACGCCGCCTGCCGCGGCCCTCGGTGGGTACGGGGCGCCGCTCCGGTCGTGATGTCCACCACATGGCGACGAGGGAGTGGCAGCCCGGCAGGGCGGTCGGCGAGCTCTCGGCGGAGGACGCCAGGGCGCGGCACCAGGAGAGGGTGCGCAGGCGCTGGCTGGCCGGCTCGACGGTGTTCGTGGGCTTACTGTCGGCCGCGGCCACCGAGCCGCTGCCGGAGGTGGCGCTGTTCCTGATGGCCGTGTTCTCGCTGGCAGTGGTGGTGGACGCGGGGTTCGCGCTGTTCTCGCGAGGGCCTTTCACCAAGGGCAGGGTCATCGCGGACGCCGTGGGCGTCGCCGGGGCGATCGGCCTGTCGGTGGCGCTGAGCGCGTTCTTCAGCACGCCCGTGCTGGCGCTGTTCGCGGGCACGGCACTGGTCCTCGGGATCGTGTTCCTGCTCACAGCCTGAGCGCGTGACCAGGGCCGCCAGCAAGCAGCGGAACAAAGCTCGGTAAGGTGGGGCGGGGAGTCGTTACGCGCGGATGCACGTGTCAGCGCGTAAGCTACCCGTGGGTAACATGAGCGCCGGGACACCCGCTGTCACAACGCCCATGGGGCCCTGGCAGTCTGGACAGGACATCCGGCGCCGACCGCTCGCGCGGCGGCGCACGCGAACACGGGAGGTCGGCCACCGGCCATGAACATTGTCGTCTGCGTGAAGCAGGTCCCCGACACGGCGACCGAGCGCAAGCTGCGGTCCGATGACAAGACCCTCGACCGTGACGCGGTCGACGGCGTGGTGAACGAGCTCGACGAGTACGCGGTCGAGGAGGCGCTCAAGCTCAAGGAGGCCCACGGCGGTGAGGTGACCGTCCTCACCATGGGCCCGGGCAAGGCCACCGAGACGATCCGCAAGGCCCTGGCCATGGGCGCCGACAAGGCGGTCCACCTCGTCGACGACGCGCTCCACGGCTCCGACGCGCTGGGCACGTCCTACGCCATGGCCCAGGCGCTGAAGAAGATCGGGTTCGACCTGGTCATCCTCGGCTCGGAGTCCACCGACGCGCGCACCGGCGTGCTGCCCGCGATGCTGGCCGAGCGCCTCGGCACGCCGCAGCTCACGCTCGCCAACAAGGTCGAGGTCGACGGCTCGTCCATCAAGATCCAGCGGATCACCGACTACGGTTTCGACCGGGTCGAGGCCTCGCTGCCCGCGGTCGTGTCCGTGGTCGAGAAGATCAACGAGCCGCGCTACCCGTCCTTCAAGGGCATCATGGCGGCCAAGAAGAAGCCGGTCGAGACCCTGGGCGTGGCCGACGCCGAGATCGACGCCGCCCAGGTGGGTCTCGACTCCTCCTGGTCGCAGGTCGTCGACTTCGCCCCGGCCCCGCCGCGTGCCGCCGGCACGATCGTCAAGGACGAGGGCGACGGCGGTGCCAAGGCCGCCGAGTTCCTCGCGTCCAAGAAGTTCATCTGAGAACGGGGGTTTTACTGATATGTCGGAGATTCTCGTTCTCGTCGAGCAGGTCGACGGCGAGGTCAAGAAGGTCACGCTGGAGCTGCTGACCCTGGCCCGCCGGCTCGGCACGCCCGCCGCCGTCTGGGCGGGCCCCGGCTACACCCCGGAGGCCAAGGCCAAGCTGGCCGAGTACGGCGCCGAGACGATCTACGTGGCCGGCTCCGAGGAGATCACCGGATACGTGGTCGCGCCCAAGGCCGAGCTGCTCGCCCAGCTCGTCGGCGAGAAGTCGCCCGCGGCCGTGCTGGTCGCCGCGACCGCCGAGGGCAAGGAAGTCGCCGGGCGGCTGGCCGTCAAGACCGACTCCGGCGTCATCACCGACGCCGTGGGCCTCGGCGACGGCTTCGTGGCCGAGCAGTCCATCTTCGGCGGCGGCGTGAACGTCCAGGCGAAGGTGAGCAGGGGCATCCCGATCGTCGCCGTGCGGCCGAACTCGACGGCCCCGGAGGCCGCCGCGGGCGCCGGCGCCGAGGAGGAGGTGTCGGTCTCGCTGTCCGACGCCGCCAAGTCCGCCCGCGTCGTCGAGCGCGTCAAGCAGGAGAAGGGCGCCCGCCCCGAGCTGACCGAGGCCGCGATCGTGGTCTCCGGCGGCCGCGGCGTGGGCTCGGCGGAGAACTTCTCGGTCATCGAGGGCCTCGCCGACGCCCTGGGCGCGGCCGTGGGCGCCTCCCGCGCCGCCACGGACGCCGGCTGGTACCCGCACCAGTTCCAGGTGGGCCAGACCGGCAAGACCGTGTCGCCGCAGCTCTACATCGCGGCCGGCATCTCCGGCGCCATCCAGCACCGGGCCGGCATGCAGACCGCCAAGACCATCGTGGCGATCAACAAGGACCCGGAGGCGCCGATCTTCGAGCTGGCCGACTACGGCGTCGTGGGTGACCTGCACCAGGTCGTCCCGCAGCTCACCGAAGAGGTCGACAAGCGTAAGTAGCTTTTCGGAGCTCTTTTCCGGGAAACGGCGCCGCACCCCTGTGCGGCGCCGTTTTCGCGTCCGGTGGGTTATTGGTGAGGGTCGGTTCGGGTTCTGCGAGCCGCTTGGGCTGGTGGGTCGCGTTCTGCAAGCTTTTTTGGCTGGTGGGTTGTGGTCCGTAAGCCTCCTGCGCTGGTCGCTTGGGTTCTGTGAGCCTCTTGGGCTGGTGGGTCGGGGTCCGCAAGCCTCCTGGCCTGTGGCTCGGGTTTTGCAGGCCTCTCGGCCAGTGGGTCGGGGTCTGCAAGGACTTCGGGGTCGGTTCTGGGTTTTGCGGGCCTTTTGGGATGGTTGGGGTTTCGGCAGGGTTTTGGGTTGGTTTGGGTTTTACAAGCTTTTTTGGGAAACCCCTCGGGCTGGGCGCCGTTAGCGAGCCTTCGGCCCGCCCGCTCCGCCGTAGGCGATGGAGACCGGCCTGTGGTTCTGTGAGTGGGGATCTCGAACCTTGGGACGTGGTCGGTTCTCGTGGGAGTTCAGGTGCCGGGTGGCTCTCGTTTTCACTGTGGCTCGGCCGGGAGGAGGAGGCGGAAGGTCGCGCCTTCGCCGGGGGAGGAGTGGATCTCCACCCGGCCGCCGTGGGCGGTCACGATGGAGCGGACGATGGCCAGGCCGAGGCCCGCTCCTCCGGTCGTGCGGTTGCGGGAGCCGTCGGCGCGGTAGAACCGGTCGAAGACCCGCTCCGCCTGCTCCGGGGAGAGTCCTGGGCCGGAGTCGGCGATCACCAGAGCCGCGTCCCGGCCGACGGTGCCCACGCCGATCCTGACCGGGGTTCCCGGCGGGGTGTGGGTGACGGCGTTGCCCACCAGGTTCGTGACCACCTGCCGGAGCCGGTCCTCGTCGCCCAGCACCGGGGCGCTCCCCGGCGGGCCGTCGTCGGGGCCGGTGAGCGTGATCGCCCGCGTCGGATCCAGAGCGGCGAGATCGGCGCGGGCGTCGGCGGCGAGCGTCCGCAGATCCATCGGCGTCAGATCAAGCCCCACCCCGAACCCACCGTCCCTGAACCCATCGTCCCTGAACCCCACCGTTCCCGAAGTGCCGTGGTCGGCGGTGCGGTCCCCGAAGGAGCCGTCTCCAAAGGCGCGGTCCCTGAGGGGGCGGTCTCCGAAGGAGGCGTCTCCGGAGGAGCCGCGCCCGAAGGCGCCGCGACCGGCGGCGCGGTCCCCGAGGGCGCGGCCCCCGAAGGGACCGCAGCCCTTGGTGCGGTCCTCGGAGGTGCGGTCCCCGGGAGTGCGGTCCCTGGCGGTGGGGTCTCTGGAGGTGCGGTCGGCCGGGGTGGGGGCTCCGGGGGTGGGGTCGGCCGGGGTGGGGGTTGTGTGGGTGGGGTTGGGGGTGGCGAGGTCCATGGTGGCGAGCAGCAGCAGGTCGTCCACCAGTTTGGCCAGGCGGGCGGACTCGCTCTCGATGCGGGCCAGGGCCGCGTCCGCGTCCGTGCCGCCCATGCGGTAGAGCTCGGAGAAGCCTTTGATGCCGAAGAGCGGGGTGCGCAGTTCGTGGCTCACGTCGGCGACGAAACGGCGCATCCTGGCCTCCGACTCCTCCCGGGCGGAGAAGCCCCGCTCGATCTGCGCCAGCATGCCGTTGAGGGAGCGGGCCAGCCGTCCCACCTCGGTGCCCGGACCGGCGGGCTCGGGCACCCTCCTGCTGAGGTCGCCGGCGGCGATGGCCGCCGCGGTCTCCTCGACCCGGCGCAGCGGCGCCAGCCCGGCCCGGATCGCGAACCCGCCCGTCAGCGCCAGCAAGCCCAGCAGCAGGCCGCCCGCGACCAGGGAGGCGAGCCGCACCCGCTGGACCGTCGAGTTCATCCCGTCCAGTGAGACCGCCGCGACGACCGAGGCATGCGTGCCGCGGGTGGCGGGCACCGCGACCGTCCGCCACTGCTCGCCGTCGTCGCCGGAGACCGTGAACGGCCGCCCCGCGCGGGCCTCGACGGCCGCCGCGTCCAGCCGGGGCAGCCGCGGCAGCCCGCCGGCCGTCGGAGCGCCGGAGGAAGGGCCGGCGCCGGTGCCGACCCCGCTGCCGACCCCGGCGCCGACCACAGTGGTGACCACGGTGCCGTCGGCGGCGAGGAAGGCCAGCCGCACCTCCTCGATCAGGTCGAGCTGGGACGGGGCGGCGGGGGCGGCCCGCTTGCGCAGCAGGTCCATGAGCTCGGGCGGCATCGAGGCGGCCGCTGTCGCCAAGGGGCCGAGCTGGGCGTCGATCCGGGCCAGCAGTTCGGCTTCGAGCTGCCGTACGACGACCGTGCTCACCAGCGCGAGGCCCGCCACGAGCAGCGCCACCGTGATGGCGAGCAGCCGGGCGCGCAGCGACAGCCGCCTGATCATGGCTTCGGCCTGCGCAGCACGTAGCCGACGCCGTGGACGGTGTGGATGAGCCGCGGCCCGCCGGTGTCGAGCTTGCGGCGCAGGTAGCTGATGTAGGTGTCGACGATGCTGGAGTCGCCGGCGAAGTCGTAGCGCCACACGTGCTGGAGGATGTCCGCCTTGGGCAGCACCCGGCCGGCGTTCTCGGCCAGGTGGCGCAGCAGCCTGAACTCGGTCGGCGACAGCCGCACCGGGACGCCGCCCCGCGTCACCTGGTGGCCTTCCGGGTCGACCTCCAGATCGCCGACCGTCAGCGTGTGGTCGCCGGGTGAGGCGCCGGTGCGCCGCAGGATCGCCCTGATGCGGGCCAGCAGCTCCTCCAGGTCGAACGGCTTGGTCACGTAGTCGTCGCCGCCCAGCCGCAGGCCGTTGATCTTGTCGGCGGTGGCGTCGCGAGCCGTCAGGAACAGGACCGGCACCGGCCCCGGCCTGCCGCCCGCCCTCGGCAAGGTTCTCAGCCTGCGGAGCACCTCGAACCCGTCGAGGTCGGGCAGCATCACGTCGAGCAGCACCAGATCGGGCGGGTCGCGCCTGGCCGCCTCAAGGGCCCGCGTGCCGCTGTCGGCCGAGCTGACGGTGAAACCCGCGAACCGGAGCGTGGCCGCGAGCAGCTCCTTGACGGTCGGCTCGTCGTCGACCACGAGCAGCCGCTCGCCTGTGGGTTCACGCACCTGCCGCCCTCCCGCCTTCAGCCTACGAGCCGGGGTCACACATCACGCGTGCGGAACCGGGTGCGTGCCCAGACCATCATGACCGCCACGAAAGCGGCCAGCACGCCCATCCCCATCCAGATCGGGAGTGAGCCTTCCGAGGGCATGAGCGACCGGAAGGCGGCCGTGTTCGGCCACCAGGTGCTCAGCGTGAGGCCCAGGAAGTCGGGCATGATCGGGGCGAACATCGGCAGCAGCAGGAAGGCCGTGGCCGTGTTCACCGCCGCCGCCGTGCTCCTCAGCAGGATCCCGAGCGACAGCCCGAACAGCGCCACCAGCTCCAGCACCACCGGCCCGAAGAGCAACAGCCGCACCGCGTCGGGATCGTCCAGCCAGACCCGCGGCACGCCGTGCATGGCGAGCGTGATCTGTGAGACCAGGAACATCCCCCATACCGCCGCCGCGCCTGCCGTGAGCCCGGCCACGGCCACCAGCGCCGCCTTGGCCACCACCAGCCGGGTGCGCCGTCCGGCCGCCGCCACGGTGGCCCGGATCGTACCGGAGCCGTACTCGGTGCTGGCCACGAGCGCACCCAGCGCCGCGACCAGCAGCTGGACGATGAAGACGCCCCGGGAGCCTCCCTGCAGCGGATCGAACGCGGCCTGGTCCGCCGCCGTGGCCCGCGCGTACTCGGCCGCCGACGCCTGCGCGAACAGCCATCCCAGCAGCACCGACACGGCGATGACGGCCCCGGCCAGCACCGGCATGACGGGGACGCTCCTGAACTTGGTCCACTCGGCCCGCACCAGCCCCCTCACAGCGCGGCCCCGAACTCTACGCTGTCCCTGGTCAGCTCCATGAACGTGTCCTCCAGCGAAGCGCGGCGAGGCGTCAGCTCGGCCAGCGCCACCCCTTCAGACGCGGCCAGCCGCCCGATGTCCGGGGCCGGCATGCCCGTCACCACCAGCTCGTCGCCGTGCGCCCGCACGTGCGCCCCCGCCAGCTCCAGCAGCCTGCCGAAGCCCGCCCCGTCGGCCACCCGGACCAGCACCTCGGCGCCGGCGCCGGTGAAGTCCTCGACGTCCCCTTCCGCGATCAGCCGGCCCCTGCCGATCACCACCAGCCGGTCGGCGGTCACCGCCATCTCGCTCATCAGGTGGCTGGAGACCAGCACCGTGCGGCCCTCGGCGGCCAGGCCTCGCAGCAGCGTACGGATCCACAGCACGCCCTCCGGGTCGAGCCCGTTCACCGGCTCGTCCAGCACCAGCACCGGCGGGTCCCCGAGCAGCGCGGCGGCGATGCCGAGCCGCTGGCACATGCCGAGCGAGAACCCGCCGGCCGGGTAGCCCGCCGCGTCGGACAGGCCCACTAGGTCGAGCACCTCGCCGACCCTGCGGTCCGGGAGGCCGCTGCCCCTGGCCAGGTAGAGCAGGTGGTCGCGGGCGGTGCGGCGCGGGTGCACGGACTGCGCCTCCAGCAGCGACCCCACCTCGCGCAGCGGCGTCTCCAGGTCCCGGTAGCGCCGCCCGCCGACGGTCACCGTGCCGGACGTCGGCAGGTCGAGCCCGAGGATCATCCGCATGGTGGTGGTCTTCACGACTAACGGTTTGGGGCACATAATCGAGATAGAACGGTCACGAAGCCCCAGATCAAGGAGGTTCCGCCCATGTCCCCCGCAACCGCCGCCATCGTGGACTACTGCCGGATCTCCTACGACAAGCGCGGCGACGCCGAAGGGGTCGAGACTCAGCACCTGGAGAACATCGAGTCGGCGGAGGAGCTGGGCGAGGAGATCACGGCGACCTACGTCGACAACGATCTGTCTGCGTTCTCCGGTGTGGAGCGGCCCGACTATCAGCGCCTGTTGTCGGACATGGCCGCCGGTAAGGTCCGGCTGATCATCGTTCGGCACGCGGACCGGTTGCACCGCGACGTCGAGGAAGTGACGCAGTTCATCAAGGTCGCGCGTGCCTGCAAGGTCAAGCTGTACAGCGGCATGAAAGGGTCGTTCTACAACCTGGAGAAGGCCGCCGGGCGTAAGGAGCTGGTGGCCGACACGTTGAGCGCCAGCTACGAGAGCGACCACCGGGGCGAGCGCGTCAGCGACGCCCGTAAGCGCCAGGCCCGCAACGGTGCCTACGGCGGTGGCGTCCGTCCCTACGGTTGGGGCGTGGACACCGGTCGTGTCCGGTCGGTGTGCGTCAATCCCAAGGCCCCGATCTCTGAGCGCCGTTACGAGGACCGGCCCGTGCTCGACATGACCCGGCACCGGGAAGATGAGGCAGCCGAGATCAGGCGATGGGCCAAAGATCTGTTGGCAGGGGTGCCGACTGATCAAGTGTTGAGGGACATGGCCAGGCGGGGCGTCCAGACCGTCAGCCAGACCGACGGGCGGACCTTGAAGCGTCACGGCAAGGTCATCGAGGCGCAGGGCTGGACCGCGCGCACGGTCAAGCAGATCTTGACGCACCCGCGTACGTCGGGTCACGCCGTCTACCAGGGAAAGATCATTCGACGGGACGCCTACCCCGCGATCATCCCGGAGGACACGCGACAGGCTTTGATCACGTTGTTCGCCGACCCTTCGCGGAAGACCAGCCCTGGCAACACGCCCAAGTGGCTTGGTTCGCTGATCGTGTTGTGTGGCCGGTGCGATGACGGCACGGTCGCGAGCGTGCGCAGGAACAGCCGGGGAGAGCCCGTTTACCGGTGCCGCAGCAAGGATCACAGCTTGCCCAAGGCAGAAGAGCTGGACGCCTACCTGGCGCGCGTATTGATCAAGCGGCTGTCGCGCGAGGATGTTCACGATCTCCTCCCGGTGAATGTGGACGTGGACGCCGCCGCGTTGCGCGAGGAGATCGTGACGTTGAACCAGGCGAAGAAGAACGCGGCCCGTAAGGTCACGCTGCGCAAGTGGGACGAGGAGACCGCCGACGAGGCGATCGCTACCGCCATGGCCCGGATCGAGGAGATCCGGCAGATCTTGAGGCAGGTCACCTCGGACAGCCCGTTGGCCGAGTTCGCCACCTCCGACGACGCGCAGCGCACGTGGGACGGCCTGTCACTGGGCCGCAAGCGGGAGATCCTGAAACTGTTGGTCACGGTCAAGGTCATCCCGCCCGGTCGCCGCCGCAACGTCCCCGTGGAGGAATGCGTGACCATCAGCCCGAACACGCCGACCCCTCCCCAGCCCGGTATGCCGGTGGCCGCGTAACGCGCGCGTGCCCCCGCCGACGATCGCACCCGGCGGGGGCATGCCCTGATCGCAGGGCAGCTAGCGCAGCAGCAGCGCGAGCCGTTCACGCTGGCTTTCCGTCAGCGGAGGCCAGCCCCGCACCATGGCCGTGATCTTGTCATCGTCGCCGTCTGTCGGCCCCGTCGGCACGTCCGCCGCGTGCTCCTGTCCGGGTAACCGCTGATCTTCCGTCCTGTCTCGCCCATCCATCCCCTTGCCGCCTGTCTCGACCGGCAGACCAGGCCCCGCACCGTTCCCGCGCCAGTGATCAGCGCAGCCCGGAATCAGGGCAGGCCGCCCCGTGATCGTTTAATGAGTGCTGTCGGACAGCGGCCAGGCAGCCCACCCACCCACCCTGCCGAGAGTGGTTGCGCGCCGTCGATCAGGCGCAGGTGAGACGCCGGGGAAGAAGGGCCAACCCCGAACAGCGAAGACCTTCCACAGTGGTGCCTACGGCACGTTTTCCCAGGTGCGCGCACGCGCCGCAGTCGCCGGCACGCCGTATGCGCTGGCTATTCGGTCAGGCCCAGACGCATCGCCTGACGCGCTTGGCGATGCTCACGCCCCAGCACATCGGCCAGCACCCGATCCCCGAACGTGTGGTACCCGATACCGGCTATCTTCCAGTCGCCGACCACGACCATCGCCCCGCCGCCATCGTGCGCCCACGGGTCGTGACCCCGATCCTGCCCGGCTTGTGCCCGCCGCCAGGCCCGCCGCCGCTCACGCAGCGCGGTGAAGGTGGTGGAGTAGCGGCGGCTCTTGGACGTGACATGCCCCCGGAACCCCAGCGTGTGCACGTGGCGGGCCAGCCGAAGTGTCCGGCAGGTGGCCAGGCGTGCCAGCTTGCGCACCGTCGCCGTGAGCGCGGCCACATGGCCCGCCAGCCTGCCGCCGCTACCGTCGTCGCCCCCGTCGCCCGCAGCAGGGCGGGAGGCGGGCAGACCGCTCACGCTGTCGGACACGGTCTTGGTTGCGTACTTGGCCAGGTAGCCCGCGACCCGTGCCGCGTCCACGTCTCTGGCCGCCACCAGCCGCACGTCCAGTTGCCTGCCCCATCGCGCCACTGCCGCCGTGCGGGCGTCCACCACGGGCAGGGCCACGTTCACCCGTCCGGCCGCCTGTCGCAGTGCCGCCGTCAGCAGTTCCACGCCCGCCCACGCCGGAGCGGGCAGCACCGCATCCGGATCATCCGGGTTCACCCCGTCCAGCCGCGCCAGCACGTGCAGGTGCACCACGCCCCGCCGCTGGAACTCGGCGACCTTCACATACGACACCCGCAGCAGTTCCCGGATTTGGCGCACCCCGACCGGCCGCCCGCCGAGGGCCGGAGCCAGCGCGGCCAGCGCCCGATACACATAGATCACCGTGCGCCGCCACAGCTCACCCACGTGCGCGTTCCACAGCACTTGCCCGGCCAGGTCCGCACAGTCCACGCACAGCGGAGCCCCGACCAGCGCGTCAGCGCCATCGTGGCGCGCAGGGCACCCTAACGGCCTGCCGTGCTCACACATGCCCTTACCGCGCTTGCCACGCTCGCCGCCCTGTCCGCCCCGCACGGCACGGCAGATCCCGCCGTCGCGGAAGGCGTGCACCTTGCCGAAGCTCGGCGCGGTGAAGGTGGCCAGCACGATCGGGTTGCCTCCCGGCTCATCCCCGTGATCCAGCCCATCAGCGCTCTCATCAGCGCTCTCGTGAGCAGCGTCATCCCGGCCAGCCCTCACCCCAGCGGCGAACACGTGCCAGGCATCGGCGCGGTAGCGGGCCGCGCACGGCGGGCACACGCTTTCGCGGCGGTCCTTGCACGCCACCAGCAGCACCCCGCCCGGCTCATCGGAGCTGTCATAACGCGCCGCGACCTCGCCGGTCCCCTGATGGATCGTCGTCGCCGTGCCGGACAGCCGGATCGGCCGGACGCAGTACCCGGCGCGTTCTACTTGTCCCGCCCAGCGCCGGTAGTCGTCGTCATCGGCCACCCGGGCGATCATCTGTCCCAATACGGACGTGCTTCTCATCATCTGACATCCTCTTCCGGACTCTTGCCGGACCCGTCCACAGCCGGGAGCGGTTCCCCGCGACGCGCCCCCGGTGCGCAGACTTCCCGAGAGGTTCTAGGCGCGGACGATCAGCGGCCCGCCCTCACCGGCTCCCAGTGCTCCAGGACCGTGCGCCGCAGCGCGTCCAGGTCCTCCGGCGCGTCCAGCAGCGCCGCTCCGAGCCCGCCGCACTGCCACGGTGCGTGCACGAACGCCCGGAGATCGTCTTCCAGTCGTTGCTGTCCGCACTTGCTCAGCCACCGGATGAACCGTTCCGCCGCGTGCTCGTCTCCGATCTCTCTCGGCTGGAACTCTTCGTCTGCCACCCACATCTTCACGCGCTCGTCCTCCTTCTCGTTGTTCGCGTGTGCCGCACAGCGCCCGATGCGCCCGCGACGTTCCCAAGGGTGAGGCGGCACCCCCGTTGTGCTGTTGTGCCGGTTGAGACTGTCAGATACCTACCTTTATCAACCAAGCAATCGCTTGGTTCAAGGCTTAGGTGACAATCCGTAGGCGATAATCTTCCTTTCCGGAAAGCCGCCCGGGACGGATGTGACGATCCCGGACGGCTCTCGGACCCCCGCGACGGCTCCCAGCCCCCCGTCAGCCGCCGTCACCGCGACCCGACGATCAGCCCGCGACCCGCGCGCATGTGGCGGGTACGTACCCCTGCGTGAGGCTCTGCCCGAGCCAATTACGCGTCGCGGGGATCTTGACCAGGTACCAGTTACGGCCGCTGCGACCGCACTTGTCGGCGTAACCGTTCGAGCCGTTGCCCCGCAGCACCCCGCACGACGTCAGGGTCCTACCGGTGTCGCGGACCCGCAGCACATCCGCGTTCGTGAAAGCGAACTCCCGCACGCCGACGCGGACCCCGGTGATGACGATCTTCCGGCACGCCGCCTTCCGCGCCTTGCTGGCCGTGCTGGCCGTGCTGGCCGTGCTGGTCTGCGTACCGGTGTGCGCGGTGGCGGGCAGCGCGACCGCGCTGACGGCCAGCCCGGCGGCGATGATCGCGGAGGCGAACAGGGTGGACGGCTTGAACTTCGACATGATCTTCTCCCTGTGGAGTAGGTGGTGACAGGGTGCCGGTCGGCCCCCGCCGATCAGCGGGCCGGATGCCCGCTGTCGTGCACAGGTCGCGCGTGATCGCATGCGATCCCCGGACCTGCCGCGTTCCCCCTAGTAGCCCGGACGCCGCAGCTCAGCCGCATACGCCGCCAGCCGCGCCAGGTCCGCGTCACTCAGGTAAAACCCCTTGATCTTGGTCGGGCCGGCAGGCCCGGCCAGCAGGTAACCGACCCCCGCCGCACCCAGGCCGATCGTGGAGGCGTCCACGCCCCGCGCCGCCCAGCCCGCGCCCAGCACCGTGTCCGAGGCGTCCCGCGTCGAGCAGCGCAGCGCCCACCGGGTATCGAACAGATCCCGGATGTAGGTCGGGATGACCTCACTGCCCGGCTTCTGCGTGGCCGCGATCAGCCGCACCGCCGCCGCGCGCCCCCGCGCGCCCAGATCATGCAGCCCTTCCAGGAACGCCGCCCGCTTCTTCTTGTCCGGGTGCAGCGTGAACGCGGCCAGCTCATCGACCACGACCAGCAGCGGACCATGCCCCATACCCGGCGTGATCTTCCGCACCCCGGACGCCGACAGCAGCGCGTACCGCTCATCCATCCGCTTGCACGCCCACTCCAGGCCCGCCGTGGCGCTGTCGATCTCGCACCGGATGCCGCCGTGCGCGACCTTCTCCCACACGGCCAGTTCCACGCCCGCCTTGCCGTCGATCATCACCGCGTCCGTGCCCGGGTCGAGCATCAGCCCGGCCACCACACTGTGCAGCGCCACCGACTTGCCCGCTTCCGGAGCGCCGCCGATCAGCAGATGCACGCTCATCGCCGCCGCCCCCCGTCCAGCTCCTCCAGCCCGTCCGGCTTCTCCAGTTCGGGCGGCCCGTCACCGGAGCCGCTCAGCAGAGCGACCGTGACCAGTTCCCCGTTCTCGGCCACGCCGACCGGGATGGGCTCCCAGGCGCAGGACATCCAGCCCGCGTCCGGCGCACCGGCCCACGGCCATACCAGCGACCCCAGCGCGGCGAACGGGTCACGCCGGATCACCTCCACCAGCGCGTACCGGGCGTTGACCTCATCGGCCGTCACCACCACGCCGGAGGCGGCCAGCGACGAGGCCAGCCACGGCGCGCGATCGTCCACCTCACACGCCGCGCTGCCCTTGGGCAGCCGCACCCGCAGCCGTTCCCCGGCCGCCGTCCGCTCCGCCCGCATCACGCGCGGGATGCGGTCGTTGTAGGTGGCCAGCCCGGCGAAGCGGGCCGCCCGGTCCCAGCGGCGGATCACCCGCGAGTACCACAGCAGGTGCAGCAGCCAGCCGCGCACAGCCGGGACCCCGCCGAACATCGCGACCAGCCAGACCGCCAGGCCCGCCAGCACCGGCCAGCCGCCCAGCGACCAGCCGCCGCCCAGCAGTAGCCCCGTGGCCGTGATCAGGCCCAGCTCCCGCCGCAGGAGCCACATCGGCCGCAGCACGTACATGGTCAGCCGTGACGCCGCCGTGCTCTGCGCACGGATCGGCGCGGCGGGCATCTCCACCATCGGCGGCAGCCCGGACGGCCGCCCGGGAACCTGCGGACCCCCGATCCCGCTCATGACGTGCTCTCGCCACCGGTGGCCATCGGGCTACCGCCATGCCGTGCCGAAGCGGACGAGGCCGAAGCGGACGGGGCCGAGGCGTGCGGGGTACGTCGCGTGCCACCGGCCGCGCCCTCACCCGCCATCGACGCCGGACGCGAGGGGGCCGCGTTCGCGGCGGCCGAGGCGTGCACGCCGGTCACGGCGGCAGCGCTCCACCATCGGACCTCGCCCTCTTTGGCCGTGTTGAAGCACAGCCCTTCCACCCGCACCGGCAGGCCCGGCACCAGGTGACTCTGCTCGCCCGGCAGGTTGAACTTGATCTTTGCCGAGTCGGCCCCGTCCATGGCCAGCAGCGTCACGACCATGATCGGCTGGCCGTCGTCGGTGACCTTCGCTTTCTTGGTCGTGAAGTCCTTGGCCGCATTCGGTGGCGCGGTTACCGTGAAGGCCAACCGCCCTGCGTCGATCGGAAAGCGCATCCGTCTGCCTCCCTTCAGGGGTGTGTCCCGCTGACACACCCACACTGGCAAGCAGTACTCGAACATATGTTCGAATCGTTCAACGCGATGCCCGTCCGGCATGCAGGCGTGCACTGTCGCGCCTCGCATGTTAAGGGCATGTTCGCGGGCTGAGTTCGATCACGTCGCATGGCCGCGCATGCGGGAGCGGCATCGCTGTGCCCGCTATTGGCCACCCGGTTGCATTCCGCAGCATGCCTGTCACGTAGTGTGATGTTCGGGCGGTGGAGGCTGAGGTGCCCTTGCCGCGCCGGTGCTGTCCGGCTCTATCCCCGGTGCGGCGAGCCGGGCAGCACCTTCCAAACGGCGGACCCCGCCCGTATGCCCGGAATCGCCCAAGCCCGCTGATCATCCACATAGCCAAGCCGTCACTGATAGGACGGGGGGGCGGGAGCGGCCCAGGGGAACGCTATTCCCGCACCGGTGCTGTCTGGCCCGCGCGCTTCGCTCACGGGGTCAGGCAGCACCCATGGGCCTGTCAATCCCGACCACATCGGCCGTTCACGTTGTGTGTTCACTCTGTCACTGATATGACGGAGGGGTGGGACAGGACCGGAGGGGGCCTACCCCGCACGCGCTGTCTGGCTCCGCCCGCAGGGGCCAGACAGCGCACAGCAGACTCGCGAACCCATGCCCGGCACAGGACTCCGCTAGGCAATCACGAATGCGCGATCCAGCCCCGACAGGCGCAGGAGACGGCGGAGCCTGCCGTTCACATGAACCAGTTCCATGCTGCCGCCCGCCCGGGAAACCATGCGCTGCACCTCTAGCAGCGCCTCCAGCCCATGCGAATCGCAGAAGGTCACCCCAGCCGTATCCACGACCACACTGGGTGACTCCACCGGCAGAACGGCGTCCACAGCCGCCACCAGGCTTGGGGCCGTGGAGAACTCCAACTCGCCTTCCAAGGCCACGATGAGAAGATTCTGATGCTGCGTCATGTGCGTGGAGAGAGCCATAACCAATCACCAAACCGGACAGACGACTTATACACCTCACTCTCACACTACGCTCGTCACCTCCAAGGACTCCACTAGCCACCGGCTACCGCGCCACCCGCGCTTATCGGCCCGGAACCGCGCGTCTGATGCCGGGAGCCGCCGTGTGATGAGTTTCCCTACATAGATCAAGCCCGCCCGGCAAGCCGGACGGGAACCCCCCGCGGACACGATCTTGATTGCGGTGTGTACGCGCCGACAGCGCAGCCGGTACAGGTCCTAGGCGGCCCCGGCAACGGGACGCGCCGGCCGGATCGTCATCGGGACTGCGCGCGGCGCCCAAGGGCGCCGTGCTCGCCCTCGCCGCCCGGCAGGCCCGCCCCTAGCCGGAACCGCCGAACCGACCCGGAACCCGCCGACGCCCCGACCGCCCTACCGATTGCGCCGTATGCTCCCGTCTCAACGCGACGTGGCCCCCCGCGAGACCGTCTGCCCGGATGAGCGGTCTCGCGAGGGGCCACCTTCTCCGGCGTACCGAACCGCCCGTGTCCCGTAACGGGCCACGCCAGAGGGGAAGGACCAGCCGCCCAGGGGCAACAGCGGCCAGCCGCGAAGTCTCTTCAACGCTGCCGATCAGCGCGCGATGTCGCAGGCTCCGTCTGGCGCGCCGGACGCCGCAGCGGCCAGCCGATACTTAACCCGCCGTACCAGCCCACGCTCATAGTCACCTTGGAACGCCTTGCGCTGCGTCGGCGCGATCTTCACCACGACGCCCTCTTTGGCCAGCCTGTTCAACCGGTACCGGAAGTAATCCAGCGTGCGAGCGTGATCGAAGAACGTGCTCACCTCATCCACCGTCGCCCCGTCCGGGAACTCCGTCAGACACTCCAAGATCTCCTCGCGCCTGCTCTTGTCCTCACCGCCGCTCAAGCCCGGCACCTCCTTCCCGATCCCCACGGCCTATAGACCTGCCCCGCCCTTCCCAGGCGGGGACTCCCGTTCCCCGGCGGCCAACCTCCAGCAGGCAACCACCGGCCCGCGAGCTTGGGGGTCAGCCATGACAGCCCAGAGCGACCAGGACCAGACCCGGCCGCTCCCGACTACCGCCCACGGGCCGCTCGGCGACCACCGGGGAACGGGACACGGGCCGCCCACGCGGCCCGCATAACGGCACGGCAGCGACCTTCCGACACCCTCACCGGAGCGTGCTCCAGACCCCGGCTCAGGTGAAGTCACTGCCGTACCGAGCTTTTGCTTCAGCGCACCTGGCCGGACCCTTGCGCCTGACCTAGGCTGTCCAGCTCCGCGAGCAGCACCGCGAGTTTGTCCAAAGTCGCCGCCCGCCCGATATGCCGCGAGCCGTGCACCTCAGGCCGGGGACACGGGCGTCCGCAGCGGCGAACCACATACCACTCGCACACGCCCCGGAACACTCGCCATCGCCCGCCGAACTCGCTCTCAAGCTTTTGTGTCTGAGCCTGTTCCTCTGGGCTGACCCGCGCCCCCGACGCCGCCGTGTGACTGGTGTCGTTCCTCGTGTTGTTGCTCGCGTCCCTCACCGCGCAGCCCTCCCAACCCGCGCGGTGACCGGCCCGGACATCGCTTCGCGCCGCTCCTGGAACAGCCCCGCGATCCGCCGCGCCGCCGTCTCCATACACGAGGCAGGGCAGCAGGTGTAACGCCACCGCCCCGGCTCCGTAGGAGCGTCCAGCGACCACCGGAACCGCCACTCCGCCCCGCCGAACTCACACCACACGTTCAGGCCCACCACCGCGAGGCCCACCAGCGCGATCCCCTCGCACTCCGACACCCGCGACTCCACCCCACGCCGGGCCAGATGATCAGCCAGCTCCCGCGCCAGCCGCCCCGCCGGACTCGCCCCACCCGGCCCGTTCACCGCTCTTTCCTTCCGACCCCGCCTGCCACATCGACCCGGGAGGCGTCATCGCGCGCCAGGCCGTCATCCATCTCCGGACGCCACAACGGCACCCGCACCAGACCCGGCGCGACCAGTTCAGTACCCGCATCGGTGAACCACGCCCCGATCCGCTCCTCACCGCGCAACACCACCCGGGCAGACGCCCGCTGATAGGCCGCAGTCGCCGCGACCGTCCGCTCTGTCTCCAGCACATGCGAGATCACCAGATGACTGCCCGGCACCAGGAACCGCATCAGGTCCCCGACGATCTCACCCGGCCCGTCCTCATCCGGCACGAAATGCAGGATCGCCACCAGCAGCACCGCCACCGGCCGATCGAAATCCAGCAGGTCAGACGCCCGAGTCAAGATCCAGCCCGGGTCACGCAGATCCGCATCCAGCATCACCGTCTGATCATCGGTGGCCAGCAAAGCCCGCCCATGCGACAGCACCACCCGATCGTTGTCCACATACACCGTCCGCGCATCCGCATGCACCGACTGCGCCACCTCATGAACGTTGCCCATCGACGGCAACCCCGTGCCGATGTCGAGGAACTGACGCACCCCCCGCTCAGCCAGATACCGCACCGCCCGCCCGAGGAACGCACGGTTCGCCCGCGCGATCAGCCGCACGTCCGGGTTCAGCTCCAGCGCCTTGGCCGCCGCCACCCGATCCGCCTCGCCGTAGTCCTTACCGCCGAGGAAGAAGTCGTACATCCGCGCCACATTCGGCCGCACCCAATCCGTCGGCGCAAGCGGCATCGGCCCCGACTCATAACCCCTCGCAACCACCGGCCGACGATTCCCCAGAAGATCGGCGTCTATCTTTCCTTCCCGCACCCCTTCCGATGTGGGATGCCCGGAGTCCGCCCTTTGCGCAGGATTCTTTGCGCCACTCCGCTGCTCTCCGCCTGCTGTGCTGGCTGATCCCACTGTGACCTCCACGCGCGGGTGCCCCACCACGCTCTGTCGATGCGACGTTTCTCACTGGGGCAGCCATGTTCCCCCGACTGTTTCCAGTGGGCCAGGAGGGGTATTCCTCTGAGGAAAAAGACACTACGGACTCAATGCCTCTCCGCTATACGCTCAGCTAGTGGAAGTCCGGACTCTCCCCGAAGCCCTCAAAGTGATCATGGAGCAGCGCGGCTGGACTCAGACGCAGCTCGCTAAGCACTTGGGGGTATCGCAAGCCTGGATCTCAAAGATCTGCCGAGGCGTCGCCGATACAGGGGTGGCCAGAGCACAAGAGCTTCTCTCGCGAGTTGGCTGGGAGGTCCGTCTCTCGCCATCCGTGGAGGAACCCGTGGAGCGCAGGGATTTCCTTGCAGCCGCCGCATCAGTGGTGTTCGTGCCTTCTGCCGTAAGCTCAGATCCTTATCTGGACCCTGACTATGTTCGAACGCTGACTGACAGCCTGGCGCGGGGACGGTACGAACTTGGCGGACTGCCTCTCGCACCCCGCGCCCTGGCACACACGCGTCATGTAGCTGCACTGAAAACCGCATCTCTTAGTGGACGGTGGCAGGGAACCGCCTCAGACTTGATGTACCAGGTCAGCGTCACTCTCTACGATGCCGGCAAGTTGGCCCAGTCTGAGCGCGCAGGCTCTATCGCACTTGACCTTGCCCACCATGCCCAAGATTTCCCGGGGCAGGCCCGTGCCTATGACGCCTTGAGTCGTGTAGCTCTCTACCGAGGCGACCCATCCCGTGCTGTTCAGTACGCCCAACGGGGACTCCGAGTCCCGGATCTTCCGGTCAGCAGGGAGTCGAGTCTTCACATGCGACTAGGCCGAGCGCTTATCAGTATCAAGGGGCACAGCCGAGAGGCGAGAGACGCGCTGGCGACTGCCCTGGACACGCGCGGCCTGAGCCCGTTCGCCGAGGCCGCCTTAGGCGGTGATGTAGCCATCGGTCTAAGCCAACTAGGAGAGTATGACCAGGCGGATCTCCTCCTGCATGCAGCCGCCGAAGCAATGGGGCAATACTCGCCTCTCTTCCAGGCTCAGTATCTAGGTCGCCAAACTCAGACGGCCATTCGCGCAGGCAGACCGAGTCTTACGGCTGAATACATGGGTACTCTCACACGAGCACTTCCCTTTATCAGCTCAGCACGTGTCAATTCTCGTGCGCGGGAGATCCTTCATCGTACAAAGGCATGGGACCACATTCCCGAGATTCGCCTTTCGCGCGAATGCCTACAAGGGATGTTGGCCCCGGAGGCGACACCCTCTTAGTTCTTTCTTGGGAAACCCCTCGGGTCGGCCGCCGTTAGCAAGCCTTCGGCCTGCTGTACTCGTCGTAGATGGTCGTCGGGCTGATCATCGCACGCCACAGCGGGGGCTACCGAATCGTTTCGGAGCCAACCTCATGGGGACCCCTCCAAGATCGCAAAAGGGGGCGGGGAGGGAAGTATGGGGGCAGGGGCGCTGCCCCTCCCCGGATTGGCGAGACAGTGTAATGCCCCCTTTTGAGATCTTGCCCCATGAGGTCAGCACCACCGCAACGATTCGTCCGCCCCCTTACGTCTATCCGCCAGCCCGCTAAAATCGCAGGTCACAGCACGGATCCAATCTCACGCATCGTTATTGAACCGTAAGCGCCCCAGACCGTTAGTAGGCTTGCCCGCGCCGTTGGGCCCCAGGAAACCGGTGACGAGGCCGGGCCGTACCTCGAACGTGAGCCCGTCCACGGCGAGCGTCCCGCCGTGGCGTTTGGTCAGTGCGTTGAGCCGGATCATGCGGCCAGCCTGGCCCGCCCGGTTGGAGACGTCCTGAGCGATCCTGTGAGACCTCTGTGAGCCCGCGACCCCGGCCTGGGGGACGCGGGCGGACTCAGAGGGAACTCACAGCTTCCCGGAGCCGCGCGGCCAGGTCCTCCGCCTGCTCCCGGCTCCACGGGATCAGCCCGTTCTCCGACATCAGCGCGTGGTACTGCTGCTGCCCGTACGGGATGCCCGGCGGCAGCGGCACCACGTGCCAGTGCAGATGGGAGTTGCCCTGCTGACTGCCGAGCGAGAGCAGGTAGGTGCGCTCCGACGGCACCACCGACTCCACCGCCAGCGCCACCTTCCGCACCACGCCCGTCAGCGCCAGGTACGCCTCCTCGTCCAGGTCGCGGACCACGTGCTCGACGTGCGCCTTCGGGCTGACCAGCACGTAGCCGGGCACCGTCGGGTAGGCGGACAGGAACGCCAGGTGGTGCTCGTCCTCGTAGAAGATCTGCTCGTGCTCGTAGGCCGGGTCGCCGGCGACGATGGCGCAGATGAAACAGGGGATGGACCGGACACGCGCCTCGTAGGCGGCCACGTCGAAGGGGACGTTCCTCTCAGTCATGATGACGATCATGACCGTCAGAGCCGGCCCATGTCACGGGCGCGGCGGACGGCGGCATGCCGGTCCGCCACGGCGAGCTTCGTCACCGCCGAGGACAGGTAGTTGCGCACCGTGCCTTCCGACAGGCTCAGCTGCCTGGCGATCCTGGACATCGGCGCGCCCCCGGCGGCCGCGCGCAGCGTGTCCAGCTCGCGCGGGGTCAGCGGGCACTCCCGGATCGACAGCGCGTCCGCGGCCAGCTCCGGGTCGATGTACCGGCCGCCCTCGTGCACCTTCCTGATGATCTCGGGCCAGGGTCGCCGCCGGGTTGTCCTTGCCCAGGTCACGCCCGGCGCGGGTCCCACCGGAAGAACTTCCGGGTGCACCACAGCCCGACGCCGATCCACAGCAGCCCGATCCCGAGGCCCGCGGCCGACACCTGGAAGCCCTCCAGGAAGCCGACCTCGGGCGCGCCCGCCCGGCCGAGGTCGCGGCCCAGGAACGCGATGCGCATCATGTCCACGACCGGTGTCATCGGCAGCACCTCCGCCACCCGCTGCCCCCATTCGGGCAGCACCGACAGCGGGAACATCATGCCCGCCCCGAGCATGCTGGCGAACAGCACAGGCAGCGCCACCAGCTGCGCCACCTCGTAGTTGGGGATGAGCCCGGCCGTGCCGATCGCCAGCGCCGCGAACACCGCCGCGCCCAGCACGAACGCCACCAGCATGAGAGGCACGTTCCCCGGCACCGGCACGCCCACCACCCCGACCGCGTAGACCAGGATGACCGCCGCCTGCACCGCGCCGACCAGCGTGGCGTGCAGGATGTCGCCCGCGAAGATCGCGGTGGTGGACAGCGCGCTGCCGCGCAGCCGCTTGTACACACGCTCCTCCCTGCGCACCACGATGCCGGTCGCGATCGTCATGTACGAGAACGGGAACACCACGGCGATGGCCCCGATCGCGGCGAGCGCGGCGGCCGGCACCCCGTTCACCTCGCCGGAGGCCGTCGGGCCGCTGGTGTAGACGAAGGCGATGAACAGCGGCAGCAGCAGGATGGTGAACGCCAGGCCGCGCTGCCGCAGCAGGACCGTCTGGTTGAGCCGGGCCTGCGCCCAGACCGTCGAGAGCCAGTTCACGCCGCCACCCTTTCCGTCTCCGCGACTTCGAGGAAGATCTCCTCCAGCGACGGCCTGCGCACTTCGAGGCCGCCCAGTTCCGTTCCGCGCTCGTCCGCCCACACCAGCAGATCCCGCAGGTCACGCTGCGGCTCGTGGGTCTCGACCGTGAACGTCTCGCCGTCCTGCCTGACCGAGCGCCGTGCCAGGCCGGGCGAGTACGGCAGGTCGCCAGGGCGCGCGCCGGGCAGCCGGAAGCTGATCCTGGTGCCCCGCTCCCCGAGCACGCCCGCCAGCGTGCCCTCGGTGACGATCCGGCCGTCGTGCATGATGGCCAGCCGCTGCGCGAGCTGCTCGGCCTCGTCCAGGTAGTGGGTGGTGAGCAGTACGGTGGCGCCGTCGGCGACCATGCCGCGCACCAGCTCCCACACGTTCCGCCTGGCCTCCGGGTCCAGTCCGGTGGTGGGCTCGTCCAGGAAGAGCACCTCGGGCCTGCCCAGCACGGCCAGCGCCAGGTCGAGCCGGCGCTTCTCGCCGCCGGACAGCTGCCCGACCCGCACCGCCGCGCGGTGACCGAGCCCGACCCGGTCGAGCACCTCGCCCCGGCCGAGCGCGTGCGGCGTCCAGCGCCGCCAGGCGTCCACGGTCTCCGCCACCGTCAGGTCCTTGTAGAAGCCGGCCTCCTGGAGCACGATGCCCATCCGGGGCCGGATGCGGGCCCGCTCCTTGACCGGGTCGTGCCCGAGCACCCGCACTTCGCCGCCGGTCGGTGCGACGTACCCCTCCAGCACGTCCAGGGTGGTCGTCTTGCCCGCCCCGTTGGTGCCGAGCAGCGCGTACAGCTCGCCCCGGCCGACCCGGAAGCCGATCCCCTTGACCGCCTCGAAGTCGCCATATTTCTGGTGCAGGTCCCGCACCTCGATCGCTGTCGTGTCCACGGGACCACTGTGCCGGGGCGGGGCGCCGTCCCGGCAGTGCGCTGTCTCAGCTCTTTCCCGGGAAAACCGCAGGGTCCGGGCGTGACATTTGTCAGGCGGCCACCGGCTGCCGCTCGGGGGCGGGCAGCTGCGTGACCGCCGCGGGCTCCTCGCGCGGCAGCAGGCGCGCCGCCACGGCGATCAGCAGGCCCAGCACGACGGCCAGCCCGAGCGCGGTACGGAGCGAGGTCACGTCCGACAGGAACCCGATCGCCACCGGACCGAGCAGCAGGCCCGCGTATCCCATGGCGCCCGCCTGGGCGATCGCCGGGCCGGGGGTGCTGGTGGCGGTGCCGGCCAGCGACAGCGTCATCGGCGAGATGGTCGCCACACCGAGGCCCACGAAGAACACCGCGACCAGCGCGACCACCGGCGCGGGCGCCGCCAGCACCATGCCGAAGAAGGCGGCCGTGGCCAGCCCGGCGGCCGTCAGCATGCCCCGTACCCCGAACCGCGAGCGCAGCCGGTCACCCGTCAGCCTGCCGAGCAGCATGCCCGCCTCGAAGATCGGGTAGCCGAGCGCGGCCAGCGCCTCGGGCGCCTTCATGGTGTCGCGCATGTAGAGGCCGTTCCAGTCGGCGACCACGCCCTCGACCATGAACGCGAAGAAGGCCAGCGCGCCCAGCAGGTACACGACCGGCGGCATGCGGCGGCGCGGCCCCGCGGCGGTCGCGGGCGCGGGGACGTCAGGCAGGTACGTCCGGCCGAGCACCAGGAGCACCGGCAGGGACAGCAGGCTGACCAGCACCAGGTTGGCGGTGAACGACAGGCCCAGGACGATGGACAGGCTGCCGGTGACGCCGGCGGTCATGGCGCCCACGCACCAGCCGGCGTGCATGCCGTTCATCAGCGGCCGCCCGTAGGCGCGCTCCACGGTGGAGCCCTGGGCGTTCA
The DNA here is from genome assembly GCF_040676925.1 of Nonomuraea sp. NPDC049486. Classification (NCBI taxonomy): domain Bacteria; kingdom Bacillati; phylum Actinomycetota; class Actinomycetes; order Streptosporangiales; family Streptosporangiaceae; genus Nonomuraea; species Nonomuraea sp. NPDC049486. The sequence goes on from NZ_JBFAPV010000007.1 coordinate 48,380, forward strand.
TCGCGATGTCGAACAGGCCGAACGTCATGCCGAACACCGTGGACGCGACGAGCAGCGCCGGAAGGCTCGGCATGAGCGCCACCGCGATCAGGGCGAGCGCGGTCAGCGGGCCGCCGACCCGCAGCACGGTGCGGCTGCCGGCGCGGGCCATCACGCGGCGCATCGACTGCATGGTCACCAGCGCGCCCAGGCCCCAGGCGAGCAGGACGGTGCCGACCTCCGCCTCGGACAGGCCGAGCTTGTCGGTCAGCGCGGGGATGCGCACGGTCATGGTGCCGACCATCAGGCCGGCGAGGGCGAAGGTGAGGACGGCGCCGTAGCGGGCGATCCTCAGGTCACGGTTCATCAGGGCATGCCTCACAGAAACATCACTTCGGGCAGAAATCAGGCCCGGCCGTGGCCGAGCCTTGAAGGAAGGGGGGAGTGGCGCACGCAAACGCCGGCGGCGCGTCGCGTCAGAAGGGCGCGCGCAGCGGTGTCCGACCGTACGAGAGAGCCGGAAACCTCAGGAAGGAGGTTTGAGCAGAGCTCTCATCCGGGCGTCGAGCGCGCCCAGAGCCTCGTCGCCGTTGAGCTCCGGGTCATGGCTCGCCAGATCCCAGAGCCCTTCGCAGGCCAGCCGCACGATCTGCGACGCCACCGGGTCGGGCTCGTCGTCCAGGCCCTCGCGATGCCAGCGGGCCATGGCCTCGCGCAGCGGGGCAAGCAGGTAGGTGTTGCCCGACGCGCCGGTGACCACGGCCCAGCGGCGCAGCTTGCCCTCGCGGACGGCGACGAGCGTGGCGCCGAGGTAGCGCTCGGTGTAGGTGGCGTCCGGCTGGGCGGCCACCAGGTCGTCGAACTCCTCGATCAGACGCTCCACCATGGCCTTGATCAGGGCATCCTTGGTGGCGAAGTGGTAGAGGAGACCGCCCTTGCTGACGCCGGCCCGGTCGGCCACGGCGGAGAGCGTGAGCGCGGTCGAGCCGAGGTCGCTGAGCAGCTCTTCTGCCGCGTCCAGTAGCTCGTCCCGTCTCATGCGCTCTACTGTACCGTCCGGACGGTACAGGGGCAAACGAGATACCCTGGCCGGGTGAACAGACCGTCGGCCTATCTCGATCACGCGGCGACCACGCCCATGCTCCCCGAGGCCATCGAGGCCATGACGGAGCAACTCGGCCGGGTCGGCAACGCCTCCTCGCTCCACGCCGCCGGGCGCGAGGCCCGCCGGGTGGTGGAGGAGTCGCGCGAGACGATCGCCGACGCGCTCGGCGCCCGGCCCAGCGAGGTCGTGTTCACCTCGGGCGGCACCGAGGCCGACAACCTCGCCATCAAGGGCATGTTCTGGGCGCGTCAGCCCAGGAAGCGCGTCCTGATCAGCTCGGTCGAGCACCACGCCGCGCTCGACCCCGCCCACTGGCTGGCCGACAGCCAGGGCGCCGAGATCGAGCTGCTGGAGGTCGACGAGCTCGGCCGGGTCGGCCCCGACACGCTGCGCGCCGCCATCGAGCGCGACCCCGACGGCGTCGCCCTGGTCAGCGTCATGTGGGCCAACAACGAGGTCGGCACCATCCAGCCCGTCCACGTCCTGGCGGCCATCGCCGGCGACCACGGCATCCCGTTCCACACCGACGCCGTGCAGGCGATCGGCCAGCTTCCCGTGTCCTTCGCCGAGTCCGGCGCCGACGCGCTCACCCTGACCGGCCACAAGATCGGCGGCCCGATGGGCGTCGGCGCGCTGCTGCTGGCCCGCGGGGTGACCCCGGTCTCCGTGCAACACGGCGGCGGCCAGGAGCGCGACGTCCGCTCCGGCACCCTCGACGCGCCCGCCATCGCCGGGCTCGCCGCCGCGGTCCGCACCGCGGTCAAGGAGCAGGAGTCCCAGCGCCGCCACCTGACGGCGCTCCGCGACGACCTCATCGCCCGCGTCCGCCAGGCCGTGCCCGGCGTGGTGCTCAACGGCGACCCCACCGACCGGCTGCCGGGCAACGCCCACTTCTCCTTCCCCGGTTGCGAGGGCGACGCGCTGCTCATGCTGCTCGACGCCAGGGGAGTGGAGTGCTCGACCGGCTCGGCCTGCTCGGCGGGGGTGGCGCAGCCGTCCCACGTGCTGCTGGCGATGGGCGCCGACGCGGCCGCCGCCAGGGGCTCGCTCCGCTTCTCGCTGGGCCACACCTCGACCCAGGACGACGTCGACAGGCTCATCGAGGTGCTGCCGGCCGCGGTCGAGCGGGCCCGCCGCGCCGGCCTCGGCTGACAGACCCCGCCGCCCCGTACGGCCCGCTCAGGCGAGGAAGGCCGCCACCGCGCTCCAGGCCGGGTCGGGGGTCACGTCCACCCGGGCCCTGCCCTCCTTCCAGGTGGACGCCAGCTCCTTGAGCGCGGCCGCGGCGGCGCTCTCGCGCGTGGCGTACACGTGCATGACGCGGCGGCGCTCGGCGCTCAGGTGGGCGGCCAGCACCACGTCGTCGCCGAGCGCGCGCAGCCGCTCGCCGAGCCGCTCCTCGAACGCGCCCAGCGCGGCCAGCGACCTGCCCTGGGGCAGTCCGCCCGCGTCCTTGTCGCGGTACGGCAGCGTGACGGCGATGTGGTGGTCGAGCAGCGGGTAGTCGACGGGCCGCAGCGGATAGCGGGCCGAGGCGACCAGCGGCGCGCCGCTCGCCGTCCGGCCCTCCAGCATGGCCCACTGCTCGGTGTCGTAGTCGGCGGCCACGTCGGCCACCACCACGGGCAGGTGGACGGCGGGCACGGCGTCGATCGGCGGCGCGGCGGCGGGGACGATCTCGCCCACCCACCGGGCCACGTCGTCCTCGCCGAGCAGCCGGTCGAGGGCCAGCAGCGTGGCGTCCATCCGGGCGTCCTCGCCGAGCTCGCCGAAGATCGGGTGGTGCGCGGTCACGTCCACCCGCAGCGCCCCGCGCGGCACCCGCAGCCCCAGCACCAGCTTGTCCAGTCCGAACTCGATCCCGCCCGCGTCGAGCGTCAGCTCACCGGGCAGGGCGCTCGCCTGGCGCGACGGGTGGAACTCCCACAGCATGTCGGCGGGCGGCGCCGCGCGCGCCCAGCGGTGCGCCAGCGAGCGCAGCTCGGCGTCGCCCGCGGCCGTCACGACCAGCGCGTGGGCCGCGTTCCTGCCCGGCGCCAGCTCCCACACCAGGTCGGGGTGGACCGCCGCCACCGCGGGGCCGAGGAGCTCCGCCGGCTTCCCGCTCTCTCCCGCCGCCACCGCCGCGTCGAGCTCCGGCCTGGCGCTCGCCCACCACTGCCAGAACCCCGCCACGCGCTCACCCGGGTCGGCACCCTCGTCTTCGCTCTTGCGCCCGAACAGTCGCATGGCAGAATCCTCGCAGACTCGCCCCCCAGGTCGCGCACTCCGAGCGCGCTTCGACCTGGCCGGATCACGATCGGCGCATCCGCATGACGGCGAGCACGGCCATCAGGGCGTACACCGCCGCCACCAGCAGCGCCGAGCCCACCACCAGCAGGACTGGCAGGAAGAAGAAGCTTCCGGTCACGCAGGCCACCCCCAGGGCCATCAGGGCCACGCCTCCCGTCCGCTGCGACCGCTGCCAGGCCAGGGCCCACCGGTCGGTGGCGCCGCTCCCGACGCGGGCCGGGCTGATCTTGGGGAGCACGTTGCCGAGGCCGATCAGCACGATGCCGAACGCGACCCCGACGGCCTGCTCCAGGGGGAAGTCGTAGCGGGCGGCCTTGGACAGCAGGCCGGCCTGCAGCGTGACGAGCAGCAGGGGAAGGACGGAGAACAGGACGTTCATCGTCCTGGTCTGCGAGCTCGGCGAGGCGACGAGCGTGGGGTCGACGTAGTGCCGCAACCTGCCGCCGATGATCGTGGACACGGTCATGACGGCCCCGACGAGGAGCAGGACGGCGGGCAGGGCGCCCGCGATGACGATCCTCGGCACGTCGACACCCGGCCGGGTGGCGGTGGCTTCCCTGGTGGCGACGTACTCGGGCAGGCGGTCCCACATGACGTACGCGATCGCGATCATCACGAGGAGGCCCGCGGCGGAGGCGACGACGCCCGCCCACGGCATGCGCGCGGCTTGCGAGTCCGGAGGCTCATGGCGTCGAGCTTAACCAGCCGGTTCTCGCAGCACAGCGTGGCCGTGGTCATGCCTCGCCGGGCCGCCGCGCATGACTTGGGTCATGGTGCGGCGTGACCCCTATGTGCCCTAGGCGGGATATTTGGCTTCACTGGCCAAATTTACGATCTCCCCATTGGCAGGAAGCCGCCCCTCACTGTCTAGGGCGAAACGAGGTGGGTTTTCGTGCTCGCGAATCGTGCCTTCGAAGCATTGGCTCACGTGCGACGTCGTGAGGTGTTACGCATCCTCCGCAAGCATGACCGGCTGTCGGCGGGACAACTCGCCGAGCAGCTCGCGGTGCCCAGGCCGACGCTGTCCGGCCATCTCAACGTCTTGAAGGGGGCCGACCTCATCATCGGGGACAGGGAGGGCACGACCATCTGGTACCGCCTCAACATGACCGTGATGGAGGAGACCGTGGAACTGGTCCTGTCCCTGCTGAGCCGGGGCGGCTCCGCGCCCGCCCTGCCCCTGGTCTCGCTCGACCAGGCCGACCGGCCCCGCGTCCGCCATCCTTTCCGGGAGCGCCTCCCCGTCAGCGGAGGTCAGCCGACCGTTCGGTGACGCCACACCACATCCGCGCGGCCAGTACGCTGGAACGGTCATGGGATTGCGTGTGCTTGCCGCCATGTCGGGCGGCGTCGACTCCGCCGTGGCCGCCGCCCGGATCGCCGAGGCCGGTCACGACGTCACCGGTGTCCATCTCGCCCTGTCCGCCAACCCCCAATCCCACCGCACCGGGGCCAGGGGCTGCTGCACGATCGAGGACTCGCGTGACGCCAGGCGGGCGGCCGACGTGATCGGCATCCCGTTCTACATCTGGGACATGGCCGAGCGGTTCCAGCGTGACGTGGTCGACGACTTCGTGGCCGAATACGCGGCCGGCCGCACGCCCAACCCGTGCCTGCGGTGCAACGAGAAGATCAAGTTCGCCGCGGTGCTCGACCGGGCGCTGGCGCTCGGCTTCGACGCGGTCGCGACCGGCCACCACGCCAGGCTCGTCGACGGCGTGCTGTCCAGGAGCGCCGACCCGGCCAAGGACCAGTCGTACGTGCTCGGGGTCCTCACCCGCGAGCAGCTCGGCCACGCCGTCTTCCCGCTGGGCGACTCCACCAAGGCCGAGGTGCGCGCGGAGGCGGCCCGGCGCGGGCTGACCGTCGCCGACAAGCCCGACAGCCACGACATCTGCTTCATCGCCGACGGCGACACCCGCGGCTTCCTGGCCGAGCGGCTCGGCGCGGACGAGGGGCCGATCGTCGACGAGTCGGGCGCGGTCGTCGGCAGCCACCAGGGCGCCCACGGGTTCACCGTGGGCCAGCGCAAGGGCCTGCGCATCGACCGGCCCGCGCCCGACGGCAGGCCGCGCTACGTGCTGTCGATCGAGCCGGTGTCCAACACCGTCACGGTCGGGCCGCGCTCGGCGCTGGAGGTCACCCGCATCTCCTGCGTGCGACCGGTGTGGAACGGCCCGCACGTCCGCGACGACCTCACCGTGCAGCTGCGCGCGCACGGCGAGGTGTACGGGTGCGCGTTCGAGGAGCGCGACGGCGGCCTGGAGATCGAGCTCGACAGGCCGGCCACCGGCGTCGCGGCCGGCCAGGCGGCGGTGCTCTACTCGGGGCCGACGGTGATCGGGTCGGCCACGATCACGTCGGCGGCCTAGAGTTCGATCGACCCGCCGACGGGCAGCCGGCGCATGTCGGCCTTCTGAGCCTCCGACTCCATCCGCAGCCAGTTGTCGACCAGCCCGAGCCCGATGTCGTTGAGCAGCCCGTCGTGGGTGGAGAGCGCCCGCGCGGGCCGGATCGTGCGCAGATACTCGACCATCTCCACGAGCTTCAGCCACGGCGCGTTGGTCGGCACCAGCAGCGTCTCCACCTCGGCGTCGGGCACGGTGAGCGCGTCGCCCGGGTAGAACAGCGCGCCGTCGACCATGAAGCCGACGTTCTGCACGATCGGCAGGTCGGGATGGTTCTTCAGATGCCACTCGCCGAACACGTCCACCCGGAACCCGGCCGCCTGGAAGTCGTCGCCGTGACGTACCACGCCGACCTTCAGCGGCAGCTCGTCGAGCTCGGCGGCGACGGCCTCGCACGTCCACACCTCCAGATCGGGGGAGGCGGCGGCCAGCCGGTCGACGTCCAGGTGGTCGGGGTGCTGGTGGGTGATGAGCACCGCGTCGGCGCCGTCGAGCACCGGGTCCCGGGTGAAGGTGCCGGGGTCGATGACCAGGACCTTGCCGTCCTTCTCCAGGCGTACGCAGGCGTGCCCGTACTTCGTGAGCTTCATCTGGCACACCCTACGCTTGTGCCCATGCTGACGTGGGAAGCCACCGGGGTCGGGTCGCATCCCGGCGATGATCATCTTGAGGCGCTGCGGGTCGTGTTCGGGGAGGTGCCGGGGCTGCCCTACCTGCCGGAGCTGCCGGCGCGCGGGGTCGGCGCCGACATGGTGGGGCGGACGGCGGGGCTGCTCGTCGACCTGCCCGTGGAGGTGCAGCCGTCCGGATGGCGGCTGGCGGGGCGGCCGGGGCGCGACCACCAGCGGGCCGTCGACCATCTGCGGCGCGACCTCGACGGGCTGGAGGAGGTCGGCGACGGCTACGTGGGGCCGCTGAAGCTGCAGGTCTGCGGGCCGTGGACGCTGGCGGGCGCGATCGAGCTGCGTCACGGCGACAAGGTCCTGTCCGACCCGGGCGCGGTGCGCGACCTGGCCGCCTCGCTCGCGCAGGGCGTCGCCGACCACTGCGCCGAGGTGCGCCGGCGGATGCCCGGCGTCACCGACCTCGTGCTCCAGCTGGACGAGCCCGGCCTGCCCGGCGTGCTGAACGGCACGGTGCCGACCGCGTCCGGGTTCGGGCGGCTGCCCGCCGCCGAGGAGTGGCGGGTGGAGGAGTCGCTGCGCGCCTTCCCCGACGTGGTGGTCCACTGCTGCGCCCCTTCCGTGCCGTACGCGCTGCTGCGCCGGGCGGGGGTGCGGGCGGTGTCCGCGGACGCGTCGCTGATCAGGCGCAGGGACGAGGAGCCGATCGGCGAGCTGGTCGAGGCCGGCGTCGGGCTGTTCCTCGGCGTGGTGCCCGCGACCGACACGCGGCTGCCCCGTTACTCGGCGGTGGCCCGGCCCGCGCTGGAGCTGTGGCGGCGGCTCGGGTTCGCGCCGGAGGAGCTGGCCGGGAAGATCGTGCTCACGCCCGCCTGCGGGCTCGCCGGCGCCTCGCCCGGCTACGCCAGGTCGGCGCTGGCCGCCTGCCGGAAGGCCGCCCAGGTGATCAAGGACGACCCCGCGCGCGACCTCCAGGAGTGACGGTGCCGCGCGATACCGTTCGGCCAGGGGTGTTCGTACGGAAGGAGACGCCGTGAGCGAGCAGGGGGACATGCCGGCGGCGGCGCGGCAGCGGCATGCCGAGCTGAGCGAGCTGGTCGAGGAGGCGCGTTACCGCTACTACGTCGAAGACGCGCCGACGGTCAGCGACGCGCAGTTCGACACCTGGTTCAGCGAGCTGCTGGAGCTGGAGAAGGCCCATCCGGAGCTGCAGACGCCCGACTCGCCCACCCAGAAGGTCGGCGCGCCGGTCTCGGGCGAGTTCACCAAGGTCCACCACCTGGCCCGCATGGAGAGCCTCGACAACGTCTTCGACGCCGACGGCATGACCGGCTGGCTGACCAGGGCGGAGCGGCTGGCCGAAGGCGATCCCGGCCCCTACCTCTGCGAGCTGAAGATCGACGGGCTGGCCATCGCGCTGGTCTACCGCGACGGCAGGCTGGAGCGCGGCGCCACCCGGGGCGACGGGCGGGTGGGCGACGACGTGACCGCCAACGTGCGCACGATCAGGGACATCCCGCACCGGCTCACCGGCGACGACGTCCCCAGCCTGGTCGAGGTGCGCGGCGAGGTCTACATCCCGGTCGACGACTTCAAGCTGCTCAACGAACAGCTCGTGGAGGAGGGCAAGCCGCCGTTCGCCAACCCGCGCAACTCCGCCGCCGGCACGCTCAGGCAGAAGGACCCGCGCGTCACCGCCAAGCGGCCGCTGCGCATGCTCGTCCACGGCGTGGGCGTCTGGGAGGGCGCGGCGGAGCCGCGGTCGCAGTCGCAGGTCTACGAGCGGCTGCGCGGGTTCGGGCTGCCGGTGAGCGACCTCTACCGGGTCGTGGACGGGCTCGACGAGGTCAACGCCTACATCGAGCACTACCGCGAGCACCGTCACGATCCCGCTTACGAGATCGACGGCGTGGTCGTGAAGGTCGACCGGTTCCGCATCCAGCGCGAGCTGGGCTCCACCTCGCGGGCGCCGCGCTGGGCCATCGCCTACAAGTACCCGCCCCAGGAGGTCAACACCAAGCTGCTCGACATCCAGGTCGGAGTCGGGCGCACCGGCCGGGTGACGCCCTTCGGCGTGATGGAGCCGGTGGTGGTGTCCGGCTCGACCGTCAACCGGGCGACGCTCCACAACGCCGCCGTCGTCGAGAAGAAGGGCGTGCTCATCGGCGACACGGTGATCCTGCGCAAGGCCGGCGACGTCATCCCCGAGATCATCGGCCCGGTCACCGCGCTGCGCGACGGCTCCGAGCGGGCCTTCGCCATGCCCACCCACTGCCCGGAGTGCGGCACCGAGCTGGCCTACGAGCAGGAGGGCGACGCCGACCTGCGCTGCCCCAACGCCCGAGGCTGTCCCGCGCAGATCCGCGAGCGCCTCTACTTCGCCGCCCACCGCAACGCGCTCGACATCCGGGGCCTGGGTTACGTCGCCGCGACCGCGCTCAGCCAGCCGGTGCCGCCGCAGGAGCCGGTGGTCCGCACCGAGGCCGACCTGTTCGACCTCACGCTCGACCGGCTGGTGCCGATCAGGTCGGTGGTCCGCGACCAGGAGTCCGGCCTGCCGAAGATCGACCCGAAGACCGGCGAGGAGAAGGTCGTCTCGCTGTTCTCCAACGCCGACGGCAGGCCCAGCCAGGCCGCCCACCAGCTCATCGCCGAACTCGACCGGGTCAAGCGGGAGGCGCCGCTCTGGCGGGTGCTGGTCGCGCTGTCGATCCGCCACGTCGGCCCGCCGACCGCGCAGAAGCTGGCCGCCGAGCTGCGCTCCGTCGACGCCGTCATGAACGCCACCGAGGAGGAGCTCGCCGCGGTCGAGGACATCGGCCCGCGGATGGCGGTCACCATCAAGGAGTGGTTCCAGGTCGACTGGCACCGCGAGATCGTCGAGCGGTGGCGGCGCGCGGGCGTCCGCATGGAGGAGGAGGCCCCGGCCGTCTCCGAGCTGCCGCAGACGCTGGCGGGGCTCACGTTCGTGGTCACCGGCACGCTGGCCGGCCACACCCGCGACGAGGCGGGCGCGGAGCTGACCGCCAGGGGCGGCAAGGTGACCGGATCGGTGTCGAAGAAGACGTCGTTCCTGATCGCCGGCGAGAACGCCGGGTCCAAGTACGACAAGGCCGTCAGCCTCAAGATCCCCATTCTGACCGACGAAGGTTTCGCGACCCTGCTCGAACACGGGCCCGACGCCGCCGCGGAGCTGGCGGTCACGCCCGAATAGTGACGCTCGGGAAGTTTCTGCGAATACAGGGCGTTGACCAGGTAACTACGGAGGGTGGGTGCAGGCCGGGGAGGAGATGTGACGGAACGTACGCACTTGGCTGCGAGAAGTGGGTTATGGTCGTACCCTCCCATAGTGAACTAATGGGGGTTTCGTTAACGATGACTGACCCAACCGACACCCGCGACACCGGGCCGCGCGCCGGCACGCCCCTGTGGGCGTTCCTCGCGGGCGTCACCGTGATCGGCTTCACCGCGCTCCTCGTGGCCGTGCTGAGACTGGACCCGGGCCCCTTGACGGAGCTCGTCCGCACGCCGCTGTTCTGGGTGCTCGCGGTGCTGGTCGTCCTGGGCGAGCTGCGGCCGGTCATGGTGTCCTCCGCCACCGCGGTGGGCGGCACGTACCCCTCGGCCATGTTCACCTTCGCGGTCCTGCTCTACCTCGGCCTGCCCGTGGCCGTGCTCCTGCAGGCCGTGGCCGTCACCGTCAACGGCATCGCCACCCGCAAGGCCTGGCACCGGGTGATGTTCAACATCGCCCAGTCGACGCTCGCGCTCACCGCCGCCGCCGTCGTGATCGGCGCGTTCGGCCACGCGCCGAACCCGGCCGTGCCGTGGGTGCCGACCGGCGACGCGCTGCCGGCCATCACGCTGGCCGGGGTCGCCTACTTCGCCACCCGGGCCACCCTCGTGTGCGGCGCCGTGGCGCTGCACGAGCGCCGCTCCATCCTGCGGGTGCTGCGCGCCTCGATCGGGCCGCAGGCCCTGGTGTACGCCGGGCTGCTGGGGCTGGCCCCGCTGGTCGTCGTCGTGATGAACCACTCACCCGGGCTGGTGCCGCTGTTCGTGGCCCCGCTCGCGGCCGTCTACTTCACCGCCACGCTCTCCATGCGCCGCGACCACCAGGCGCTGCACGACGAGCTGACCGGGCTGCCCAACCGCAAGATGCTCATCGTCAGCACCGAGGAGGCGCTGGCCGAGGCCCGCCATGACGAGCGGGTCGGCCTGTTCCTCATCGACCTCGACCGGTTCAAGGAGGTCAACGACACGATGGGCCACCCGGTCGGCGACCGGCTGCTGCAGCTCGTCGCCCACCGGCTCACCCACTCCGTGCGGCCCGGCGACGTGGTGGCCCGGCTCGGCGGCGACGAGTTCGCCGTGCTGCTGCCGTCCATCAGGGACGCCCACGCCGCCCGCGAGGTGGCCGCCCGGCTGCGGGCCGCGCTCACCGAGCCGGTGCGGCTCGAAGGCATGTCGTTCGACCTCGACGGCTCCGTCGGCATCGCCCTCTACCCCGACCACGCGCCCGACTTCGAGCTGCTGCTCCAGCGCGCCGACGTGGCGATGTACCTGGCCAAGGAGGGCCGCACCGGCGTCGAGATCTACCAGCCGGACAAGGACCGCAACTCGCCCGAACGCCTCAACCTGCTGGGCGACCTGCGCCGCGCGCTCGACGGCCGCGAGCTGCGCCTGCACTACCAGCCGAAGGTCGCCCTGGCCGGCGGCGCCGTCGACGGGGTCGAGGCGCTGCTGCGCTGGCACCACCCGGTCCACGGCGCCATCGGGCCGTCGGACTTCATCCCGCTGGCCGAGCAGTCCTACCTGATGCGCCAGCTCACCGCCTACGTCGTCGACGAGGCGCTGGAGCAGGCCGCCCGCTGGTGGCAGACCGGCCTGCGGGTGCAGATCTCGGTCAACATCTCCGCCCGCGACCTGCTCGGCCCCGCCCTGCCCGAGCAGCTCGAAGCCGGCCTGGCCAGGCACCGGCTGCCGCCGGCCGCGATCCAGCTGGAGGTCACCGAGCGCATCCTGACCGGCGAGCAGGTCTACACCCAGGAGACCATCAAGGCGCTGGCCGCGCTCGGCGTGCCGCTCGCGCTCGACGACTTCGGCACCGGTTACTCGTCGCTCATCCGGCTGCAGCGGCTGGCGATCTCCGAAGTGAAGATCGACTCCTCCTTCGTGCGCCGCATGGCCGACTCCGCCGACGACGACCGCATCGTCCGCTCCATCGTCGACCTGGTCCGCTCGTTCGGCCTGCGCTCCGTGGCGGAGGGCGTCGAGTCCGAGACGGTCGCGCTCCGCCTCGCCGAGATCGGCTGCGACCTGGGCCAGGGGTGGTTGTTCTGCGAGCCGATGCCGGCCGCCGACGCCACCGCCTGGCTCCGCGAGCGTCAGGAGCGCGAGTACGAGTACGGCGAGGAGTTCCCCCAGACCGTCTGAGGCGTCACGCCACTGGTGTTACCAGGTGGTTAAGGGTTCTGAGGCGATCCGTCAAGGCCCCTAGGATGTGAGTGTCCAAACTCCATCCACGAAACGGGTTCAACGACTCATGTCCGCCATAACCCGCGACGAGGTCGCGCATCTGGCCCGGTTGTCCAGGCTGGCGCTCACCGACGACGAGCTCGACCACTACGCCACGCAGCTCGATGCCATCATCGAGTCGGTCGCGAAGGTGGCCGAGGTCGCCGCCGAGGACGTGCCGCCATCGTCGCACGCTCTGCCTCTGACCAACGTCTTCCGTCCCGATGAGGTGCGACAGTCCCTGACGCCCGAGCAGGCCCTGTCGGGCGCTCCCGCCGTCGAGGACGACCGCTTCCGGGTGCCGCGCATCCTCGGGGAGGAGGCATGAGCCTGATCCGCAAGACCGCCGCCGAGCTCGGCGCGATGATCGCCGCCGGTGAGGTGTCCGCGGTCGAGGTGGCCGAGGCCCACCTCGATCGGATGGCCGAGGTGGAGCCCCAGGTCAAGGCGTTCCTGCACGTCGACCGCGAGACCACGCTGGGGCAGGCGCGGGCCGTGGACGCCCGGCTGCGGGCGGGCGAGAAGCTCGGGCCGCTGGCCGGGGTGCCCATCGCGCACAAGGACATCTTCACCACCCACGACATGCCGACCACGGCCGCGTCCAAGATCCTCGAAGGCTGGCGTCCGCCCTACGACGCGACCGTCACCCGGCGGCTGCGCGAGGCCGGGCTGGTCATCCTGGGCAAGACCAACCTGGACGAGTTCGCGATGGGCTCCTCCACGGAGAACTCGGCCTACCACGCCACCCACAACCCGTGGGACCTGACCCGGGTGCCCGGCGGCTCGTCGGGCGGCTCCAGCGCCGCCGTGGCCGCCTACGAGGCCCCGCTGGCGACCGGCACCGACACCGGCGGCTCGATCCGCCAGCCAGCCTCCGTCACCGGCATCGTCGGCATGAAGCCCACCTACGGCGGCTCGTCCCGTTACGGGCTGATCGCCTTCGCCAGCTCGCTCGACACGCCGGGCCCGTTCGCCCGCAACGTGCTCGACGCCGCGCTGCTGCAGGAGGTGTTCTCCGGCCACGACCCGATGGACTCGACCTCCATCGACGCCCCGGTGCCGTCCGTCGTCGAGGCCGCGCGCCACGGCGACGTCTCCGGCATGCGCATCGGCGTCGTCAAGGAGTTCGCCGCGGGTGAGGGCGCCCAGGCCGGCGTGCTGGCCCGCTTCAACGAGACCGTGCAGCTCCTGGAGTCGCTCGGCGCCAAGGTCGTCGAGGTGTCCTGCCCGGCGTTCGCGAGCGCCCTGCCGGCCTACTACCTGATCGCGCCGTCGGAGTGCTCCTCCAACCTGGCCCGTTTCGACGCCATGCGTTACGGCCTGCGCGTGGGCGACGACGGCGACCGCAGCGCCGAGGAGGTCATGGCGCTGACCAGGGCCGCCGGCTTCGGTCCCGAGGTCAAGCGGCGCATCATGCTGGGCACGTACGCCCTGTCGAGCGGCTACTACGACGCCTACTACGGCCAGGCGCAGAAGGTCCGCACGGTCATCTCGCGCGAGTTCGAGGCCGCCTTCCACCAGGTCGACGTGCTCGTCTCGCCGACGACGCCGACGACGGCGTTCCCGATCGGCGAGCGCGCCGACGACCCGATGGCGATGTACCTCGCCGACCTCTACACGATCCCGTCCAACCTGACGGGCAACGCGGCCATCTCGGTGCCGTGCGGCCTGGCCGACGAGGACGGCCTGCCGGTGGGCCTGCAGATCATGGCCCCGGTCCTGGGCGACGACCGCTGCTACCGGGTCGGCGCCGCCGTGGAGCAGGCCCTCGAAAGCCGCTGGGGCGGCAGCCTGCTGGCCAAGGCCCCGGCGCTCTAGGAGCTGGTTCGCATGCGATCTGAACGAAGGACCTCATCATGACTGTCGAGACGGCCATGCCGTACGACGAGGCGCTCGCTCGCTTCGAGCCCGTGCTCGGGCTGGAGACGCACGTCGAGCTGGGCACCGCGTCGAAGATGTTCTGCGGCTGCAAGACCACCTTCGGCGCGCCGCCCAACACGCAGGTGTGCCCGACCTGCCTGGCGCTGCCGGGGGCGCTGCCCGTGGCCAACGCCATGGCGATCGAGTCCACGATCAGGATCGGCCTGGCGCTCAACTGCTCGATCGCCGAGTGGTGCCGCATGGCTCGGAAGAACTACTTCTATCCGGACATGCCGAAGAACTACCAGATCTCCCAGTACGACGAGCCGCTCTGCTTCGACGGCTACCTCGACGTGGAGGTCGACGGCGAGACCGTGCGGATCGAGATCGAGCGGGTCCACCTGGAGGAGGACACCGGCAAGTCGACCCACGTGGGCGGAGCCACCGGCCGCATCCACGGCGCCGACTACTCGATCGTCGACTACAACCGGGCCGGCATCCCGCTGGTCGAGATCGTCACCAAGCCGATCCCCGGCACCGACCGGCTCGCGCCCGAGGTGGCCAAGGCCTACGTCACCGAGCTGCGCGAGATCATGCGCTCGCTGGGCGTCTCCGACGTGCGCATGGAGGAGGGCTCGCTGCGCTGCGACGTGAACGTCTCGCTCATGCCGCGCGGCGCGTCCGAGTGGGGCACCCGTACCGAGACCAAGAACGTCAACTCGCTGCGCAGCGTCGAGCGCGCGGTGCGCGGCGAGATCGAGCGGCAGGCCGCGATCCTCGCCGACGGCGGCCGGATCGTGCAGGAGACCCGTCACTTCCACGAGGACACCGGCACCACCACGTCCGGCCGGTCCAAGGAGGAGGCGCAGGACTACCGCTACTTCCCCGAGCCCGACCTGGTGCCGATCGCGCCGGACCCGGCGTGGGTGGCGGAGCTCAAGGCGGGGCTGCCCGAGCTGCCGACGGTCAAGCGCAAGCGGCTGCAGGCCGAGTGGGGGCTGTCCGACCTCGACATGCGGGCCATGCACAACGCCGACGCCATCGACCTGGTGGAGGCCACGGTCGCGGCGGGCGCGCCCGCGGCCGACGCCCGCAAGTGGTGGATGGGCGAGCTGGCCCGCCGCGCCAACGAGACCGGCGTGGCGCTGGCCGACCTGCCGATCACGCCCGCGCAGGTGGCCAAGGTGACCGAGCTGGTCGCCTCAGGCGCGCTCAACGACAAGCTGGCCCGCGAGGTGCTGGAGGGCGTGCTCGGCGGCGAGGGCGCCCCCGACGAGGTGGTCGAGAAGCGCGGCCTGAAGATCGTCAACGACGAGGGCGAGCTGTCGGCGATGATCGACGAGGTCCTGGCGGGCAACGCCGACGCCGCCGAGAAGGTGCGCTCCGGCAAGATCGCGGCCGTCGGCGCGCTGGTCGGCGGCGTGATGAAGGCCAGCCGGGGCAAGGCCGACGCGGCCCGCGCCCGTCAGCTCATCCTGGAGAAGCTGGGCGTCTCCGAGTAGGTCCTAGGTCCCGCCCTCCGCGCGTGGGGGCGGGACCTAGGACGATCCGCGTACCCCGGCCTACGGCCGTGGCTGGAGGTTTTCCGCGAGGAGCGGATCTACCGTCTCCGGTATGAAGACATCTGCTCTGACCGCGGGCCTCGTGGCGATGGTGTCACTGGTGGCCTTCGAATATGTGGCGGTCGCGGTGGCGATGCCGGTGGTGGCGCGTGAGCTCGGCGGGTTCGAGCTCTACGGGCTGGCCTTCAGCAGCGCGCTGGCGGCCGGGGTGGTGGGCACGGTGCTCGGCGGCCGGTGGGCGGACGTGCGCGGGCCGCTCCCGCCGCTCTGGACCGGCGCGGCCGCGTTCATCGGCGGGCTGACGCTGGCGGGGCTGGCGCCGGCCATGGAGGTGCTGATCGCCGGGCGGCTGATCCAGGGGTTCGGCGGGGCGCTGGTGAACGTGGCGCTGTACGTGGTGGTGGCCCGGGTCTATCCCGAGGAGCTGCATCCCCGGGTGTTCTCGCTGTTCGCGACCGCGTGGGTGGTGCCGTCGATGGTGGGGCCGGCGATCGTCGGCGTGATCGTGGAGACGCTGGGCTGGCGGTGGGTGTTCCTGCTGGTGCCGTTCCTGACCGTGGCGGCCGGGCTGGTGCTGGCGCGCGGGCTGGCCGGGCAGCCGGTGCGCGGCGGTCAGGGCGCCCCGGCGCCGGGGCTCATGGGCAAGATCGCGTGGGCGGCGGTGACGGCCGTGGCGGCGGCCCTCATGCAGTACGGGAGCGACGGGCGGTTCGCGCTGCTGGCGATCGGGCTGGTGATCCTGGCCGTGGCGCTGCCCAGGCTGCTGCCCCCCGGGACGCTCAGGGCCGCCAGAGGGCTGCCGGCGGTGGTGGGGCTGCGCGGCCTGGCCACCGGAGCGTTCTTCGCGGCCGAGGTGATGGTGCCGCTCATGTTGCAGGAGGAGCGCGGCATGTCGCCGTTCACCGCCGGGATCGCGCTCACCGGCGGCGCGCTGACCTGGTCGCTCGCCTCCTGGCTGCAGGGGCGCGAGGTGTTCAGCCGGAGCACGAACCTGCGGCTGGGCTCGGTGGCGCTGTCGGCGGGCATCGTGGCGATGGGGGCCGTGACGTTCCCCGGGGTGCCGCTGGAGCTGGCCTATCCGGCCTGGATCGCGGCCGGGTTCGGGATGGGGCTGATCTACCCGACGCTGTCGGTGCTCACGCTGGAGCTGTCGGCCCCCGGCGAGGCCGGCGAGAACAGCGGGGCGCTGCACCTGGGCGAGTCGGTGTTCTCGGTGGTGGCGGTCGCCGTCACCTCCGCGCTGTTCATCGCGGCCGGCGGGGCCTACTGGACGGTGTTCACCGCGACCCTGGTCATAGCGGCGGCCGGGCTGCTGATCGTGCCCCGCGCCGTGCGGGCCGGAACCCCCGTCCCCGCGACCGCGGCGGTCTGAGACGGACGCGGCCCCGGGTGGTGTCCGGGGCCGCGTCGTTCAGTCCTCGTGCGAGACCGGCAGCGGCGGCATCCGCCGTCTGGCCATGAAGCCCCGCAGCAGCGGCGTCAGCAGGGCCAGCAGCGACAGCACGAGCAGCACCACCGCGACCGGGCTGCCCACCAGCACGGTCACGTCGCCGGCGCCGATGGCCACCGCCCGACGCAGCTGGATCTCCGCCATCGGCCCCAGGATCATGCCGATCACCGCGGGCGCGACCGGCAGCCCGAACCGGCGCATGGCGAACCCGAGCAGCCCGAGCACGAACAGCACCACGAGGTCCACCGCACTGGCGTTCAGCGCGTAGACGCCGAGCGCGGCGAACAGGATGATCCCGCTGTAGAGGTACGGGCGCGGGATCCGCAGCAGCTTGGCCCAGACCGGCGCGAGCGGCAGGTTCAGCACGAGCAGCATCGTGTTCCCGATGAACAGCGACGCGATCATGGCCCACACCAGCGCCGGGTTGTGGTCGAAGAGCTGCGGCCCGGGCTGCAGCCCGTACTGCTGGAAGGCCGCCAGCATGATCGCGGCCGTGGCGGAGGTCGGCAGCCCCAGCGTGAGCAGCGGCACGAGGGTGCCCGCCGCCGAGGCGTTGTTGGCCGCCTCGGGCCCGGCCACGCCCTCGATCGCGCCCTTCCCGTACTCCTCCCGCGCCACGCCGCGGGCGAGCCGCTTCTCGGCCGCGTACGACAGGAACGTGGGGATCTCGGCGCCGCCGCCGGGCAGCGCGCCGAACGGGAAGCCGAGCGCGGTGCCGCGCAGCCACGGCCGCCACGACCGGCCCCAGTCCGAGCGGCCCATCCAGGCCCGCCCGACGGGTACGACGTCCGGCGGGGCGTGCCGCAGCCGGGAGGCCACGTACAGCGCCTCGCCCACGGCGAACAGCCCGACCGCGACGATCACCACGTCGATGCCGTCGAGGAGCTGCGGGACGCCCAGCGTGAGCCGGGCCTGCCCGGTCTGCTGGTCGATGCCGACCAGCCCGATCGCCAGCCCCAGCACCAGCGAGGCCAGCCCGCGCACGACCGACCGCGACAGCACCGACGACACCGCGGTGAAGGCCAGGATCGCCAGCGCGAAGTAGTCCTCGGGACCGAACGAGATCGCGAAGCTCACCACGGCAGGCGCCGCGAACACCAGCAGCGCGGTGGCGATCGTGCCCGCCACGAACGAGCCGATGGCCGCCGTGGCCAGCGCCTGCGCGGCCCGCCCGCGCCTGGCCATCTTGTTGCCCTCCAGCGCGGTGATCATGGAGGAGGACTCGCCGGGCGTGTTGAGCAGGATGGACGTGGTCGAGCCGCCGTACATGCCGCCGTAGTAGATGCCGGCGAACATGATGAACGCGCTGGCCGGCGGCACCGTGAAGGTGATCGGCAGCAGCAGCGCCACGGTCATCGCCGGCCCGATGCCCGGCAGCACGCCGACCAGGGTGCCGAGCGTGACGCCGACGAGCGCGTACAGCAGGTTGACCGGCGTCAGCGCGGCGGCGAACCCGTCGAGCAGCAGCCCCAGCGACTCCACTCAGATCACCCCCGACAGCAGCCCGGCGGGCAGCGTGACGCCCAGCCCCTCGACGAACGTCAGGTACGTCGAGACGGCCAGCACCACCGCGATCAGGGCCGCGCGGACCCTGTGCTCGGCGCCGAGCGCCAGCGACAGCCCGAAGAACAGCAGGCTCGCCGCGATGATCCAGCCGAGCACGTCCAGCACGGCGGTGAAGGCCAGGAAGACGCCGCTCACCAGGCCGACGCCGCGCCAGTCGGCGGGCGCCTCGGCGTCCACGTCCTCGCTCTCCTCCGGGTCGCCGCGCCCGCCGCGCAGCACGTCGGCCACGTAGAACAGGCCGATGAGGATCATCGCCCCGCCGACCAGCATGGGGAAGAACCGCGGCCCCGGCCCGAGCCGGGAGGCCGCGGCCGACACGTCGAGCGTGCCCACGACGACGAACACGCCGAGACCGAGCACCACCAGGGCCAGCCCCAGCTCGGGCCGCCAAAGGCCGCGCTTGCGCCCGGTCTCCTGAAGAGTGGGCTCCTCGGGTGAGGACATCAGGACACGAGCCCCATCTCGGCGATGATGCCCTTGACCCGGGTCTCCTCGGACTTCAGGTAGGCGTCGAACTCCTGGCCGGTCATGAACGAGTCGATCCAGCCGTTCTTGGCCACCGCGTCCTTCCACGGCTGCGAGTCGCGCATCTTGGTGACCAGGTCGGTCAGCGCCTGCCGGTCGGCGTCGGCGAGCCCGCCGGGGGCCACGAAGCCGCGCCAGTTGGCCAGCTCCACGTCCAGGCCGCCCTCCTTCAGCGTGGGCGCGTCCAGCTCGGGCAGCCGCTCGCCGGAGGTGACGCCGAGCGCGCGCAGCTTGCCGGACTTGACGTGCTCGGCGAACTCGCCGACGCCCGAGACGCCGATCGTGACCTTGTTGCCGAGCAGCGCGTTGAGCGCCTCGCCGCCGCCGGAGTGCGCGATGTAGTTGACCTGCTTGGGGTCGACCCCCGCGGCCTTGGCCATGAGCCCGGCCACGATGTGGTCGGTGCCGCCGGCCGAGCCGCCCGCGACCGACACCTTCGCCGGGTCCGCCTTCCACGCGGCCACCAGGTCCTGCAGCGACTGGAGCGGGGACTCCGCAGGGACCACGACGATCTCGTACTCCTCGGTCAGCTTGGCGATCGGGGTCGTCTCGGCCAGCGTGACCTTGGACTTGTTCTGCTCGATGGCGCCGACCATGACCAGGCCCATGGTCATCAGCAGGTTGCCGTTGCCCTTCTCACCGGCGAGCTGGGCCAGCCCGATCGTGCCGCCGGCGCCGGGGACGTTGAAGACCTCGACGCCGCGGTCCGGCGCGACGGACTTCAGCGCTCCGCGGTGCGTGAGGTCTGGTCCCAGCCGCCGCCGGGCGAGGCCGGGGCCATGATGCGCAGGGTCGTGGTGCCGCCGCCGCTGCCGCCGCCGCAGCCGGCCAGCGCGACGGAGAACGCCGCGAGCGCGGCGATGATGCGCAAACGCATGATCAACTCCAGGGGGTTTCACATCTATGAACCCTGGATCGTGCGGCCCGTGAGCCGTCGCGTCGAGACTCTGCAGGTAGCGGTCGTAGTGGTCGTATTGGTCGCAACCGGCCCGTGACCTGGCGCTGTTTGCATGTGCTGCGTGAGACTCGGCACCCAGCTGTTCGTGCTCCAGATGGCGATCGTGCTGCTCGCCGTCGGCAGCACCGCCGCTGTCTGGGCACAGCACACCCGCAACCAGTACGACTCCCGCTACGAGCAGCGGGCGCTGGCCATCGCCCAGTCGGTCGCCGCCCTGCCGCAGGTGCGCGAGGCGTTCAAGCTGCGCCGGCCGGAGACCGTGCTGCAGCCGCTCGCGCTGAGCGTGCAGCAGACCACCGGCGCCGACTACGTGGTGATCGCCAACGCCGACCAGGTCCGCTACGCCCACCCCAACGCCTCGCTGATCCGCCACCGGCTGTCCACCGACGGCAGCTACGTGCTCACCACCGGCGGCGACTGGGTGGGCACCCAGAAGGGCACGATCGGCATCACGGTCCGCGGCAAGACCCCGGTGCGCGACGAGTACGGCGAGGTCATCGGCCTGGTCTCGGTCGGCGTGCTGGAGACCACGGTCATCGGCGAGGTGGCGGGCGCGCTGCCGCCGCTGCTGTGGACCGCGACGGCCGTGCTCGTCGCCGGGCTCGCCGCGGCCGCCCTGATCACCGCGAGGGTGCGCAGGCAGACGTTCGGGCTGGAGCCGCGCGAGATCGCCGCCCTGCTGGAACAGCGCGAGGGCGTGCTGCACGGCGTCAAGGAAGGCGTGCTCGCGCTCGACCTCGACGGCCGGGTGACGCTGGTCAACGACGCCGCCCGCGAGCTGCTCGGCGACGTCGGCGACGACCTGACCCGGATGCCCGTCTCCGACCGCATGCGCGACGTGCTCGGCGGCGCCGACCCCGGCGAGGACCGGGTGGTCCTGCACGGCGAGCGGGTGCTGGTGCTCAACCGCACCCCGGTGTCCGTACGGGGCCGGCAGAGCGGCTGGGTGATCACCCTGCGCGACCGCACCGAGCTGGTCCGGCTCGCCCGCGAGCTGGAGTCGACCAGCAGCGCGACGGAGGCGCTGCGGGCCCAGGCGCACGAGTTCGCCAACCGCATGCACACCGTGGTCGGGCTGCTGGAGATGGGCGAACACGACGCCGCCATCGCGTTCATCACCAGCACCACCCCGGGCGTGAAGGCGGGCGAGCTGCGCGAGCGGGTGCAGGACCCCACGCTGGCCGCGCTGCTGCTGGCCAAGTCGGCCGAGGCGGCCGAGCGCGGCGCCCGGCTGGTGCTGTCGGACGACTCCACGGTGCCCGAGGGGGCGCTCGGCGACCCGCAGGACGCGGTCCTGGTCGTCGGCAACCTGGTGGCCAACGCCATCGACGCGCTCGACGGCCGGGCCGGCACGATCGAGGTCTCGGTCGTGGCGGGGGACGGCGGGCTGCGCGTACGGGTGCGCGACTCGGGGCCGGGCATCACGCCGGAGCTGGTGGAGGAGGTCTTCCGTGAGGGGTTCACCACCAAGGCGGCCCACTCGGGGCCGCGCGGGCTCGGCCTGGCGCTCACCCGTCAGGCCTGCCTGCGCCGCGGCGGCTGGGTGCGGGTGCGCAACTCCGGCGGCGCGGTGTTCACCGCCCTGCTGCCCGAGGAGGCGGCGACGTGAGCGACATCCGGGTGCTGGTCGTGGACGACGACTTCATGGTGGCCCGCATCCACGCCGGCTACGTCGCCAGGGTGCCGGGCTTCGAGGTGGTGGCCACCGCCCACAACGGGGCCGACGCGATCACGGCCGTCGCCGGGTCGCGGCCCGACCTCGTCCTGCTCGACATCTACCTGCCCGACATGTCCGGCCTGGAAGTGCTCAAGGCGATCAGCGGCGTGGACGTGCTGGTCATCAGCGCGGCCCGCGACGTGCCGACGGTCAGGGAGGCCATGCGCGGCGGGGCGGTCAACTACCTGATCAAGCCGTTCGCCGCCGCCGCGCTCACCGAGCGGCTCCAGCAGTACGCCCATACCCGCAGGCAGCTCAGCGCCATCGGGCCGGAGGCCCACCAGGACGACGTGGACCGGCTCTTCGGCGTCACCGGCACCCCGCCGGCGCTGCCCAAGGGCCTGTCGCAGGCGACCTGCGCACTGGTCGCCACGGTGCTGCGGGAGGCGGGCCGCGACCTGTCGGCCGTGGAGACCGCCTCCCTGACGGGACTGTCGCGGGTCAGCGCGCGCCGCTATCTGGAGTACCTGTGCGGCGCCCGCCGGGCCGAGCTGCGGCCCAGGTACGGGACGGCGGGCAGACCGGAACACCGATACCGCTGGATCGGCTGACACACTTCCGTAGTCGTTTCTCGTGACATATCCGTACCCGCGTGCCTTACTGTTTCCTGAGAAGTGGCTGCGGAGAGGGAGGAGATTGAGGCGTGCGTAACGCGGGACCGATCGAATCACCGACCGACCCGTTCGCCTCGGTGCCGTTACCCTCGCGCGCCACTTCGAGGAAGCCGAAGGTGGAAGGCCTTCCACCCGGTGTGTCCAGGGACATCTTCGGCCCCCAGGGCCGGCCGGAGTCCCCGCCCGCGGGCCAGGGCCCCCAGGCCGCCGCGAACGGCGGGCCGCCCCCGGCCCCGCAGCAGTCGCAGCCGTGGCCGGTCAGCGTGAATCCCGCACCGGCCTTCACCGAGCCGCAGCCGCCCACTTACACCGACCCCGAGCCGTCCAGGCGGCGCCGCCTGCTGCCCGCCGTCGGTGTGCTCGTGGTCCTCGCCGTCCTCCTGGCCTACCTGGTGCCGGCCGTGCTGATGTCCGGCACCGTGCTGCCAGGCACCCGCGTCGACGGCGTCGACATCGGCGGCCTGACCGTCACGCAGGCGGCCGAGAAGCTCCGCGCCGAGCTGGCCGCCGAGCTCAGCAAGCCCGTCGTGGTGACCGTCGGCAAGCACCGCGACACCGTCCAGCCCGACGAGGCCGGCCTGCAACTGGACGTCGTCAGCACGATCAACCAGGTGCCCAGCGGCTTCCCCAGCCCCGGTGAGGTGTGGCGGGCGCTGACCGGCACCACCGAGCTGGAACCCCAGGTAACCGTCGACGCCTCCCAGCTCGCCAGGACCGTCGAGGCGCTGGCCGGGACCGTCGACAAGCCTCCGACCGAGGGCAAGGTGACCTTCAAGGAGCTGCGGCCCGTCGTCACCCAGCCGCGCCCCGGCGCGCTGCTCGACCGGGGCGAGGCCGTCAAGGCCATCAGCGCCGCCTTCCTCACCGGCAGCGGCAAGGCGTCGCTGTCGCTGAAACCGGCCGAGCCCGCCACCACGCAGGAGGCCGTGAACCGGGCCAGGACCCAGGCCAGGCGCGCCGTCGCCGGCCCGATCACGCTGACCCTCGACGGCAAGCAGGCCCAGCTCACCCCGGCGGCCATCGCGGCCAGCCTGACCTTCGTGGCCGACGACGAGGGGGCGCTGAAGCCCCGGTTCGACGCCGCGAAGGCGCTCGGCCCCGTGGAGAGCGTCCTGGTGGACGCGGCCCAGGCGCCACGCGACGCCACGTACGAGATCGTCGACGGCAGCCCCCGGCTCGTCACCTCCCGCGCGGGGCGCGGCATCGACGAGGAGCGCCTCGCCCGCGACGTGACCGGCATGCTGCGGCGCGGCGGCGAGCGGGTCGTCCCCGTCACCCTGTCCGCCGCGCCGCCGGACGTCACCACCGAGCAGGTGAGCGGGCTCGGCATCAAGGAGGCCGTGGGCTCGTTCACCTCCATGTTCGACTGCTGCCAGCCGCGGGTCACCAACATCAGGCAGATGGCCGCGGACGTGGACGGCCACCTGGTCAGGCCGGGCCAGACGTTCTCGCTCAACGACCTGGTCGGCGAGCGCACCACCGAAGGCGGCTACGTGCCGGCGCCGCAGATCGTCGGCGGCCGGCTGCTCACCATCATGGGCGGCGGCTCGTCGCAGTTCGCCACCGCGCTCTACAACGCGGTCTTTTACGGCGGCTTCGAGGACGTGGCGCACACGCCGATGGACTACCACTCGACCCGCTACCCGGCCGGCCGCGACGCCGCGCTGCTCTACCCCGACCTCGACCTGAAGTGGCGCAACGACTCCGACCACGGCGTGCTGATCAAGACGGCCTCCACCGAGACGTCCGTCACGGTCACCCTCTACAGCACCAAGCGGTACGAGAAGGTCGAGGCCGTCGAGTCCGAGAAGCGGGACTTCACCCCGTTCCGCCGCGAGACCAGCGACGCCCCCGACTGCGTGGCCGGCCCCGGCCAGCAGGGCTTCACCATCGACGTCACCCGCGTCTTCCACAACGACGGCAAGGTGGTCAAGCGCGACAAGAAGCTGACCACCAAGTACCGTCCTCGGGCCGAGGTCGTCTGCGCCTCCGGAAGCTGACCGTCACGGCGTGACGGCGATGATCCTGTCGTCGCCGTCACGTACGTCGCCCCGGCCGTCCTTGTTGCTGGTGCCCACCCAGAGCTTCCCGTCGGGAGCCGTGGAGACCGCGCGGAGCCTGCCGTAGACGCCGGAGTAGTGGGCCACCGGTTCGCCGGGCGAGCCGTCCGCGGCCAGCGGGATCTGCCACAGGCGCTCGCCGCGCAGCGCGCCCATCCAGAGCGACCCGTCGGCGTAGGCCAGCCCCGACGGTGACGCCTCCGAGGTGTCCCAGGTGACGATCGGGTTCTCGAAATCGGGGTCGTCGCCGCGGCCCTCGACCTCCGGCCAGCCGTAGTTGGCGCCCGGCTTGATCAGGTTGAGCTCGTCGAAGCTGTTGGCGCCGAACTCGGACGCGTACAGCCTGCCCTGGTCGTCCCAGGCCAGGCCCTGCACGTTGCGGTGGCCGAGGCTGTAGACGAGCGTGCCGAACGGGTTGCCGGGCGCGGGCTCGCCGTCGGGGGTCATCCGCAGGATCTTGCCCGCGAGCGAGTCGCGCTGCTGCGCCAGCTCCCGGTCGCCGATCTCGCCGGTGCTCGCGTACAGGTGGCCGTCGGGCCCGAACGCCAGCCTGCCGCCGTTGTGGATGCCGCCCTTGGGGATGCCCTGGACGATCACCCGCGGATCCGACACCCCGTCGCCGGTGAACCGGTAGCGGACGATCCGGTTGTCCTCGGCGGCGGTGTAGTAGACGAACACCTGGTCGTCCTTGACCGCCAGCCCCATCAGCCCGCCCTCGCCGTCGGGGACGACGCCGTCGATCTTGGCCACCTCGGTGACCTGGCCGGAGGCGCTCACGCGGACCAGCCGGGCGGTGTCGCGCTCGGTCACCAGCGCGTCCCCGCCGGGCAGGAACGCGATCGACCACGGCACCGCGAGGTTCTCCGCCACCGTCGTGGGCTCGCCCGGGGAGCGCCCGGGGCTGACGGAGGCCGTGGGCGTGGTCGCCACCCCGTCCGCGCCTGAACAGGCGGTGAGCGCCGCCAGAAAGATGATCATCCAGATGTGCCTCATGTGTCCCATACTCACTCCCGACCCTTAAGGTTTCCCGCATGAAGATCTGGGTGCCCTCCGACGCTGTCGCCGACGTCCTGTCCGAGCTGCCCGGCGTGGAGTGCGCGGTGTTCCACCGCGACGTGCCGGAGCCGCCCGGGATCGAGGACGTCGAGGTGTGGGTCCCGCCTCTCGTGGTGGTGTCCGACGTGCCCGGGATCCTCGCCCGCATGCGCTCGCTGCGCCTCCTCCAGACCGTCACCGCGGGCGTCGACCCGTACCGCCCTCACCTGCCGGAGGGCGTGGTGCTGTGCAACGCGCGCGGCGTGCACGACGCCGGCACCGCCGAATGGGCGGCGGGAGCGATGATCGCGGTCGTCCGCGAGTTCCCCGAGTTCGCCGGCGCGCAGCGGCGCGGCGCGTGGACCTACCGCCACACCGGGGCGCTCGCCGACTCCACCGTGCTGATCGTCGGCTACGGCTCCATCGGCGGCGCGCTGGAGCGCCGCCTGGCGGGCTTCGAGGTGGAGATCGTCCGGGTGGCCAGGAGCGCCCGCGACAGCGAGTACGGGCCCGTCCACGGCATGGACGAGCTGCCCGGCCTGCTGCCGGAAGCGGACGTGGTGGTGCTGCTCGTGCCCTCCACCCCCGCCACCGCCCGCATGGTGGACGCCGGATTCCTGGCCCGCATGAAGGACGGCGCCGTGCTGGTCAACGCCGCCAGGGGCGGGGTGGTCGACACCGGCGCGCTGGTCGCCGAGCTGGAGGCCGGCCGGCTGCGGGCCGCGCTCGACGTGACCGATCCGGAGCCGCTGCCCGAGGGCCACCCCCTGTGGAGCGCCCCCGGCGTGCTGATCACCCCCCACGTGGCCGGCAGCACGCCCGCATCCGGCCGGCGCACGCTGAAGCTCATCCGGGCGCAAATCTCCAGGCACCTCCGCGGCGAGCCGCTGGACAACATCATCACCGACGCGTACTGAGGAGAATCCGGAACGTGGCTGGGCCGTGACCTTCGGTGCGTACGGTTGCGTCTATCCAAGGTTTCCTGACTTCCTGTCAAGGAATTCTTGGCGGCAATTGGTCCGTGTGGTTATCAGATCGGTGACGACATCGGCGTTGTCACCACCCGCGCAGCCGAGACCACACACACTGGCGATGTGGACCCGCCGGGCTTCGGCGGCCACGGGAGCAGGGTTCGAGGACGGGATGGGCAACGACTGTGATCCGCTGGCGTGATCCACGGGCATCGCTGACCGCCGGAGCGGCGATCGGCGCGGCCGGGGTCGCGGCTGCGCTCCTTGCGGGCGGCCCGGCCCTCTACATCGGCGCTGTCGCCGGATTCCTCGCGGCCATGCTCGCCGCCGCCTCGCTGCTGCTCGCCTCCGGGCCGCCGGCCGAGCGCCGGTCCATGTCCAGGGGCATCCGCTGGATGGGCGGCGGCGCCGCGGTCTGGGCACTCGGCGTGGCCGTGCGCCCGTTCACCGACAGCTCGAGCCTCATGGTGAGCTTCGCCGACCTGCTCGTGCTGCTCGGCACCGTGCTGATCGGCGGGGGCGCGCTCGTCGCCGGCGGTCGCCGCCCGCCCGCCCTGGTCGTGCTCCGCCACGTCACCGACTCCTACCTGTCCGCCGCCGCGCTGTTCGTGGTCGGCTGGGTGGTGGCGCTGCGCCACGTCTACGACAACACCGCCGACCCGGCGCTGTTCACCTTCTCGATGCTGCCGCCCATGCTGGCGCTGCTGGTGACGTGCGCGGTGGTGCCTTCCGTGGTCACCGGCAGGGCCGTCGCCCTGCCGCTCGGCGTGGCGGGCCTGTGCGTGCTCGCGGCCACCACGACCTCCAGCCTGGCCGGCGCCGTGGCCAGGCTCGACGGCGGCGGGCCGCCCGGATGGAGCCTGGCGCTCGCGCCGGCGGCGTTCCTGCTGCTGACCGTCGTGCCCTGGGCACGCCCCCGCGAGGTGACGGCCTGGCCGCTCATGGGCAGCCTCGTCGCCCTGCTGCCGCTGGCGCTGGTCGCCGTGGCCACCGTGACGATGGTCGTCCACCTGTCGGGCGGGGGGCGGCAGGCGCCCGTCACCGGCGTCGTGGTGGTCGCCGCCTCGATGGTGCTGCTCCTGCTGCTGCGCCTGTTCGTGCTGTCGGGCGTCAACCTGCGGCTGCGCACGCTGCTCTCGCGCGGTGAGAAGCAGCTGCGCGACCTGGCCGAGAGCACCGGCGACGTGGTGCTCATCTGCGACCACGAGGGCACCGTGCACGAGATCGGGGCCGGGGTGGAGGAGACCTACGGCTACCGCCCCGAGCAGCTCGTCGGCGGATCGATCTTCGACTACATCCACCCCGAGGACGTGCCCCAGATCCAGTCGTCGCTGCGCGCGATGGGCCTCGACGACGAGGACGACGCCAATCCCGGCGCCTGCCTCATCGCCTGCCGCGTACGCGCCGCCGACGGCACCTGGCGGCCCACCGAGTCCGTCGCCACCCGTCACGCCAGCGGCGAGGACCAGATCCTGGTCACCACCCGCGACATCAGCGACGAGGAGGCGCTGCGCAACCAGGTCGCCCACCTGACCTTCCACGACGGCGTCACCGGCCTGCCCAACCGCGCCTACTTCGAGGAGCGCACCCGCGAGGTGCTCGGCGGCTCCGGCCACGTCGCGGTCATATTCCTCGACCTCGACGGGTTCACCTCCGTCAACGACTCCGTCGGCCACGCCAGCGGCGACTACCTCCTCGGCCAGGCCGCGCGCCGGCTGCGCGGCGCCGTACGCCCCGACGACACGCTCGCCCGGTGGGGCGGCGACGAGTTCGCCGTGCTCATCGAGACCGGCGGCGACGCCCAGCTCGCCGTCGACCTGGCCGAGCGCCTGCTGCGGGCGGTCTCGCAGGAGCCGTTCCGGGTGGCCGACCGCGACGTGGCGCTCACCGGCAGCGTCGGGGTCGCCTTCGCCGAGGACGACGTGCCCGCCGGCGACCTGATCCGCAACGCCGACGTGGCCATGGCGCGGGCCAAGGAGCTCGGCGGGCGCCGGGTCGAGGTGTTCGCCGCGCAGATGCACGCCGACGTGGTCCGCAGGCTGGAGCTCGCCGCCGACCTGCAGCGGGCGCTGATCGAGCACCAGTTCGCGATCGAGTACCAACCCGTGGTCGACCTGGCCACCTCCCGGGTGACCGCGGTCGAGGCGCTGGTGCGGTGGTGCCGCGGCTCGGTGTTCGTGCCGCCCGACCAGTTCCTCGGCCCGGCCGAGGACACCGGCCTCATCGTGCCGCTGGGGGAGTGGATCCTGCGCGAGGCGTGCCGCGAGGTGGCCGCCTGGCGGGCCGAGTCCTGGGACATCGGCCTGTCGCTCAACCTGTCCGCCCGCCAGATCACCGCCCCCCGGTTCGTGCAGACGGTCGAGGAGGCGCTGGAGGAGAGCGGGCTGCCCGCCTGCGCGCTCACCCTCGAGGTGATCGAGGAAATGCTCGTCGACGACGCCGACGAGACCGTCAAGCGGCTGTCGGAGCTGCGCGCCCTGGGCGTGCGGCTGGCCATCGACGACTTCGGCACCGGCTACGCCTCGCTGGCCTTCCTCCGTCAGCTCCCGGTCGACATGATCAAGATCGATCCGTCGTTCGTGTCCGGGCTGGGCCAGGACGACACGCTGACCCTGCTCACCCGGACCATCGTGCGGCTCGGCCACGACCTCGGGCTCATCGTGGTGGCCGAGGGCATCGAGCGGCCCGAGCAGCTCGACCTGCTGCGCGAGATGGGCTGCACCCGCGGTCAGGGTTTCCTCGTGGCCCGGCCCATGGCGGCCAGGGGCGTCGACTCGCTGATGCGGACCAGTCTCACCGTTTGATCTCAGCGTGTGAGACCTGTGTCCCACCAAGTTGACACCGGGCGGTTCAGAGCGGCTATCGTGTAAGCCATGCTTCGCAGTGAGATTCTCGTAGTACTTCGCCGGCGCGCAGGCCGTTAGCGAAGCACTCCGACCTGCGCGCCGCCCCGCTCCCACTTCCCGTGGGGAGGGGCATTTTTTATGTCCTGACGTGTGATCACACAAGGAACGAGCCGATGACCGAACGGATGACAGGTGCACAGGCCCTGGTCAGGGCCTTGGAGCACGTGGGAGTCGACACCGTGTTCGGGATCCCTGGCGGCGCCATCCTCCCCGCCTACGATCCCCTGTACGACTCGGCCAAGGTCCGGCACGTGCTTGTACGGCACGAGCAGGGCGCCGGCCACGCGGCCGAGGGATACGCGCAGGCCACCGGCAAGGTCGGCGTGTGCATGGCGACCAGCGGGCCGGGTGCGACCAACCTGGTGACTCCGATCGCCGACGCCTACATGGACTCGGTGCCGATCGTGGCGATCACCGGGCAGGTGGCCAGCGGGGCGATCGGCACGGACGCCTTCCAGGAGGCCGACATCTCCGGCATCACCATGCCGATCACCAAGCACAACTTCCTCATCACCGACGCCGACGACATCGCGCGGACGATCGCCGAGGCGTTCCACATCGCCGCCACCGGCCGCCCCGGGCCCGTGCTGGTCGACATCTCCAAGGACGCGCTGCAGGCCGAGACCCTGTTCAGCTGGCCGCCGGTCATGCAGCTGCCCGGCTACCGCCCCGTCACCCGGCCGCACTCCAAGCAGATCCGCGAAGCGGCCAAGCTGATCGCCGAGTCCCGGCGGCCCGTGCTGTACGTCGGCGGCGGCGTCCACAAGGCCCGCGCCTCCGAGGAGCTGCTCCGCCTGGCCGAGCTGACGGGCATCCCGGTCGTCACCACGCTGATGGCGCGCGGCACGTTCCCCGACAGCCACCCCCAGCACCTCGGCATGCCCGGCATGCACGGCTCGGTCTCCGCGGTGGGCGCCCTGCAGCAGGCGGACCTGCTCGTCGGCCTGGGTGTCCGGTTCGACGACCGGGTCACCGGCCAGCTCTCCACGTTCGCCCCGTACGCCAAGATCGTGCACGCCGACATCGACCCGGCGGAGATCTCCAAGAACCGCCACGCCGACGTGCCGATCGTGGGCGACTGCAAGGAGGTCATCGGCGACCTGATCGCCGCCGTCGAGGCGTCCGGCCAGCAGGGCGACTACGCCGACTGGTGGACGACACTCAACGGCTACAAGGAGACCTACCCGCTCGGCTACGACGAGTTCGACGACGGTTCGCTGGCTCCTCAGTACGTGATGCAGCGGCTGAGCGCGATCGCCGGGCCCGACGCCTACTACGTGGCCGGGGTCGGCCAGCACCAGATGTGGGCCGCCCAGTTCATCGCGCACGAGCGGCCGGGCGCGTTCATCAACTCCGGCGGCGCCGGCACCATGGGCTTCGCGGTCCCGGCCGCGATGGGCGCGAAGATGGGCGACCCCGACGCGGTCGTGTGGGCCATCGACGGCGACGGCTGCTTCCAGATGACCAACCAGGAGCTGGCCACGTGCACCCTGGAGGGCGTGCCGATCAAGATCGCCGTCATCAACAACGGCAACCTCGGCATGGTCCGCCAGTGGCAGACCCTCTTCTACGACGAGCGCTACTCCAACACCGACCTGCAGGCGACCCGCCGGATCCCCGACTTCGTCAAGCTGGCGGAGGCCTATGGTTGTGTTGGCCTGAGGTGCGAGCGTCCCGAAGACGTCGACGCGACCATCAAGAAGGCCATGGAGATCAACGACGTGCCGGTGGTGGTCGACTTCGTCGTCCACCAGGACGCCATGGTCTGGCCCATGGTCGCGGCAGGGACGAGCAACGACGAGATCAAGTACGCCCGTGACATGGCGCCTACGTGGGAGAACGAAGAATGAGCAGACACACGCTGTCAGTGCTCGTGGAGAACAAGCCGGGTGTCCTGGCGCGGGTGTCCGCGCTGTTCAGCCGGCGGGGCTTCAACATCGACTCGCTGGCCGTCGGGCCCACCGAGCACGAAGACATCTCCCGCATGACGATCGTGGTCAACGTCGAGGAGCTCCCGCTGGAGCAGGTCACCAAGCAGCTCAACAAGCTGGTGAACGTGCTCAAGATCGTCGAGCTCGACCCGTCCCAGTCCGTGCAGCGCGAGCTGACGCTGATCAAGGTCAAGGCCGACGCCGACAGCCGCTCCCACGTGCTGGAGCTCGTCCAGCTCTTCCGGGCCCGCTGCATCGACGTGGCCTCCGACGCGGTGACCATCGAGGTCACCGGCACCCCCGACAAACTCGACGCGTTCGTCAAGGTGCTCGAGCCCTTCGGCATCAAAGAACTCGTCCAGTCGGGCATGGTGGCCATCGGCCGCGGCGCCCGTTCCATCACCGACCGGTCCCTCAGGGCACTGGACCGTACCGCCTGAAAGGTTATTCGCAAGTGACCGAGATTTTCTACGACGACCAGGCCGACCTGTCGATCATCCAGGGGCGCCGTGTGGCCGTGCTGGGGTACGGCAGCCAGGGCCACGCCCACGCGCTCTCCCTGCGTGACTCCGGCGTCGACGTGCGCGTCGGCCTGCCCGAGGGCTCCAAGAGCCGCGAGAAGGCCGAGAACGACGGCCTGCGCGTGCTCACGCCGTCGGAGGCGGTCAAGGAGGCCGACGTCACGATGATCCTGGCGCCGGACCACATCCAGCGCCACCTCTACGCCGAGCACGTCGCGCCGAACCTCAGGGAGGGCGACGCGCTCTTCTTCGGCCACGGCCTCAACATCCGCTACGGCCTCATCGAGGCGCCCGAGGGCGTCGACGTGTGCATGGTCGCGCCCAAGGGCCCCGGCCATCTGGTGCGCCGCCAGTTCGAGGCGGGGCGCGGCGTGCCCTGCCTGGTGGCGGTGGAGAAGGACGCCTCCGGCAAGGCCCTCGACCTGGCGCTCTCGTACGCCAAGGGCATCGGCGGCACCCGCGCCGGCGCGCTCAAGACCACGTTCACCGAGGAGACCGAGACCGACCTGTTCGGCGAGCAGGCCGTGCTGTGCGGCGGCGTCTCCGAGCTGATCAAGGCCGGTTTCGAGACCCTGATCGAGGCCGGCTACCAGCCGGAGGTGGCCTACTTCGAGTGCCTGCACGAGATGAAGCTCATCGTCGACCTCATGTACGAGGGCGGCATCTCGAAGATGTACTGGTCGGTCTCCGACACGGCCGAGTACGGCGGCTACACCCGCGGCTCGCGCGTCGTCACCGAGCAGACCCGCCAGGCGATGCGCGAGATCCTCGCCGAGATCCAGGACGGCCGGTTCGCCCGCGAGCTGGTGGAGGAGTTCGACGGCGGCCAGAAGGAGTTCCAGCGTCACCGTGACGAGCTGGCGGAGAACCCGATCGAGAAGACCGGCGCCAAGCTCCGTCCGATGATGAGCTGGCTCAAGGCCTGATTTTTCATGACGTCACGCGGCTGACAGAGCCGCGTGAGTCCGCGTGCGCGGCCCCGGCCGGGGTGATCCTCCGGCCGGGGCCGCACCCTTTTTGCCGCTTTTCCGGCGCCGCCGTGGCCGTCCCCGTCTCATCCGGACGGCGTCGCCTGTGGGTAGTCCGATCGTCATGGAGGACCGGCTTTCGTCTAGGTTCCGCCAAGGGAGGCTTCTTCGTACGTCAAAGCGTGATTCTCGGCGTTTGTTCGGAGAGGCCTTCGGGGATACTTCCGACCGCTACCTACGGAGAGTAGTCGAGAGGTAACAGAGGAGATCCGATGTACAAGACGGGACTTGTCCTGACCGGTCTGATCGGCGGCATGGTCATGCTGGGCGGCGCTCCCGCGCTCGCTCAGGGTTACACCACCGCACCGGTAGTGGCCAACTACGACCACGACCACGACGACGACGGCGACGACATCAGGTACAACAGGTCGCAGGATGGCGAGTGGACCAACAACGGTTCTGACAATGACTTCCTCGACCTCGACGTCCTCAACGATGTCCTGGACATCCTCACCAACCGCTGAGGCATAACAGGTCGTTAGAGCGGGGCCCACCTCATCGACGAGGTGGGCCCCGTCACCGTTTTCCGCCCCTTTCCCCATTCCCCTCCCTCTCTACGTGACGCCGCCGGGCCGGTTACTGTCCGTGAAGATGGCCGCCGGGTCGCCGGTGTACCAGACGTTCTCGATGCGGATCCGGCTCATCAGCCATCGGCCGCCGTCCCGTACCAGCTCGACGTCGTAGCGGTTCTTCAGCAGCGCGTGCGTGTCGTGGTCGGCGGTGAGCAGGTGCTGCGCCTCGACCAGGGCGGTGAGGCGCGCCGTGTCGCCGGTGACGGCGATGCGCGGGTTCGTGACCTGGTGGGTGGTGTCGACCCGTCCGCTGAAGCCGGACAGGATCGTCGTGACGATCGCGTCCCGGCCCTTCATCAGCGGCGGCGCGGCGCCCCAGCGGGCGGCTGCCGGGCGGAAGTCCAGCTCGGCGTCCTCGGTGAAGCAGGACGCGAACAGGCCCTCGTCCCGCAGATCCTGGCCCAGGGCGAAGCGGAGGAGGGCGTCGGTGATCTCCGTCCGGTCCTCCAGCTCGCGCGGGGCGCCGGACAGGGCGCGGTGCTCGGTGACGTACATGCGTGGTGCTCCCTTCGAACGGGCCTCCAGCCTCCGGTTCCGGCGGGCGGTGATCAACGCCGCTCTGTGCCACGATCGTGAAGCCGGGCTTAAGGACGGGAGGGCGGGGTGCTGGAGAGGCACGAGATCGAGGCGTTCCTGACCCTCGCCGAGGAGCTGCACTTCGGGCACACCGCCGAGCGGCTGCGCGTGTCCACCGCGCGGGTCAGTCAGACGATCAGGAAGCTGGAGCGGCGGGTGGGCGCGCCGCTGTTCGACCGGACCAGCCGCCGCGTCGCGCTCACCCCGGTGGGGCGCCGGCTCCACGAGGAGGTGCGGCCCGCCTGGGAGGCCATCGGGGCCGCGTACGAGCGGGCGGCCGACGCGGGCCGCGGGCTGACGGGGACGCTTCGAGCGGCCTTCACCGGGGCGGCCGCGGGGCAACTGCTGGCCGGGGTGGAGGAGCTGTTCCGGAGCAGGGTGCCGGGCTGCGAGGTGGTGATCAGGGAGGCGCAGCCGGGAGAGGTGGCGCCGTGGCTGCGCGACGGCGAGGTGGACGTCGTGCTGACGACGCTGCCGGTGCCGGGCGCGGACGCGGGGCCGGTGCTGGTGCGGGAGGCGCTGATGGCGGCGGTGCCGGCGGGGCATCCGTTCGCCCGCCGGGAGTCCGTGGGGCTGGCCGACCTGGAGCGGGTGACGGTGGTGGAGCTGGCGGGCGGCCGGGCCGCCTCGGGCTCGCCGGGGCCTCGGGCGGCGACCCTGCACGAGGCCCTGACGCTGGTCGGCGCGGGGCGTGGGGTGCTGCCGGTGAGGGCGCAGACGCGGCGCTACTACGCCCGCCCTGACGTGGCCTACGTGCTGGTACGCGACGCGCCCCGGGTCGAATGGGGGCTGGTGTGGCGGGCCGGCGGCGAGACGGGCAGGGTGCGCGCGTTCGGCCGGGCCGCGGTGGACCTTCTGAGCGACTGACCCGCCTGGGTGCGGGCCCGGCCGCGGTCCGATACGGAGCCGCGGCCGGGCCCGCCGGAGGGGAGCGCGGGGCGTGCGGTGGGAACCGGCACGGGTGGGGCCGGTACGCCCGGCGCTCCGGTGGTCTCGGCGCCCGAGGCTCAGTGGCTGGCGAAGGTCTGGGTCCAGTGCGGGCCGCGCGGGTGCTGGCCGACGCCGATGTGGGTGTACGAGCAGTCCATGATGTTCCTGCGGTGACCGGGGCTGTCGAGCCAGCCCCGCACCACCTGGGCCGCGGAGTGCGGGCCCACGGCGATGTTCTCGCCCCAGCCGCGGAGCGGCGCGAAACCGGCGGCCCGGATGCGGTCGCCCCCGGAGCGGCCGTCCCGGCCGGTGTGGTCGAAGTAGCCCCTGGCGGCCATGTCCGCCGAGTGCCGTTCGGCCGCCCTGTGCAGCCTGCGGTCGTGCAGCAGCGGCCGGCAGCCCCGGCCGGCGCGGGCCTGGTTGGTGAGCCTGACGACCGCGGCTTCGGTGGCGGAGGCGTCCGAGCCGGACCCTCGCCCGTACCCGCAGGACAGCACCACGCTGCGCGACGTGGCGGGGCGGCCCTCGAAGTCCATGGCCGTGACGTAGTAGCGGCGCGGAGCGGGGGAGCAGCGCAGCCTGACCGTGACGCGGCCGTTCACCAGCACCCGGGAGTCGCTCCCGAGGGTGCGGTCGGGGCCGGGTCCTGCCTCCCTGATCCGTAGGCGGAGCAGGGACTCGTCGTCGCAGCCGGTCCGCACGGCCGTGGCCGTGATCGTCCCGCCCGGGTCCAGCGCCGGCCTGGCGGCCACCACGCGGCACGCCGCCATCGTGGGGACCGCGGCGCCCGCCGCGGTCCCCACGGCCTGCGCCGTGTACGCGGTCTGCGCGGCCGCCGGGCTCGACGCGGGAATGCCCGTCGCCGCGAGACTTCCGAGGCAGGCCAGTGCCTGGAGCCGTCTTCGCATCGCTGTCCTCCGGTGAGTTGAGCGTCGAGACCGCATTCTGGCCCTCCGCGTCGTTGATGTCCGGAAAAACTCCTCTATATCTGGAGCTCCACGTGACCCAATCGTAACAATTAACCCGCTGGCCTCGGTAAACCCAACGTCTGGATCACGCGTCCAGGGCACAAAAAACCGGGTGCGCCCGTTGGGGCGCACCCGGTCAGAAAAGTGATCGTGCTAGCACTGCGCGGGCTTGAGCCACGAGCACTCCAGGTCGGGCGACTCCTCGGCGGCCGACTTGAGCTGGACCGCGGCGTCCACCGTCGCGGTCCTGGAGAACTGCGCGAGGCGGATCGCGATCTTGTCCTCGATGTCCTTCGGCGAGGACGACAGATACTGGTTCAGCATGATGGAGAACACCAGCGGCTCCCCGTCGGCGCTCGTCACGTATCCGGACAGCGCCGTGACGCCGGTGAGCGACCCGGTCTTGGCGCGCACGTTGTTCGCCGCCGGAGTGTCGCGCATCCGGCTGCGCAGGGTGCCGCCCACGAACCGGTCCGCGTTCCCCGCGACCGGCAGCGAGTCGTACCACGCCTGATACCACGGCTTGTCACGCACGGCGAGCAGCAGCTGCGCGATCGAGGCGGGCGTGATGCCGTCGCGGCGCGACAGGCCGGAGCCGTCGCGCAGGTTGAGCACCTGCACCCCGTTGGCGCGGGCGAAGTCGGAGCTCGCCTTGAGCCCGGCGGCCCAGGTGCCCTGGTCGGCGACCTTGCGGCCCATCGCCTTGGTGAGGATCTCGGCGTGGATGTTGTTGCTCAGCTTCATGAACGGCACGAGCAGCTCGCTGAGCGGCATCGACTCCTTCTTCGCCAGCTCCTTGGCGCCGCCGGGGGCCGCGCCGGCCACGGTCTTGCCCAGCACCCGCACGCCGTGCTTCTTGAGCGCGTCGCGGAACAGCGCCGCGGTGTAGGAGGCCGGGTCGTCCACGGACACCCACTCGTTGTACGTGGACGCGACCGTGCCGGTGATGACCACGGTCTTCGTGCCGTGCGTGCGCTCGATGAGCACATCGGTGGACGATCCCACCGTGGCCTTGTTGACGATCTCCAGGTAGTCGGTGTCCGGCGTGGTGGTCACCTTGACCTTGCCGCCGTCGGGCGCGACGGTGACGATCACCGAGCCCGCGTCGTAGTCGCGGTCGGGGGAGGCGGTGAGCGCGGAGATCGGGGCCGCGTAGTAGGCCGTCTCGTCGTCCCACGCCCAGTCCTGGCCGAGCCGGACCGCGTCGAACCAGGTGTCGTCGGCCACGAGCTTGCCGGTGACCAGCTTGACGCCCGAGCCGGCGACCTCGGCGGCCAGCGCGTCGTAGTCGTCGGCCAGCATGGTCGGGTCACCGGTGCCGCGCAGCACCAGGTCGCCCGTGAGCACGGAACCGGCCTTGCGCCCGGAGCTCAGCACGCTGGTGGTGAACCGGTAGTCGAGGCCGAGCACCTCCGCCGCCGCGGCCGACGTGAACAGCTTGGTGTTGGACGCCGGCATCAGGAGCTTGCCCGCGTCGGTCGAGTAGAGCTCCTCGCCGTTCGCCGCGCTCTTGACCATCACACCGGCCTGGGCGATGGTCAGCCGGGAGTCGGCGAGGATCTGGTTGATGTCCTGGGCCAGGTCGGCCACGCCGGGCGAGGGTTCGAGCGCGACCGCGGGGGAGGAGGGGCCGGACGCCCACGCGAGGGCCGCGACGAGCGCGCCCGCGACGAGGGATGCTGAGGTGCGCCGCATAGGGGGTCTCCAAAGGGATGCGACAGGGGCTCGCCTGTGATCATGAACCAGGCGGCGCACGGTGTAATCCGCAAATATCCGTATCTTTGTGGAACTAGGGCCCTTCGGCGTTCATGACGAACCCGCAGTCGCCGAACGAGACCTCGTCGCCGGGCTTGACCCGGGCCGGGCCCACCAGCCGCCAGCCGTTGAGCCGGGTGCCGTTGAGCGAGCCCAGGTCGACCAGCATCCACTCGCCGTCGTCGTCGCGGCGCAGCTCGGCGTGGACCCGGGAGACCGTCAGGTCCGACAGGACGAGGTCGCACGCGGACCCGCGGCCGACCACGTATCGCCGGCGGGCGTCGTCGGGCAGGGCGAGGCGGGGCAGCCGGGGCTTGCGCCAGGCGGACTGCAGGCTGGTGGTGAAGCCGGAGACCGCCGACACCGCGCCGGTGACCGCGTTCGTCACCCGCCGGCGCAGCGTGAGCCGCCGCGGCAGGTCGGCCACGAGCGCGTCGAGCTCCTGCTGGTTGCGGGCGCGCAGCGCCTGGTCGACGCGGACCACGAAGGTGTCGTGCGAGAGCCGCCCCTCGGCGGCGCGCTCGCGGAGCTCGTCGATCGCGCGATCCCGTTCGCCATCAGAGGCGCGGAACGGTGGGTGCGTCGAGCTCATCTCCCGAGTATCGGCCGCGAGTGCGCACCCTGTCCAGAATACGCGGATCTGTTGACGACATGCATACCGAGTATGCATACTCAGTATGCATGTCGATCAGACACGGACTGCTCGCCCTCCTGAGCGGCGAGCCACGCTACGGCTACCAGCTCAGGGTGGAGTTCGAGGCGTCGACGGGGGCGACCTGGCCGCTGAACATCGGCCAGGTCTACACGACGCTCTCCCGCCTGGAACGCGACGGCCTGGTGGCGCCGGGCGGCGCCGACGATCAGGGCCGCACCCTCTACGCGATCACCGAGGCGGGCCGGGAAGAACTGGCGACGTGGTTCGCCACCCCTGTCGGCCAGACCGACAGGCCCAGGGACGAGCTGGTCATCAAGATCGCCATGGCGGTCGCCGCCGCCGACGTGGACGTGGCCGGCGTGATCCTGGCCCAGCGGATGGCCACCATGCGCACGCTGCAGGAGCTGACCAGGGCCAAGCGCGGCGCCGCGGACGGGGCCGCCCAGCGGCTCGTCCTGGATTCCATGATTTTCAAGGCCGAGGCGGAACAGCGCTGGCTGGACCACTGCGAGGCCGTACTCAAGGAGAGGAAGGCATGAGCGTGCTGGAGATGCGGGAGGTCACCCGGACGTTCGGGGACGTGCCCGCGCTGCGCGGCGTCACCCTGGCGGTGGGACGCGGCGAGCTGCTGGCCGTGATGGGCCCGTCCGGGTCCGGCAAGTCCACCCTGCTCAACCTGGCCGGCGGGCTCGACCGGCCCACCTCGGGGAGCGTGTCCGTCGAGGGCGCCGACCTGGCCTCGGTGCGTGATCCGGCCGCGCTGCGGCGCGGCGGCATCGGGTACGTGTTCCAGGACCTGAACCTGATCCCGTCGCTGACCGCCGCCGAGAACGTCATGCTGCCGCGCGAGCTCGACGGCGTGCGCGCCGGTCGGGCCCGCGAGGAGGCCGAGGCCGCGCTGCGCGAGGTGGGCGCGGGCGAGGTGGCCGGCCGCTTCCCCGGCGAGCTGTCCGGCGGCCAGCGCCAGCGGGTGGCGATCGCCAGGGCGCTGGTCGGCGAGCGACGCCTGCTGCTGGCCGACGAGCCGACCGGCGCGCTCGACACCGCGACGGGCGACGACATCCTGCGGCTGCTGCGCGAGCGGTGCGACGCGGGCGCGGCCGTGCTGCTGGTGACGCACGAGCCGCGCTACGCGGCCTGGGCCGACCGCGTGGTCTACCTGCGTGACGGCCGGGTGGCCGACTCGACCGCGGAGCCCCTGGAGAGCGCGAGATGAGCGCGTTCCTGGCGGCGCTGCGCCTGTCCCGCAGGGAGGCGCTGCGCGCCAAGGGCCGCACCGCGCTCGTCATGGCCATGATCGGGCTGCCCGTGCTGGTCTTCACCGCCCTGCTCACCTACGACGCCACCGTGGACGTCGCACCCGGCGAGGACATCACGGCCGAGCTGGGCGCCGCGGACGCGCGGATCGTCACCACGGCCCACGACGGCCGCGTCTCCCAGCCCGTGCACGGCTGGTTCATGCTGGCGGCCGAGGGCCCCGCGACGGACGGCACGGTGCGGACCGCGGACGAGGTGACCGCGCTGCTGGACGCCCGGCTCATCCCCTATGACGTGGGATCGGTGGAGATCCGCGACACCGACCGCTACCACGAGGTCAGTGCGCTGGAGCTGGACCTGCGCGACCCGATGACCCAGGGCATCCGCCTCCTGGCCGAGGGCCGTTTCCCCGCCTCCGCGGATGAGGTGGCCGTGACACCCGCCCTGGCCCGGGGGTCGGGCCTGCGCGTCGGCGACACGATCACGGTGACGGCCAGGGACCGGCGGGTCCGCGTGGTCGGCG
This sequence comes from Nonomuraea sp. NPDC049486, assembly GCF_040676925.1. NCBI lineage: Bacteria > Bacillati > Actinomycetota > Actinomycetes > Streptosporangiales > Streptosporangiaceae > Nonomuraea > Nonomuraea sp. NPDC049486. The sequence continues at coordinate 88,244 of NZ_JBFAPV010000007.1, forward strand.
TGGTCGAGCACCCGCACAACGTGGAGATCCAGGAGGTGGTCGGCCTCCAGCACACGCTCCTGCTGGACAAGCGCGGCGGGCACGGTCCCGGGTGGCTCGCCGACTCCGCGCGGCCGGTCCTGTGGGAGGACGTGCAGCGACTGAACGGCATCGGCATGCTCGTGACCTCCCGTGCCGTGCTGACCGGCCCGCCGGTGGCCGGCGCGTACGGTGACCCGTTCGACCGCGCGCTCGGCGCGCCCGCCCTGATGACGCTCGCCGCCATGGCGGTGCTGGTCGTGATGGAGATGGCCCTGCTGACGGGCCCGGCCTTCGCCGTCGGGCTGCGGCGCAGGCGCAGGGAACTGGCGCTGATCGCCGCGCAGGGCGGCTCCGCCCGTCATCTGAAGGTGATCGTGCTGGCCGACGGGCTGGTGCTGGGCGGGGTGGCCGCCCTGCTCGGCGCGGCGCTCGGCACCGGCGGCACGCTGGCGCTCATGCCGCTGCTCAAGCGGCTGCTGGGCCAGTCCGGCCCGGCGGACGTGCCCTGGGGCCCGGTCCTCGGCGTGACGGCCCTCGGCGTGGCGGGCGCGCTCGTCGCGGCCCTCGTCCCCGCCGTGTCAGCCGGGCGCCAGGACCCGGCCCGCGTGTTGGCCGACCGCGAGGAGAGCGCGGGAGCCGGCGTCGTCGCGCGCCGTGCCCGGCGTTTCGGGGTCATCAACCCGCGCGGTGCCCGGCGTCCCGCGCTCGCCGGCTCGCGGCGTGGGCGGCTTCCCGTGCTGGCAGGACTCCTGCTGGTGGGCGGGCTTGCCGTGACCGTGTACGCGCTGCGTGGCGGGCGTCCGTACGGGGTGATCGCCGACGCGTTTCTCCTGCCGGCCGGTGTTCTGGTGGTGCTGGGACTGGTCGCGCTCATCCCGGTCATGGTGACGGCCCTCGGCGGGCTCGCCGCGCGGCTGCCGCTCCCGCTCCGGCTGGCCGTACGCGACGCCGCCCGCCACCGGACCCGTACGGCGTCCGCGGCGGCGGCGGTGATGGCCGCCACGATGGGGGCCGTCACGCTGGGCATCGGGGTGGAGAGCTCGATCACCGTCGCCCTCACGACGCACCGGGCCCAGCAGCCGCCGGACACGCTGCGGATCGCGGCCAGGCAGGTCGACGACCGGGGATGGGCCGACCTGCGCGCGGCCGCGGCCAAGGCGCTGCCGGGCGTGCCGCTGGTGCCCGCGGGCAAGGCGTTCGACGGCGAGGGGAGGGCCGTGCAGATCCTGGCGGACGAGAATCCCCGGATCGGCTACTTCCTCGTGGACCCGCCGATCGGCGACGCCCGCCTGCTGGCCTTCTTCCAGGGACGGCCCGACCCGCGGGCGGCCGAGGCGCTGGCCGACGGCAAAGCGGTGGTGTTCGATCCCGCGCTGCTCCAGAACGGCACCCTCGCCCTCCAGTTGACCGCGGACGGCGGGGGAGGAGGCAGTCTCGTCCGGATCCCCGCCGTGGCGGCGGCGTCCGGCGACCCGGGCAGGACCGGTGTCGTGATCCCGCCCGCGGCCCTGGAGAAGGCCGGGTACACGGTGGCCGAGCGGGTGCTGTACGCCACGCACCGGTCCGCCGACGTCCAGCGCCTGCAACGGCAGCTCAGCATGCCGTCCGCGCGCGCGGACGTGGCCGTCCTGGACAGGGAGGCGCCCTCGACCCTGGGCATGTTCTGGTGGGTGTTCGGCCTGGCGCTGCTCCTCAGCCTCGGCGGCACCTTGGCCGCCACCGGGCTGGCCGCGGCCGACCTGCGCCGCGACCTGGACATCGTGTCGGCGGTCGGCGGGCCGCCCAGGACGCGCAGGGCGATCCTGGCCGCTCAGGCCGGCTTCATCGCCGGGATCGGCGCCCTCGTGGGCGCGGCCGGCGGCGCGGTCATGGGCGCGGCGATGGCCGTGCCGCTGACCAGGGAGCGACAGCCGCTGGGTGCCCTGGACGGCCTGGGGCCTGCCGTGATCGCCGTGCCGTGGGCGGCCACGGCCCTGGTGGTGCTCGGGCCGCCGCTGCTGGCGGCGCTGGTGGCCGGGCTCGTCACACGGTCGCGTCAGGGACCGCCGGGGAGACGGTTCGCTTAGGGTCCCTGAGCTGGTAGCGCAGCGTCATCACGACCGACAGCAGGATGATCAGCGCCGGGACCGCGGTCTGCCCGATGAGCACCGCGGTCACGGCGCTGTCCGGCTGCTCGACCCGCTGGCTCGCCACGGACGACAGGAACCCGCCGATGCTCAGGATCGATCCCAGGATCAGCGCGCCGAACGCGCTGACCCCGCTCTCGATCGCCGTCCACAGGCCGGTGAACACGCCCGCCCGCCGCTTGCCCGTGGTGGCGGCGTCCACCGCGATGACGTCGGCCAGCATCGAGAACTGCAGCAGGGTGACCCCCGCGACCCCGGTGCCGACCAGCAGGATCATCACGTGCGCGTACCAGCCGCCGAAGATCGGGGTGGCCAGCGCCAGCGCCGTGCCGGTGGCGAAGGTGGAGGCCGCCATGATCATCGCGTTCCGCTTGTCGAAGCGCTTGGACAGCCACGTCCACATCGGCATCGTCAGCATCATCGGCACCACCAGCGCGGCGAACAGCGTGGTGGTGGCCCGGGGATCGCCGATCGTGTACGTGGCGAAGTAGGGGGCGGCCGCCAGCATGATGGCCACGGCGAGCTGCTGCGTGCAGCTCAGCGCCGTCAGCCAGATGAACGCCTTGTTGCCCCTGACCACCGCGAACTGCTTGATCAGGCTGCCGGTGTCGGCCTCTGGCGCACCCGTCATGGGGGCGCGTGCCGTACCGAAGAAGGATCCCAGCATGGCGGCGAACAGCACCACGGCGATCACCACGCCCATGAGGCGGTAGCTCGCCAGCGTGCCGCTCTCGCCTTGGCTGTTGACGATCGCGGGGGCCGCGACGCCGGCGATCGCCGTCGCCGCGCCGACGAACACCATCCGCCACTGCAGCAGCGACGTCCGCTCGTGGTAGTCGTCGGTCATCTCCGCGGGCATCGCCTTGTACGGCACCTCGAACAGCGCGTAGGCCGTGGCCGCCGCCATGAAGCAGGCTCCCACGTACAAGGCGGCGGGGATGCCCGTGAGCGGCGGGCCGGCGAACACCAGGAAGAAGGCGACCGGCAGCGTGCAGGCGCCGGCCAGCAGCCACGGCCGGCGCGGCCCGAGCCGCGACACGGTCCGGTCGGACCAGCGGCCCACCAGCGGGTTGATCAGCAGGTCCCACACCTTGGGCGCGGTCACCACGATCCCGGCCAGCCACGCGGGCACCGCCAGGAAGTTGGTCATGTAGAACAGCAGCAGCAGTCCGGGCACGGAACCGAAGGTGGCGGTGCAGAAGGAGCCGACACCGTAGCCCAGCCGCACGCCTCTGGGGACCGTGGGGGCGGCCACGGCGGGTGCGATCACGGAACTCATTGAAGCCGAGCGGAAGACCGTTCGGTAGGGCCTAGTTCGACGGATCCACGCTATTCGTTCACGTTGGCGCATACCACATGCGCGCCGATCTCCACCATGCGGCGCTCGCTGAGCGAGTCGGCCACCCTGGCCATGAGGATCGGCGCCCCGCTCGCCGCGAGCTGCGGCAGCCGGGCGCGCACGCCCCGGTGGAGGTCGCGCACCACGTCCTCGGCGGCCGTCATGTGGACCTTCACGTGCAGCATGATGCCGGGAGCGCCGGAGGCGGTGCGGGCCTCGGAGATCCACACGTGGTGGACCAGCGGGAAGTCCATGAGCAGTTGCGCGACGGCCTGGCGCAGCGCGGGCAGGATCGGGTGCGCGCACCGGCGGTAGCCGGGGTCGACCTGCTGCATCGGACCCGACAGATGCGGTCTGGGCGCCGGGATCCACGGGAGCGGGGGCGCCTCCTGCGACCGCGGCGCGGCCTGGGCGATCGCGCCGCTCCGCGACACCGTGGCCATCGCGCCCGTCGCGTAGGCGGCGGGGGCGGCCCCGGACAGGACGGGGGTGGGCCCGGTGCGGGTCGAGGTGAGGAAACGCTGCAGGTCGTCGATGGGAACGGCGGCCGCGGCCGGGCCTGCGGCGTCGATCACGATCTCCCGGACGCCGGTGACACGCTCGATGTCGAGGATGGTGTCGGCGTCACAGGCCGAGAGCGAATGGCTGCCGTGGTGTCTGGCGTAGGTCGCCGCGCTGGTGTATCCGAGCAGCACGCGGTCACCGGCCTGGGTCGTGCCCAGGACGACGGATCGATCCGGTCGCACGGCCACCAGGACTCCACCGTCAGCGAGAGCCGCCAGCAACCGGTGCGGAGCACCATGCTGGGCGAGCACGTCGGCAAGCGCAGGATTCCCGATGCTCATATGACGAACCATAGGTAGTCGGCCACGGCTTATCAGGCTAATGGCGAATAATTCTCCGGATCAAGATGAAGATGGCTGCGGTGTGGATGACTTGTCCCGTCCAGGGGTACGCACCGCGTCATCTCAGATGCTGATCCTTCGTGAAAGCGTTCACAAGCCACCGATAGACTCTCAGGTGACCGGGGGACCCATCGACGTGTCCCTGACGCCCGCCGCACGCTACTAAGGACTCACGCTCGTGAACAAGCCCGTCGTACTGGTCGCAGAGGAGCTCTCCGAGGCCGGCCTGGCCGTGCTCGGTGCCGATTTCGAGGTCCGCCACACCGACGGCGCCGATCGGTCCCAGCTGCTGCCCGCCCTCGCCGACGTGGACGCGCTCATCGTCCGATCCGCCACCAAGGTGGACGCCGAGGCGATCGCCGCGGCGCCCAAGCTGCGCGTCGTGGCCAGGGCCGGCGTCGGCCTCGACAACGTCGACGTCGAGGCGGCCACCAAGGCCGGCGTCATGGTGGTCAACGCGCCCACCTCCAACATCACCAGCGCCGCCGAGCAGACCGTCGCGCTCATCCTGGCCAGCGCCCGCAACACCGCGCAGGCCCACGCCGCGCTGAAGAACGGCGAGTGGAAGCGGTCCAAGTACACCGGCGTCGAGCTCGACGAGAAGGTCGTCGGCATCCTCGGCCTGGGCAAGATCGGCCAGCTCGTGGCGCAGCGGCTGCAGCCGTTCGGCGTCGAGCTGATCGCCTACGACCCCTACCTGCCGCCGGCCCGCGCCGCGCAGATGGGCGTCCAGCTCCTGAGCCTCGAAGAGGTGCTCAAGCAGGCCGACTTCCTCACCGTCCACCTGCCCAAGACCAAGGAGACCGTCGGCCTCATCGGCGACCGCGAGCTCCACGAGGTCAAGCCGTCGGTGCGCATCGTCAACGTGGCCCGCGGCGGCATCGTCGACGAGGCCGCACTCTACGCCGCGATCAAGGAAGGCCGCGTCGCCGGCGCCGGCCTCGACGTGTTCGCCAAGGAGCCCTGCACCGACAGCCCGCTCTTCGAGCTCGACCAGGTCGTCGTCACGCCCCACCTGGGCGCCTCCACGCATGAGGCCCAGGAGAAGGCCGGCACCCAGGTCGCCAGGAGCGTGAAGCTGGCGCTGGCCGGCGAGTTCGTGCCCGACGCGGTCAACGTCCAGGGCGGCGCGGTCGCCGAGGACGTCAAGCCGGGCCTGCCCCTGGCCGAGAAGCTGGGCCGGGTCTTCACCGCCCTGGCCGGCGAGGTGGCCACCAAGCTCGACATCGAGGTGCGCGGCGAGATCGCCGCGCAGGACGTGCGGGTCATCGAGCTGGCCGCGCTCAAGGGCGTCTTCTCCGACGTCGTCGAGGAGCAGGTCACGTACGTCAACGCGCCGCTGCTGGCCAAGGACCGGGGCGTCGGCGTCGACCTGGTCACCAGCTCCGACAGCCCTGACTGGCGCAACGTGGTGACCGTGCGCGGCGTGCTGGCCGACGGCCGCCAGGTCTCGGTCTCCGGCACGCTGTCCGGCCCCCGGCAGATCACCAAGATCGTCGAGGTCAACGGCTACGAGATGGAGATCGAGCCGACCGCCCACCTGTCGTTCTTCACCTACACCGACCGTCCGGGGATCGTCGGCGTGGTCGGCCGCATCCTCGGCGAGCAGGGCATCAACATCGCCTCCATGCAGGTCTCCCGCCACGCCAAGGGCGGCAAGGCGCTCATCGCGCTGACCGTCGACACGGCCATCCCGGCCGAGGTGGTCGAGCAGATCGGCCAGGAGATCGGCGCCGACACCGGGCGCTCGGTCGACCTGGAGGACTGACGGCTCCAGTGACGACGGCCGCCGCCGGGCTTCCGGCGGCGGCCGTTTCGTTGTCTCACGATGCGAGATGCTAGGACATCCAACGAGATGCTCGGGTAACCTGGCTGGTGATGCGTCAGGTGCTCGTACTCATTGCCTGCCGCGGCGGGGCCTGTTAGGGCAGGTCGACGACCCGCCGCGGTGAGCGGCGTCGCGTCGGCCGGTAAGCCCCATCGCCCAGTCCGTGACCCGGACTGGCGAGATCAGGCCCGGTCGGGTCCGCGACCGGGGTTCCGACTCACTGCAAGCACACACCCCGCGAAACGAGATGATTGCCATGCGCGAGTACGCCGCCGACGAGCACCGTGACGAGGCCGCCGAGGCCCTGCAGACCGCCCTGGACCGCCGCGACAACGGCGGCGCGCCTCAGAACTCCAGCCGGTAGAAGACGGCCGCCCGCCGCATCGCGGGCACCGCTCTCATCAGCCGGGTGGCCAGGCGCAGTCCTCTGGCCAGCCGGTCGTAGCCCGGCAGGTCGAGCGCGCTGATCGCGTCGCGGCAGCGCAGGCGCGGGTGGATCGACTCGAGGTCCCCCGGGCCTCCGACGGCCCAGTGCATCCGCGCCCCGGCCTTGCGCACCGGGCTGTTGAGCACCTGGAGCCGCAGCCCGAACGGGCTCAGGGCGTCGAAGACGAACTCGCCGTGCGGGAAGCGGTCCACGATCCGCCGGAAGAGCTCCCGGCCGCCCGCCTCGTCGAGGTAGTAGACCAGCCCTTCGGCGAGCACGAGCACCGGCCTGTCGGCGGGGACGCGGTCCAGCCAGCTGGTCTCGGTGACGGACGAGCCGATCGTCGTGTATCCGGGACGCCCCGGGAACAGCCTGTCGCGCAGCTCGACGACCTCCGGGAAGTCGACGTCGAACCAGGCGACCTCCGGCGGCGGGTCCATCCGGTGGACCCGGGTGTCGAGGCCGCACCCTAGGTGCAGCACGGTGGCACCGGGATGGGCGGCGAGGAACTCGGCCGCCCACCGGTCCAGGAATCTGGCCCGGAACGCCACCGCTCCGGCGTTGCGGGGGCTCATGCCTATCTTGGTGAAGTCGTGGTCGATCCGCTCGACCGCCCGCGCGGCCATCGTGTCGTTCAGGATCGGCTCGGGGGAGCGGGCGTCCAGCGCCCGGCCGTACAGGGTGGCGAGGAGCGTGGCCTTCTCGCCGTCGAGACACACCTTCTCGGCAGCCATGACGCCACGGTACCCCCGCGGTGTGAAAGATTTGGGTCAGCAGCACCACCTGTCCACACAATGAGATCAAGTGTTCGTCAGCCGAGACGAGCCGGTAAGGTACGCCCATGGAGTCGCGCAACATCCGCCTGGCCGTCATCCCTGGAGACGGCATCGGCACCGAGGTGGTGGCCGAAGGTCTGAAGGTCCTGGAGGCCGTCGGCACCAAGATCGATGCCACCCATTACGACCTGGGCGCCGCCCGCTACCACCGCACCGGCGAAACGCTGCCCGATGCCGTTCTCGAGGAGCTGCGCGGCTACGACGCCATCCTGCTCGGCGCCGTCGGCGACCCCAGCGTCCCGCCCGGCGTGCTGGAGCGCGACCTGCTGCTCAAGATCCGGTTCGCCTTCGACCACTACGTCAACCTGCGTCCGGTCAAGCTCTTCCCGGGCGTCGAGACGCCGCTGGCCGACACCCCCGTCGAGAACATCGACATGATCGTCGTCCGTGAGGGCACCGAAGGCCTCTACGCCGGCACCGGTGGCGTCATGCGCCGCGGCACCCCGTACGAGATCGCCACCCAGGAGTCGCTCAACACCGCCCACGGCGTCGAGCGGGTCGTGCGCTACGCGTTCGAGAAGGCCCGCTCCCGCCCGCGCAAGAAGCTCACGCTGGTCCACAAGACCAACGTGCTCACCTACGCCGGCGACCTCTGGCAGCGCACCGTCGACCGCGTCGCGGAGGAATACTCCGACGTCACGACCGACTACAGCCACATCGACGCGGCCTCGATGTTCTTCGTCAGCCAGCCCGAGCGGTTCGACGTCGTGGTCACCGACAACCTCTTCGGCGACATCATCACCGACCTCGGCGCCGCCATCGCGGGCGGCATCGGCCTGGCCGCCAGCGGCAACATCAACCCCGAGGGCACCGCGCCGAGCATGTTCGAGCCGGTCCACGGCAGCGCCCCCGACATCGCCGGGCAGGGCAAGGCCGACCCGACCGCCACCATCCTGTCCGTCGCCATGATGCTCGACCACCTCGGCCTGTCCGCCGAGGCCGCCAAGGTCGAGCAGGCCGTCGCCGACGACATCGTCGAGCGCCTGACCGGGTGGAGCAGCCGCACCACCCGCGAGATCGGCGACGACATCACCGAGCGAGTATCGAGCTAGGCCGCCCCCAGCTCGACGAGCAGCGCCCGGCGGTTCCCCCAGGACCCGCCGGGCGCTTTTTCGTGTCCACCCCCGCCCTCCCCTTGCCATTCCAAATGGCGAGACAATAGGAAGTACGGACTGCCCCTGTTTGTGGCAGTGCCGCCCGAAATCGCAGAGAGAAGGACCCAGCGTCATGACCATCGCTCAGAAGCTCAGCTTCGACGTGCAGCTCTCCGGCCACGCTCGCACCGCGGCCGAGCGCGAGCAGGTACTGGCGAACCCCGGATTCGGGCAGGTCTTCACCGACCACATGGTCTCCGTCGACTACACCGAGGGCGAGGGCTGGCACGACGCCCGCCTGGAGCCGTACGCGCCGCTCACCCTCGACCCCGCCACCTCCGTCTTCCACTACGCGCAGGAGCTCTTCGAAGGGCTCAAGGCCTACCGGCAGGTCAACGGCTCGGTGGTGATGTTCCGCCCGTACGCCAACGCCGCCCGGTTCAACCGCTCGGCCACCCGCATGGCCATGCCCGAGCTCCCCGAGGACGCCTTCGTCGAGTCGCTCGAACTCCTCGTCCAGACCGACAGGGACTGGGTGCCCACCACCGAGGGCCACAGCCTCTACCTGCGGCCCTTCATGATCGCCACCCAGGTCGGGCTGGGCGTGAACTGGCCCTCCAAGACGTACCGCTACCTCGCCATCGCCTCGCCCGCGGCGTCCTACTTCTCCGGCGGCGTCAAGCCCGTCTCGGTCTGGCTGTCCACCGAGTACACCCGCGCCGCCCCCGGCGGCACCGGCTTCGCCAAGTGCGGCGGCAACTACGCGGCCGCGTTCGTCGCCCAGCGGCAGGCCGTCGAGAACGGCTGCGACCAGGTGGTCTGGCTGGACGCCGCCGAGCACCGCTACGTCGAGGAGATGGGCGGGATGAACCTGTTCTTCGTCATCGGCGGCAAGCTCGTCACCCCGTCGCTGACCGGCACCCTGCTGCCCGGCATCACCCGCGACTCCATCCTCGCCCTCGCCGCCGACCTCGGTCTTGAGACGGAGGAGCGGCTCATCACCGTCGAGGAGTGGCAGGCCGGGTGCGAGTCCGGCGAGCTGACGGAGGTGTTCGCCTGCGGCACCGCCGCGGTCGTCACCCCCGTCGGCTCGGTCAAGGGCGCCGACCGCGCCTGGACCGTCGGCGACGGGAACGCCGGCGCCGTGACGATGCGCATCCGCGAGGAGCTCATCGGCATCCAGTACGGTTCGCGCCCCGACACCCGCGACTGGATCCACAAGATCGCCTAGCCGCCCGCCGGCATCACGCCTCAGGGTCCGGACGGCGCCTTCCCCGCACGTCCGGGCCCAGCCCGATCGCCGGCAGTATCGCCTGGTCCACCATGTCCGCCAGGTCGGCGTCGCTGGGCGGCGTCCTGGTGTCGATCAGCCGCTTGGTGACGAGCGCCTCCCCGATGTCGGCCACGACCGGGGTGAGGAGCTCGGCGGGGAAGTGGCCGCGCTCCGCGTAGTGGCGCAGCACGGTGTTGGTGAACGTGCCGCCCCGTACGGCGAAGACCCGGTCGACGAGCTCCTCGGAGATCTTGGACGCGCTCACCGGGTCGGTCAGGATCGAGGCGACGGCGTGGCCCGCGGGGCTGAGCATCCAGTCGCGCATGAGCCGGAGCGCCCTGATGAGGTCACCGCGCAGGTCGTCCGCCCCCGGGCTCGGCTCCTCGACCGGATGCGCGTGGTAGAGCGCGTCCAGCAGCACCTCGATCGGATCTGACCAGCGACGGTAGAGGGTCGTGCGGGCGGTCGCCGCCCGTTTGCCGATGCCGTCCATGGTCAGCCGTCCGACGCCGACCTCCATCACCTCTTCGATCACCGCGGCGTGGATGGCCGCGATCAGCTCCTCGCCCCGCCGCCGCGTTCGGCTGTTGTTCACGGCTGTTCCCTTGGTTGGCTACAGCGGTGTATCTTACCTTCATCCTAAGCTACACTCGTGTATCTAATCCTGGGGATAGTCATGTCTACCACCACCATGCCCGCCGACCGAAGGGCCGTGCCGCTCGCCCGCCGGTCCCTGGCCCCCGACCTCGCCCGAGGTCTCATGCTCCTGCTCATCGCGGTGGCGCACGCACACATGTACCTGTCCGGTCACCCGGTCGGGTTCCGCGGCTACACGCTGGACGGAAGCGCCCTCGACCGGCTGGTGGCCGGGATCCAGATCCTCCTCGTGGACGGGCGGGCGCTGCCGATGTTCGCCGCCCTCTTCGGCTACGGCCTGGTGCAGCTCGCGAGCCGGCAGCTCGCCGCCGGTCGCGCATGGCCGGACGTGCGGCGGGTGCTGCGCGCCCGCAGCCTGTGGCTCCTGGCGTTCGGGTTCTGCCACGCCCTCCTGCTGTTCTTCGGCGACATCCTGGGCGCGTACGGCCTGGTCGGCCTGGTGCTCGTGGGCTTCATCCGGCGCGGCGACCGCGCCCTGCTGTGGGCCGCCGGCCTCACGACTGTTCTGCACGTCGCCGTCCTCGCCCTGTTCGGGCTGCTCACCGTGAGCGCCGACAAGGGCGACTCGATCGCCGGCATGGGCGACCCGGCGGAGGCCCTCATGATGCGGGTCGTCGGCTGGTCCGGGATGACGCCCACGTACTTCGCCGCGAGCGTCGTGCCCGCTTTCCTGTTCGGGATCTGGGCGGCCCGCCGCCGCGTGCTGGAGGAGCCGTGGGCGCACCGGACGCTGCTCCTCCGGACCGGCGTCGTGGGCACCGCGATCGCGGTCGCCGGTGGCGTGCCGCTCATGCTCGTCGACACCCGGCTCTGGGCGCCCTCGGACGCGATCGGCGTGTCCGCGTACGCCCTGCACAGCGTCAGCGGCATCGCCGGCGGTCTCGCGTACGCCGCGCTGATAGGACTCGCCGTGGCCGGTGGAGCCCGCCGCGCCGCGCCGGGCCCGGTGGCCAGGGCGCTGGCCGCGTGCGGTCAATGGTCGCTGACGTGCTACCTGCTCCAGTCCGTGGTCTTCACCGTGGTCTTCGTGCCGTACCTGGGCGGGCTCGGCACCCGTGTCGGCGACGCGGCCGCCTCCGCCGTGGCCGTGATCACCTGGCTGGCCACCGTGGTGCTGGCGGCGTCGCTGTCCCGTACGGGCCGGCGCGGACCGGCCGAGACGTTGCTGCGCCGCCTGACCTACCGCCGCGCGGGCTGAGGATCAGAGGTTCAGCAGGCAGGTCGTGTCGATCGCGCAGTCCCACGGGTGGGGCAGCGTCAGGGGAGCGCCGGCGGGCTCCACCGTCTCGCGTCCGTAGCCGCTCGGCGCCGGGTCGCTGTGGAGCTTGAGCAGGCGCTGGAACGGGTCGACCACCAGGTAGAGCGGCACCCCGGCCGGGGCGTAGCCCATCGGTTTGATCACATGGTCGTCGTAGGCGTTGCCGGCCGAGACCACGTCGACCAGGAGCAGGGTGCTGGCGCCGTGGACGGCCTCGTCGGTCTCCATGACCGGCTCCTGCGGGACGATCGTCAGGTCGGGGACGTACCGGTCGGCCTCGTCGCCGAGGTGGACGGTGATGTTCGGCCAGATCTCCCAGCCCCGCCCGGCGACCACGGGCGCGAGCTGGGCGATCAGCTGGGCGATGATGGTGTTGTGCTGCCAGGTGCCGGGCTCGTTGACCACGATGCGGCCGTTGACCAGCTCGACGCGGAGCTCCGGGAAGACGTCCCGCACGGTGCGGTAGCGCTCTTCGACAGGCCTGATCATGTCTCCGCTCCCGACTCTGGGTGATCGATGCGCGACAGAGCGTAATACCAGGGCGCGGGAACGGCAAAGAGCAGGTCAAGTGACGGCGGCCAGGCGGCGGCGCAGGTGGGCGCGTTCGGGCTCGGTGCCCGCCAGGTCGAGCGCCTCACGGTAGGCGGCCGCGGCCTCGGGGAGCCGGCCGAGGCGCTGCAGCAGGTCGGCCCTGGCCATCGGATAGGGCGCGTAGGCGCGCAGCCGGGGCTCGCCGGCCAGCGCGTCGAGCAGCGCCAGGCCGGCCTCGGGGCCGTCGCGCAGCGCCACCGCCGCGGCCCTGTTCAGCTCGACGACCGGTGAGGGCGCGAGCGCGAGCAGGACGTCGTAGAGCGCGACGATCTGCGGCCAGTCGGTGGTCGCGACGTCCGCGGCCTCGTCGTGCAGCGCGGCTATCGCGGCCTGCACCCCGTACGGGCCGGGCGGGCCGCCGGCCAGCGCGGCGGGCACCAGCCGCAGGCCCTCCTCGATCATCGCGCGGTCCCAGCGGCCCCGGTCCTGCTCGTCCAGCAGGACGAGCTCGCCGCCGGGCCCGGTGCGGGCGTCGCGCCGGGCGTGGATCAGCAGCATCAGCCCGAGCAGGCCCGCGACCTCCCGCTCCGCGGGCAGCAGACGGCGCAGGATCCGCGCCAGCCGGATGGCCTCCTCGGCGAGGTCGAGCCGTTGCAGGTCGGGTCCGGCGCTGGCCGCGTACCCCTCGGTGAAGATCGAGTAGATGACCTGGAGCACCCCGGGAAGCCGCGCGGGCAGCTCGTCGGGGCCGGGGGCGCGGAACGGGATGCGGGCCTCACGGATCTTCTTCTTGGCCCGTACGATCCGCTTGGCCATCGTGGCCTCCGGCACCAGGAAGGCGCGCGCGACCTCCGGCGTGGCCAGTCCGCCGAGACAGCGCAGCGTCAGCGCCCCGCGGTCGTCGGCGTTCAGCGCCGGGTGTGCGCAGGTGAAGAACAGCTGCAGCCGCTCGTCGGGCAGCTCGTCGCCCGCGCCGGTGGGCGAGGGCGCCGCCCGGTCGGCCTCCACCTGCAGCAGGGCCAGCCGGGAGGCGTACGTCCTGTCGCGCCGCAGCCGGTCGACCGCCCGGCGCCGGGCGGTGGTCATCAGCCACGCGCCCGGCTTGGGCGGCACGCCGTCGACCGGCCAGCGCACCAGCGCCGCCTCGATGGCATCCGACGTGACCTCCTCGGCCAGATCCAGGTCGCCGAAGCGGCGCACCAGGGCGGCGAGCAGCCGGCCGCGCTCCTCCCGGAAGACCGCCTCCACGTTCTCCGCGCACGGGCCGGTCATGACGGTCAGCCCTCGAAGTCGGCGATCGGCCGCACCACCACCGAGCCGCCGCCGGTGGCGCCCGGGCAGCGGGCCGCCCAGTCGAGCGCCACGTCCAGGTCGGGGACGTCGATCACGTAGTAGCCGCCGAGGACCTCGCGGGTCTCCGCGAACGGCCCGTCGGTGATGGCCCGCTCGCCCTTGGCGTCGACCCGCACGGTGGTCGCGGTGGTCAGGTCGGCCAGCGAGTGGCCGGCCACGAAGATCCCCGCCTCCTGAACGGCCTTGTCGTAGGCCATCCAGTCCTCGAAGGACGCCTCACAGCCCTCCTGCGCCTGGTCGGTCCCGGCGCTGTTGATCAGCAGCATGTACTTCATGGTTCTGGCTCCTTCTGCCGTGCTTGTGCCATGTCTACGAACGGGACCCCGCCCGATGGACACGAGGCCGGCAGGATTTTCCTCAGGCCGGCGTGACCCGCTTGCGGATCAGGGTCAGCCCGTCCGCGACCGGCAGGATGACCACGGTCACCCGGGGGTCCTCGCGCACCAGCGCGTTGAACTCGCGCATGTTCACCGTAGCCGGGTCATTTTTACCGGGGTCGGCCACGTGCCCCGACCACAGCGTGTTGTCCACCATGATCAGCCCGCCCGGCCGCAGCTTGCCGACGAGCAGTTCGTAGTACGCGGGATACCGCGGTTTGTCGGCGTCCAGGAACGCCAGGTCGATCGGCTCGGTGAAGTCCCGCAGCGACTCCAGCGCCGGCCCCAGCGTGAGCGTGACCCGGTCGGCGACCCCGCCCTTCTCCCAGTACCGGCGGGCGACGGCCGTCCACTCCTCGCTCACGTCGAAGCAGTGCAGCGTGCCGCCGGACAGCCCGCGGGCGATGCAGAGCGAGGAGTACCCGGTGAACGTGCCCACCTCCACGGCCACCTCAGGCGCCACGAGCTGGGTGATCATCGTCAGGAACGTGCCCTGGTCGGCCGAGATCTGCATGCCCGCGTGGTCGCCGGTGGCCGCGACGGTCTCCGCGGCCAGCTCCTCCAGCAGCGGGTCGGGCGGTGTGGAGAGGTCGAGGATGTACCGGGCCATGGCCTGGTCGAGGAGAAATGCCTTCATGAGGGTGATTCTGGCCTGGTGTGGCCGGATAACACCTATGTTCCCAGTTCCGATAGGGTCGCGGCGATCGGCGGACGAGAGCGGGCGGGGATGAACAAGAGGGTGGCGGCCATCGTGGCCGCCGTTGCGGTGCTGGCCGTGATGGGATTCGTGACGCTGGTCCAGTCGGGGCCGTCCTCCGACGGCGTGCGGCTGATGCGGCAGGCCGACGGGTCCATGGTGCTGGCCGACCGCGGCGGGCAGGCGCCGGTGCTGGTCCTGTACGAGGACTTCGAATGCCCCGTCTGCAGAGAGCTGCACTCCCGGGTCGACGACACGATCGAACGCCTGGCCAGGGAGGGCAAGGTCAAGGTCGTCTACCACCCCGTCACGATCTTCCGGGACGAGCCGTCGCGGTCGAACTCCATCAGGGCCGCCGCGGCCGCCCGGTGCGTCCCCGAGTCGAGCTGGCTGGCCTTCCGGGACGAGCTGTACGCGATGCAGCCGGTGCCGCACGGCGTGGCCACCGGGTTCACCGTGGAGGAGCTGGTGGCCGCCGCGCGCAAGGCCGGCGCCGCCTCCGCCGAGTCGTGCGTCAACTCCCAGGCGTACGCGGAGGCGCACCTGCGCGACACCGCAGGCATCCGCGTCGAGGGCACGCCGACCCTGGTGCTCGACGGCCGGGTGATGGGCAACGAGGCGTTCGACCCGGCCGCGCTGGAGAAGGCCATCACGGGCGGTGACGGGGTAACCGTCTGACCAGATCTCGTCCGTACTGTGAGATCGATGTCCCGGGCACTGGATTCGTATGGCAGACTCGGGAGCACCATGTTCTACGGTCTGCTCATTATCGGCAGGCGCGCTGGCTAACGCAGGGACACCGCCAGCGCGCAGACCTCTCACGTCCGTGAGGGGTCTTTTTGTTTTCCTCCACTCTCAGAAAGAGAATCCATGGCCGACGACCGGTTCCACGTCTATGACACGACGCTGCGTGACGGCGCACAGCAGGAAGGCCTCAACCTCACGGTGGCCGACAAGCTCGCTGTCGCGCGCCACCTGGACGGGCTGGGCGTCGGCTTCATCGAAGGAGGGTGGCCCGGCGCCAACCCCAAGGACACCGAGTTCTTCAGGCGCGCTCGAACAGAGCTCGACCTGAGGCACGCGCAGCTAGCCGCGTTCGGCGCGACCCGCCGGGCAGGTGTGAAGGCGGCCGACGACCCCCTGGTCGCCGCTCTGCGCGAATCCGGCGCGCCGGTCGTGACCCTTGTCGCCAAGAGTCACGACCGGCACGTGGAGCTGGCCCTCCGCACGACTCTCCAGGAGAACCTCGCGATGATCCGCGACACGGTCTCTCACCTTCGTGCGGAGGGTCAGCGCGTCTTCCTTGACGCCGAGCACTTCTTCGACGGCTACAAGTCCAACCCAGCCTACGCGCTGGAGGTCGTCAGGACCGCCGCCGAGGCCGGGGCGGACGTGATCGCCCTGTGCGACACCAACGGCGGCATGCTCCCCGACGAACTGGCCGAGATCGTCCACGGCGCCGTCCAGACCAGCGCCAGGGTCGGCATCCACTGCCACGACGACACCGGCTGCGCGGTCGCCAACACGCTGGCCGCGGTGAAGGCCGGCGTCACCCACGTGCAGGGCTGCGCCAACGGCTACGGCGAGCGCTCCGGCAACGCCAACCTGTTCACGGTGGTCGCCAACCTGCAGCTCAAGCGCGGGTTCGAGCTGGTGCCGCCGCAGGCGCTGGCCGACATGACCCGCATCGCGCACGCGATCACCGAGGTCACCAACGTCACCCCCAACTCGCACGCCCCGTACGTCGGCGCCTCGGCGTTCGCCCACAAGGCCGGCCTGCACGCCAGCGCCATCAAGGTCGACCCGAACCTCTACCAGCACATCGACCCCGCCGAGGTCGGCAACGACATGCGCATGCTGGTCTCCGACATGGCGGGGCGCGCGTCCGTCGAGCTGAAGGGCCGCGAGCTGGGCTACGAGCTCACCCCCGGCAACACCAAGGAGCTGGTCGACCGGGTCAAGGACCTGGAGTCCAAGGGCTTCACCTTCGAGGCCGCCGACGCCTCGTTCGAGCTGCTGCTGCGCGACACCGTCCACGGCGAGCGCAGGCGCCACTTCGAGGTCGAGTCCTGGCGCGTCATCGTCGAGCACACCAAGGGCGGTGAGCTGGTCAGCGAGGCCACGGTCAAGCTGCACGCCAAGGGCGAGCGGATCGTCGCCACCGGCGAGGGCAACGGCCCGGTCAACGCCCTCGACAAGGCGGTCCGGCTGGCGCTGGAGAAGCTCTACCCCGACCTGGCCAAGGTGGAGCTGGTCGACTACAAGGTGCGCATCCTCGAAGGCACCCACGGCACCGGCGCCATCACCCGCGTGCTCATCACCTCCAGCGACGACACCACCGGGTGGTCCACGGTCGGCGTCGGCCAGAACATCATCGACGCCTCCTGGCAGGCGCTGGAGCAGGCGGTCACGTACGGCCTGCTCCGCGCCGGACACGAGTGCTGAGCGGCTGAACCGTTGGAGGGGCGTCCCGCGGCGCCCCTCCAACCCTCGAGGAGAAGCCCCAGAGCGCGGCGGTTACACCAGCACTCAGCCTCGCAGGCGCGCCAGCGCCGCGCGGACGCGTTCCTTGGCGCGCTCGCGGCCGAGCACCTCGATCGACTCGAACAGCGGCAGACCGACCGTCCGGCCGGTGACCGCCACCCGCACCGGGGCCTGCGCCTTGCCCAGCTTGAGGCCGTTGGCGGCGCCGACCTCCTCCAGCGCCTCCTTGAGCGACTCCGGGTCCCAGCTCACGGTGTCGAGCCGGTCGAGGTAGCCGCTCAGGATCTCCTCGGGGGAGTTCTTCATCGCCTTGTCCCAGGAGGCCTGGTCGAACACCGGCTCCTCCAGGAACAGGAAGTCGACGTTCTGCCGGATCTCCGACAGCACCCCGACCCGGGTCTGCGCCAGCGGGGCGACCTTGCTGAACAGCTCGCGGTCCCAGGACGGCTCCAGGTAGGGCAGGCAGCGCTCCTCGAACGTCTCCAGCGGCAGCGCCCTGATGTACTCGCCGTTGAAGGCACGCAGCTTCTTCTCGTCGAAGAACGCGCTGGAGGAGTTGACGTCCTCAAGCCGGAACAGCGGCACCATCTCCGACCACGGCATGATCTCGCGGTCGTCCCCCGGACCCCAGCCGAGCAGCATGAGGTAGTTGACCATGGCCTCGGCGAGGTAGCCCTCGGCGCGGTAGTCCTCCAGCGCGACCTTGTCGCGGCGCTTGGACAGCTTCTTGCGCTGCTCGTTGACGATCACCGGCAGGTGGGCCCAGACCGGCGGGGTGGCGCCCAGCGCCGGCCACAGCAGCTCCTGCTTGGCGGCGTTGCCGAGATGCTCCTCGCCGCGCACCACGTGGGTGATGCCCTGGGTGATGTCGTCGACCGCGTTGGCCAGCACGTAAAGAGGCGAGCCGTCGGTGCGGGCGATGACGAAGTCTTCCTGCGCCTCGTTGGGGAACTCCACGTTGCCCCTGATCAGGTCTGCGACCACGGTCACCCCCTCGTCGGGGGTGCGGAAGCGGACGGCGCCCGCGGTCAGCCCGCGCTCGCGGCAGTGACCGTCGTAGCCGCGGTGCTCGGAGCCGGTGCGGGCGACGAGCCGCTCGCGGGTGCAGTCGCAGTAGTAGGCCTTGCCGTCGGCCAGCAGCTTGGCCACCGCCTCGCGGTGCTGCGGCTCGAACGCCGACTGGAAGTAGGGGCCCTCGAACGCCGGGTTGGTGCCGTTGACGCCGATCCAGTCGAGGGCGGAGATGATGCCCTCGGTCCACTCGGGCCGGTTGCGCGACGCGTCGGTGTCTTCGACGCGCAGCACGAACCGGCCGCCGGACTGCTGGGCCAGCGCCCAGTTGTACAGGGCCGTGCGGGCGCCGCCCACGTGGAACATGCCGGTCGGGGACGGGGCGAAGCGCACCCGTAGATCAGTCACGAGCAACCACCTTGTTCGTCAGAGTGCCGATGCCTTCGATGCCGACGCTGACCTCGTCGTCTATCTCCAGCGGGCCCACGCCCGCGGGCGTGCCGGTCAGGATGACGTCGCCGGGGATCAGTGTCATGACGGCGCTGACGTAGGCGACGAGCGCAGGGATGTCATGGATGAGCTGGCTGGTGCGGCCGCTCTGCCGGATGTCGCCGTTGACCGACGTGGTGAGCGCCAGGTCGGACGCGTCGAGGTCGGTCTGGATCCACGGGCCGAGCGGGCAGAAGGTGTCGAAGCCCTTGGCCCGGGTGAACTGCACGTCCTTCTTCTGCAGGTCGCGGGCGGTGACGTCGTTGGCGCACGTGTAGCCGAAGATGACGTCCTTGGCCCGCTCGACCGGCACCTCGCGGCACAGCCTGCCGATCACCACGGCCAGTTCGCCCTCGTAGTCGACGCGGTGGGACAGCGACGTCGGGTAGGCGATCGACTCGCCGTGGCCGATCACGGAGGTGGACGGCTTGATGAAGATCAGCGGCTCGTCGGGCACCTCGTTGCCCATCTCGCGGGCGTGCTCGGCGTAGTTGCGGCCGATCGCCACGACCTTGCTCGGCAGCATCGGGGCGAGCAGCTTCACCTGCGACAGGGGGAACCGCTCGCCGGTGAACTGGACCTGGTTGAACGGATGACCGGCGACGGCGGACACCATCTCCTCACCGGGGCCGCCCTCGACCACGCCGAACGCCACGCCTTCGCCTGCGGAGAACCTCGCTATACGCACCTGACAAGGCTATCGCCGACACCGGCGGGGTCCGGACGATTAACCGGCGGGGCCCGCCCGGCGAGCGGGCCGCCGCCGTGATTTGCTTGTCGGGCAAGCACCGGAACGTCTTGGAGGAGCTCCCGTGTCCGTGGTGAAGATCAATGTGCTGACCGTCCCCGCCGAGATGCGCGAGACGCTGGAGAAGCGTTTCTCCAACCGGGCCGGGCTGGTGGAGTCGGCCGACGGGTTCGAGTGGTTCGAGCTGCTCCGCCCGGTCGAGGGCACCGACCAGTACCTCGTCTACACCCGCTGGCGCAGCGAGGAGGACTTCCAGCGCTGGCAGGAGAGCCAGGCCTTCCAGCGCGGCCACGCCGAGGCCGCCGCCGAGCGCGGCGGCCAGGGACACGGCCACGGACAGGGACACGGGCACGGGCAGGGCCCGGCCGCGTCCGGTTCCCAGGTGTGGACGTTCGAGGTGATCCAGCACGCGGCGCCGGCGTCCTGACGCCCGCGTCTCAGAGGCGGTCCAGCGGGTTGGCGGCGATCCGGTCGAGCACGCCGCCGCGCAGGAAGGCCCCCGCGATGCTCGACGGCTTGCGCCGCCCCTGCTCGGCGATGCACCCGGCGAACTCCTGGGCCAGGTCCAGCCTCGGATGGCGGCGCAGCACCTCCTCGCGCACGCCCGGCGGGATGTCGTCGGTGCGTCGGCCTGAGATGTCCATGCCGGTCGACAGCTCCAGCAGGTGACCCTCCGGGTCGCTGTCCACCGGCACCTCGTCCCACATGTGGCGGACGATCACCTCGGCGGCGCGCACCCGCCGCTCCTCGGGCCATCCGGCGCCCGCCGTGACCGCCCAGGCCAGATGGCCGCCCGCCTCCTCGAACGGCACCGCGTGACTGTCGAACTCCGGCGTCAGGCCCATGTCGTGCAGCATCGCGGACACGTACAGGAGTTCGGCGTCGAACGCGATGCCGTTCGCCTGCCCGTAGGCGGCGGCGAACAGGTAGGCCCTGATCGAGTGGTTCATCAGGGAAGGCGTGTGGTACTTGGCGGCGATCTCGCGGGCGGCGTGGCACACGGGGGTGTCGGGAAGCACGATGTCGTCATATCTCATGAGATCAGCATGGCCGACCCGGATGGGGAGCGCATCGGGCGGCTAACGATCGCGCACCCGACTTGACCTTGTTATCCGGATTCGGCCAGCATGTTTCACCCTCACCTCTTTGGCCCGAAAGGAATCGGCGTGCGCCGCCTCGCGATCCCTCTTGCTCTCACGCTCGTCCTCGGCGCTGCTGGGAGCCCGGCGCAGGCGGACACCCCCGTCAAGCGCACCGCCGAGTGCCAGGGTGACTGGTTGCCCGGCACGCCGACGGCCGCGGACGTGATGCAGGGCGAGATCTCCCTGGTCGGCCTGCCCGCCTACAAGCTGGGCAAGAAGATCGACTGGAACGCGAGCCCGTACCGGAACCGCTCGTGGGAGTACGTCTACCACTCGCTGCGCTGGATGGGCACCCTCGTCGTCGAGTACGAGAACACCGGCGAGAAGCGCTACCTGGACCGCGCCAAGGAGATCACCAAGGACTGGGTGGCCCGCAACAAGCACGGCGCCCGGGGCACCAAGTCCTACGTGTGGACCGACCACCCGGTCTCGCTGCGCACCCAGCCGCTCGTCTGCCTGAGCAGGCACGTGAACGAGAGCTGGCTGAAGGAGAGCCTGACCGTCCACGCCAGGCTGCTGTCCAACCCCCGGCTCTACAAGAAGGGCCACAACCACGGCATCGATCAGGACATCGCGCTCATGGCCATCGGCTGCCGCTACAACCGCAAGGACTGGTCCGACCTGGCCTCCAGGCGGCTGACCGGCACCGTGAAGCTGGACGTCGACTCCCAGGGCGCGCTGATGGAGCAGGCCCCCCGCTACGCCGTCTACGTGTACGGGCGACTCCAGGTCGCGATGACGAACATGCGCGCGTGCGGCCGCAAGGTGCCCGGCGAGATCGGCAAGCGGGCCGAGGCGCTGAAGGACTTCATCGCCCATTCCACCCAGCCGAACGGCTTCATGGTGCCCATCGGCGACGGCAGCGCCGAGACCGAGCCCAAGATGGAGACGGGCACGCCGAAGGAGAAGGTCCGCACCTACCGGGCCGGTTACGCCTACGGCCGCACCGACTGGGACAAGCGCGACTCGGCGTACTACTCGATCAGGTACGGCCCCGGCATGAAGTACCACGGCCACGAGGACCACCTGGGCGTCACCTATTACGCCCAGGGCCGCGACGTGCTCGTCGACGCCGGCTTCCACTCCTACGAGAAGACCTCGTACCGCTACTGGACGCTCTCCCCCGAGGCGCACAACGTGCCGACCGTGGTGGGCCAGCGGTTCCGGCCGCGCACCGCCAGCAAGCTCGTCAAGACCAGCTACGGCAAGGACCGCCAGTCGTTCAGGCTGTCCGACCAGGCCTACGGCGTCACCCGCACCCGGTCCGTGTTCGTCAACCACGGCGAGGACGTGATGGCGGTGCACGACACGGCGTCCGGCGGCAAGAAGATCCGCAACCTGTGGCGGTTCGACGACGAGCTGAAGCTGATCTCGAACAAGGGAGGCCGGGTCGTGCTCGGCGACGGCTCGTTCAAGGTCACGCTGGTGCAGCTCTCCTCCTGCCGGCCGGTGGGCGGGCAGAAGGTGGAGCGGGGCGGCAGGCTCGGCTGGATGTCGCCGACCTACCTGTCCAAGCAGCGCACCAACGTCGTGGTCTCGCCCGCGGCGAAGGAGCTGCTGACGATCGTGGTGCCCGGCACCGACGACCCGAAGGTGTCCTGCACGGGCGGGAAGGTCAAGGTCAACGGCGTGACCTTCCCGGCGAAGGTGCTCTGACCGCTCCGCCGGCGCATCGCGGAACCGAACCTTCCGCATTGATCCGTACGGTCGCTCCCATGACCTTCCTCATCACCGGAGCCACCGGGTCCGTCGGCCGGCACGTCGTCGACGAGCTGCTCAGGATGGGAGCGCCCGTGCGGGCGCTCACCCGCGACCCCGCCGGGGTCGGCCTGCCCGCGGGCGTGCAGGTCGTCCGCGGCGACCTCGCGCGCCCCGAGACGCTCGTCCCCGCGCTGCGCGGGGTGACCGGCGTGCACCTCATCGACGTCGGCGGGCCCGACTACGCGCCGCAGCCGCACGGCAAGGAGGTTGTGGAGCTCGTCCGCGAGGCCGGGGTGCGCAAGGTCACCCTGCTCAGCGGGTGGTCCACCGGCACCCTGGAGGCCGCGGTGACCGGCAGCGACCTCGACTGGACGTACGTGCAGCCGACCGAGTTCATGGTCAACGCCATGGCCTGGGCCGATTCGGTGCGGGCGGCAGGCGTGGTCGAGGAGCCGTTCGGGGCCACGAAGACGGCGATGGTCCACGAGGCCGACATCGGCGCGGTGATCGCGACCGTGCTCACCGGCGACGGGCACGCCGGCCACTCCTACGGGCTCACCGGGCCGGAGCTGCTGGACATGCCCGCCAAGGTGCGCATCCTGGGCGAGGCCATCGGACGCGAGATCGCGTACGTGGAGCTCGGCGTGGCGGAGATGTGCGAACGCTACCGGGCGCGGGGCGTGCCGGAGGAGCTGATCGCCTTCCAGGTCGAGGCGTTCGACGTGCCCGACGGCGTCTACCAGGTCACCGACACCGTCCAGGCGGTCACCGGCCGCCCGCCGCGCACGTTCGCGCAGTGGGCGGCCGAGCACGCCGAGGCGTTCCTGTGAGGCCCTAGATCAGGCCGCGCCGCTCCAGCAGCGGGCCGATGCCCGGCTCGCGGCCGCGGAAGGCGCGGAAGGACGCCAGCGGGTCGACGCTGCCGCCCCGCGACAGCAACTCCCGCCGGAAGTGGTCGCCGTTCGCCCGCTTGAGCCCGCCGTTCTCCTTGAACCACTCCACGCTCTCGGCGTCCAGCACCTCGCTCCAGATGTAGGAGTAGTAGCCGGCGCTGTAGCCGCCCGAGAAGATGTGCATGAAGTAGCTGGTCCGGTAGCGCGGCGGGACGGGCGGGAAGGCGATCCCGGCGGCCTCCAGCGCCGCCTGCTCGAACGCCTCGGCGTCGGTGACCTCCTGGCCCGGCGCCAGCCTGTGCCAGGCCCAGTCGAGCAGCGTGGCCGCGAGATACTCGACCGTCCTGAAGCCCTGGTTGAACCTCTCCGCCGCCTTCAGCTTCTCCACCAGCTCGGCCGGCATCGGCTCGCCGGTCTCGTGGTGGCGGGCGTAGCTGGCCAGGATCTCCGGCCAGGTCACCCACATCTCGTTGACCTGCGACGGATACTCCACGAAGTCGCGCGGCACGCTCGTGCCGGACACCCGGGGGAAGCGCACCGCGCTGAACAGCCCGTGCAGCGCGTGCCCGAACTCGTGGAAGGCCGTGTTCACCTCGTCGTACGACAGCAGCGTCGGCCCCTCGGTCGGCTTGGTGATGTTGAGGTTGTTCATCACCACCGGCTTCTCGCCGAACAGGAACGACTGGTCGACCAGGTTGTTCATCCACGCCCCGCCGCGCTTGCCCGGTCTGGCGTACGGGTCGAGCAGGAACAGGCCGAGGGCGGAGCCGTCCTCGTCGAACACCTCGAAGACCCGCACGTCCTCGTGGTAGCCCGACAGGTCGGGCCGCTCGGTGAACGTCACCCCGTAGAGCCGCGTCGCCGCCTCGAACACCCCGTCGCGGAAGACCCGGCCCAGCTCGAAGTAGGGGCGCATGGCGTCGGCGTCGAAGTCGTAGCGGGCCCGCCGCACCTTCTCCGCGTAGTAGGACCAGTCCCACGGCTCGATCGGGAACCCGGCCTGCCCGGCCAGCGCCTCGGCCTCCGCCTTGGCGTTGCGCACGGCCGGGCCGACGAGCTGGCCCAGCATCTCCTCGACCGCCGCCACGGTCTTGGCCGTCTGGTCGGCGACCACGTACGAGGCGTGGTCGGGGAAGCCGAGCAGCGCGGCGCGCTCGGCGCGCAGGGTGGCCATGCGGACGGCGAGCCCGAAGTTGACCGGCGCGCGGCCGACGCTCAGCTCGAACAGCCTCCTGCGCACGTCGCGGTCGGTGAGCTGGGCCAGGGCGGGCTGGTTGGTGATGTTGAGCAGCGGCAGCACGTAGCGGCCGTCCTTCTCCAGCGACCTGATCGCGGCCTCGTCCAGCCCGTCGAGCTCCGCGGCGTCGTCGACCACCAGCGCCGACTCGGTCGACGCCTTCAGCAGGTTCTGCGAGAACTCGGTCGACAGCCTGGACAGCTCCTCGTTGAGCCCGCGCAGCCGCTCCTGCTCGGGCTCGGTCAGGTCGGCGCCGGCCCTGATGAAGTCCTCGCGGTACTTCTCCAGCAGCCACGCCTGCTCGGGGTCGTCCGTCGTCACCCGCTTGATGCGGGCCCACAGCGCCCGGTTGAGCCGGATCGCGTCACTGTGGCGGGTCAGCTCGGGGGAGACGCGCTTCTCGATCTCCATGAGGGTGTCGGAGGTGTTGGACGCGGCCACGCTGAAGAACACCGTGGCCGTGCGGTCGAGGATCCGGCCGGAGCGCTCCAGAGCGGCGATCGTGTTGTCGAACGTGGGCGGCTCGTCGCTGCCGGCGATCGCCTCCACCTCGGCCAGGTGCTCGGCCATCCCCCGCTCGAACGCGGGCAGGTAGTGCTCCTCGCGGATCTCGTCGAAGGGCGGCAGCCGGTAGGGCAGGCTGCTCGGGGCGAAGAACGGGTTCTCGGCCAACTCTGGGGCTCCTCCACGTGGGGTTCGTCCCCCTCAGCTTGGCACGCCTCCAAGGGAGTGGCGGATTCGTTTTGGCCTTACCCCCTCGGCTGGGCTATTCTTTCGGACATCGCCGAGCGCGCTCCGAAGGAGCTCGTGAGCGGTGGGGTATGGTGTAATTGGCAGCACGACTGATTCTGGTTCAGTTAGTCTAGGTTCGAGTCCTGGTACCCCAGCACGTGACGGATGTCTGATAAGGCATCCGTTTTCTTGTTTTATGGAAGAGTTTCGGATCCGGCACCGGGCTTTCGGCGCCTTCGTCGCCCCCTTCGTGCTCCCGCTCCTGCTGTTCCTCCCCGTCACCACCGCTCTGGGCGGCATCCTCACCGGCGACGGGGGCCTGGGCCTGCTCATCGGGATCATCGCCACCGCCGCGCTCACCGGCGTGCTGGTGTCCAGATACCGCCGCATGGTCCGCGGCACCGTCGTCCGCTTCTCCGCCGAAGGCGTCGAGATGGCCGACACGTACGGCTTCCTGCTCCGGCTGCCGTGGGCCGGCATCGAGCGCGTCGACGTGGTCGAGAGCCGCATGGCCAGCCCGCGCCGCGTCGGCCGGCCCGGGGGCGTCCAGGTGCGCGCCGGGGCCATGCGGAGCGTCGGCCTGGTCGGCTGGGGCGAGCGCGAGGTGCCGCTACGCGTCCCCGGCTGGATGCGCGCCCATCTGGCCCGGGTGCCGGTCGACCCGGACACCGGCCTGCAGTGGCTCGGCATCCCCCTGGGAGTCGTGGACCCGGCCTGGGAGAACGGGCGGATGGGGGAGTGGGTGCGCCACCACAGGCCCGATCTGCTGGCCTCATAGTGGTTTGGAGTGCTCCTCGGGGTGCGGTAGAGTTACGTCCGTTGCCGGGGAGGTCCCCGGCACACCGCTTGCGGACAGGGTCCCGTCGTCTAGTGGCCCAGGACGCCGCCCTCTCAAGGCGGTAGCGCCGGTTCGAATCCGGTCGGGACTACCAC